>JABUFA010000011.1 GCA_013314755.1 Chthonomonadia bacterium
TCTTCAGCACTCCAAAAGTCAGCCTCCGCAGGAGGCTTTGTCATGGGTAGCCCGCAACTTCCAGTTGCAGGGTTGCCTTCTCACCCCTGTTACTCTGCCCTTGCGATTGGAAATCGCAGGCAACACAACTGTCATGTTGAGCGTCAGCGAAGCAGCTCGCTTTGGAGTCCTCTCGCTGGTGCTCAGGGCAACAGGTACAATGAAACCCTTCACTGCGTTCAGGGTAACAATACAACGAGACCCTTCGCCCCTCAGAATGACAACAATCAACAGTCATGGTGACATGCAAAGCTGAACAGACCATCAAAAACTCACCGCCAGCGATGCGCCGTAGAAGGTCTCGCCGTCCAGGCTGTACAGGCGCAGGCGGAGCAGGGGCACTGGCTCCCAGGACACAGCGGCGTTCCAGACCCGGCTATCGTACTCTGCGCTGAGCAAAATATGGTACGGCGTACGCACCTCCGCTCCCACAAACGCCCCTTTGATGCCTCCCACTCCAACGCCGCCGAACAGATACATCTCGTCGATGAATGGGTTGGGAGGCATGTAGGGAAGGCGATATCCAACCGCCACGTAAAGCGCGCGCCCCTCGGCGGTTTTATCGGCGATGTCCCGTATACCAGCCGATATCGCCGGAGTAAAGCCGATGTCGGGCAGGATGTTGTATTGCAGGCTGAAGGTATCCACATATCGCGACGGGGTTTCCAGGCGTAGCCCCTCTATCTCAATCCCGCCAACCAGCCCCAGATTCAGCCAGTACTGGGTTAAGCCTCCTTTGCTTTCACGTCGGGCGATTTCCAGCTTTGCGCTGCCGGGCGGCAGGTTGTAGGCGGATGGAGATAGAACCACCCGGTCGGCGCGCGCAACCATGCCCAGTGCCATGAGAACGCAGAGTGCGATGGTTACCTGTCGTCTGTTAAGGAACATCTGTGCCTCCTGATACCTTATCCTCTCCGTTTGCGGACGAACCGCTCGATGCGATGCAGTGCCTCCTCGATCCTCGGCAGGGAGGTCGCGTAAGACAACCGCACGTGTCCTTCCCCGCTGCTGCCGAAGACGTTGCCCGGCACCACCGCCACGCGTTCCTCCCAGAGCAACTGCTCGGTGAAGTCCTCCGAGCGCAAACCGGTGCATCGGATGGACGGAAACACGTAGAACGCTCCCTGCGGCGGCAGGCACTCCAGCCCGATTTCGTTCAGTCGCTCCACAATCAGCCGCCGGCGTCGGTCGTACTCCCGGCGCATTCGCTCTACCTCCGCTTCGCCATGCTCCAGAGCCTCTTCTGCTGCCTTCTGCGCGGCAATCGGAGCGCACAGCATCGTGTACTGGTGCACCTTAATCATCATCTCGATAATCTGCGCCGGAGCGCAGGCGTAACCGATGCGCCAGCCGGTCATCGCATACGATTTGGAGAAGCCGCCCAGCAGAATGGTGCGCTCCCGGGCGCCTGGCAGGGAAGCCACGCAGGTGTGTTCGACGTCGTACACCAGCCGGTCGTAGATTTCGTCGCTGACGAGGTACAGGTCGTGCTCCACCGCCAGCCTGACAATCTCCTTCAGCACCTCATGCGAAGCCACCGTGCCCGTCGGGTTGTTGGGGTAGCAAAGCAGGATTGCCTTCGTGCGCGGGGTAATAGCGTCGCGCAGGCGGTCCACATCGGGCTGAAACCCCTGCCGGTAGTCGGTGGGCACCGGCACCGGCGTGCCGCCGGCGAACATCACGCAGGGCGGATACGAAACATAGCTCGGTTCAAAGAAGATGACCTCGTCGCCCGGATTCAGCAGGGCGCGCATGGCGATGTCCAGCCCCTCGCTGACGCCGATGGTAATCAGCATCTCGTCCTCGGGCGAGTACTCCACTCCGTAGCGGCGTTTCAGATGGGCAGAGATACGCTGGCGCAGGGTAAACAGCCCGTAGTTGGAGGTGTAGGTGGTAAAGCCCTTCTCAATCGCCCAGATTGCCGCCTCACGGATGTGCCACGGCGTGACGAAATCCGGCTCTCCCACTCCTAAGGAGATACAGTCCTCCATCTGCGCCGCCACGTCGAAGAACCGGCGAATGCCCGAGGGCGGCACCGCACCGACTGTGCGAGACAGCGGCTTCATGGCGTCATCACCAGCCTGCGGTCAGGTTCGGTTTCGGCGTAAACCTCACCGTCCTCCTTGTAGCGTTTCAGCACAAACTGCGTGTAGGTCGCCTGCACCCTGTCCAGAGGCGCCAGACGCTCTGCCACGAACGCCGCTATCTCTTTCATGGTGCGTCCGCTGACGATAACGCGCAAATCATGGTCACCAGATACCAGATACACTGCGTGGACCTGCGGGAAGCGGTAGATGCGTTCCGCCACGTCGTCGAAGCCCACCTCACGGGCAGGGCTGACTTTCACGTCGATAAACGCGAACACCCTCTCCTCGCCAAAACGGTCCCAATCAATCACCGTTTTGTATCGTCGGATGATTCCTGCCGACTCGAGCTGGTGGATGGCTTGCTTGACCTGTTCCACCTCCAGTCCCAGCATTGCGGCTATCTGTTCGGGCGTGGTGCGAGCATCCTGTTCCAGGATTTCCAGTATCGCTTTGTGTTGCTCTTGGTTCATGGTCTCCCTCATCCTGCGTGCTTCACACGCTTTAATATAGCCTGTTTGAACGGGCTACGTCAACCTCCCGAAATGTTTTTGCGACGGCCTTGCGATTGGAACTCGCAGGCAACACAGAACCGAACCTGCTGACGCAGGCTAACGTGGAGTGCTGAAGCCATGCTTCAGCGACCAAAGATTACAACCTTGCGATTAGAAATCGCAGGCTACACAAAGCAAAACCTGCTGACGCAGGTTCGGAGTTGCTGAAGCAAGCGTCAAAAAGGTCAGCCTCCGAAGGAGGCTTCGTCATGGGTAGCCCGCAACTTTCAGTTGCAGGGATGTCTCCTCCGCAGATGTAGAGTTGCTGAAGCAATCTTCAGCACTCCAAAGGTTGCCTCCTCCGCAGGTGTGGATTTGCTGAAGCAAGCTTCAGCACTCCAAAGACCTGAGCCCACCGCTTTCAGTTACAGAGATGTCTCGAAGTGAAGCCCCTGTCTCCCATCTTCCTATCTGCGCTATAATAAGAGGTACAAAATACTCGAAGGAGGGTGCTTGCGATGGCAGCGAAACGCATTCTCATGCTGGTTGGCGACTTCGTGGAAGACTATGAGGTCATGGTGCCGTTTCAGGCTCTGCTGATGGTGGGGCATCACGTGCACGCGGTCTGCCCGGGCAAGAAGGCAGGCGATAAGGTGCGCACGGCAGTGCACGACTTCGAAGGCGACCAGACCTACAGCGAGAAGCCCGGACATAACTTCACGCTCAACTACACCTTCGACGACGTGAAAGCAGAGGAGTATGACGCGCTGGTCATTCCGGGCGGGCGCGCCCCCGAGTACATCCGCCTCAACCCGCGCGTAATCAACATGGTCAAACACTTCGCGGAGACGGGCAAACCCATCGCGGCGATATGTCATGGCGCACAGCTGCTGGCCGCGGCGGGCGCACTGAAGGGCAAGAAAGTCTCGGCTTATCCTGCGGTCGGTCCCGAAGTCAACGCCGCCGGCGGTGAGTATGTGGACATCCCGGTGGACAAAGCGGTGGTAGACGGCAATCTGGTCACTGCACCCGCCTGGCCCGCACATCCCGAATGGCTGGCGAAGTTCCTGCAGGTGCTGGGCACGAAGATTGAACCGTAGAGTAAATGCTGGATTAGCCTCCCACCCCAACCCCTTCCCCGCGGAGATTGATAGTGGCTCTTCCTTCGCAGGGGAGGGGCTGGGCACATAACAGACAGGTGACACGGAGAAGCAACATGTCAGCAGAACAACCCCCCACCAGAATTGTATACCCTGAGTCAGACGGACAGCCTATAGCAGACAATGCCAAGCAACTGGAATACACCTTTCTCTTTTACGACAACCTGTGCGCCCTGTTTGCCGACCGCGAGGACGTGTTCGTGGCGGCGGACCTATTGTGGTATCCGGTGGAAGGCGACGCGCTGGTGCTGTATCGCCCTGATGGGGAGCGTTTTGTACCTTATGTCGAGCTGCGCCGGCGCGCAGAGCAGGCAGAACAGCGAGCTCTACAGGCAGAACAGCGTGCCCTGCAGGCGGAACAGCGTGCACAGGAAGCCGAAGAGAGGGCGCAACGCCTTGCCCAGCGCCTGCGCGAAATGGGCATAGAACCCGAAGAGATCTAATTGCCCTGCGCCCGTTCCCACTCCTCCTGCTGGCGAATAGCCTCGTCCAGCGTATCCAGCGCAGGCGAGGGTTCCAGCCGCGCCTTGCGGTAGTCCGGGTCGTTGGGGTCCTTGACCTTTTCGGGGTCAAAGATGCGGATGTCCACCGGCAGGCATCGATAAGGCGTAAAGTCTGGCTCGGTGGTGAACATGTCCGCCAGGTCGCTCGCCGCGGCGTCATAGAGATTCAGGTACGGGATGCCCAGAATCAGGTACATCGTCTTCATGATGCTGGCGATACTGCTCTGCTGGTGCGAGACGTATCCCCGCTTTACCCACGGGCTGACCACAATCAGCAGGCTCCGATGGGCATCTACGTGGTCTATCCCGCTCTGGGCGTCGTCCTCGGTGATGAAGATTGCCATCTCCTTCCACCACGGGCTGTGCGACAGCGCCTCTATCACCCTGCCTAAGGCAAGGTCGTTGTCCGCCATGTATGACTCCAGATAGGGATAGCCCTTCTGGGGACGCACGCCGGCGCCGTGGTCGTTCGGCAGATAGATATACAGGAAGCGCGGTAGCGGCTCCCTGCCCGACAGGAACTTCTCGCGAAACTCCTTCAGGAACTGGTCGGCGCGATACTGGTCGGGGATGTTCGTGTTGTACTCGGGATATTCGCGACAGGTGTTCTGGAACAGCACCATCGGCATGGGAATGTTCACCGGCAGGCGCGCGCCGGTGGGTTTGGTATCCTCATCTTCCGAGATGCCGGCAAACTCGAAACCTTCACCATAGTTTCGGAAGGTCACCCCGTTACGGTGCAGATGTTCCCACATCGAGCCGTGCTCCAGATAGTCTTCGGGGGTCAGTGCAGAGTTGGACTCGAAGAACGCCAGCCTGCCTGGCGCTTTACTTCGTCGGAACTGTGCACCCCCGCCGTAGCCCGCGGAGGTAATGGTTTCTACCCAGTGATTGGGGTAGACGCCTACCAGCCACCGGTGTCCATCCGCTGAGTGGTCGCTATCCACGTAGAAGTTATCGCTGATGGCGAAACGCTGTGCCAGAGCGCGGTGATTGGGCATTACGTTCACACCTTCGTGCTCTCCTACCTTGCGGTTCACGCCGAAGCGCGCCAGCGTGGGGTCGCCGTTAACGCCCGGCAGGTCGCCAAACACCTCGTCAAAGGTGCGGTTCTCCTTCGCAATGAACACTACGTAGCGTATCTTATCCGACGGCACGCCCGCCACCGCAGGCACAGGATGCCCCCTCGGGCGCGAGACCTTCACCGGAACCAGCCCGTTGTTGGCAATCACCTTCTGAGTAAGCGCAGGCAGGTCTCTATCGGAAGGCACGTCCATCAGCGAAACCGTTCCCTTCATCAGTCTACCGATACTGCGCCCTTCGGGACCGGGGGTGAAATTGGCGCCGCCGTTGGGTCCCGCACCGAAACCTTTGGCGTTAGACACATACAGTCGCCTGCCGTCGGGCGACACGCACACACGCGCAGGATACCAGCCGACGGGGATGTGTCCGAGCACTTTGCCTGTACGCGCGTCCAGCACTCCTACCGCGTTGATGCCCGACTCCGCCACATACAGCCGCCTGCCGTCGGGCGAAAGCGCAAGCCCAAACGGTGTGACGCCCCGCAGATGCCGGAGAAACGCCACGGGAGTCAACAGGGTGCGCCATTTGCGTCTGTGCGTACGGATGTCGTAAGCCTCCACCGTGTCGTTGGTGGAGTTGCTGACGTACAGTGTATCCGCCGACACCGCCAGCCCAGCGGGACTGCTGCCGCCAATTGCCTGTCCGACGGGCAAGCCGGTTTTAATCTGCACCACCACGCGCGGCGCACGCGGGTCGGAAACGTCCACGCCCCACACCGAACACGCCTCCGGCACGTTGGGGTCGCCCAGCCCAGGCACACGTCGCCCATCCACGACCGTGCCTTCACGCGCCTCGCGCGAGGGATAGCCAAACGGTGGGAACGGGATGCCCCGCGGGTCGTCGCCGGGGCGGGTTTCAATGAGCGAATACTGAAACGTGCCCATGTTCGCCACATACACGCGCTCACCGTCTGCCGTCAGTGCGAGGGCAAACGGGTTGCGCCCTACTCCAACCGATGACACCACCTGCCGGCTGCGGGTGTCGATCAGTGCCAGCCGATAGTTTGCCAGGTCCAGAACGTACAGCCAGCGCCCATCGGGCGACAGGGCGATGTCGGTGGTAAAGGCATCGGGATATTGCTCGGTGCTCAGGCTGATGCGATGCAGAAGCTCGCCGGTGCTCAAGCGGAAGATGACCACAGTACCCTCGTTGCCGCCGGAGGCGTACAGCAGGTCACGCGCGTTATCTACCGCCGCGCCGATGAAGGTTGCCGGCAGGATGTCCTTGTCGGTGTTCACGGAGGGCGGTATCTGCCTCACCTCAGGGGCGTCGCTATCGGGGTTACGGATAATCGTTAGCGAGAACGGGGCAACTCCTCCGTTCACCGTCACCAGTACTTTGCCATCGCGGCTGATGGTCATGCCATAGGGATGCGGCGCGACACGAATCTGTTTGCCGAGTGGCGTCAGCAGGCGTCCGTTTGGCAGGATGGTCGTGCCAGATGGATCAATGCGAGCGGTGCGCTCTCCAGCGGGCGCCTTCAGCATGAAGCGGTCAACTCTCTGCGGCGCTCCCACCGCCAGCGAGAGCAGGCAAAGAACGAGTGCAGAAACAACGGCGAATCGCATACCAACCTCCATGAGCGTGGTTATGTGTGCATTCGCCGGGAGCTACTTGCACTCCTTTTACAATCCTTTAACAAAAGGGACAAAGCATGGCTATCGGTACGCCCACTGGCGGTAGGTAGCAATCAGAACCCACACCAGCACCACTGTCAACACGCTGTAGACAGTCAACAGCATCCACGGGCTCAGGGTATACAGCATGTCAGGGGAAGTAGGGTGGTAGCCGCTCCGCGGGCTAAACTTTTCAATGATAGGCTCCAGTACGGCAAAAGGGTTCACCGTTAGCCAGACGGTGGCTTCCCTATCGCTGATGCCAGGGAGCAACAGGCTGGTCAGCCCCCACAGGATCAGCGTGCCGAACACCCATGCGCCCGCAAACAGGTAAGCCAGCGCGGTAGCGGTGACCGTCTTTCGGCTGAAGCAGGACGCCGCCAGACCGCCTGCGCTGTACAGCGCCAGCGTTGCCAGCACGCTTAACATGCCCAGCACAGCACTCAACCACAGAGCGGGGTTGCCCAGCACGCACAGGATTACCATCGGCACGCCCAGCGCGAGCAACGCGAGAAACGGCAACACTCTGCCCAGCAGTTTGCCAAGGACTATCTCCTTCGGGCGCAACAGGGTAATCGTCAGCAGGTCCCAGGTTCGCTGTTCGCGCTCTTTAGAGATAGCGTTGGCGGTAACAGCGGGCGCACCCGCCACCACCAGCACCATCTCGATAATCAGCGTTACGGTGAGCAAATCCCGAAAACTCTCGGGTCCCTGAATATTCTCCAGCGCCGCCCAGTAAAACAACAGGATGGCGAGTGAGCACAGCACCACCACGACCAGGATAATCAGTCGCTGTGACGGCTGTGGGCGCAGGCGATAATGCAGTTCACGCTGGATCAGTGGATTTTCCCGCCATCCCGTCATTTCGCGCCTCCCTGTATATCAAATGCAACCGCTAACATGGTCACCTGCTGTGCCGAAGAGTAGGGCAGGGGAGTTACCTCCGCTGGCTGAGGGAAGCCTTCTATCTCCGCAGCAAGCACCGCTGTGCGAATCTCGGCATGGTTTGACCGGGCGGGAGGTCTGGATTGACGCACTCCGGGTGGATAGCTGTACGGTGCGTTCGTTGCCAGCGACGGATTCAGTCGCAGATGTAATAGCCCCAGCCACCAGCCCATTGCCTGCTCGCGCCAGTCTCTGTCAGGGCGCTCAGAGGGCGTCTGCGGAGCATAAGGATAACGATAGTACCCTGTATAGTCTGGCAGGGAAGGCAAACGCTCAAGACCTAACAGGGACACACGAAACCTTCTGGATGCGCCGGGAGGACACGCTTCGCGAGTGGGGATGCTTCCCCATGAGGTCACGACCCGCAGGTTTTTCAGCGAGTAGGGCGTGCCGTTGCGAACGGTCACCTGCAATTGGTTTCCCCTGCGCTGGGCGCTCACGCTAACCGTTCCCTGCAGGGAGGCAAGCCCGCTCAGATGAAAGCTTCGCGCCGACCACAGCGGTATCGGCACATCGCGCAGGTCCGCCGGCTCATCTTGAGGTATCGCCGCTGCGCGCTCCGCCTGCAGGTCACGCGGCGAGTTCTCGATGATGGTGCCGTTCACCCGCGCTTGCAGACGGTATCGCTGAGTATGTGCGCTGTAAAGCACCCAGTCGCTCTCCACTGTTGCCAGCGGTGAACCCGATTGCGTGTACAGTGCCGTCCACCAGCGAAGCTGATGCGAACTCGTCTGCACCTGCGCTGCCATCACGTAGCCTCCAGCCGATGCCAGCACCGCCAGCACGGGAAGCGTGAACCACGACCACTGCAATCGGTCCATCTTGCGAAGCACCAGATAGTTCAGCGGGATCAATATCAGAATGTACACCCCCAGATAGGTCACCAACCATCCCAGCGGCACCGGTCTGGATGCCACCGCTTCCACCAACGCACGCACGATGCTGGAATAGTAGTCGCGGCTGGACTGTACCGGTGACCACATCCCTATCTGCTCATCGGGAAAGAGGGAGGTTGGAGGCACAAAACGGTTGGTGTGCAGCTTCAGCAGAGCCTTCCACAGGGAGTGCGCCGCTTCGCTGTTGGCAAAGGGGGGCTGGCCCGGGTCAAACGCCAGAAACACTACCTGCCCCAGCCCTTTCTGCATCGCCACCACAAGCGATATATCACCGGACTTCAACAGCACCCTGGCGCCGCCCAGCGCCCGCGAGCGCACCACGTCCACCTCCGCCGACGAACCGCGCAGGGAGGGGATCCAGCTTGCCAGCGCATCTGCCGGCACCCGCGATAAGCCCAGCGGTTCCGCCGGCAAAAGCCCCGAAGGAAACAGCGTCTGCAGGCGGTTGATATCCACCCCGTGCACCACCAGCAACCCTCCCGACAGCACATACCCGGTCAGCGCGTTTTGCTGGCGCTCGGTCAGAGTATCCCATGCGCGGTCGTCCAGCGATACCGCCGCCACTCCCCGATACGCCAGCGCACTGTCGGGGGGCAGGCTGTTGCGCACCCGCCCGATGAAAAGACGCCTGTTCGCCGCACCCGGCGACCAGAAAGGGGAAACGGGAGGAGGTTCGTAACCGCCGGGTAAC
Source organism: Chthonomonadia bacterium (assembly GCA_013314755.1). Taxonomy (GTDB): domain Bacteria; phylum Armatimonadota; class HRBIN16; order HRBIN16; family HRBIN16; genus HRBIN16. The sequence continues at coordinate 9,512 of JABUFA010000011.1, forward strand.
TGCTCCACCGATACCAGCTTGCCATCCACACTCACCACATTCAGCGAACGCTGGGGCAGGTGCGCCAGCGCGGAGCTTTCCGTACCCAGCCCAACCAGCAGAGGGAAGTACATCGCCATGTTGACCGACACTGGCTTGCTTGTTGCCAGCACACGCCCGCGCACAATCAGGCGAGCGGTCAGCTCGTAAGGCTCACCCGGCACGCACATCAGCACGCTTACCGCCTGCGATACCAGCCCACCTCCCAGGGTGACCGACCGGCTGGCGACGCCTTTGCCTGCCCACGAGTTCGCGACCACCTCCACCTCGCCTGCGACGGGCGGAGCGTTGGCGCGTTCGCCCTGAATATACACTGTGACGGGAAAACATCCCTCTGCGGGGCACGTGCCATCAAAGCCCGGCGTCACATCCACCGTGAGCGTCTGCGCCCACGACGACACGATCAGCGCTATGCTCCACAGAATGCAGGCTATCCCGAGCCGGGCGGACATGGCAGGCTCCTAACGCACCGCGCTTTCGATCTCTTCCTCGGCGATGTCGAAGTTGGCGTACACCTGCTGAACGTCATCCAGCTCGTCCAGCATCTCCATCAGTCGCAGTACCTGCTGTGCCTCTTTGCCCTCCACATGCACGGTGGTGGTGGGAAGCATGGTAATCTCGGCGTTCTCAATAGGCAGTCCCGCTTGCTCCAGCGCCTCGCGCACCCGGTGCAGGCCCTCCGGCTCGGTGTACACCTCGTAGAACTCCTCTTCGGTGCTCATATCATCGGCGCCCGCGTCCAGCACCGCAGCCAGCACCGTCTCCTCATCGCCCGCTTCCTTCGGGATGCGGATCAGCCCACGAGGCTTGAACATCCAGCTGACACATCCCGACTCGCCCAGACTGCCTCCACACTTGGAGAACGCGGCGCGAACATCCGACACCGTGCGGTTGCGGTTATCGGTGAGGCACTCGACCATCACTGCCACCCCGCCCGGCGCGTAGCCCTCGTACACCACCTCTTCGTAGGCGGCGCCGGCAATTTCGCCCGTTCCTCGCTGGATGGCTCGCTTGATGTTTTCCTGGGGCATGTGGGCATCGCGTGCCTTCTGAATTGCCATGCGCAGGCGAGGATTGGCGTCGGGGTTTCCGCCTCCTTCTCTTGCCGCCACGATAATCTCGCGTGCCAGGCGCGTGAACAGTTTGCCTCGCTCCGCATCCTGCTTGCCCTTGCGCAGGCGGATATTATGCCACTTGGAATGTCCAGCCATTATGTGCACCTCCTTCCCGTTTCCGCCCGAATTATATCACTTTCGACAACCCCTTGACAATCCATCAGGAATACGATAAAATAACAAATGATAATCAATCAAGTCAGGATTAAACCATGCCACTGTTCAGCGCAAAACTGGAATATGCTCTGCGCAGTATCCTGTACCTGGCACAGCAACCGCCCGGACTGCCGGTACAGAGTCGGGATATTGCCGAAGCGGAATACATTCCCGGTCCCTATCTGGACCAGATTCTGGCGGTGCTGAAACGAGCGGGAATCGTGCGCAGTATCCGCGGCGTCGGCGGCGGCTACGAGCTGGCAAAGCCTCCAGCGCAAATCACCGTGGGCGACGTGCTACGTGCCTTCTCAGGTAACAAGTCCTTCGAGCCGTCGGAGGCGCTGGTGAAAGACAGCGCAGATACCACCACCATCCAGTGCATTCGCGACTTCCAGAGGCGCACTTCCGAAGCCATCTGGCGTCTGCTGGATTCCACCAACATTCAGCATCTGCTGGAACAGAAAAAGATGCTGGACGAAGCCCAGAGTATCGCACCATATCTTTAGGAGGAAACCTGACGAATGCGCATCGCAGAAGATGTCACCAAACTGATTGGCAACACGCCTTTGGTTCGCCTGAATCGCGTCACAGACGGCGCGAAGGCTGTGGTGGCTGCCAAGCTGGAGTTTTTCAATCCCCTGTCCAGCGTGAAGGACCGCATCGGGGTCGCCATGATTGAGGCGGCGGAGCGCGAAGGACGCATCAAGCCCGATACCATTATTATCGAGCCGACATCGGGTAACACAGGTATCGCTCTGGCGTTCGTGTGCGCGGCGAAGGGCTATAAATGCATGTTAGTCATGCCCGAAACGATGTCGGTAGAGCGTCGGAGCCTCCTGCGTGCGCTCGGCGCCAAGCTGGTGCTTACGCCAGGGAGCGAAGGAATGCCCGGCGCTATCCGAAAAGCAGAAGAGATTATCGCCACCGACCCCGAGCGCTACTTCATGCCCCAGCAGTTCAAAAACCCCGCCAACCCGGAGATTCACCGGCGCACCACCGCCGAAGAAATCTGGCGCGATACCGACGGGCAGGTGGACATTCTGGTGGCTGGCGTCGGTACGGGCGGTACCATCACCGGCGTGGCGGAGGTCATCAAAGCGCGCAAGCCCTCGTTCAAAGCCATTGCCGTTGAACCCGCAGCGTCTGCGGTGCTGTCGGGCAAGCCGCGCGGTCCGCACCTCATTCAGGGCATCGGTGCAGGTTTCATCCCTGACGTGCTGAGGCTGGACCTGATAGACGAGATTATCACCGTAGAGAACGAAGAGGCTATTGTGATGGCACGACGTCTCGCCCGCGAGGAAGGCATCTTTGCCGGCATCTCCTCGGGCGCGGCGGTACATGCTGCGGTGAAAGTGGCGAAACGCCCCGAAAACGAAGGAAAACTGATTGTGACCATCATCCCCAGCACCGGCGAGCGGTATCTGTCTACCCCTCTGTATGCCGACCTGCCCGAACGCGACGATTGGTAAAACGGTTCCCTGCTGGAGGACGCACCTTCTGATGAACCGTTTGTAGGGGCAACCCTTGTGGTTGCCCTCTGACCTTCCCGCAGGCGCGGAGGAAAGCCCTCACCCCGACCCTCTCCCACGAGGAGAGGGCGACACGGCTCGGCGGGAGCCTCGCCCTCCACGCATCATCTACGCCCAAGCTTGGGGACGAACCGCCAAGCGACCCCGACAGTCCAGTTGTTGAGAGTGTGCTTCCCAGGCGAGGAGAGGGCGTGTGAACTTTTCCCCAAGCCGAGCGTCAATATACACAGAAGGGAAAGTCGGCGAGGGGGAATCCCGGTTGGAGAGGGCGATGCCGTTGAACGACGCTGACGCCGCGCTGATAGCGCGGTGTAAACGCAACGACCTGACCGCCTTCGATGAAATTGTGGAACGCTATCAGCACAAAATCTATCGGTATGTGAAGCGGCTGGTCGACAACGAAACCGATGCGGAAGACATCACGCAGGAAGTGTTTCTCAAGGCGTTGGGGTCACTGCATGGGTTCCGCGAGGAGAGCTCCCTGCAAACGTGGCTGTTCCGCATCGCCACGAACCTGTGCCGGGACACCATCCGCCGCCGACAGCGCGAGAAAGGCTGGATTCCGCTGTGGCGCCATCGCGACGCCGAATCCACCGCTGAAGAGGAAAGCGTTCTTGACCTGCCGGACACGCAGAACGAGCCGGAGAGGCTGTTGTTACAGGAAGAGTTGAGCGCCGTGCTCCATCGAGCCATTGACAGCCTGCCGGCGGCGATGCGCCAGACGCTGGTTCTGCATGACCTGGAATCGCTATCTTATGAAGAAGTCGCCCAGGTGCTGGGTGTTCCCGTGGGCACGGTCAAATCGCGCCTGTTTCATGCACGTGCCCGCCTGCGAGAAGCACTGGCAAGCTATATGAACGAGGATTGAACGATGAAAGCCTGTCGAGAATGGGAAAGGACGATAGTAGAGTATGTTGACGGCTTGTGCCCGCCCGAAATGATGGCGAAGCTGGAGGCACACCTCGCCAGTTGTGAGGCGTGCGCTCGGACGGTGCAGGAGCACCTCCAGCTGAAGCAGGCGCTGGCACAGTTAGCCCCCGAACATGCTCCCGCCCACCTCAGCCGGCGCATCCGCGACCACGCACGCTCTGCTGTGTACCGACGCAGGGTTGTCCAGACGGCAGTGCGGCTGTCATTTGCAGCAGTCGCAGCGGCAGTCTCTGCGATTGCCCTGTGGTGGAGTGTGTCACACCAGTCGATGCCTGTTACTCCATCCACCGACGAGTCCACTCTGGCTCAGGCAATCGTGCAGGAATACGTGGGCGCAACTTCCACCAGCGGCTTCAGCGACCCGTCCCTGCAGATGCTTACCCGGGAAGCGCAGATGAAAACGTTGAAGATGGAACCGATGCTCCAATGAGAGGTATTCTGTTCGCGATAGCCCTGTGTTCCCTCTCCTGGTCTATTGCCCGGGCGCAGGCGCCCGCCGAGTGGCTCCAGCGCATGGAAAACGCCGAGCGTACCGTTGCTTTGGAAGGGGTGAGGGTAACGCGGTTTTTCCTGCCGACGCCCCTGCCGGCGGTACGCGAACACATCCAGCGGGCAGGGATACGCTATCGGGTAGAGTACCTGCAGCCCGCTGCGCGGCGAGGAGAGGTATTAATCGACGACGGCATTCGCCGCTTCCACTATCTACCCCGCCTGAAGCAGGTGCGCGTCCTGCCATCGGACCAGCCGCTGAGCCTTCGCCGCCGACGGGAGCTGATGGAGCGACTGCGCCGCAGGGAGATTGTGCTGACGGTCAAGGGGATTGAGCCTGTTGCAGGGCGACGAGCGGTTCTGCTGGAAGCCCGAACACCGCAGGGCAAACCGGTGCGTCGATGGTGGATTGACCGTGAATACGGTGTGATTCTGCGTATGGAGGAACTGAACCCGCGAGGAGAGGTAAGGATGCGCACTGAATACATCAGGCTTACTCTGCCTGCGGTCATTCCGCCAGAGCGATTTGCGCCGCGCTTTCCTGCACGGGTAACCGAACAAAACGTTCTACCGCCTGTGCAGGTGTTTACCAGCGTGAAAGAGGCACAACCGCTAATACCTTTCCCCATCCGGCAACCGCGTGAGCTGCCTCAGGGCTTTCGTCTGGTAGAAGTGCGAGTACGCATGGTCGGAACGCGCCCGCTGGTGAGCCTGCACTACAGCGATGAGGCGTCTTCTCTCGTGTTGTTCCAGACTCGCCAGCCCCTGCGAGCCAACGGACCGCTTGTCAAATCGCTGGCTCCGCTCGCCGCCCACGTAGAGGCATGGCGCGATGGTGATGTCAACGTCGTGCTGGTCGGAGACGCCCCTGCAGAAGCCTTCGAGCAGATGCGCAAAGCGCTCCGCTGACCCTCAACTCCGCCACTGCACTTCCGCTGCCTCTACGCTCTGCCGCCAGGTCGCCTGCAATCCATAGCGCACGCCGATGACGCCTACCACGAACGCCGCCAGCCCACCCCACAGCCAGCTGGACTGCCACAGCAGCAGACCACCCAGCGCAAACAGACCACCGTAAATCAGGAACGCACCGCCTGCCCAGCCGGCAAGCCAGCCCCATCCCATGCGCACGGGAACGACACCAGCCTCCTGCGGGATGCTTCCCCACCAGCCGGGCGGGCGCACGCGCCGATAGAACTCTACCAGCCTCTCGCGGGAAACCGGGCTGGTCAGAAAAGTAAACGCTAACCAGGCAACCTGCGTCAAGCCGACGATAATCATCAGGCGATAGGGGAAGCCCTCTTTCTCGATCAGCATGGCGAACGGCGCTATCTTCATCCAGCCCAGCACGTGGATCACGGTGTTCGCCACCAGGGCAGTAAGCATCGCGCCCAGCTCGCTCCATGCGTTCACGCGCCACCACAGCCACCTCAGCACAGACACCGTGCCGATGCCCGCGTTCAGCCCAGCCAGAAGCATCCACGCCTTGCTGATTTCCTGCGTAATCAACGATACTCCCACGCCCAGCAGCAGTATGACCGTGGTGGCAACCCTTGCCATCAGCACATAGTGTCTGTCGGAAGCATCCCTGCGGATGTAGGCGCGATAGAAGTCATTGGTCAGATAGCTCGCCGCCCAGTTCATCTGCGTATCCATCGTGCTCATGAACGCTGCCAGCAGGGATGCCACCATGATGCCCAGCACGCCCACCGGCAACAGCCTGCCCATCAGCATCGGATACGCCGCCTCATCGCCACCGCGGGCGGCAGGAATGGCTTCAGGGATCAGGATGAGAGACGCCAGACCTACCAGCAGCCACCACCATGGGCGAATCACGTAGTGCGCGAAGGCAAACCACAGAAACGCCAGCGTCGCATGACGCTCGTCGCGAGTGGAAAGGATACGCTGGGCAATGTATCCTTCGCCGTCAGGGCGCCCCACCGTCCACCACTGCAGGAGCACGTAGGTCAGAAACGCCACCCACAGCTCGCGCATCTCGGGCGTGGGCACGATAGCCAGCCGTTCCAGCAAACCGCGCTCCGCCAGCTGGCTCACCAGCGACGTGCCCCCTCCAACCGCCAGCAGAGACGAGATACCCAGCCACACCGCCCCGGTGACCGCCAGGATGAACTGCACAATGTCGGTGATGACCACTCCCCATAGTCCTGCGCTCAGCGTGTAGATGAAGGTGATAACGATTAAGACCCCCAGCGTCACCCATGGGTCCCAGCCAAAAGTCGCCTGCACAATCTTGGACGCGCCCAGAATCACCCAGCCCATCACGATGGAGTTGTAGATAAGCGACGAATACAGCACTCGGAAACCGCGCAGAAACTCCGCCGCCTTACCGTCATAGCGTATCTTGATGAACTCGAGGTCGGTCAGCACACCGCTACGCCGCCACAGGGGCGCGAACAGGAACGTACCCAGCATGTTGGCAAACACCCCGTTCCACCAGAACCAGTTGCCCGCCACACCCTGCGTGCGCACCAGCCCTGACACTGCCAGCGGCGTATCGGCAGCGAAGGTAGTTGCTACCATGCTTGTGCCTGCCAGCCACCAGGGCAGACTTCGCCCGGCGGCAAAGTACTCCGCGAGGCTTTTGGAAGCCCGCTTCCCCAAAATAACGCCCATCACCAGGGCAAACAGCAGGTACGCCACAATGATGAGGTAGTCTATCGTGGTGACGTGGACCGTTGCCTCCATCGGCTCCCCCCTTGACCAGGCTCTTCCTGAACCCATATTTTCACCAGTCGGCAACCAATACCCTGCGCTCTCTTGCCTTCTCCATCCTGCCGTGCTATACTTTGTAAGGGTATGCCCGGGTGGCGGAATCGGTAGACGCACGGGACTTAAAATCCCGGGCCGTAAGGCGTGCGGGTTCGAGTCCCGCCCCGGGCACTTCAGTCATGTCAAACGCTGTATCTTGAGGAGGAGAGATGCCGCAACCCAACACACAGGATGCCATTGTCATGGAGCCGCCTGTCAGCACTGCGCCCCCTCTTGCCCAAGCGGTACAGCTGCTTGAGCGCGCCGCACAGATGGACAGAATTCAGCCACAGACGGAGGAACAACCGCAGATGACACGCACGGAATCGTTCGACGTCGATGTGACCGTTATCGGTGCAGGACCGGGTGGATATGTGGGCGCGATTCGCGCCGCGCAATTGGGGGGACGTGTGGTCTGCATCGAAAAGGAGTATCTTGGCGGATGCTGTTTGAACTGGGGATGCATCCCTACGAAGGCGATGATTGCTGGCGTGGAACGCTATCAGCAGGTGAAGCACGCTGAGGCGTTTGGCATCAGCACGGGTGAGGTCAGCATTGATTTCGCTAAACTGATGGCGCACAAGGATAAGGTGGTTTCCACCCTGCGCAACGGCATCGCCAGTCTGTTCAAAAAGAACGGCGTGCGTCACATTCAGGGAACGGGGCGTATCGCGGGACACCATACCGTGGAGGTGCTCCTGCCCGACGGCTCCACCGAAACCATCCGCACGCGCACTATTCTGATTGCCACAGGCTCGGCGCCGGTGAAACTGCCCGTGCCTGGTCTGGAAGGTGAGGGCATCTGGACGAGCGATGACGCCGTTTCCGCCACCGAAGTGCCCGCGCAGATGGTGATTATCGGTGCAGGTGCTATCGGCTGTGAGTTCGGTTATATCTATAATGGGCTTGGCGCGAAAGTAACGGTTGTGGAGATTATGCCCCAGATATTGCCCAACGAAGATGCCGACATCGCCGCCGAGCTCCAGCGGAGCCTGACGCGACAGGGCATCCGCTTCCTGCTGAACTCGCGCGTGAAAGAGGTCAAACACACCAAGAACGGCGTGAAGCAGGTGGTGGTGCAGACCGAGAAAGGCGAGGAGACCATTGAGTGCCAGGTGGTGCTGGTCGCTGTAGGAAGGCGAGCGGTGCTGGACGGGCTGGGGCTGGAAACGGTGAACGTCAGGACGCACGAGAAAGGCATCGCTGTCAACGACAAGATGGAGACCAGTGTGCCGGGCATCTACGCCATCGGGGATGTGACGGGGCGCATTCAGCTGGCGCATGTGGCGTCGATGGAGGGCATCGTCGCGGCAAGCAACGCGATGGGGCAGGAGCGGCGCATGAACTATCGCGCAGTGCCCAGCTGTGTGTACACCGTGCCCGAGGTGGCATCGGTCGGTCTTACCGAGAAGCAGGCGCGCGAGCAGGGATATGACGTGCGCGTGGGTAAATACGCTTTTCGTGGGCTGGGCAAAGCGATGGCGATGAACGAGCGCGAAGGGCTGGTGAAGGTGGTTTCCGAGGCACGCTACGGCGAGATTCTGGGCGTGCACATCGTGGGACCGCACGCCACCGACCTGATTGGCGAGCCGGTGACCGCCATCCAGCTGGAAAGCACGGTTGAGGAAATGACCCATACCATCCACGCCCATCCGACACTGACCGAAGCGTTGCTGGAGGCATACGAAGACACCGAGAGGATGGCAATTCACAAGTAGCGATGGAGAACGAGGAGAGCAAACAGACCCCTGTACGACGTGCGCTGGTGGTAGGATTGCGCCTGCCGCCGGACATCATGGACCGCGCCGAGTACATCGCGGCGCTATCCGGGGCGTCGCTGAAGGGAATGTTCCGCCGCTGGATTAACTATGAACTTCAGCGCGACCCCCGCTGGAGCTCTGGCGTCATTGAGTGGAACGAGCAGAGCGCGAGGCAGGCTCCTGCCTGCGCCGCGGTATACCGCTTCCGGGACGCGCAGTACCAGGTGCTGTACGTGGGGTTTGAACCCCAGAACCTGCGCAACAGACTGCTGGAGCACTGGCGACAGCAGGACGTTCCCGATGCCCGTTACGTGAGCTACCTGCCAGTCACCAGCACCGCGAAGGGCAGGGAAGTTCAACAGCGGCTGATTGCCCGAACGAAGCCCGTCTATCAGACTCAGGAACAGAAATCCGATGACGAGGAGACCTCTGATGACGAATAGGATGAGAACTCACTCGATACTGCTTGCGTTCAGTGTGCTGTTACTGTTTACTGCCTGCGCGAGAAAGCCGTCCTCGCCTACGGCAGAGACCACCCCGACAGGGACAAAGCGGCTTCGCGCGGCAATGGTGACGGATATCGCAGGAATCGGTGATCGCTCGTTCAATGAGTCGGCATGGCGAGGACTCCAGCGTGCCGAAAAAGAGCTGGGCGCGGAGGTGCGCTATCTGGAATCCGTCAAGCTCCCCGACTATGAGCAAAACCTGCGCCTGCTGGCTCAGCAGAAGTACGATGTGGTTATCGCCGTAGGCTTCGCGATGGAAGACGCCCTGAAAAAGGTCGCCCCTCAGTTCCCAAACACCATCTTCGCGATTGTGGACGGCAACGCGCCCGACCTGCCCAACTGCGTATCGCTGAAGTTCCGCGAGCACGAAGGCTCGTTCCTCGTGGGTGCGCTGGCAGGCGCGATGACCAAAACGGGAACGGTGGGGTTTGTGGGCGGAATGGAGATACCGCTGATTAAGAAGTTCGAGTCAGGCTACCGCGCGGGCGTGATGACCACCAACCCCAAGGCAAAGGTGCTGGTTGGCTACACGGGCAACTGGACCGACACCGCGAAGGGCAAGGAGCTGGCTCTATCGCAGTTCGAACGCGGCGCGGACATCGTCTATCATGCCTCCGGGCAGTGTGGACTGGGAGTCATCGAGGCGGCGAAGAAGATGGGCAAAGGACACTTCGCCATCGGTGTGGATTCGGACCAGGACTACATTGAGCCCGGTTTCGTGCTGACCAGCATGATCAAGAGCGTGGACAACGCCGTTTTTGAAGTTTGCAAGGAGGTGGCAGAGGGCAGGTTCAAACCGGGCACGCGCGACATGGGCATCAAGGAGAACGGTGTGGGGTTGAGCCCGATGCAGTACACCAAACACCTTGTGCCCAAAGAGGTGCTGGACAAGATAGAGACTCTGCGCCAGATGATAGCGGACGGCAGGCTGAAAGTGCCGCAGAGTGAGGAAGAGCTGAAAGGGTTCCAGCCTCCTGCCCTGCCGTAGGAGCAAGAAATATGCTCTTAACAATCTTGCGTATAATGAAATAGCAGTGATGCATTGCAGAGGCGATGAGGCATGATCGTTGAGGCGCGTCAGGATACGGTGAACCTGCTGGGCGCCCTGACCAAAAATCACTGGCAGACGATTAAGGCTGCGGCGAACCTTCTGCTGAAACGCAACCCGGCAGGTATCATCATCAACTGTGCGGGCATCACCGAGTGCACCGAAGAGGGTGCAGAGACCTTTGCCGACGCCCAGGCGTATATCCAGAGGCACGGTGCGCGCATTGTGCTGTGCGATATTCCCGACCACGTGATGGAGGTGCTTCGTCGGGTGCCGGGCGTGCGCTCGCAGTTGCCCGTTGCCTGCACGATGCGTCAGGCGCGCGCTTCGCTGGGTCTTCCCAGCAGCTACGAAGGTGCGGAGGGAAGCGCAGAGAAGGTGGTGCTCCTGCCTGTGTGGGAAGGTATGAACGCGGAGTACGCCGCCCAGCACGCCCTGCACATGACCAAAGACCAGCACGCCATCCTGCATATCGTATACATCCTGGTTGTGCCTCAGAAGCTGGCGCTCAGCACGCCCATGCCCGAGCAGGAGGAGATAGCCCAGCGCACGCTGGACCAGCTGGAAGCGATGGCGAAGCGGGCACGGGTGCGGGTGGAGAAACGGGTGGAGCGATGCCGCGACCTTGCCAGAGGAATCGTGATGACCGCCGAGCAGGAACATGCCAGCCAGCTGGTGCTCGGCATCACATCGGGCGATGTGTCGGCGACGGATGGTTTGCTGACCACTGTCCTGCAGAAAGCGCCGTGCGAGGTGCTGGTGGTGCGGGCGCCCGCAGCGGCTATTAACGCCCAGTAGCTACTTCTTTCCCTTGCACAGCGGCAGGAGGCGCATCTGCCGCTTCTCGAACACCGCTACCTCGCGAAAGCCAATCTCCCATGCCATTTGAACCGCGTCGAGATAGCGGTACGCCAGGTCATCGGGGTGATGCGCATCCGAGCCGAAGGTAATCAGCCGTCCTCCCCGTTCGTAGTACCATTGGAGCGTCTGCCTGCAGGGGTAAAAGTCCCGGGCGTCCTGCCGAAGCCCGGCGGTGTTCACCTCCAGAACGACCTGCTTCTCCACCATCAGGTCAAACAGGGTAAACAGCTGGTCACGGTAGGGAGTGGGGTCAAACGCACCAAAGCGAGGCACGCCCCGCCGTTTGGCATACTCCAGATGTCCGACGATATCAATCAGCCCGCTTTGTACCGAGTACAGCACTTCTTCATAATACCGCGCATACGCCTCGCGCGCGGTGGGAAAACGCTCCACATACTCGTCGGTCATCAGCATGCGCCCGTCCACATAGTGCACACAGCCCAGCACATAGTCGAAAGGATACTGGCTGAGCCACACGCGCACCTCCGGTTCGAACCATTGCTGGTAGTCAATTTCCACCCCGGCGCGGATACGCAATCGCCCCCGGAACAGGTCACGCACATAAACGATATCATCCATAAACAGGTCGTAGTCAAAGTACTCCACCACGGGGTCGTTGGGGTCAAAGTCTTTGTGCTCGGTGAAGCCAATCTCGTCCAGCCCGAGCGCCATGGCGCGGGCGCAGTGCTCCAGCATAGTTGCCCGCCCATCGTGAGAGAGGAACGTGTGCACCTGATAGTCTACCTTTGTATATTCCGCCCGACTATTCCAGCTCACCGATGCTTACTCCCTCAACATCCACCACGCGCCACTTTTCGGTGGGGATGATTAGCCATTTGCGTGCAGGCTCTTTGCGCAGGTACACCTGAATGTCGGTCGGCTCGTGCCTGCTCACGGAACCCTGGTCCTCCCACCATACCTCCACGCGCATGTTCACGCTCGCCTCTTTGCCGATGATGTTCACAGACGGGTTCGAGTAGCGCAGATGCGGTTTGATACCCCGTCGGAACGCCGAAGCAATCTCTATGCGCAAACGGTCGGGCGAATAGCCAAAGGCATCAAAATCCTGCGAGATGGCATCCATAATGGCGTTCAGGTCGCGCTGTTCCACCGCCAGGCGTATCTCCTCCAGGCGGTCGCGCACCTGCTGGTCCTCTGGCGGCACAGGCGTTACAGCCATCCGCCACAGCACCAGCAGTCCCGCCAGAATCACCGCCGCTCCCGATAGTGCCAGCCATGTCGACCGTTTCATGCTTCTTCTCTCCCGGTCAATGCTGTTCAGATTATACCGAAAACAACCCATAATAACCAGCGGATGGGCTTGCACGAAGCACGGTTAAGCGGTTAATATAATTTTAAGCAGTACGCGCAACGATTCGAGTATAATCCATTGTAAACACACAAACCGAACAGAAAAGACGGGGCGTGAATGGCAAACGAACCACAAAAAGGCAGCCCAGAGTGGGAGCAGGCACTTCAAACGCTGGCGACACAGCGCGCGCGTATCATGCTCCTGGGTGCACGCGACGTTGGCAAGACAACCTTTGCTGCTCTGCTGGCGAACCGCCAGCTGGGGCACGGTATCCGGGTAGCGGTCGTTGATGCCGACGTCGGACAATCCGAGATTGGTCCTCCCACCACCATTGGCATGGGCTTGCTGGAGGTGCCTGTGCCCACTCTGCATGCGGTGGTGCCGCGGGCTATCTACTTTGTCGGCTCCAATACTCCGCGCGGGCGAATGCTGGAGACGGTCAACGGCGTGCGCGCGATGGTCGCCAGAGCGGTGGAGGCAGGAGCCGAGTCGGTCATCATCGACACCACAGGTTTCGTCAGCGGCGCGTCTGCCCGACGCCTGAAGTGTGCCAAAGTGGAGGCGATACGCCCGCAGTTCGTGGTCGCCATTCAACGCAAAGATGAGCTGGAGCATATCCTTCGCCCCCTGCAGGGGCGCAGCTGTCGCCTGATTCGCCTGCCCGTACCCGAAACGGTGGTCACGAAGTCGCCAGAGATGCGCCAGCAGAGGCGGATGATGCGCTTCTTCCGGTATTTTCAGGATTCACGCTCGCATACGTTCGCGCTCTCGCAGATAGCCTGTGAGGGCACATGGTTCAACACGGGCACACCGCTGGAGTGGAACGAAATCCATTTCCTGCAGGAGACGTTGCGCTCGCGCGTGTTCTGGGCGGAACGCTCGTGGGAGCACCTGTTCATCATCACCGACAAGGTGGTGGACGAGCGCGCGCTCGGCATTGTGGAAGAGACCTTTCGGGTGGCGCACGTGACCATCGCCGGCGTGCATCGCTTTGTGAAACTGCTTCTGGGACTGCTGAACGCGGAGGGGGATTGTCTGGCGATAGGTATTCTGGAGCGTATTGATTTTGTGAACCGTACCATCACCGTGCGCACGCCGCTCCGGGACGCCTCACAGGTGGCTATCCTGCGGTTTGGTGGGCTGAACGTGCGCCCTGATGGCAAAGAAATCGGTGCAGTGAAGCCGGGGGAGATTTAGGATGTCGGACGCTCTCTGCAGAGTGAAAGGCATGAGTTGCGACCTGCTGTGTCGCGTTGTCGGCGCGTGGTGCCGCGGCGAGATGCCGGACTGGCAGATAGCGGACGACGAGGAGTGGGAATCGCTGGTGGAGCAGTCGCGTGCACAGGGGGTATCCGGTCTGCTGTACAGACTCCTGCCCGACAGTGCCCCCGCTGAGGTGCGCGCGCGCCTTCAGAGCGATTACAACACGCAGCTAGCGGGCAACATGCTGTACTTGCACCAGCTGGCGCAAATAGTGCCTGCCCTGCAGAGCGCAGGCGTGCGGTTTGCAGTGGTGAAGGGCGCCGCCCTGCTGGCAACGGTGTACACCGCCCCCGGCACGCGGGCGATGAAAGATATTGACCTGCTGGTGCACCCGGAGGACGCGAACGTTCTGAAGTCGGTGATGGCGCATCTGGGCTGGCAGGAGGAGGATGAAGACATCGCCGGCAAGCAGTTCGGTGAGCGATACCGCGCCGAGACCTCATTCACCCGCCAGGAAGGCACGCTTTTGCTTCGTGCGGAAGCACATCTGGATGCGCCGGGCTTCTATCCCCCGTCACGTGCAGACATCTGGAACAGCATCACCGCTGTCGCCGGCGCGGGGATAGATGAGATGCCGGTGCTTACCCTGCCCGCGCACCTGAGCTACCTGTGCGCGCATTACTATTACCACCACTGCGGTCTGGGGCTAAAATGGCTGGTGGACGTGGCTCTGCTCGCCTCAAGGGTAACCTCCTGGCACGATGTGGTGGTTACCGCCTACCAGTTCGGCACGACGCGCCCCGTACACCTGGCGCTGCACAACGTGGCGAAGTGCCTGCAGGTTCCTGTGCCCCAGCACATCGTGGAGACCCTGCGTTTCCTACCGATGCCTCTCAGCCTGCGTCTGCTGTTCGAACTGTGCAAACGCCCGGGATTCCTGCACTATCTGGGCATCCGCCTGCTGGACCTCTACCGCGCCCCCAGCTGGTCCAGACGCATGGGTTACATCTGGCGCAAGATCACCGCCCCCCGCTGGCGTCGAAACCCGCAGTAGGATAAGCTCTGTAATACAGTGAAATAAAAAGTGCGGCCAAACCATGAGAGGGGCACTCACGCGATGTACCGTTCCTTCGAAATAAAAAACTTCCGGTGCTTTGACCACCTGAACCTTACCGACCTGGCAAGGGTGAACCTGATTGCCGGAGCGAACAACGTCGGTAAAACCGCTCTGCTTGAGGCGCTGTTTCTTCACTGTGGGGCGTATAACCCGGAACTGACGCTGAGGCTTAACGCATTTCGAGGGATTCTGGAAGTTAAAGTAAGCGTTGCGCGGCAGGATGAAAGCCTCTGGGACTCCCTTTTCTACCAGTTTGATACATCCAAAAAGATAGAGCTGTCGGGCGATAATACCGTTACCCGGCGCCGCGTCCTGCGCCTGAAAGTTGCTCATTCTTCTGTTGAATCACTGGTGCAGCGACAACCGGAGGACGCCATGCAGGCATCCAGAATTGCCGGGGTTTCCAGAGCATTACAAACGCTTGAGCTGGAATACGAGGAAGACAAACACAAAGGAAAGTGCATCCTGTCGCTGGACCAAAGCGGGGTATTGCGCATGGAGCCTGCCCCCCCGCCGCCGCCCTTTCCTGCCTTTTTCCAGAGTGCTTCCGTACAAATCGCTCACAGCGAAGATGCCGAGCGCTTCAGCAATATGGAAATCCAGGGCAAGCAGGACGTTATCACGCAGATACTGAGGCTGATTGAGCCCAGATTGAAGCGGCTCGCTGTCGCGGCGGTCTCGGGGACACCGATGCTGTACGGCGATGTCGGGATGGGACGGATGTTGCCCCTGGCGCTCATGGGAGGAGGAATGGTAAGGCTCGCCAGTCTGGCTCTGCACATCGGCAATGCACCGAAAGGTATTGTACTTGTCGATGAGGTGGAAAATGGACTGCACCACTCAATTTTGCCCAGAGTGTGGCGAGCGATTGGGGAGGCGGCTCGCGAGTTCGATACGCAGGTCTTCGCTACCACTCACAGTCTGGAGTGTATTAGCGCCGCGCATCGTGCCTTCTCGGAAACGGAGTGCTACGACTTTCGGTTGCACCGTTTGGAAAAGGTCAACGGCGTGATTCGAGCCATCACCTACGACCGTGAAGCCCTTGAGACCGCCCTTAGTGTTGGGCTGGAGGTTCGGTGATGGCTGTCGAGATTGTCCAGCCCCGCTTATTGGTTGTGGAAGGCAAAGAAGATGAGATGTTTTTCGGTGCACTCATGCGCCATCTGGCAATAGATGGTATCCAGCCCATAAGCCTTCAGGGCAAGAACAACTACCGGTCTGGGCTGAAAGCATTGACCCTCTCACCGGGTTTCAACGAGGTCGTTTCGCTTGGGATTGTTCGTGACGCCGATGCTGACGCCCAGTCTGCCTTCCAGAGTGTATGCGACGCCCTGAAGAACGCGAATCTGCCTGTTCCCACAGCACCTTTGCAGCTTGCCGGCGAAAAACCGCGTGTCGCGGTGATAATCCTGCCCGGCGGAAACCAGCCCGGAACGGTTGAGGACCTTTGCCTGCGAGCGTTTGCTCACGATACCGCCATGCACTGTGTTGACCAGTACTTCGAGTGTCTCCAGCGGAGACAAGAGAATTACTCACCGCCCAGCAACATGTCCAAGGCGCGCATACAGGTTTATCTTGCCTCGCGACCTCGCGCCGGGCTGCGACTGGAAGAGGCAGCTGAAGCTGGATACATCCCGTGGCAGAATCGGGCGTTTGACGAAGTGAAGCTCTTTCTCCACCAGGTCGCTTCCTGAAGTTTCCCCAATCTCCCAACTTGTGGGGCTTTTTGAGGAGTTATCAGCCCCCTGTAGTCCCCCGCAAGTAGGGGGACGTCTCTCCCCGCCTGTGGGAAGGCTAAGTGGGGCTGTCAAGAGTCCCTCCCCGCCTGCGGGGAGGTCAGGTGGGGCTGTGTATCGGCTCACCAGCTTTCCCCCAAAAACCTTGAGAAACCTCTCAGGTTTGCCGATATTTCTACTGGGGCATAGAGATGACTGGCACGGTAGTTAGTTCACGACTCTGGGGACGATTAGGCAAATACAGTGACCTTTTGATGGCGCTGGCTGTTCTGGGCGTGGTAGTGATGCTTATTGTGCCACTGCCCGAATGGCTGCTAGATACCTGCCTGGTGGTGAATCTGGCAGGTGCGGCGCTCATCTTCCTTACCACGCTTTATGTTCAGGAACCACTTCAGTTTTCGGTGTTTCCCTCCCTGCTGTTGATTGCCACACTGTTTCGCCTGTCGCTGAACATCGCCGCTACCAAACTGATACTGGGTACGGGCTCCGCCGGACGGGTGATTGAGGCGTTCGGGAACTTCGTTGTGGGCGGCGACTACGTGGTCGGCGTGGTGGCGTTCCTCATTCTGGTCATCGTGCAGTTTGTGGTGATTACCAACGGTGCAGGGCGTGTGGCGGAGGTGGCTGCTCGCTTCACACTGGACGCCATGCCTGGCAAGCAGATGGCGATTGACGCCGACCTGAACGCCGGGCTCATCACGGAGGAGCAGGCGAAAGAGCGGCGCAAAGCCATTGAAGAAGAGGCGGACTTCTACGGGGCGATGGACGGTGCCAGCAAGTTCGTACGTGGTGATGCCATCGCGGCGGTGCTCATCATCATCATCAACATCGTGGGCGGTTTTCTCATCGGTCTGCGCAACGGACAGGGCGACGCGCTGACCATCCTGCGCACCTATACCCTGCTGACCGTCGGCGAGGGACTGGTGGCACAGATACCTGCTCTGTTCATCTCTACGGCTGCGGGCATACTGGTCACGCGCACGGCAACGCAGACCCACATCGGGCAGGACCTGATTACACAACTGCTCTCGCGAGCGCGCCCCGTGTGGATTGTGGCAGGCATGTTGTTGACGATGGCGCTGGTGCCCGGCTTTCCTATCCTGCAACTGCTACTGCTGGCGGCGGCGCTGGGTGGAATCGGCTACGCCCTCACCCGCAACGAGAAGTCACGCACGCGCCGCGCGGAGCCTGCCCCCAAACGCCAGCCCGCTCCTGAACCGCCAAAGGGACCCGAAGCGGTGCTTCCCCTCTTGACTGTGGATACGATTGAACTGGAGCTGGGTTTAGGATTGCTGGGACTGGTAGACGCCTCTGCAGGCGGCGACCTCGTGGAGCGCATCAACCTGATTCGCCGCCAGACCGCGCTGGAGCTGGGCATCGTTCTGCCCTCTGTGCGCATCCGCGACAACCTGCAACTCAAAAACGAGCAGTACACCATCAAGATTAAAGGGGAGCCGGTGGCAACGGGCGAGGTGTACCCGCAGTACCTGCTGGCGATGGGCGTGGACGACCCTCAGCAGATGGAGCCGCTGGGCGGCATCCCCACGCGCGAGCCGGCTTTCGGTCTGAGTGCGTACTGGATACCCGCCACTCGGCGCGACGCGGCGGAGATGCTGGGCTGTACGGTGGTGGAGCCCTCGGCGGTTATCGCCACGCACCTAACCGAGATTATCAAACAGTACGCCGCCGATATCCTCTCCCGCCAGGACGTGCAGACCCTGCTCGACCACATTAAACAGCAGAACGCCGCCGTCGTGCAGGAGCTGATTCCCGACCTGATGACGGTTGGCGAGGTGCAGAAGGTTCTGCAGCACCTCCTGCGCGAGCGCATCCCGATTCGCGACCTCGGCACCATTCTGGAGACGCTGGCAGACTATGCGCCGCGCACCAAAGACCCTGACCAGCTGGGCGAACTGGTACGCGCCTCGCTGGCGCGCACCATCACCCGGCAGTACCTTTCCTCGGACGGTGTGCTGTATGTGATGACTCTGGAGCCATCGCTGGAAGGGCGGCTGCGTGAGTGTGTTCAGCCCACCGCGTCGGGCTTGCAGATGGCGATAGACACCGCTTTCGCCAGCGCTCTTCTGCGCGAGATTGGAACGCAGGCGGAAAACATGGCAGGAATGGGCTACGTGCCGGTCATTCTCTGCTCTTCTCAGATACGACTGCCTCTGCGCCGATTGATTGAACGCTCCATGCCCTCGGTCGCCTGCATCGCCTACAATGAGGTGGCAGGCGGCGTGTCGGTGGAGGCAGTTGCCATAGTCTCCGTGCCCATGTTCTCGGTCGCCTCTCAGGCGGCATAGGCGAAGCTATTTTGAGGAGGTCATGAACGATGGCGGACGTGCGGAAATATCAGGCGAAGACGATAACCGAAGCGCTGGCAATGGTTCGTGCCGATTTGGGGCGTGATGCCGTCATCCTGCAAACGCGTAAGGTGAATAAAAAGGTACTGGGCGTGTGGGGGCGCGAGATGGTGGAGGTCTGGGCGTCCGACAATCCCGACCTGGAAAGCCTGCGCCGTCCCCAGCCGGCGCGGACTACCGTTAGCGTGGAACCCCCTTCGCGCGAACAATCCTCCCGCATTGAGCAATTGGAGAACGAAATCCAGAACCTGAAAGCAATGATTGCCCAGCTTGCCCGGCAGGGAGTGGCGGTTGTGCCCAGCAATGCCCCCGCCGAACCATCCACGCCAAACCGCTGGTTGTCCCTGCTGACGCAGGCTGAGGTGGAAGAAGCCATCGCGCGCGAACTGCTGAGCTCGGTTCCCGAAGAGACTCTCTCGGAGCCTGCCCTGCAGTCGCTGATTGCGGACAGGCTGGTTACCGCCGGACCCATCGCGCTGGAGGGTGGTCAGCCCAAGGTGGTGATGCTGGTGGGGCCCACCGGTGTCGGGAAGACCACCACCATCGCCAAGCTGGCGGCGCAGTATGCCCTTCTGCAGAGGAAGCGAGTGGGGCTGATCACGATAGACACCTACCGCATCGCCGCGGTGGAGCAGTTGCGCACCTACAGCCAGATTATCGACGTGCCCATCCGCGTGGTGTACAGCAGCACCGAACTGCCAGCCGCTGTGCGCGAGTTTGCGAACATGGACGTGGTGTTTGTGGACACTGCCGGGCGCAGTCAGCGCAACACCATGCAGATTGGCGAACTGAAAGCCTGCTGTGAACGACTGAAGGAGTGCGAGGTGCACCTGGTGCTCAGCTGCACCACCAAAACGCGCGACCTGTACGATGTGGTGGAACGCTTCTCGGTTTTGCCGCTTCACAGGGTCATCTGGACAAAGCTGGACGAAAGCACCACCTTCGGCAATATGCTGAACGTGGCAGTCAAACATCCTCTGCCCATCTCCTACGTCACCACTGGGCAGCGGGTGCCAGAGGATGTAGAGGTGGCGGAGGCGAATAAGCTGGCGTCGCTGGTGGTGGGAGGCGCGCCCTCCCTCACGCCAGTCGCGGCGTCAGCTGTATGAAACCTGTCCTTTCCATTATCATCGTCAACTGGAACACGCGCGAGCACCTTCAGGCGTGCCTGCGCTCGGTCTTCGCCTGCCCTCCCGCCGAGCCGTTTGAGGTGTGGGTGGTGGATAACGCCTCCTCCGACGGCAGTGCCGAGATGGTACGCCAGCAGTTCCCACAGGTGCACCTCATCGCCAACCACGAGAACCTCGGCTACGGTCGCGCGAACAATCAGGCGCTGAGGCAGGCGCAGGGTGAGTTCGCGCTCGTGCTGAACAGCGACATTGAGGTCATGCCGGGCGCACTGCAGGCGCTGATAGACTTCATGCGCGAACACCCGGAGGCGCAGGCGGCAGGTGGACAGCTTATCCTGCCGGACGGCAGGATTCAGCCCTCGTGTTCACAGCGGTTGACGCTGTGGGCGGTGTTCTGCGAGCAGACCCTGCTGGCAAAGGCGTTTCCGCGCTCCCGCCTGTTTGGGAGCTATAACCTGACCTGGTGGAGCTATGACAGCGTGCGCGAGGTGGAACAGGTGGTGGGGGCGTGTCTCCTCCTGCGTCGCCAAGCGGACGGCTCCTTTCCCCTGTTCGACGAACGCTACTTCATGTACGCCGAGGATACCGAGCTGTGCCACCGCATCCGCCGGGCAGGAGGGCGCATCTACTACGTGCCCCACGCGAAGTTCAAGCACCATCTGGGGGCAAGCAGTGAACAGGAATCGATCCGCGCCGAGATGGTGAAGGCATACAACCGCAGCCGTATCCTGTTCTTCCGCGAGGTGTACGGTGCGTGGAGCGTGCCAATATATCGCCTGCTTATCGCGACCGGGGCGTTGCTGAGGCTTCTGCTGTGGTGTGGAGCGTGGCTAGCAGGCAAACCCGGTCGCCCGCGCGCCGCCCGGCAAGTGGCGATGTTCTGGGAAGTGCTAAAGGACGCTCTGAGCCGCTAACCATCCGCCCATACAGGAATCTGCCCGCCGCACAAGGAAAGGGATGAATGATTCCACGGGAAGGAGCAGAAACCATGAAACGCCTGTTCACAGCACTGGCGCTGTTCGCCTTTGCGCTTGGTGTGCATGCCGATACCTTAGAATTGACCGACGGCACGGTCATCAAAGGGTGCTTCATCCGCGATGAGGGGGTGCGCTTGCTGGTATGGGAAAACATGCAGCAGGTGGGTGGACCCGCTAAAGCCTACCCCCGCAGCGCGGTCAAAAGTTTCAAGATAGAGCGCGACAATTCGTGGGACAATC
The DNA here is from genome assembly GCA_013314755.1 of Chthonomonadia bacterium. GTDB lineage: Bacteria > Armatimonadota > HRBIN16 > HRBIN16 > HRBIN16 > HRBIN16. Next base: position 30,792 of record JABUFA010000011.1, read on the forward strand.
GCCCCAACCTGCCCGACCTGACGGTTACCTTCATCGAACTGAACCCGAAGCTGGCAGGTCTGCACGGTAGGGTGCATTACGACCAGTGGGGACGCCCCAAAATCGCCGGTGCGCCTGTCCTGCCCGACCTGGGCGAGGAGAGCTATCTTAAGCCCGAAGAGATAGTGAAGGGGCTGAAGCTGAAATACCAGCCGGGCGAGCCTGTCACGCTCACCGCGCACGTGAAAAACGTGGGCTTTGCCACCGCACAGCCGTTTGATTACGTGTGGCTCATCGACGGCAAGGAGGTCGGCCGCGGCAGGCATCGGGGGCGACTGGGCGAAATGCAGGAAGCCACATTCACCCTGCGGTGGAACTGGCAGGAAGGCTTCCACCATGTCACCTTCCGCATCGTCACGAACCAGCGCGAGATTGCCACCATCAATAACGAAGTCACCGACCCGTTGTGGGGCTGGGGCTTCTTCTACATCGTCAGCAACAAGCGCGTGCAGATGTGGCACACGTTCCGAAGCGCATACGGAACCTTCTGCTTTGAAGACTACTATCGCTGGCATATCGACATCATGAACCTGCTGTTCGCCCACAGCATCTTCCCCGCCGCCCCGGAGGGCATCAAAGCGCGAGTGCGCCTGGACCGCATCATCTACACCGACGACGTGGACAAAGCGATACAGAGCCTTGTGGCGCAGGACGGCATCGCCTACCATCAGGGCGGCTGGATATGGCACGATAGCCCCGAAGAAAAGAGCGGCAAGTGGGAACCGCCCACCAGAGAGTGGCGACAGAACACTGAGTGGTCACTGCCCCACGAGCTGGGACATCAGCTTGGCTTGACCGATTGGTACGCGCTGGACTACGCCGGGCACGAACACCACCGGATGCCCGATAACGGCGACCCGGTAGCGCACTTCATGACGCACCCCGTCACTATGATGCACTGGCACGGACCGCAGGTGTTCTCGGAGGCGGACGCCGGATACCTGAACATGACCTGGGACAAGCCGCGCGGGCACTTCGGCGACCACTACTTTGCCATTCCCGCCGAGAACTTCCTGCGCATCGTGGACGTGAACGGCAAGCCCGTGCTGGGCGCAACGGTGGAGATTTTCCAGCGGGGCTGTGTGGTGGATCCGAACGGTCAACCGGGCGAGGAAGCGGGCGTGAAATACTTCCCCGTGGTGGAAGACGGCAACTTTGACTATCCTGTTTCCAAAGACCCCGTTATCGTCGGGCAGACGAACGAGGAGGGCATCCTGCGCCTGCCCAACCGACCGGTAAAGGAGGTGCGCACGCTCAACGGCTTCCACCGCCGACCCAACCCCTTCGGCAACATCAACGTGGTGGGCGGACGTGGGCTGATGCTGGCAAAGGTGACCAAAAACAATCGTCCCTGTTACTACTGGCTGGAGATAACCGACTTCATCACCGCGTGGTTCCGCGGGCAGAAGGACAGGTTCACCATCACCCTGAAAACACCGTACGGCTCGGTGGATTCTCCCCAGCCTCCGCGCAACGTGAAGGTGGAACGCATAGACGAACATCATGTGAAGGTCACCTGGGAGAAGCCCGCTCCGGTACACGAGACGCAGTATCTGGAGCGCGTCATCGGCTACCGGGTGTATCGCCGTGTCTCCAGCGATGGGCTGAACGACCGCCCCTGGTTCCCTGTGGCAACACTGGGACCCGATACCTTTGAATGCGTGGTTGACCTGCGCCAGCGACCCGAAGATGTGTACTGGTTCTCGCAGGTCAACCGTTTCGCCGTCTCCACCATTGGGGAGCTATCGGTAGAAAGCGAGCTGGTAGAAACGCTACTGCCACAGAAACCATAATTTATCTATCAGCAGGCGGGCATCCGCGTTGCCGGTGTTAATTGTGATTCGCACGAAGAGGTCACCTTCGTACGAGACCCACCGGCTCGCGGGTGCCGGCAGGCTGAACTGAAGCGTTTGACCGGCGTGCTCGTTCGCCCTTGCGCTGAAAACCTCCACCCACGAACCGTACGGATAACTGCCCGTGCTGAAGTCGTAAACCTGAATGCTCTCCACCGGGTTGTTGGCCACGTTCTGGTACTGGCGCAGATATTCGCAGGCGATGGAGGAGACGGTCTCTTTGTCCAGTCCTCGCACCAGCAGTTTGAGGTCAATGCCTTTGCTGTTGTCGGTGCGCGGCTGCGCGATTAACGTCCTGCCGTCCGCCTCCAGCAGTTCCGCATAGCCTCCGCTGAGTCGTGCTCCCTGTCCATACCTCCCGGCGATGCCCACATCGCTCGGCGCGGTGGCGAAAGGTGTGCTCGGCGAGGCAACCGTCAGCCAGCGGCGGTTAGAGCCTCTCCCGTGCACCTGCACCTTCAGCCAGCCAGAGGACGCCCCCGGTGAAACACGCACCACGATGCGCGAGTCGCTCCACTCCAGTATCTGCAGGACAGGTCTGGGGCGGGGGACAGGACGCATCGTACCCCCCAGTGGCGTGAGAGACTGCCTTTCCTGTAACAGCACCGTTCCTGCGCCAGCATCCCAGCCGAACCCCCGCCCGAAGATGGTCACGGTGCCGCCCGTTGTGGGAATACGATGCGGGCTAATCCAGTGGATGACCGGTGTGACCGGGTACCACGGTGACTGTAGCGGCAGGATGTTAATCGCCTGCCAGGCGTCCACCCGTCCGTAGTTGGTGAAATAGCCCACCACCGGGTCGTTCAGGGGCAGGGAAGAGTACTCCAGCGCGGCGCGGATGTGCTGAACCGGTGCGTTCGGCTGCAGCGACCACAGCAGGGCGGCGACCCCTGCGGCGTTGGGGGTGGCAGCGGAAGTGCCCGCAAAGCGGTCGGTATAACCGCCGCCCAGAGTGGTGGCGTAGATACCCACCCCCGGTGCGCTGACGTCTACCCACGTGCCCAGGTTGGAGAAGTTCGCTTTGCGGTCGGCAGAGGTGGCGGCAGCAACCGCCACCGCCTTATCGTAACCTGCGGGATAGATGGGGAACGGCTCGTCAAAATTTCCCGCAGCCGCAATCACCAGACAGCCCTTATTCCAGGCGTAGTCCACCGCCGCGCGGAGCAGGGGGGTCAGGTCATCGCTGAAGTAGCTGATGCTCTGCACCTTTGCGCCCATGTCCGCCGCGTACACCACGCCCGGCGCGAACATCGAATCGTAGGAGTAACCGTTAGACAGCCCAATCTTCACGCACATCACCCGAGACCGGTAGGCGACGCCTGCTATCTGCTCTCCGTTATCTCCCGCTGCCGCGATGATGCCCGCGCAGGCTGTGCCGTGTCCGTGGTCGTCCATCGGATCCCGGTCGCCATAGGCAAAATCCCAGCCAAGGTCATCGTCTACGAAACCGTTGCCGTCATCGTCGACCCCGTTGGCGGGGATTTCACCCGGGTTGCGCCAGATGTTCGGAGCCAGTTCAGGGTGGTTATAGTCCACCCCCGTATCCAGCACCGCTACCACCACGCTCGGGCTTCCCTGCGTGACGTCCCACACAGCAGGCACGTTCATCCTGAACAGACTCCACTGGTTCGCCGCAAGCGGGTCGTTGGGAATGTAGGCGAGGCGATAGGCGCGGTCGGGAAACGCCTCACGCACCAGCCCCTTCGCCTTCAGCAGGGAGATGCTCTCGTCCACCTGTCCATACGGCACTTTCAGCACGGCGTAGCCCAGCTGCGGGATTTCGCGAATCACCGGATAACCCAGCTGGGAGGCGATTTTTCGCGCGGCGACATGCGGGAAACGCACAATGATGCGGTCGGGCGCGGCAAGCACGCGACTCTGTGAGGTAAGAATCGGCTCGAACGACTGCTCCGCCCACAGTGTGCCGCAAATCAGCAGTAGAACCAGAACGAAAAGACGCTTCATGGTAACCTCCCCTTTTCGCAAAACATGAAGTCAACAACCGCAACCTATACTACGCCATTCAGTCAGCAAACGTCAAGGGGACTGGCTCCCTTCCCACAGTCGCTCCTGGCGCTGGGGAGGGGGCGATTGCCGATAGCGCCGTTTGTAGCCCTCGAAGTCCCAGTGGGCGAAGAACTCTTCCGCTGCCTTCACTCCCGATTGGTAAAGCGCCTCGCGGCGTTCCGCAGGGAGGTCAAACTCGGTGGTCTGCACGCCCAGCGTGGGAATCGGCACGGTGCGCACGAAATTGCTATCCTGAATGTAGCGGGCGTCGTGCGCTTCCATCATGGTGGCAAACAGCGCGGCGAACAGGGTAATCGGTCCCCGAATCACATTGGGCTTTCCTTCGCTCGGCTCCACCAGCTTGTAGCCAATGGTGGGCCAGGGCGGGTCGGGAGTTCCATCATCAAAGAGCCATACCGGATAGTTGCTCAGCACCCCGCCGTCCACGATGTAGCTGGGCACGCCGTTCACGTCCTGCAACACCACCGGCTCGAAGAAAAAGGGAATGCTCATGCTCATGCGCACCGCTCGCGCCACATTCAGCCTATCGGGGTCCATTCCGTAGCCGGCGATGTCGCGCGGCAGAACCAGCATCCTGCCCCCCGAGATGTCGGTCGCAATGACCTGCACCTTATAGCGATACCTGGGGTCATCTTTGCTCTCCTCCATCACCAGGTCGCCAAAGGTCTGCACTCCCTTCGCCTTCAGCAGGTCGCTCAGCCATCCCTCGAAATATGCTCCTTCGTAAATACCCTTCTCGAAGCCCAGGCTGAGCAGAGGACCCAGCAAGGGGATGCGGTCCATCAGTCCTTCGTCCTTGAAGCGACGGTAGTCCAGGTCATCCATGACCTGTTTCAGCTCCGCGGCGGTATAGCCTGCGGCGAGCAGTGCCGCCACAATCGCACCAGCGGATGTACCTGCGAGATTGACAAACTGATAGCCCAGTCGTTCGGTGACGGCAATCGCGCCCACCAGCGCAGTGCCCTTCACGCCGCCGCCTTCAAAGACCGCGTCCAGGCGTTTGTTCTCGTCGGGCATGGTTCGGTTGCCTCCTTGAGCAAGATTGCTCTCATGATACCAGCAAACCGCGCAGGAGTGCAAATCGCACCACGCACACCGCAACCATGCCCGCCGTCGCTTGTTCGCTCAGTCATCCCCTATCGCGCCGAAGTTACGCACGAGAACGCCGAAATCAAACAGGGTGACCTCTTCATCACCGTCCAGGTCGGCTTCCGCGTTCCAGTTCGGGTCGCCGGGCATACTGCCAAACGCTGCCACCAGCGCACCAAAGTCAAACAGAGTGACCTCATTATCGCCGTCCACATCGCCGTTGGTCAGACTGAAATCCGCCATCACAGACTGGTTCACCACCACCGACGACAGCGTGCGACGAAGCCAGTGCGAACCCTTCGCCGACAGGTCATACACCCCTTCCAAAGGCGCCACCAGCGAGTAGCCGCCTGAACCGTTCAACGACAGCGTATGCACCTGCAACGGCGTCAAACTGCTCGGCGCCCGAACCTGCAGTTCCACGGGAACCAGCGTTCTATCTCCGCCGAAGTCCAGCAGGTTGATCACCCCGCTGAGGCTGGCATAGCGCACGAACCAGAAGCCATCGCTGAGGTCAAAGGTTCCGCCTGTGTGCAGTGGGCTGGCTCCGAAGGCGACGGACTGTCCGACCGTGGAACCTAACTGGAAGTTTCCTCCTGTGCTGAAGGTGACGCCGCCGCTGCTGATGACGCCCCATGAGAGGTCAAAGTCCCCTCCCGACTGTGCAAGTGTCAGCGACGCCGCACCCAGCAGGGCGAGTGTCCCAAGCAGTTTTCGCATGGATGAAGACCTCCTTTCCCACCGAACCTACTGCTTCACGGGCGTCTCCTGCGCAGGCTCAGGGTGGTAGTGGATGCCCAGCTCCTTCGGCTGTCCATACAGTTCAGGATGCAGATACTTGCCCTGATACTGGCGCGGCTTGACCTGCTCTGACTGGTAGCCGTACTCCTGTACCCAGCGGTCGTTGCGAACCGCTTTCACTTCCCAGCTGACCTTCTTGCCCGGCACGCCGCCCGCTATCTTGAAGCGGTTGTTCTGGATTTCCACGGCGACATGCAGGTTGGGCATGGGCGCACCGATGGGGGTCAGATGGTAGCTGGGGTCGCGGTTGATGGCTTCGAAGTAGTCTGGCAGTTGCACCCATGCTTCGCCGCGCGCGTCCAGCACCACCGTGCCCCGATAGAGGTTGTAGGGTTCGGGACCTTCGGCGCAGAAGTGGTTGAGGAAGTGCGTTTCGGGGCTGAGTGGATGGTCAATCTGGAACGACTTGGTGCCCGTGGCGGCGAATCGCCCCGAGGAATAGACACCGTAGCCGCTGGTACTCCAGGCTAGTCCGTGCACGCCGTAGGTTGTGCCGCTGGTGGCGGTTGCGTAGCCGAGCACACCTGTACCACCGTTACTGGCGCTTTGCCCGGTCACGCCGTAGGCGTAGCCACCGGTGGCGGTTGCCCAGCCGAACACGCCGATGCCAGAGGTGCTATCGCTTTGCCCGCGCACGCCGTAAACGTCGCCGCTGGTGCCCGTATGCACGGCATAAATGGCTACACCACCCGTGTTCGTTTGTACATGCAGGCGGGTGGCAGGGGCAGTTGTGCCAATGCCGACATTGCCGCTGCCCGAGAGGCTCAGCACATCGCCAGCTGCGCTGTTCCAGAAGTTGAGACGGTCTGCCTCCTGGGTGGAGCCGATCAGCCCCGCAATATGCCATTTGCGAGTGCTGTTCAGGTTCGTGAACTCGAGGCGAGCGAATTCGGTTTCGATCTCATGCAGGCGCAGGGTAGCACTGGCAAGGGAGCTGTCGGCGTCTATCTGGAGCCTTGCGGTCGGAGTGGTGGTGCCAACACCCAATTTCCCAGAGAAGTAGCCGTGTCCGATGAAGTAACCACCGAAGCCGTCAGGGCTGGTGGTGTGCCCACACACGCCGAAGGCCAAGCCGCTGCCGGCGTTTGACCTGCCGTACACGCCAATGCCAGAGGCGCTCTGGCTCTCGCCGTAGACGCCGTAGTTGAAGCCGCTGGTAGCAGCTGCCACGCCGCGCACACCCGTGCCAGAGATGCTATGGGTCTCCCCAAACACTCCAGCGTTCGCACCACCCGTGGCGGTTGCCCAACCGTACACGCCACGACCCAACGGGGCGTCGCTTCGCCCCGCCACGCCCGTGGTGAAGCTGGTGGTGTCGGTTGCCCAACCAAACATACCCGTGCCATTGGAGCTATTACTCTGCCCCACCACCCCGTAGGTAAAGCCGCTGGTGGCGGTGTGTAAGCCATAAATGGCACGGTCGCCTGTGCTCGTTTCCACATGCAGGCGGTGGGCAGGGCTGTTCGTGCCAATGCCTACATTCCCCGCGTTGTAGAAAATGTTACTGCCCGCCTGCTGCCACAGGCTTGAACCTGACTCATCATTCGCCGGGGACCATGCACTCCCGTCCCACTTCAATACCTGACCCGCACCGGGCGCACTGCTGGACACTGCACGACCCTGTAATCTTGCCACCGTTGGGTTCGGATAAGTGCCGCTCAGGTCGCCACCAGCCGAACCGCCAGGCGATACCCCAGAAATGGTCACGTTGGTCGCCGAGGTAATCCGACCCTGAGCGTCCACTGTGAACCTGCCAACCTGCGTGGCACTGCCATACGTGCCCGCGCTCACGCCTGTCGCGCTTAACTTCGCCGAAGTGACCGCGCCGTCCGCTATCTTGGCGGTGGTCACTGCGCCGTCTGCCAGCTTCGCCGAAGTGACCGCACCATCTGCAATCTTGTCGGTGGTCACCGCGCCGTTGGCAAGCATACCGGTCACGATACCACCCGTTGCCACGCTGAAGGTCGTGCCCACTAACTGCAATCCCGCGCCAGCCGAGTAGGTGGTGTCGTTGTCCACGCCGTCCGCAAAGCCCGCAGGCATACCCACAATGCCCGACCACGGCGCGCTGAAGGCAAACTGGCTGTAGGGAGCGCGGTTCACCTTCACACGGGGAGACAGCGTGGTGTAACTGCCAGAACCCGCAGGGCGCACCGCAATCTGAAGGTAGCGGTCACTGCCGTCCCACACGTTGCCGAAGTCCAGCTCCACGCTGAACACGCCCCACGCCACGTTCACCCCACTTCTGGTGAGGGTGGAGCCGACCTGCGAGCCACCGGAGGCGGCTGTCCAGAGGCTGAACTGGAAGTCGTAGTTTCCGTTGGCGGGAACGCCTGCCTGTTTAAGCATTCCCTGGTAGGTAAAGGTTTGGGCGTCTGCGAGGGCGGAGCAAAGAAGAATGCTTCCCACCGCGCAGACCATCGCGAGCATCGGTCGCATTGGTGTATCCTCCCTTTGCTAAAGATGGGGACGGGATATCTGCACGGTGGAGAGCAGGGGATACAGATTCCATCATGAGATTCTCATCACACAGAACTTAGCACAGAATAAGTAAAAAGTCAAGCGGTTTTGCAAGGGATCGTGAGACATTTCTAACTCCCACGACCTGCGGTCACCCTCTCAGATGGGCATAGCTGATCAGGCGGATGCCGCGCTGTGCCACACGCTGGACGACTCGTGCGCTGGTGAACGCGCTGGTAACCGCTGATCGCTCCTGAGCAACACGTTCATAACCGATGTGCCCCAGCGCACGCATCTCGGGGGTGTCCAGCCCCGGATGGTCTACCAACAGCCACGTGCCCGGCGTCAGGCGGTCAATAATCTCCAGCAGGATTGCCTCTTTGCGCTCCGCGTCCGCCTCCTGTCCGCCCAGATGCCCGGCAAAGCGAACGTCTTTATCCTCCAGCAGAAGCCCGTACTCGCGTGACAGCTTCTCAGTGACCTCCCGCAGGTCTGGCGAAGCCACCGCCGTCATCATGTGGCAGGACAGGTGCGATACCTGGGGAATGTCTTCCAGCGCAATCTCAATCTGCGCCCGCAGCTCCGTCTCCACCTCCTCCAGACGGTATCCGCTCTCCAGAAAGCCGGTGCCGGGTGGGAAGTCGGCACGCTGACTGGTCATCGGCAGAAAGTGTCCACGACGGTCACACAGGCTGGGCGCACGGGTAACCGGTCCCCACTTGCAGTTCTCCCACTCGCTGGTTAAGGTCAGGTGCACGCCCACGTCCAGACCGGGGTTCTCCCGGAGCAGTTTCACCGCCTCGGGATACCACGGCGCGGGAACCATCACCTCCACGCTGCGCATGATGCCCTCGCGGTAGCACAGCACGCACGCCTCGTTGGCGGAATGGGACGAGCCCATGTCGTCGCCGCGCACAATCAGGCGGATTTCCTCACTCTGCACGTTGTCTATCATGCTGTCACCTCCTCGCGATTTGTCTTAAGCCTTCAGTGCGCCGCTGGTCACGCCCTGCACAAAGGCACGCATCCCTACCGCAAAGAGCGCAATCAGCGGAAGGCTGCCGATAACATAGCCCGCCAGCGTCGGTCCGTAATCCAGGTTGAACTCGCCTGCAAAGCGGGTGACGCCGACGGTGAAGGTCTGCAGACTGCTGTCGCTGATGGTCACCAGAGGCCAGATGTAATCGTTGTAGATGCCCAGCGCGGTCATGATGGCGATAGTTGCCAGAGTGGGCAGGGACAGAGGCAGAGCAAGGTGGCGATATATCTGCACATCTCCTGCCCCGTCCAGCCGCATGGCTTCGAACAGCTCATCGGGCAGGCTGGCGAAGAAGGTTCGGCACAGCACCACCCCAAGCACCTGCCCTCCCGCCAGATAGGGCAGAATCAGCGCCCACCGCGTGTTCAACAAGCCCATGCTCTGCACCAGCGCATAGGTCGGGATGAGCGTGAGGATGCCCGGCACTACCAGCAGTGCCAGGATCAGCGCGAACACCGCATCGCGCCCACGAAAGCTCAGCCTTGCCAGCGCATACCCCGCCAGCGAGCTGAACAACAACACGCCGGGCACTACCACCGCCGTGACAATCAGCGTGTTGAGCAGATAGCCCTTCAGCGCGACGCCTGCCTGCTGGTAGAAATCCCACCGCGCGGGCTGAGGCAACCCCCAGAACCGGGTGAAGATATCCGCGTTGGTCTTCAGCGATAGCAGGAGCATCATCCCGAACGGCAACAGCGACAGCGCCAGCAACACCGCCAGCACCAGCCCAGATAGCACCTCCGACAGGCGCACCCTCCGCCGACGTTTCGCCCTCATGGCAGTCGTTCCAGCCTCCTTCCCCAGAGCAGGTTCAACAGCGACAGCACGAATATGACCACAAACAGCGTCAAACCGATGGCGGACGCATAGCCCATGTGCCCGAAACGGAACGCCTGAAAGTACATGTGCAGGGCAGGCACGTGCGTGGCAAGCCCCGGACCGCCGCCTGTCAGGATGAGAATACTGCCGAAATCCTGCAGAGCGCCGATGAGCGTGAGAATCACCAGCAGGCGAACCTGCGGCAGCAGCAGGGGCAGGTCCACATACCACACGCGCCGCAGACCGCTCACGCCATCCACCTGGCACGAGTCCCAAACGTCCCCCGAAATCTGGTTCAGCCCGGCAAGGTAGATGAGCAGTGCCAGTCCACCCGCCCATGGGAAACCGATGCCGATAATCGCCCACAGCGCCGTGCCCGATTCGCCCAGCCACGAGCGTGTTAGCGCGCCCAGCCCCAGCAGTTTCAGCACCTGATTCAAAAGCCCCACACTGCCATCGTAAATAAAGCTCCACAACAGCATGGTAACCATACCGGGCACGACCATCGGCAGGATGAAGGCGGTGCGCAGGATATACTGCCAGCGCGGCGAGCGCAGGCTCATCAGCAGTTCCGCCACCAGCAGGGGCATGGTCAGCGTTTTGAGCACGCTGGCAATCAACAGAATCAGCAGGTTGCGCAGACTCAGGCGCAGGAACTCATCGTTCCACATGGCGACAAAGTTGCCGAACCCAATCCACTGCGGCTCTTCGCCCGTCTCCCATCGCGTGAACGCCCGCGACAGACCCAGCACCGCCGGATAGTAGTTAAACAGCGCCAGCAGTATCAGCGTTGGCGCCAGCATCAGCACAATCACGAAGAGCGAGGTGCGTCGTCTTCTCATGAGGGAGTGTCCTTCGTGCGAGGGTTCATGTCCAGCTTCTGCATGGCGATAACGCGCGGCACCGCCTCCTCCATCAGGCGCTGATAGCGCATCAGGAACTCGCGCAGGGACACGCGCCCTTCCATGTAACGCTGTGCCCACACCGTCCACTGCCACACCGATTCCTGTTCGTCCATCAGCCCGCGGAAGGAGAGCTTCTCAAAACCCCTTCCCTCAAATGGGCGATAGTACGCCTGCAGTTCCGCAGGCAGCTTCACTCCCGGAATCAGCATCGGACCGCTGAGTGCGCGGCGGTTGCGCACTGCTTCATCCACCAGAATCTGCGCCCCGCGCGGGCTGGTGAGGAACATCAGGAAGTCTATCACCCGCGCCGTCTGCTGAGGGTTCTTCTTCACCACGCCCAGCACCAGCCCCGGACCTCCTACCCCGCGAAACGGCGGTACCCGGAAGCGCGAGGTGGTCAGCGGCGGCACGGGGAATATGCCCCACTCGAAGCGTGCCCGCGCGGGCAGGTCCGCCATATCCTGCATCAGGTCGCCGATTAGCCACGAGCCTTCCAGCAGAATCGCCGCGCGCCCGGTGAGGAACAGGTTATACGCGGTCACCGAGTTCGCGCCGTGAAAACCCTTCTGCCAGAAGCGCGAGAAGTTTTTGATGTGTGTGTACAGCTCGGCAAATCGCTCGTCGTCAAAACGGATAAGCCGGCGGCGCACCGCGTCCAGCAGGCGCTCCCCGTTGATAATGACCAGCGAGTCGTTGTACGGGTCGTTCAGGTTCAGTCGGAAGTGGGCATTGCGTGTGGGGTCGTAGTCCCAATCGCCCGGGCGCGACATTACCAGTGGAACCCAGTGGCGCGTGTAGGCGTCGGTAAAGAAGCGCACAATCCAGCCAACCGTGCCCGACCAGTAGGAATCGGCGTTGCCCGGCACGGCAAACGGCAGGTAGCCCTCGGCGCGGATGCGCTCTGCCAGGGAAAGCATCTCTTCCCACGTGCTTGGTTCCCTCAGCCCCAGCCGGCGGAAAAGGCTGGCGTTGTAGTAGAAGCCAATCTCCACGAAGTCCACCGTGACAAACGACACGCCCCCGGCGGTCTTGTACTTCTCAATAAACTGTGGGTTGAGGGTCTGTATCCACGCTTTGCCTGTATAGGGGTTGCGCTGGTTCAGAAAAGGCGCAAGGTTCACCAGCAGTCCCTTTTCGTACATCCCCCAGGCATAGTTGGCATTGAACAGGTCGGGGGCTTTGTCGCCGGCGCCCGGGATTTGCGTGCGAAGCCACGTTTCATAGCCGTTGGCTGGCATGACCTGCACCTTCACCTCCACGCCGGGGTGAAGACGCGCGTACTCCCGCGCAATTCGCTGGAACCCCTCGCGGTAGTTACCACTGACCGTTGCCAGAAATATCCGGGCGCTTGGTTCAGGCATAAGCGACACCCATGCGGTAGCGGTGTGTTTCAGGAATTGGACAGAACCGAACCTTTTCCTGCTGAACAGGGGGCATTCCTTTTTCTTGCAAAAAGAGCGTTCTGCCCTTTTCAAATCGGCAAAGCTGGTGTACTATATTTGGTGTAGTGAACTGAAGATTCAGCGGCTTTGGGTTCAGGCAGGTCAGGCGATACGCCTTTGAGATAGAGTATCCAACCTGGTGTACGACTGACAACGCTACACAGAAAGGATAAGGGCTATGGCACGTAAATACACGACGATAGATGGAAATGAAGCGGCGGCATACGTCGCTTACCGCACCAACGAAGTCATCGCCATCTACCCCATTACTCCCTCCTCCCCCATGGGCGAACTCAGCGACGAGTGGGCAAGCAAAGGCATCCCGAACATCTGGGGAACGATTCCCACCGTCCGAGAGCTGCAGTCCGAAGCGGGGGCGGCGGGAGCGGTACATGGGTCACTGCAAACCGGTGCGTTGACCACCACCTTCACCTCCAGCCAGGGGCTTCTGTTGATGATCCCCAACATGTTCAAAATCGCGGGCGAGCTCACCAGCACGGTGTTCCACATCGCTGCGCGAACGGTGGCAACGCACGCTCTCTCTATCTTCGGCGACCACAGCGACGTGATGGCATGTCGCTCCACGGGCTGGGCGATGCTCTTCTCGAACAACCCGCAGGAAGTGATGGACCTCGCGCTCATCGCGCAGGCGGCGACTCTGGAAGGGCGCGTGCCCATCATGCACATCTTCGACGGCTTCCGCACCACCCATGAGGTGCAAAAGATCGAGCAGCTCACCGAGGACGACATGCGCGCCATGATTGACGATGATCTCGTGCGAGCGCATCGCCAGCGGGCGCTAACTCCCGACCGCCCAGTCATCCGCGGAACGGCTCAGAACCCCGACGCCTTCTTCCAGGGGCGCGAACGCATCAACCCGTTCTACATCGCGATGCCGGGCATCGTGCAGAAGGCGATGGACAAGTTCGCCGGCATCGTCGGCAGGCAGTATCACCTGTTCGACTACGTGGGCGCGCCCGACGCCGAGTACGTCATCGTCATGATGGGTTCGGGCTGCGGCACCGCCGAAGAGACCGTACAGGCTTTGCTGGAGAAGGGCGAGAAGGTAGGGCTGCTGAAAGTGCGCCTGTTCCGACCGTTCTCGCGCGAACACTTCCTGAACGCCCTGCCGACCACCGTGAAAGCCATTGCGGTGCTGGACCGCACGAAGGAGCCGGGTGCACTCGGCGAGCCGCTGTATGAGGATGTCATGACAGCCATCAGCGAGGCGATGATACACGACACCCTGCCCTTCGAGCGCGTGCCTCGTGTGATTGGAGGGCGCTATGGGCTGTCCTCCAAAGAGTTCACGCCGGCGATGGTGAAGGCGGTGTTCGACGAGCTGGGCAAAGACAAGCCCAAGAACCACTTCACCGTGGGCATCATCGACGACGTCACGCACACCAGCCTGGACATAGACCCCACCTTCAACACCGAATCGCCGGATGTGGTACGCGCGGTGTTCTGGGGACTGGGTGCAGACGGAACTGTCGGCGCGAACAAGAACTCCATCAAAATCATCGGCGAAGAGACGCCCAACTATGCGCAGGGCTACTTCGTGTACGACTCGAAGAAATCCGGCGCGGTGACGGTATCGCACCTGCGCTTCGGTCCGAGACCCATTCTGGGAACCTACCTGATTCAGCGGGCGAACTTCGTCGCCTGCCACCAGTTCCACTTCCTGGAGCGCTACAACGTGCTGGACATGGCAGAGGAGGGCGCGACCTTCCTGCTGAACAGCCCATACGGACCGGATGAGGTGTGGGACCATCTGCCGCGCTCGGTACAGCAACAGATTATTGATAAGAAGCTGAAGTTCTACGTCATCAACGCGTACGACGTGGCGAAGCGTGTTGGTCTGGGCGTGCGCATCAACACCATCATGCAGACCTGTTTCTTCGCGCTGAGCAACGTCATTCCGCGCGAGGAAGCCATCGAGAAGATTAAGGAGGCTATCCGCAAGACCTACGGTCGACGCGGTGAGGCGGTAGTCCAGCAGAACTTCGCAGCGGTGGATGCCGCGCTGGACAACCTGTACGAGGTGAAAGTGCCCGCACAGGCGACCAGCACCTTTGACCGACCGCCCGTGGTGCCCGACCATGCACCCGAGTTTGTGAAGCGGGTGACGGCAGAGCTGATGGCAGGGCGCGGCGACCTGCTTCCCGTCAGCGCGTTCCCGGTAGATGGAACCTATCCCGTCGGCACGGCAGCGTGGGAGAAGCGCAACATCGCGCTGGAAGTGCCCGTGTGGGAGCCAGACCTCTGCATCCAGTGCGGAAAGTGCGTCTACATCTGCCCGCACTCGGTCATCCGCGCCAAGGTGTACGACAAGGAGCTGGTTCAGAACGCTCCGCCCACCTTCAAGTACACCCCCGCCAAGTGGCGCGAGCTGCCTGACAAGCTGTACACCATTCAGGTGGCGGTGGAGGACTGCACTGGCTGTCAACTGTGTGTAGAAGTCTGCCCCGCCAAGGACAAGAGCGACAGTTCGCGCAAGGCGTTGAACATGGCGCCGCAGATACCGCTTCGCGATACCGAGCGCGCCAACTGGGAGTTCTTCCTCAGCCTGCCCGACGTGCCCAGGCACGACTCGCTGAGGTTCAACAACATCAAGAACCTGCAACTGCTTCAGCCGCTGTTCGAGTTCTCGGGCGCGTGCGCTGGCTGTGGCGAAACGCCGTATGTGCGCCTGCTTACCCAGCTATTCGGCGACCGCGCCATCATTGCCAACGCCACCGGCTGTTCCAGCATCTACGGCGGCAACCTGCCCACCACGCCCTATACCACCAACCGCGAAGGACGCGGTCCGGCGTGGAGTAACTCGCTGTTCGAAGACACCGCCGAGTTCGGGTTTGGCATGCGCCTGGCAATTAACCAGCAGAACGCCTACGCCCGAAAACTGCTGGAGCTCCTGCGCCCGGTGA
Source organism: Chthonomonadia bacterium (assembly GCA_013314755.1). Classification (GTDB taxonomy): domain Bacteria; phylum Armatimonadota; class HRBIN16; order HRBIN16; family HRBIN16; genus HRBIN16. Next base: position 46,191 of record JABUFA010000011.1, read on the forward strand.
TTGCCGATGATGAGCTGGTGGATGGATTGCTGAGCGCGGACCAGTCCACCGAGGCGGGTATCCACGCCCAGCGCGAGCGCGTCGCCCTCCTCAAGGAGAAGCTGGCAGGCAAAGAGAGCGATCCCAAAGTGCGCGACCTGCTCGCCGTTGCCGATATGCTGGTGAAGAAGAGTGTGTGGATTATCGGCGGCGATGGCTGGGCGTACGACATCGGCTATGGTGGGCTGGACCATGTGCTCGCCAGCGGTGAGGATGTCAACATCCTGGTGCTGGATACTGAAGTGTACTCCAACACCGGTGGGCAGGCGTCCAAATCTACGCCGCTGGGAGCGGTTGCGCGCTTTGCAGCTGGCGGTAAACCCACCGCCAAGAAAGACCTGGGCATGATGGCGATGCACTACGGCAACGTGTACATCGCGCAGGTGGCGATGGGCGCCAACGAACTGCAGACGCTGAAGGCGTTCCTGGAAGCGGAGGCGTATCCAGGTCCCTCCATCATCATCGCCTACAGCCACTGCATCGCGCACGGCATCGACATGTCCAAGGGACACATCCAGCAGAAGCTGGCGGTGGACACCGGCTACTGGCCGCTGTACCGCTACAACCCTCTGCTGGCGCAACAGGGCGAGAACCCGTTCCAGCTCGACTCGAACGGACCGACCATCCCGCTTAAGGAGTACACTTCCAGGGAGGGACGCTATCGCATCCTGATGCAGTCCAACCCCGAGGCAGCCGAACGGCTCCTGCAGGAGGCACAGGAGATTATTCAGGAGCGATGGCGCTACTACCGAATGCTGGCGGGCAAAGGCACCGACGGCACGAAGTAACCGACGGTTGTGGGGCTGGTTGAACGACCAGCCCCGCTGTTCACCAGAGTCTTTACATCTCTCAGGAGGATTTCTAACAATGGACCTTAGTACGACATACATGGGACTGAAACTGCGCAACCCACTGGTTGCCTCGTCCTCCCCCCTTTCTCATAAGGTGGATTCGATTCGCCAGCTGGAGGAGGCTGGCATCGGCGCCGTGGTGATGTACTCGCTGTTCGAGGAGCAGATTAACCTCGAGAGCCAGCAGCTGGACTATTTCCTCACACACGGCACCGAGAGCTACGCCGAGGCGCTGAGCTATTTCCCCGACCTCGGCGAGTATAACGTTGGTCCTGATGAATACCTGAACCTCATCCGCAAAGCCAAGCAGGCGGTGGACGTGCCCATCATCGGCAGTCTCAACGGCGTATCCGCTGGCGGATGGGTGAAATATGCGCGAATGATCGAAGAGGCAGGCGCAGATGCGCTGGAGCTGAATGTGTACTATCTGCCTACCGACCCCGACCTGCCCGGCACCGAAGTGGAGCGGATGACGGTGGACGTGGTAAAGGCGGTACGCAGTGAGGTGAGCATCCCGCTTGCGGTGAAGATAGGACCCTTCTTCAGCAGTATCCCCAACATCGCGAAGCGGCTGGCGGAGGCGGGCGCCAATGCGCTGGTGCTGTTCAACCGCTTCTATCAGCCCGATATCGACCTCGAGAACCTGACGGTCACTCCGCACCTGGTGCTCAGCGATTCGGACGAGATGCGCTTGCCCCTGCGCTGGACGGCGATACTGTATGGGCGCGTGCCGGTAGACCTCGCTATTACCACCGGCGTGCACACCTATCAGGACGTGCTAAAAGGCTTAATGGCTGGCGCGCGGGTGACCATGATGACATCGGAGCTTCTGCAGAACGGGATAGGGCGTATCGGGCAGATTCTGCAGGAGATGCAGAGCTGGATGGAAGAGTACGAGTACTCCTCTGTGCAGCAGATGATTGGCAGTGTGAGCCAGAAGAACGTGGCGGAACCGGCTGCTTTCGAACGCGCCAACTACATGAAGGTGCTTGATTCGTATCCCCGCCTGATATAGCAAAACAAAGGGGGCATCCCACGATGCCCCCTTTATCAGGCTCCTGATCCGAAAAACGGGTTGCCAACGTCCGGGAAAGCAGTTACCGCATGTTATCGGCAACGGTGCGCCGAACGATAAGGTCTGCAATCTCTGCCGAGGAGACGTTGTATTCACCTGCTTCGATTTTCTGGCGGAGCTCCTGCACGATTTCCTCGCGCACATCCGGGATTTCGTCCAGAATGAACTTAATCTGCCGAATTTCCTGGGCGCGAGGCGAGAGCTCGACCACCGCCGCAGGCGAAAGAGCCTCCTGACCCTCATCTGGCGCCGGGGCAGACACCACTGCCGCACCCACCCTGCCGATGCGGCTTAACTGCAGCACCCGGCTGTACTCCTCCACGGATATTTTCATGACAATCCTGCCTCCTTCGGCAACGCCTTGCAGAACCGCGTTGCGTCGTTCGGCAGAACTTCGGCAGCCGGGCTATCATATCCCGACCCTCGTCGGGACTTAGACCCCAATGGCTTTGCGTCCCCACATTTCTGTGGGTTTGCCTTTATCGGATCCGCCTGTCAATACCCATTATTGGCAAATCTGCAGAAGAACTTTAGGGTTCTACCCGCGATTTTTCGCCTTTTTTTTCAAAATCAGTATAACACGAACGGTACAGGGAAGACAAGGTTGGTATCTTTTTATTCTGTCCTTGCGATTAGAAATCGCAGGCTACGCTTGACAAAACCTGCTGAAGCAGGTTACAGCCTCTGCAGGAGGCTTCGTCATGGGTAGCCCGCAACTTCCAGTTGCAGGGTTGCTCCCCCTCAACATACTCGAACCAGTCAGCCTCCGTCAGGTGGGGGCAATGCCTACTCCTTCCAGCCCTTTACACCTATCTTCTCCACAGGTATCGGCTGGAAGCCCAGCCGCCACGCAGGCGAGTTGGGGCGCAGGCGGTAATCATCCCTCTCTGGCGCAACAAACAGGGGGTCTGCTACCAGGGAGTGCGCGTCAAAGCCTGCTCGGCGCCAGTCCTCCAGCGTGCCCAGCGGCGTGCGCCCCTTGCCGGCATCGCCGCCCTTCAGCCAGTACAGGTTATAGTCCCACTCGGCGAAGCGGTCGGTGCGCCGGTCCCAGGAGAAGATGAGTGCCGCCTGCGGGTTGGAATACGCCACGATGTTGCGCAGGAAGCGATTGCCCTGCATGAAATCGTCGCGAGGCTGAAGGCGTATCTGCTCCACGCTGGCGTCCACAAAGATGTTGTTCTCAAACAGGTTGTTGCGTCCGCCGTGCACGCAGATGCCGCCGTTCACCGTCCGCGCCACGATGTTGCCGACAACGGTGGTGCCACTGCTGTAGTCGTCCAGATAGATGCCCCACGTGAAGTAAGGGGTGATAATCCTGCCGTCGGGCGTGCTGATCATGCCCACCGAGTCCAGAATCAGGTTATAGCGGATGATGTTGCCGGTGTCCTTGTGGTCGCGTCCGAGCGTCTCAATCGCGCCGGTGTCGTTGGTCTCCAGGTTGGTGCGGCGCAGGTCGTTGTACTCCACGATGTTGCGATGGGAGCTGCGCGTTTCGTCGAGGCACTTCAGCGAGATGGCGTAGCGCGGCGTGTCCCAGATGGTGTTATGCGCGATGCGGTTGTCGCTGCCCGTAATCACGTACACCCCCGCCACATGCTTGTACACGTGCCCCAGGTTCCGCATCAGGTTGCCCGCGATGAGGTTATGGTGCGGCTGGCTGGCGTTATCGCCAATGAGTATCACGCCTCCCTGCGCCACGTCCTCCACACGGTTCTTCACAAACCGGATGCGCTGGCTGCGCTCCTCCAGCCGAAGGGCATACCCGCCCACCAGACGGAAAGTGCACTCCCGTACCACACAATCGCGCGCGCCAGCCATCCAGACCACGGCATCGGCGGGCATGTAGTAGTTCGTGGTTAGTGTGTAGTCGGTGTCGGTGAAGGCGAAGCCTTCAAAGCGCAAATGCTCCACCCATCGGTTGCGCTCTGGTTCACCTTTCAGCACGATAAGGCGGTCAAGCCGGGTGAGTACGGTGTTCGCAGGCGCTTTGTCCGTCTCGGAAAGGTAAAGCAGACTGCCCGTTTGCCTGTCCAGATACCACTCGTTGGGTGCGTCCAGTGCCTCACGCACGTTCTCGATGAAGTAGCGATTGCCCAGTCGGATGTCGTCGGTGTAACCATCAGGTGGCAGGAGGATACGGCGCGCCTCGTAGTCGATGCGCACAATCGGCGCAATGGCGTTCACCCAGCCCCACGCGGGAAAGATGTGCAGTTCGGCGCCGGTGGTATCCTGCCAGCGGGGAAGGTCGCCCTCCGAAAACGCCAGATACTCGCGCGAACCGGGCGGCTGAGGAGTGGCAACGGTCACCTCCCTACCAATCGCCTCGTCGCAGGCTTCTGCCTGAATCAGCACCAGATGCTTGCCTGCAGGGGGCTTCTGCAGGCGGAACGCGCCCCACCATTCCAAATCGCCGATTGCCTGCTCGGGGTTCCAGTTCGGGTCGTCGCACAACGCGAGTGCATCCATGTTCAGTCCGCCGCCCTGCGTGTTGCGCCAGCGCAGGGTGTGTTCGCCCGCGCTCAGGCGAATGGTTGCCACATGCGACCAGCGGAACGTGCCCCATCCGCCGGTGCTGCCAAGCCCCGAAAGCGGCACAGGGTCCTGCTCGTCCACCTGCACCACGCATCGTCCGCTCATGTCCCGCGCTTCGCCCTGATTGTCCGATCCATAGCGCATCCACAGCAGATACTCTCCGTCGGCGGGCACGCGAATTCGCCAAACTAAGGTATCGCCCACATTGTGGATATTACCCACGCCCTGACCGAACACCCCGCGCTCCCATCGCTCCCCGTGAAAGCCTGCAAACAGCCACCCACCTGTGCGAGGGTTCTGGGGGTCAAAGTTGGGATGTCGGGCGCGGATAGCCCAGCGTTCGCCGACACGCAGGAGGCGCGGCGTCCAGCTTGTCCCACGCGCTTCGGGAACCTCTGCACGCCACAGATTCCCCTGCACCCTCCGCCAGCCGGTGACAGGAACGCCCCCGCTCAGGATAGCTCGCCCTGCCTTTTGCGCGCGATAAGTGATGGGGTTCTGCGCCGTGCCCGAATCGTCGGGGGTGAAGACCAGCGGCTCGTTCAGGTAGTACGTGCCCTCCGCGACAATGACCTCTATTGGTCGGTTCACTCCTTGTTGTTTTAGCCTGCGCACCTCCTGCTGGGCGCGAGTTAAGGTGGCAAAGGGACCGTCCTTTCGTTTGGCGTCGGGCACTGCGTATCTACCCGACCAGCGGTCATCTCCCGTTGGCGATACGTACAACCGCACCGGCGTCTGCTGGGCGAACGCAGACACGGCGAGCAGGATGAACAATGCACACATGAATGGTCTCCTCATGCCAATCTGATATGACACATCCTCTATTCTTTCCTGCCACGCCTGACCCGCCCATCGTTCCGTTGATTCCATCCACCGGAAAAAGGTAACATTACACCAATCGGTTGTCATTGCAAGGATGCTGGTAGAGGGAGGGAACTTCGCGATGAGGTTAATGGTGGTTGTCATCGTCTTGGTGGTGGCGGGCACGGTCGCCATTGTCAAACTGGCGACCTACGACCCGATGGCAGACGATTTGCTGGTGGACATCAGCGCCCTGCACACATGGAAGCCAACCACCGAGCAGATAAGAGCCGAAATCAGCCAGGCACGTTCGTTACAGGAGCAGAGGCAGATGTACGGTCGCCTGTTCCGCAGCCGCTACCGCAGTAAAGAGATACCCGTCAACCTGCGTGCGGACAATCAGGGGGTGTTCTATTTAGAGTGCGCGGCAACTATTCCCACCTGGGACAAAGCACTGATTGCCCGGCAGGCATGGTGCGAAATCCGCGACCTGTTCGGCGGAAGCCCCGAGGTACTGATTTATGAATCTTACATCGGCACGCCCTCGCGCTGGGTAGGAGTGGCAAGGGCGCACTCCGAGAAGCCAGACTCACCCGAAGTGGTGTTCGACACCGGCTGGCATCTCAAGCGCAAACCGCGCGACACGGACTTCCTGAGCAGACTGCCGCAGGGCGGTTAGACCACCAGCTTGCTGAAATCGCCCACGTATCGGTACAGCGCGTCCACCCCTGCCAGCAGGAGCAGTCGGTTGCGCCGCAGAGCCTCCTCCGGTGCCATCACCAGCACGGCGTCAAAGAAGCGGTTGACCGGCTCGGTGAACGCCTCCAGCAGAGAAAACACTTCGTCCGCCTGCGAACGGGCGGCGGATTCGACAACCCGCGCCTCGTGCTGGGAAGCAACCTCGTAGAGAGCACGCTCCTCATCATGCTGGAAGAGGGAGGTATCTACCTGCTGAAGCCAGCCAGCGGGTGACTGCCACGTCGCCGTCGGTACCAGCTTCGCTGCCTCGCCCGCCTTGAGAATATTGCGCACCCGCGTCGCAGCCAGAGCCACAGGCGTCAGCCTCTCCACAGGCAGTGCGTTCAACATCTGTGCATTGCTTCGTGCCACAAGAGGCTCCACCCGCTCTTCCGCCAGCACCACCTGAACCACATCATAGCGGATGCCCTCGTCCTCTAACAGAGCCTCGATACGCTGGGCGAACATCTGCGACAGCAGGCGCATCCCTTGCTCGGTTACCTCCACCCCCTGTTGCGCGTACGCGCGCGCCGCCGACTCCACAAACGCCCACAGGCGCGGCAGGTTCGCATCGGTCGCCAGTATCTGCACCACCCCCTGCGCTGACCGGCGCAATCCAAACGGGTCCCCCGAACCAGTGGGCACAATCTGCAGAGCACCTACATACCCCACCAGCGTATCCACGCGGTCGCACACCGCCAGCAGTCGTCCCAGCGCGCTTTCGGGCAGGGCGTCACCTGCAAAGCGGGGCATATAGTGCTCCGCGATTGCCTGCGCCACCTGCTCGTTCTCTCCGCTCAGCAGGGCGTACTCTCTGCCCATGATCCCCTGCAGAGCCGGCAGCTCCATTACCACCTCCGTGGCGAGGTCGGCTTTGCACAGAGTGGCAGCCCGCTGCGCCAGCGAAGCGTCCACGCCCGCCTGCGGTGCCATCTCACCTGCCATCGCCACCAGACGCTGGGCTTTGTCCGCCATCGAACCCAGCTTCTCCTGAAACACAATCCGCCGCAGCTCCGTCACGAAGGCATCCAGCTTTTGCTGACGGTCGCGCTCGTAGAAGAAGTGCGCATCGTTGAATCGTGCGGTTAGAACTCGCTCGTTGCCGTCGCGCACGATGTCTAAGGCGTAGTCGTTGCCGTTGCGCACAGCCACAAAGTACGGCATCAGCCTGCCCTGCGCGTCCGCCACCGCGAAGAATCGCTGATGCTTCTTCATGGCGGTGATCAGTATCGGCTCGGGCAGGTTCAGGAAGTTGGGGTCAAACCGCCCCAGCAGGGCGGTGGGATATTCCACCAGATGGGTTACCTCGTCCAGCAATGCCTCGTCCCACAGGATATGCCCGCCGACCTCCTGCGCCAGACGGTCTGCCTGTTGGCGGATGTTCTCCCGCCGCCGGCGATGGTCGTACTGCACATAGCGTTCGTCCAGCTGGCGGAAGAGGTCCGCCGGGGTGTGCACTTCGAACTCTTCGGGCGCAAGGAAGCGATGTCCCCGTGAACGGTTGCCGCTGTGGATGCCGTCCAGCTCAAAGGGCACAACCTCCCCATCGTACAGCGCAAGTATCCAGCGGATGGGTCGGCAGAAGCGCAGGTTACCGCTCCCCCAGCGCATCATCTTGGGGAAGGTCAGCGAACGAATGGCTTCGGGGAAGATGCCGGAGGCGACCTCGGGTGTGGGCTTACCGCGTTCGAAGACCTTCGCCATCACGTATTCGCCCTGCGGCGTGCTGACCACTTCCAGCGAGCTGACATCCACGCCCTGCTTGCGGGCGAAGCCGATGGCGGCGGGAGTAGGATTGCCCTGCGCATCAAAGGCGACGTTTGCCGCCGGACCCCGCACCTCGCGCACCACGTCGGTCTGGCTGGGCGCTACATCGTGAATGTACAGGATAAGCCGGCGGGGCGTACCGAAGGTTTCCACCTCGCCAAAAGCGATTCTTGCCTCCTGCAGTCGTTGGGTGACGGCGCTTTGCAGTTGCGCCAATGCGCTCTCCACCACGCCTGCCGGCAGCTCTTCCGTGCCGATTTCCAGCAGTAGTTCAGCCACGCTTCGCTAACCTCCCCATCGTTTTGGTGAATGAGAACCTAACCCCCAGCCCCTTCCCTGCGAGGGAAGGGGAGAGCATCGCCTCTCCCCGCGTCGGGGAGAGGTTGGGAGAGGGGTTTAACATAACCTAACCCCCGACCCTTTCCCTGCGAGGGAAGGGGAGCCAGCTTCCTCCCCGCTTGCAGGGAGGGGTTCCTCTCCGTCAACGCATAGATTATACGGGAAGGGAAGGGGAATACGCAAGGTTAACGCACGAGCTCAAACTGGAAGGGCAGGCGATAGCGGCACCACACGCGCGCCCGCACGTTGCGGATGGGCAAAAAGCCCCAGTCGCGGCTGTCGTTGCTCACGTCGCGATTGTCGCCCATCACGAACAACATGCCTTCCGGCACACGCTTTTCGCGCATGAAGTAGTGCATGGGATACCGGCGATAGGGTTCGGGCAGGAGCCGTCCGTTGATGAAAACCTCGCCGTCGCGGATACTGATGCGTTCCCCCGGCAGGGCAATTACCCGTTTCACCATCAGGTCATGCGTCTCGTCGGGCACGATAAACACTACCACATCGCCGCGACGGGGATTGCGCCAGTAGTAGCTGATTTTCTCGGTGAGCACACGCTGATCATCGTGCAGGGTAGGCTCCATGCACCTGCCGTCCACCCGGAAGCCCTGTCCTGCGAAGTTTACCGTCAGCAGAAATACGAGGATACTGACCACCGCTACTCGCACGGCAGAATGAAGCCATGCGAGCAGGGTGGGTTTCATACGATAGCCATAGCCTCCTGTGCCTTAAGGAGTGGGAAGCCCATCTCCTCGCGCTGTTTCAGATACTGCACACAGCATTTACGCGCCAGCGCACGCACGCGGTTGATATAGCTGGCGCGTTCGGTGACCGAGATACTGCCCCGCGCGTCCAGCAGGTTGAACACATGCGAGCACTTCAGCGCGTAATCAAAAGCCGGGTGCGTGTAGCCCAAATCGGCAATACGGTGTCCTTCCGCTTCGAACATCTCGAACAGGCGGAATAGCATCTCCACATCCGCATGGTCAAAGTTATAGTAGTTATGCTCTATTTCGGCGTGCCGGTCTACCTCGCCGTAGGTGATGCCATGCGCCCATTCCAGCTCCCAGAAGCTGTCCTTTTTCTGCAGGCACATGGCGAGTCGTTCCGGTCCATAAGTAATTTCGGCGCAAACGGGGCGACACTCGATACCGCCCATCTGCTGGAAGTAGGTGAACTGCGTGATTTCGGTACCGTCCAGCCACACTTCCCAGCCCACGCCCGACGCGCCCAGCGTGGGAGCTTCCCAGTCGTCCTCCACGAAGCGGATATCGTGTTCTAACGGGTCGATATCCAGCGCACGCAGGCTGTCCAGGTAAAGGTCCACGACGTTATCCGGGGACGGCTTCAGGATGACCTGATACTGGTAGTAGTGCTGGACGCGCATCGGGTTGCGCCCATAGCGTCCGTCTGCGGGGCGGCGGGAGGGCTGTACGTAGGCGACGTTCCACGGCTCCGGTCCGAGACTGCGCAGAGCCGTGCCGGGCGCCATAGTGCCTGCCCCTACCTCCACGTCGTAGGGCTGAAGAATCAAGCACCCATGCTGTGCCCAGAACTGTTCCAATCTGAGCAGAAGTTCCTGAAAAGTCATAGCACCTCAGTTACTGGTAAAGAGTTCGCGCAGGTCGGCTTTGCCCAAAGGCAATCCTGCCACCTTACGCTTGATTCGCGCCAGGGCGTTATCTACGGATTTTGTTTTGCATTGCAACGCCTCGGCGATTTCCCGGTACGATTTGCCGAAGTGATAGTGCATCAGCACGCGCCATTCGAAATCGCTCAGCAGTTGCTGGAGCGTGCGCTGCAGCTGGCGGGTATCTTCGGCGCGGAGCAGTCGCTCCTCCGGGTCGCTGCTCGGCTCAGCGGGCAGCATATCCGCCAGGCTCCAGTCGGCGTCTTCATCGTCCGACGTCACCTCCAGCGACAGGGAGGTGTTCAGTGGCATCTGTTTCTGGCGCGTCGCCGCCTTGATGGCGGTAATGATATGCCGCTGGATGCACACTTTGGCAAACGCCGGGAACGAAATGGGCTTATCGGTTCGGTAATCGAGGATAGCCTGCCACAGCCCAATCATACCGACCTGCAGCAGGTCCTCGCGTTCTGCGCCCAACAGGAAATACGATTTAACTTTGGTGCGAACCAGGTTGCGATACTTATACAGCAGGAACTCCGCCGCCTGTTCGTCGCCTTTCTGCGCCTGCTCTACGATTTCCCGGTCGGACATCTGCATGTAGCGACGATAGCAGCGCTTGACGTGCGATTCACCTTCCGTGAACACTGTATTCCCATCCTCACCCAATGATAGAGTGGGCGGCTGCATATTCACAGCCGTGTTCTGCACTCATCATACCAAAATCGCGCGAAAAAGGCAAGAGTTCGAATACCTGTTCTTTCAAAACAGGGCGAGCGGTTGACGCTCGCCCCGCTTCGCCAGACGCTGCTATTCGCCAATCATGCCGAAGTTGCGCACGAGGATGCCGAAGTCAAACAGTGTCACCTCGTTGTCGCCGTCCAGGTCGCCGAAGAAGATGTCGAAGAAGCTGAGCTGTCTGACGCTGCCGTCTCCAAACTCCACATCCCTCTGCACCGCGGGCAGTGCGCTGGAGAACAGCAGGACGAAGTCATAGATGCCGTCGGGCACATCCACATCGGTTTCAAACGTGCCGTCTTCGTCCAGCTCCACCTGTACTGCATCTGCCACATTTCCGTCGCGGGTGCGCGCCTCCAGCGTAGCATACCGCTTGCCCTGATAGCCGGCGGTGTTGACCTGCCCTGTCAGCGAACGGGAGAAGAGCACGAACGCCAGGTCGTCCGGTTTTTCATCACAGCGGTCAAGGATAGGCTGTTGAAAGCCGGTTGCAGGCGAAAACTGCAGTGCCGGGCAGAGCATGAGAGGACGGTGAGCAGACCAGCGAAAGTCCTCCATATCCACACGGGCACTGTTTTTGTCGTCCTCCGAAATCTGCAGCCAGTAGTGCTGTTCTATCTCCTGAGTGAAGGGCTGGGGCAGTTTGGCGGAAAAGTAGAACACGCGCTGCTGAGTGCAGTCCCAGCGACCGGTATAGCGCAAAACATCCGGGCGGACGCAAGCGCGGTAAATCGGTTCCGGCTCTGGCTCGCACGTGCCCGGCTTGTTGCGGTAGATGGCGATGTAGTAGCTCCACCGCTTGCTATACTGCGCCGAGGTTAACAGTACGCCCCACCAGCTCACCCGCACGATGGGACCGGTACGTGTGCAGATCCAGTCGTCCATCGCCACCCGATTGAGCGGGCGTGGCTGCTCGCAACTGAACACGCGGGATTCGTGTGAGGCGAGCGGCCAGGTGTACCGTTGAAGCCATTTGAAGCTCCAGTAGGTCGGTCCAGCAAACTGCGCCTGTGCGCTGACAGCCAGTACCAGCACCGCCAGCATCCAAAAACTGCGTCGGATCATTTTTCTTGTTCCTCCTTATTTGATTGGGAAATCGGGCTCCCGCTCGACATCCCGGTCGAACGAACAGGGACGCCCATCGCGGGGCGTCCCTGCATCACGCGGTTATTCGTCCCCAATCATGCCGAAGTTGCGAACCAGGATGCCGAAGTCAAACAGGGTGACCTCTTCATCCCCATCCAGGTCGGCATTTGGGTTCCATCCGCTATCGCCCGGCATTGTGCCAAAGGCGGCAACCAGCGCACCGAAGTCAAACAGGGTGACCTCGTTGTCCCCGTCCACGTCGCCGTTCACCAGGCTGAAGTTCACCGTGACGTCGCCGGTGATGGAGATACTGCCGCGCGTCTGGCGGAGCCAGTGCGATACCTTCGCCGCCACGTCAAACGTGCCGTTCAACGTGGTGCTGAAAGCGTAAGCCCCGTTGTCTTCCAGACCCACCACATGCGTCTCCAGCGGAGTGGTGTCGCCCGGATTGCGGACCTCAATGGTTGCCGAGAAATCGGCTGGGTTGCCGCCGAAGTCCTGCAACTCCACCCTGCCCGACACCGTGCGCGAACTGGCGCCAACCGTCAGCGTGCCCGTGCCGCTACTGGGGTTCAGCGGGTCGTCACCCGCAAATGCCACATCAATCGGATGCGCCCCCAGCGAAGCGCCAGCGGGGATGGTGTAGTTGAGGCTGGCAACGCCATCCGAACCAGTGACTGCGTTGCCCACCGATGAGCCGTCCACTTTGAAGCTGAGCGTGCGCCCCACAATCAGTGCGCCGTCATGGGTGCGCGTGAGCTTCGCGCTCAGCGTTACCGTCTCTCCTCGCGTGCCCGAGACGTTGGACACGGTGACGGTGGTGTTGGCATATCGGCGGAAGGTTGCGGTGTCGGTCGTGCCGTGATAGATGCTGTCGCCCGCAAACGATGCGCTCATCGGGCGGTTGCCCAGTGCTCCTGAGCTGACCGTCCACGAACGGGTCGCCACCCCCGAGCTGCTGGTGGTGGCAGAGCCTGCAGATGTGCCGTCTACCGTGAAACTCACCGACCTGCCGCCAACTGCGGCGTTGTCCACCACGCGGCGCAGGGTAGCTTTCAGAGTGGTGGACTGCCCGATCGTGCCCGAGGCGTTGTCCAGTTCCAGCACGGTGAGGTATTTGGTGGCAACGGTGTATTGTGGGCTGTAGCTCCAGTTGCCCGCCACATCACGCGCCGCGAACTGTATCTTGTTCTGCGTTGCGCTCTGCTGGTTGAAAGGCACATCGCTGGCAGTGATGGTCTGGAAGGCGGTCGTGCCGTCCGAGCCGGTGATGGCGGTGCTGTACCAGCTGCTCCAGGTAGAGCCTCCGTCGGTGGAGTAGCGATACCATCCCAGCACGGAGGTCGCCAGCCCCGACAGCACGTCCCTGACCTGCACCGTGCAGGTGGGGGTCAGCCCTGCGTAGCCGACTCCAGCAATGGTGAAGTTCTGCCAGTCCTGCGGAGCGGTCAGGTCGATCTTGATAACCTGCCAGCCGCTATCGCTGTAGTTGCCTGCGCGGTCGTAGGCGCGGAAGTAGATCTGGTTCTGTCCACCGCCGCCTTCCTGGTTGAAGGGCACGCTCGAGGCGTAAATCCATTCCAGGTCGGTGGAGCCGTTGGAGGCATACGTGCCGCAGGAATAAGGACCCTGCACCCCGGTGCCAGATGTCCAGTACCAGTAGTACAGCCCCGAGGTATTCAATCCCGACAGAACATCCTGTACCTTAATCCAGCAATTTGGCACGGGGTCGTTTGTCCAGTCGGGCCACAGGTCCTGCCAGTTCGTGGGAGCCGTACCGTCCACGATGATGGTGTTGGTCACGGAGGCGGTTCCGCCGTTGATGGAGGCGACCTCAAACCGAACGTTCTTGCTGCCCTCGGTGATTCCGCGCAGGCTCCACACCAGCCGACGCCAGTAGCCGGCAGGGATGTTGCCCATGTTGGTGGTTTGCTCGCCGGCGAAGTAGAAGCTTTCCTCCGCTCCGTTGGGCGCATAGCGCACGTAGGTCATGCCATTCAACGAGATGCCGGAAGAGAGCAGGTCGATGTCGCCCAGCACCCCCGACGCCACAAATGAGTCGGCGCGGGCCCAGCCCGTGACGTCAAAGTCCACACTGGGTTTGACCGCGACAGGCGTGCTGAAGGAGAGGGTGATATTGGGATTCACCGGTCCGTAGACGGCGTGCACTGCGACCGCCCATGCCTGCGAACTGCCTTCGTTCTGCGCGTAGGTGTATACCTTGATACGGTAATCGCCCGCCTGCGCGTTGGTGACGTTGATGACCTCCACATTGTCCCGTGAGGAAACCGACCACCACTCCCCGCTGGCGCCGCTGCCGAACGGCGCACGGTCCAGGTAGAGGTCCAGGTCGTTCTTGAGCGCAATACTGCCACCGGAAGGTGCAGGCGCGTCGGGATAGACCAGCACCACGCGCAGGAGGCTGGCATTCTGAGGCAGGTTGAAGTCCACCGTGCGCAGGTCGCCTGTGCCACCGTTACCCCACCACCAGGTATACCACCAGCCATCTAAGCTGTAGTGTGACAGCATGGCATCTACCTTGCCTCTGCCCTGAGCAGTGCTGGAGTGTCCGAGGTTGATGGTGTTGGCGAGAATGACCGCTTTGGTCGCCCACGCGGGCATGTTGAAGTGCCCAATCATCCCCGCCACCAGACCGGCAACGTGGGGCGCCGCCATGGATGTGCCTGACCATCCGTACCTGTAACCATTGTTACTGGTGTTGCTGGTGGAGTCGATCCATGAGCCGGGCGCGACCACATCGGGTTTGACCCGGCTATCGCCGGTCGGACCGCGCGAGGAGTAGTCCGTTACCTGGTCCACGTAGCCGGCATTGTTATCGTAGATGGCGCCAATGGTAAATGCCCCTTTGGCTACGCCCGGTCCGCCGATGGTGCCTCCGCTGGGTCCGTCGTTACCAGCGGAAATGACCGGCACAATGCCCAGCTGGAACAGCTCATCCACCTTGCGCGACTGCGAGTCGGTGCCAGTCAGGTTGGTGCCGCCGAACCCACCGCTGTAGTTGAACACCTGCCTGCGGTAACGGTCCTCCCTGCCTTGCATGTCCAGCAAGCCTTGCGACACCGAATCGCCTTCGGATACTGCGCGTCCATCTGCAGCGAGGCGAAACACCTTGCTGACCAGCAGGTCGAAACCGTCCACATTGGTGTCCTGAACACCCTGAGCGGTGCCGCGATAGCGCGCCTGCGCCACGCCTTCGCCGATGAACGTGCCCAGCACGTGCGTGCCGTGACCATGCTGGTCGTCCCACACGTTGGTTTCGGTGGTGCGGTTGTAACCCGCAGTACCCCCGATAATGTTGCCGAAGTCCCAGTGGTAGATATTGAAACCGCTGTCCATCTCTCCCACCTTGATGGACCTGCCGCCTTCGGGGCGACCGTCATGCTGGTAATACCATAGCAGGTCGGCGTTGATGGACGCCTGGGACTGCGTGTGGTGCGCCACACTCTGGCGTATCGGCTCCACGAACAGCACCGCGTCCATGTCCAGCAAACGGTTCACCGTCGCCGCGTCCGCCACCACCGGAAGCACCGCCAGCGAGGGGTCATACGCGCCCGTCTGCTCCACCATGCCCGCGATTGCCTCGCGTGCCGCTTCGTCGTGACCGAACAGGTTCACATACAGCCAGACGCGCTCGCCGGTGGTGTCGCCCATGAACATCCGAAGGTCAGGGTCTAACTTCTGCACCGGGTAGGGCTGACCCACCCAGCGCACCTGCGGATGCTGTGCCACCGCGTTGAGCTGCGCCACCGGGATGCGCGCCTGATAGGCGGTGTAGGGGTAGAAGCCCAGCAGTTTCACGCCGCGCTCCTCCAGCCATGCCTGCAGACCTTCGTCCAGCCTGCCGTTAAGCAGGATGAGTGCATACACAGTGGGCTGAACGCCTGTTGTCTGCGTGGAGAGCTGTTCGGCACGCTGTCGCGCCAGCTGTGCCAGCGCAGGTTGCAGTTTTTCGCCCTCTGGGGGCGTGTATTCGCCGCTGAGAAAAGCCAGTGCCACCTTCTCGCCCTTGGTGCCAAAGGGGAGCGGGAAGCGACCGGCTTCTATCACGCCTTCCCTGCCCATCGCTCGTCCTTCCTGCAGGTATTCAGGACCGACGGCTCGGTTGGGGTTGGCGATTTCAGGTCGGGTATGTGCCACAGAGGTCTGATATTCGGGGGGAGGGGTCATTCCGGGCATGGCGAACAGCATATCCAGCGGGCTGCCCGGAACGAGCAAGAGGGGTGGTGTCGAAGAAGGAGCAGACTCTTTCTTCAGTTGAGCGTGTGCCAGTGGCATCAGGCTGAGCGCCAGTAGGGCAGCAACAGCCCATGCCACAGGCAAGAACCTGTGTGCTCTGATTGTCATTTCTGGTCTCCCTTCCTGGGCGATGCGTGCCGCTCTGCCGGCACCTGGTTGAGCAGCGAGGCTTCACCCGGACATATTTGAACGTGTGACGTTGACCGATATCTCCAACCAGTAATAGTGCAAGATTCGTGCCAAATCCTGCGTTTTTGAGGATTCTGAAAAGTTTTTTTTAGAAAAATTTCTTCTCCTCAAAATTAATGTAATAACTAACGACAACATAATGACGTGTGATGCTGTCTGGATGTTGTCGGGAGTGGCGACATCCAGAGGGGTAGATAAAGTAAAGCGGTAGGACGTTAAGTTGATTCCGGTGGACAGTCCGAAGCAATGTGGTCGAACAGGACACCCCCTCACTTCGTTCAGCGCAACATATGCCTATCTTGAACCGTTACCAGCCGTAGCGCTCGGGTCCCCAGTCTTTCTCGATCAGTTCCTGCTTCAGCAGTATCAGCTTCCGACTGGGCACGTCCTCATAGACCACCACGCCCGGACCGATGCAGGTATACGCGCCGATTTTCACCCCCGGCTGGGTAATCACGTTGACGCCCGTCCTGCTGAAGTCGCCAAAATAGGTGGCGTCTGCACCGTGTGTGGGAAATTCGCGCCTCCCTTTGATGCGATGAATGGTTTCGCCATCGTCAAAGCGCAGGGTGCCGCACACCGTCGCCGCGCCGATGTCCACCGACTGCCCGACCACGCCAGAAATCTCGCAGTAGTGGTACAGGTACGCGCCGTCGAACATCACGCCGTCCAGCTCCGCGCCATGTCCCACGATGCACCGGTTGCCCACCACGCTGTATGCGCCCACCAGGCAATAGTCGCTGACGCGGGTATGGTCGCCAATGGCTACCGCCCTGCCCACAATCGCGCCGTTGACCACCCGCGCTCCTCTGCCGATGAACACGTTGCCCTCAATCACCACCCGGTTGCCGATTTCGCTTCCCTCGCCCAGCACCACGTGTCCGCGTATCTCCGCGCCGTCATGGATTCGCGCTGTCGGGTGGACTATGCTTGCCTGCAGGTTACGGCTCATTTCATCCAGCACGCGCCGGTTCGCCTCCAGAATGTGCCAGGGCTTGTCCATATCCACCAGGTAGCCCTCCACCTCCACCGCCAGCACCTCTTCGCCGTCGTCAATCAACGTCTGCACGCTCTGCGCCAGCTCCGCCTCGGCGGGAGGCATTCCTCCCACCGGCACGTAGGTCATGATGCCCGGATTGTTCAGGATGGCGGGAACGGCTTTCGGGGTGAAGGCGTACATACCACATAAACGGTGCTCACAGTCCCGGCTGTGTCCTTCCACATACTGGATGCGTCCCCCGTCCACCTTTGCCCCCAGCCAATCGGTCGGTCGCTCCGGGGGAGTGATCGGCTGCACCAGTGCGACCGCTGCTGCATCACCACCCCGTGCAACCTCCAGAAAACGGCTGACGGTAGCCTGTGTGGTAACCACGTCGCCATAGAACACCGCGAAGGGTTGTTGCGCATCCAGCAGGGGCAATGCAGACTGGATGCAAACCGCTGTGCCCGGCGTGCCCTGTACGCTCACATAGGCGATTTCCAGACCGTCCAGCCCATGCAGGGCAGAGCGCACCGAGCCGGTGTGCACACCAACCACCACCACGGCGCGACGGATACCTGCCTCG
Source organism: Chthonomonadia bacterium (assembly GCA_013314755.1). GTDB lineage: Bacteria > Armatimonadota > HRBIN16 > HRBIN16 > HRBIN16 > HRBIN16. The sequence goes on from JABUFA010000011.1 coordinate 63,798, forward strand.
CGAATCTGTTCTGCCAGCCGGCGGACGGCAGGCTTGTTCACCACGGGTGTTGCGCACTTGTTGCGCACCTCGTTGTAGGGCCAGAAGCGGGTTCCTGCCCCCGCGCATAGCACAATCGCCTGTTCCATCGCTCCTCCTCGCACCTCGTTCAGGATGACACTCGTTGCGCAGAGTGCGGACCGAGATTCACCCCTTATAACAAGTCATTTCCTCCTCCAGCCGGGCGACCTCCTGTGCCACCCCTTCCTGAACGCACCGCCTGTCCGCCTCTTCCTGCCTTCCCAGCAGGCGCAACGCCATGACCTGATGCGCTCGCTCCCTATCGGTATAGGCGACACAGCGCGCCTCCTCCTGCCAGCAGCTCGCAGCGAACTCCTCCTGTCCCAGCTTGCTTGCTGCCAATCCTGCCCAGAAGAGGGGCACTGCGTCGGCGGGGCGGGCTGGTTTGCCCACCGCCAGATGATGTGGGTACTCCAGCGCGGCTTGGAAGTGCTGAAGCGCACTCTGCCAGTCTCCCTCTCGCGCCAGCTGTTTTCCCCTGCCCAGATGTGCGCCAACCCAGATGGGGCGGGTGGATGTTTCACCTTCGGCTACGTGAAACGTGCGCGACCCTAACACCTGTATCGCCTCTTCGTATTGTTCGGTCTCCACCAGCAGGCTGGCAAGGGATTGCGCCATGCGATTCTCGTGCAGAACGCTTTGGTCTGCCTGCCGGAGCCAGCTCAGCCGGGTGTGGGCATCCACCCCCGCGCGTCGAGCAACGCTATCGCGCTCCAGCCACAGGTAATGGTCACCGGGAGCAACGCGGATAGCCTGTTCGTAATACCGCAGGGCGAGGTCATGCGCCCCCATCTGCGCCGATAGCACCAGCCCGATGTTTCGGTACAGGGGAGCTGGCGCGGGAAAGGAGGCAGGGCACGGCTTTTGCAAGCACCGCTCCGCCAGCGCGGAGATGTCGGACTCCTCAGCAGATACCTGCGCATCTATCGCCCGGAGCCACTCCTGCAGAGCCTCCTGCCACTGGCGATGCCCTGCCAGCCAGTTCCCCAGCGCGTAATGCGCCAGCGCGTCATCGGGGCGGAGGTTCAGCACCTCGCGCAGGGCGAAATAGTCCTCCAGCCGCCACGGGAAGAGATATTCGGCATCACTGCGCCATGCGAGCAGGCTGTGCTCCACCGCCTGCGCCGGCAAGCCCTTCTTCACATAAGCCAGCGCGAGCAGATAGTGCCTCATCGCCGTTTCGGGCATCTGCAGGCGGGCGGGTGATTCCAGAATACGGATGGCGTCGTTCGGACAGCCAGCGTTCAGATAGTCGCAGGCGACCTCTTCAAAGGCGTGCGGCTGGCTTGTCATCGGGCTGAGCAGGTTCACCGCATCCCCCTCAGGGGTAACAGGCGTGCTCAGGAACGCCTCCGTGCGCAGAAGCGGTTCCAAAGGCATTAGCAGATGCACCTGCAGACGCACCTGTGACGCCTCCTCCAGTTCGCCGCGCAGGCGCAGGACAGCTGCACGAAGCATCCACGCCTTGATGTCCGCCGCGTTATACAGCAGAGCCTCAGCGAACAGGTCATCTGCCTGCGCCAGGTCGCCCCGTCGCATCGCGCATATTCCCAGCAGATAGAACGCCAGCCCGCGATAGGTCGCACTCCGACGGAGCGGATAGAGCCACTCCTCCGCTTCCGTCTCCTTTGAGCCAGCCATCAGGCACAGTGCGCGCACGTACATGGCTTCCTCGTTCTGGGGGTCGCGCTGGAGGGCGCGTTCGGTGTACTGCAGGCACTCTTCCAGCCTGCCTTCCTCCAGACAGATTCGGGCAAGGGCGTTCAGCGCGGGCAGGTAGTCGGGCAGATTCTGCAACGCCTGTCGGTACTTTGCCTCCGCTTCGTCCAGCAAGGCGGCGCGCTCCAGAGCATCGCCCTGCAGGAACAGGCTCTGCGCATCCTCGCCCGATGGGGGAGGCGATATGATTGCCTGTTCGCGCTGGGGGGTAGGATTGGCGATTGCTTCCAGCAGGCTCTCGCGCCCCGCGGTGGCGATGGTCACCCGGAGAGGCAATTCAGGAGGCTGGGGCAGGGTGAACCGCCAGCTAACGGGGCGTTCGGGATACAGGTCTACCCGCTGTTCGTGCACCACGTCCTCGCCATACTGCAGAATCAGCCGACTGTCCGGGCGCGGCGCGGTGCTGTGGAAGCGTACGATAAGTTGCTGTCCCTCCAGGGTCACTCCGAGCGCGCCCTCGCGATTCGCCGAGTTTACCGTTCCCGCCAGCCCGCGAACGGGGAACCATGCCTCCTGCCAGCACTCTAAGGCGTGCGGGGGTATCCAGTGCCAGATGCTCTGGTCCTCAAAGCGTCCCGTTTGAATCTCCACATAGGGAACGCCGCCGTCGTGCAGTCGCTCCGCCCAGACCATCCCGTCATCCGCCGTGCCCCAGGTGAAGAGTTTTCTGCCGCACGCATCGCGCGGGTCGGCAACGTGCAAGAGTCCCGCATCCGCTCTCAGGTCGTATCCGCCGAAGAAATCGCCCCGAAAGTTGTGCGCGAAGACGCTGGATGCGCTGTCGTAGCTGCGGTAAAGGCTCAGGTCGGTGCCGTCTTCGGTGATGGGGAAGGGCAGGGTGGCGCGCGCCTCGCTCAGGTCGCCCTCCCAGTTGCGCACCGAATCGGCGGGCAGTATCCACTTCCATTCCTCATGGGCAGAGACAGCGCAGTTCGTCCAGAAGTAGAAGCGTTTCTTTAACTCCGTACGGTTGAACAGGCGAATGTCGGTTTCCATCAGCGCACGGTCGGGATAGAGGCTGATGCCCACCGTCCACATCATGCGGGTGCGCCGACAGATTTCGCCGAGCCAGATGGTGGCTTTCTCGCCCTCCTCTCTGGGATACGCGAGACTATACCACACCGGCTGATGGGTGGTGTAGCGATGCCCGATGGGGAAGTTGAATTCAATACCGCCAGCAATCCACGCCCCGGTCAATCCGATGAGCGCAGGCTTGATGGACGGCGGCTGATGCAGACATTCGCGCCCGGCTATCTTATCATAAAGCGACCACACACGCCCGCCCAGCTCGGGCAGTACGGTCACTCGCAGGTAGGGGTTCTCCATGCACAGCGCACGGTACTGGCGCGGCTCGGCTTCATCGCCCAGCTGGTCGAGCAGGGGATAGGGATACACCGCCCAGTAGCCTTTGCGCTGGAAGGGCGGATAGGGATTGGGCTTGCCCACCGGATAGGTGGGGATGGTAATGGTTTCTTCCCACAGATGAACCGGCATATAGATACCCCCGACAGCTAAGGTGAACCCAGTATAGCAGGAACCCGAACGGCGTGCAACACGCCCTCTGAGCGGTTAACCTCCCAGCCCGATGTTGCCGAATTCGTCAATCTGAGTGCCCCACTCTGCCGACAGGGTGCGCATCCGGGCGATGATATTCCGCCACATCCTGCCCTCCGCCTGGCGGGGCTGTCCCTGCCAGAGCACATGGGGAATAATGCAGGCGGACTCCAATTGGTGAGGGCGGCTGATAGCCATCTGCAGGATAGCCGTCTCCTTGTGGGATGAGAGATTGACGAAATCTCCCAAGCTGTAGGCGATGAGTTTGCCCGCCTCAACCTGTATCCCCTGCAGGGCGTGCGGGTGATGCCCCACCACCGCGTCTGCGCCCCATTCCAGCAGTTTCAGCCCCAGCCTGCGCTGGAAGTTGTTGGGATAGCATTTTAGTTGCTCGCCCCAGTGGATGGAAAGGATTACGAAGTCGGTTTCACGTCTCGCACGGGCGATGTCTTCTCGCATCGCCTCCTCTGCGCCAAAGCCCCTCGCTGGAGCGATTCCCATCCGATTGTCTGTTGCCACCGAACCGATGGGCAGGATACAGGAATAGCTCAGCAGGGCAACGCGAAGACCTTTGCGCTCAATAACGGCAGGGCGACGCGCCTCTGTGAGGTTCCTGCCCGCTCCAGAGTAAGCAATGCCCAACCTGTCTAAGGTGGCGAGGGTATCCAGCAATCCCTGCGCCTGATAGTCCATCATGTGATTGTTCGCCAGTCCCACAGCGGTGAAGCCCGCATACTTCAGCCCTTCCGCAGTGCTCGGGTGCGCTCGCAGGATATAGTCCCGCCGTGCCTTCACGCTCTCGGCGCGTTTGTATGGGGTAGGGGCAGTATGGGTGGTGAAGGGCGCCTCCAGGTTGCCGATCACGATGTCCGCTCGTGTCAGGAGAGGGCGCACATGGTGGAAGGGATGGTTCGCCCCGTGCTGGCGAATGAGAGCGTTCATCCCCATCACCAGCATAATATCACCTACCGCCAGCAGGGTGATTGTCTGCAGAGAGTTGTCCATCGTGAGTTTTGTGGTGTTAAACCCCTCTCCCCAACGCAGGATAGCCCCACCTGACCTCCCCGCAAAAGCCCTCACCCTGACCCTCTCCCACGAGGAGAGGGAATGTCCCCCTGCTTGCGGGGGGACTACAGGGGGGCTGACACCTCAAACGGCTCGGCGGGAGCCTCGCCCTCCAGGAGGAAACCCCTCTCCCAACCTCTCCCCGACGCGGGGAGAGGTGAAACTCCCCTTCCCTCGCAGGGAAGGGGCAGGGGGTTAGGTTTGAGCCTCGCCCAGTTGGAGGGCGAACCTCCTGGTGAGCCGCCCCCCCTGTGTGACCTGCTTTAATACAGCGGTCTTATCTTGATGTTACGGAACCACACCTCGTGACCGTGATTCTGCAGCCCGATGTATCCCGGCTTCACCATCTCTTTGTAGGCGTACTTGAACTTATTGGGCGTGCCGTCGGGGTTTTTGCCTGGCTCCGTCCACTCGCTCAGCTTGACGTCAATGATTTTCTCGCCGTTCATGAAAACCTTCAGGCAGTCGTCCCGACAGCAGATGCTGAGGCTGTTCCACTCGCCGGCGGGGCGGGCGGCGTTCCTCAGCGGGGGAGTGATGTCGTACAGCGCCCCACAGTCATGTTTGCCGGGATTGGCTTTGCCGTAGCTGTCCAGAATCTGGATTTCCATGCCGGTGTTCACGGGGTCGTTGCGGTCCCAGATGCGCACGAACACACCGCTGTTGGCATTGGGCGACATCTTGAAGTCCATGCGCAGGACGAAGTTCTTGTACTGCTCGTTCGAGTAGAGGTAGCCTCCGCCTTTACCTGTGCAGTAGATGGTGCCGTCCTCCACACGCCAGGCTTCTGGGGAATCGGCAACCGTCCATCCGGACAGGTCGTTTCCATTGAACAGCAGTTTCCATCCGAAGCGTTGCTCTCGCGGAGAAAGGGTGTTGTGCTGGGCATAAGCCACCGTAGCAACCACACCCAGTATCACGCACAGCCAGAGACTCTTTCTCATCGGTTATCCACCTCCTTCTTTCTGTACCACGTCTCGACCCCTTGAGCGCTATGCTGAACTGCCATCCTGTGTCGAGCCCAAAGCCTCTCCTGTCATGCTGAGCGTCGGCGAAGCATCTCAGAGATTCTTTGCTTTAGGACGACAGTACTACCCAGAATAACCGTGCTGCTCGGCTAAGAATGGCAGCAGCTCCAAACCGCAACTGCTTAGCCCTATTCCTATTTTTCGTGTCGCCAGAAGAGAGTCCTGCTAAGGCGTGAAATAGTTTGTGGTGTCAGTTCAGGGTGAATAGTGTACCGTTTCGTACACCATCAGCGACAGGTCGGCGATGAACCGTGAAGCCGTACGACGGTCGGTAAAGCCGCGCGTCAGCACGACAAGGCTGTAACTGCCGGCAGGTGTCCACACTACCGCTGAATCGTGGTGATGTCCGCTAATCTCGCCGGTTTTATTTGCCACCTTCACTTCATCCGGCAGGAGGTAGGGTATCTGGTCGCGGTAGAACTGTTCCTGCATGATGTGGAGCATCTGTTCACAGCCCGCTTTGGAGACCAGGGTGGTGCCGTCGGTAGCGCGGATTTCGCCCTGTGCCATCCACTGCAGTAGGTCGGCGATTTCGCCCGCACAGCAGAGGTTCTCTCTGCCCTGTTCAGCCGCGGCGAAATCATACATCTTTCGCTGGAGGGTCGTGTGGTGAAACCCCACCCGGTGCAGGAACTCCTGTACTGGTTCCACCCCGGCGCGGTCTATCAGCATGTTGGTCGCGGTGTTGTCGCTGAGCACAATCATCAGCACCGCGAGGTCGTACAGGCTGAGTTCCAGTCCGCTATGAAGATGGCGCAGGACTCCGGAACCGGGGGTGCGATGCTCGTCGTTGAGAGTAAGCGTTTCCTGCCAGTTCAGCAGTCCCCGCTCACTCAGCCAGAAGAGAGCGGCAAGCAGAGGAACCTTGATAATGCTGGCGGAACGGAACGGAAGGTCACTTCCAATGTCCACACGCAGGTCCATATCCACGCCCCTTATCGCCAGCCCTACCTCGGCGGATACGGAACGTATCTTTTCAGATAGTTTGGCATACAGCTCCTGTTGCATCAGGCAAGTCTCCTCTCAGTACGCATCCAGTTCACGCAATCGTTCGTCGCTGATACCGAAGTGATGGGCGATTTCATGAATCAATGTTCGCCGGATGGCATCGCGAATCCGCTCGGGCGTGCGGTAGCGGCGTTCAATGGGACGCTGAAAGATGATGATGCGGTCGGGCAAAATCGGCTCGCCAGAGGTGACGCCTCGCGCCGTGAGGGGAACGCCCTCATAAAGCCCAAAAAGGTCCTCCCATGCCCGAAGTCCTACCCTGCGCTTTTGTTCGGGAAGTGCACTCCATTCCACCAGCACCTCCACGTTTTTCAGGTGGCGCAGGATATCTTCGGGCAGAGAGTCTATCGCTTCCTCCACCAGCTTGCGAAACTCGGAAGGCAGCATCATCTATCACCGCCTTCGATATCGCAGGTACAGCTCGCCTTCGTGTTCGTATACCGACACCAGCTGCATCAGCACCACGCGCTCACGCGGTAACCCCTGACCCTCTACAGTAGTGGGAATGTGGCTTCCGCCCTTCACTTTGGGTGCAAGCGTCAGGAACCATTCATCTATCAGCCCTTCGGCGAACATTTCGAAGTTCAGCGCGCCGCCTCCTTCACAGAGAAGCCGCTCGATACCCATCTGCTGGCGCAAAAAGCGCAACGCATGTGATAGGTTCACCCGTTCCCTCCCACATACTACCACATGGGCGTTCTCCTGCAGGGCTTTGCGCAGGCTTTCGGGCATCTGCTCGGTGGTGAAGACCACGGTGTTGCCGGGCGCTTCGGTGAGAAAGCGGGCATCAGTGGGGATATTACCTCTGGACGTAACCACTGCCCGTAACAGTGACGGAGGATAGGTCACATGCCCTGCCCGCATGGTGCTCGCGCCGATAATGACTGCCTGGGCATTATTTTGCAGGCGCTTCATCAGCATCTGGTCCACGGGACCGCCCAGGCCCGAAGCGGTATCGCCAACCTCGCCCAGCGTGATTTTGCCGTCCAGCGTGCTGACCATGTTGAGAAAGACGTAAGGACGCTCGGCTGGGGAGGGGGGAAACCTCAGATTCTGATACAGCGTGTCCAGTGAGTGCTGTTCACCGGTAAGGTCGAGCAGACAACGCACGGCACCATCTCCTTTCGCAAGGTTGAGACAAGTATACCCGATATAAAGCACGCAGGGGCAACCTCTGCAGGTTGCCCCTGTTGGGTGTGTGGGGTTTTTACTCGTCGCCGATGGCGCCGAAGTTGCGCACCAGCACGCCGAAGTCGAAGAGGGTTACCTCCTGATCGCCGTCAAGGTCGGCGTCGGGGTTCCAGCTGCCGTCGCCGGGCATGCTGCCAAAGGCGGCAACCAGCGCACCGAAGTCGAAGAGCGTGACCTCGTTGTCGCCGTCGATGTCGCCGTTGGTCAGGGCAACGTCTACCCCGGTGACATCAGCGTTCGTAACCATCACGCCGCGCACCACCGTCTGCAGCCAGTGACTGGCTTTGAAGGCGATGTCGTAGTCTCCGGGTTCCACGTCGGAGATAGTGTAATTGCCGTCCGGGTCCAGGTAGATGACCTCACTGCGAACGGGATACCCTGCCAAACGCAATTGCACATAGATGGGGACATCGATCACCGGTGCGTCCCAGTCGCGCAGCTCTATCTTTCCAGAGATGCTGTAGGTGATGGGCACCCAGAAATACTGTTCGCCCGGGATGTTGCCGAAGTTCACCAGCCGCGGCTCTCCCAGATTGCCGCCACCGCCGATACCTGCCAGCACCTGGTTGGACAGGTAGTCGTGCGACAACCCATTGATGAACACACACACTTTGAACGGTCCTGTGGGGCTACCGATGGCGCTGAGCGGTATTGCCAGCTCCACGCCCGTTGTCACCCCAGTGCCGTTGCCTATGCCGGTGCCGCCCGTGACCCCGCCGGTATTGCTGTTGTCAATTGTAACGCGGATACCGAACGGGTTGTTTCCGTCCACCAGTTCGCCGTCGCTGGCAGCGCCCGTGTTGCCCAGATACAATCCAACGCCCGGACTGCCCAGCTCTGCGTAGTTCGCGTACAGCCGGTAGGGAGCACCGCCTCCCGTCACCCCAACCCAGAAGTCGGCTTCAAAGGCAGGGTCGAAGGTCAGTCCGTTGCCGCTGCCGTCGTCGCCCATGCGGTTCAGCCCGTTGAAGTCCACATCGGGGTTGTCGCCACGCAGGCGGTTCTGTCCCCCGGGGCGGGTGTCAAAAAAGATTTCCAGCTTGTTGAAGTTGGACTCTAGGTTGCCTGCCAGCAGCAGGTACAGCCAGCCATCCTTGACCACGCCGTAAGCCACATCCAGCTCCGAGCCGTTGGCGTAGTCCACCTGCCCCAGGTTGCTGTCGCCGAAGCCGGTCTGGGTGTCCTGTACAGCCAGAACCCGATAATCGGCATCCAGAGAACCGTCGATCACCGGCTGAGCGAAGGTGAAGGAAGCGCACAGCAGAAGCCACGCGAGCAGGGTCGGAAATGTTGTGCGTGTCATGACAAACTCCTCCTTTCGTGAGAATACGTATTCCTCCCGGTGCCATTATCGATCGAGCGGTACAGGAAGTCAAGAGCTGTCTAACGCTCCAGCACCACCAGCCAGTCCTGAAACTTCGGCAGAACCGGCGTGCTCCATTTGCCCTCGTCGTCGCCCTGCGCCTCGCCAAGCGGTGTCTCCTGTCCAGTGGCGGGGTCAAACAGGAAGGCACGATAGGCGACACCCGGTTCCAAATCCTTTATCGTCACTCGCCACTGGTAGGCAGGTAAATATACCAGCCGCAGCCTCTCCGGGATGCCCGCGGCAAAGGGCAGGAAGTAGTTCTCTTCGTTCCAGTGCGGCTCCACCCATTCGGGATGCGGCTCTATCTTCCACCACTCGTAGCGCTCCAGCAGGCGCTTCGCCATGCCAACCTGTGCCGAACCCGGCAGCTGGTACGCTTCTTCCCACGGGGTGTCGCCCCATGCCATGCCGTGCGGGGAGGGACCGTAAGCCTTCTCGCGCGTGTTGACCTGCCAGATGCCGTTTGCGCCGTAGGTGAAGCCCTTTGCGCCGTTCAGCCAGCACGCCCAGAACATCAGCCGCTGAACCTCCTGCCGGCTCGCCTCGCCAATCCCCTCGTAACACACCTCGCCCTCTACCACCGGCATGACGGGTTGCCGACCATACGAACGCACCACCTGCTGTATCGTGTTGGGAAGGCTGGTACGGTCGCCGTGACCGGTCTGAAGCATATCGAAATCCAGTACCGCATCGGAGAGGCTGTCTCTGGCGGATACCGACGGATGTGCGGTGACGGGATGTCCATAAGGGTCTATCTCGCGAACATATCTGCCGACCTCTTCCCACATCGCGCGTGTATTGTGCCGGTACTCCTCATGCCATTCGCGTGGGCGAGAGTGGGTATCGTAGAACGGCATCAGTATCTCGCCCGCCAGACACCATACCACCGGATAGGCTCCCCACCGCGCTATCAGATAGCGCCAGTGCTTCTTCATCCGCTCCACGCCCAGCCAGTGAATATAGTAGCCCCAGCATCCCACAATGCACGGCACAAGCCCCTGTTTCACCAGCCAGTGGATGCGCAGGTCTGCCATGTCGAAATATCGGGGATTGATGCGTGCCCAGCCCTGCTCCCAGGGGAATCCGGCTTCGTTGGCTCCCCGCTCGTCGAACGCGCCCATGTCGGGATACAGACCCGCCACAATCTGAACCACCGTGAACCCTTTCTGCACGCGGTCGGCGGTCAGGGTCTGAAAATCGCCCGGAAAGCTCAGCCGTTTGCACAGCCCCATCCACCACGTATCGCCCAGCCACAGGAACGGCGTGCCGTCGCGGTGTTGAAAGTAACGACCATCGGCGGAAACCCGCAGACCGCCTCGCTGAAGCAGAGGGTTCTCACCCGAATACGGGGTAACGGTCAGCGTGCCCTCAACCCCATGCAGGGCGGTGTTGCCCGTGTCGGTGCAAATGCTTCGCCAGCGATAGGTTCCCTCCTGTGAGGGTGCGAAACGGACGCGCCAGTCCTGCCCTCCAGCCCAGAAAGCGGGCACTCTCTGCTCGCTACCATCGGGGGCGACAAACACCACATCCAGCTCTACCTCATGAAATGGCTCGGGGTACGTACGAAAGGAAGTGAATCCCCATTCTGCGGGGCAGTTTACCTGTCCGAAGTAATGCATGGAGTGCCTCCTGTTGGCTCAACCCGTGATTCCCTCCACCAGACAGCGCACGTACCAAATTTGCCCGGCGTGGTAAATATCATGTTCGATAGCCAGCAGGAAAATCTCCTCTGCGGGGAGCTTTCTGCCGTGATAGTAAGGCACTTTTTGCGCAAGCGCCTCGTCGCTCATCTGGCGCAGGGCGGAGAGGAGCAGTTCCTGTCCCGTGTCGGCAAGTTTCAACGCGGCGGCGATGTCACCACCATCCTGCTCGAACCGCTCTTTTACCTGATCCCAGGTCAGGGAGCCATCGCCGAACGCGGTGCTGTACAGCATGTGCTTGTCGCCGGCGGCATGGAAAGCAATCTCCAGGATGGAGCCGTGCATCCAGGGGAAGCCCTTGTAGTGTGGCGGTTGCCAGCGGGCGGTCGCCTCATCTACCCCTTCCAGCGCACCGCGCAGGGAATGATACCGACTGCCCCTGTAGGCGCGTTCCAGCATCTGCACCAGCATCTCTGCTCGGCTCATCGCTTGACCCCCTCGTAAACGTCCGCAAGGCGAATCGTGCAACCGATAGAGCGCAGGTGGACCTCCGCCCCCTCTCCCGACGCTATCGTCAACAGCCAGCGGTTGTCGGGTTGACGTTCGTAGTGCTCGATGCGCGCCTCAGTCTGAGAGACCAGCAGGTAATCGCGCAAGGTGGGTATCTGGATGTACAGCAGGAACTTCTCGCCGCGGTCGCGCGCCTCGGTGGGTTCCGATAGCACCTCCACGATAACCGACGGATTCAACAGAACATCCTGCTGTTCGTCACGGAACTGCGGCTCGCCGCAAACGATGCTCAGGTCGGGATAGGCGAACATCTCCTGACCGGGTGTTTGCACTTTCAGGTCGCTGGCGAACCCCTGGCATAGTGAACCGCGCAGCTGAGCGTGAAGGATGCCCGCGAGGTTGAAGACAATCCGATTGTGAGCAGGACTGGCTCCCGCCAGTGCGGTGACCCTGCCCTGCACGTACTCCAGTTTCACCGGAGAGGCGCGCTCCCGTAGAAGGTATTCCTCAGCGAAGAGGCGTTCGCCGTCCAAGCTAGGCAGAGCCATCGCTAGCTCCCTTCACCAAGCAATCCCCACTCGCGCAGGACGTGCATCAGGGCAGGCAACGGTTTCTGCCAGAACCATTCGGGCTTGACCCACAACCCCTCCAGCACCCGACTATGTATCACGCCCTGCGCGTCTGCCGTTATCGGCTCGTAGAAGCCGTCCTCGCCCAGCGCGTAAAACTCGGCACGCCGGCGTTCGGGGTCTATCAGCCAGTATTCGCGCACGCCCGCCTTCTCATAGTTCTCGAACTTCTCGCCCCGGTCACGAGCGCGGCTCTCCGGACTGATGACCTCCACCACCAGGTCGGGCGCGCCGTCGAAGTAGGTTGGGCGGAATAGATTCTGGCGGGAGGCTGCCACGAAGAAGATGTCCGGGGAGTAGGCGGGCAGGTCCGCGCCTAGACGCACCAGAAACGGCTCGGAACGCACTGTGCCCAGACTGTGCGCCTCCACGAAGTATCGGAACAGCGACAGAAGAAAACCAGTGACATCTGCATGCTCATCGGATACCGGACTCATGATACGCACCTCTCCATCTACCCATTCCGCGCAGGTGTCTTCATCCAGCCACTGCAGAAATTGTTCAAAGGTTATCTTACCCTCGGGCAGGGAACCCTGCGCTGCGACTTGTGCCTTCTGAGGCATCCTCTTCACCCCCTAAGCGCGTGCGTCCACGCGGCATCTATCTCAACCCCAGTTCGTGAAACACGCTCAGCAGACTGGGCAGCGGTTTTTGCCAGAACCATTCGGGCTTGACCCACAACCCCTCCAGCACCCGACTGTGTATCACGCCCTGTGCGTCTGCCGTTATCGGCTCGTAGAAGCCATCCTCGCCCAGCGCGTAGAACTCAGCACGCCGGCGTTCGGGGTCTATCAGCCAGTATTCGCGCACGCCCGCCTTCTCATAGTTCTCGAACTTCTCGCCCCGGTCGCGGGCGCGGCTCTCCGGACTGATGACCTCCACCACAAGGTCGGCTGGACCTTCCACGTGCGATTCGCGCTCGCGCCCAGCGTTTTCGGGCAGCAGGATGAGAATGTCCGGTGAGTAAGCGGGCAGGTCTCCGGGCAGTTTCATCAGCACCGGTTCCGTTAGCAGCACCGCATCGGGCAAGCGACGTGCAAGCCACCACGAAAGCAGATTGGTCAGGAACACCACCACGTGCTGGTGATTGGGGCGAACCGGGCTCATGATACGCACCTCTCCATCTACCCACTCCGCATGGGTATCCTGGTCCAGCCACTGCAGGAACTGCTCAAAGGTTATTTTGCCTTCGGGCAGGGGACGGCTGGGCGGTCGGGACAGTGTTTGAGACATCTCCCTCACCTCCCGTCAGGCGTGTCGCCGACGAAAATCTTCCATGAACTCTACCAGCGTCCGCACGCCCTCAATAGGCATGGCGTTGTAGATGCTGGCGCGGATACCGCCCACCGAACGATGCCCCTTCAGCTCGTGCAAACCTGCCTCCTTTGCCTCTTTCACAAACTGCGCCTCCAGTTCCTCTGTGGGCAGGCGCCAGGTGACGTTCATCAGCGAGCGGCTATCGGGCTGAGCGTGTCCGCGATAGAAGCCTTCACTGCGGTCAATGGCGTCGTACAGCATCTGCGCTTTCTGCTGGTTGATGGCGTGCATCTGCTCCAGTCCGCCAATGCTTTCCAGAAGCCAGCGCGTTACCAGCATTACCACGTATATCGCGAACACTGGCGGGGTGTTGTACAACGAATGGTTCTCCGCGTGCACCCGGTAGTCCAGCATGGTGGGCAGTCCATCGGGAACCCGCTCCAGCAGGTCGTTACGGATAATAACGATAGTTACCCCCGCCGGTCCCACGTTTTTCTGCGCCCCCGCATAGATTAGCCCATACCGCTTCACGTCAATGGGGCGCGAGAGGAAATCGGAAGAGGCGTCGCACACCAGCGGCACATCACCCGTTTCCGGCTCGGCGGGAAACTGGATGCCCTGAATCGTCTCGTTGGAGGTGAAGTGCACGTACACCGCGTCGGGGTTGACGTCATACTCGCCCTTCTTAGGCACGCGGCTGTAGTTGTTCTCTTTGCCGTCCCATATCACGCGCACGCCGCCCTCCCGCTGAGCCTCCGCCAGCGCACGCTTTGCCCATGAGCCGGTCACCATGTAGTCTGCGGAGCGACCTGACCCACGCAGGAAGGTCATGGGCACCTGAGAAAACTGCAGACTCGCACCACCCTGCAGAAAAAGCACGTGATACTCGTCTGGCAGGTTCAGCAGCTGGCGGATGTTCGCCTCCGCCTGCGCGATAATCTGCTCGAAGGTTTTGGAACGATGGCTGATCTCCAGAATAGAGGCTCCCGCACCAGGTAGCGCAAGCAGATTCTGCTGAACCTCCTGCAGAACCGGAAGCGGCAGGGTCGCCGGACCCGGCGAGAAATTGAACACCCGTTGATTCATCATGAAATACCTCGCTTCGGATAATCAACTTAATGGTACCAAATTCGGGAGGTGGTTTGCACGCTTAATCCACCCACAACCTCGAATCGTGCCGGACGGTTACGGTGCGCACCCTGCCGTCCGCAAAACGACACCGGATGCTGGCGGTGTACCCATCGCCTACAGTTCGCAATACAGGTGGTTCGCACCCCTCCGGTAAAGCGGGTTGCCATCCCAGCTCCTGCAGACTGCCTGCCCAGCGGTTATGCTTCTGGCGGAAAGCCTGTTGAGCATAGTAAAGGCGCATCAGCTCCATCCGAACCGGGTAGCTAACATCCGGGCGAAACCGAGCCTTGCCCGGCTGTGCCGTGCTGAACTGGACGTAGCCCCACGTCTCCGGGCGATGCATATCTATCACTCCCTGCGGTGACCATACCCAGTTATCCTCCGGCGTGTTGGGCACTTTCTCGTACTTTCCGTTAACCACCCGTACCAGCCACTCCACTCGTGAAAAGTTCACCCGCCACTGGTCGCCGTTGCGCGGGGGCGCAGGACAGCCGGCATATTCCGCCAGCACCACCCACGGGATGGCTATCTCCACGCTCCAGCCCCGGTCAAGGTCGCGAGGGTCATTCAGTGTACCCTCGACATGCACCGCCGTTTTCAATCCGGGGATGTCCCATTCGATCAGGGCGGTTCCGCCGTCCTTGTAGGGTTTCTCCAGGCGCAGGTCAAACACCGTGTTCAGCGCGTTGATTTCCAGTTCGTAGTAGTTGTGGTTATCGCCGTCGGGGTCAATGAACACCTCGAAGTCGTTGTCGTGGTAGATGATGGAGTCGCGTCTGGTAAGCGTCGCCCACACGTGAGGTTCCTCCAGCTCCGCGCCGATGTAGAAGTAGCGGTCATCCCACAGCATCTTCGCACGCGTGCGAAAGCGGGGACGAGGCTTTTTGTCGCCCTCGATGTCTACGAACTCTTCCGTCCATTCAGCGTCCTGCCAGGCGGGGTCGTCCAGTCTGCCGTCTATCCTTAACGGCTTCCGCGCCCGGTAGCAGATGTAATGTCGGGGATGTTCAGGTAGAAGCATCGTTTTCCTCCTCTCGTTGAGTGATGTCTCTTGGATGCCCAGGCAGAGTACATTCGGGAGGCATCAGCCCCGGTTTTAGACAGTATTATTGGTGGGAACTTTCTGCCTCTATGATCTCCTGAATTGCCTGATGAAGTGCAGGGATCTTGTTGATAACCACATCCCAGACAAGATCGTAATCAATCCCAAAGTAGGCGTGGATCAGTCGGTCGCGCATACCCGCCATCGCCCTCCATTCCAGCTGGCTATGCTTTTGCTTGAAATCATCAGGCACTTGCTTCGAGGCTTCGCCAATAATCTCGATACTGCGCACAAACGCCCGTTTCAAAGTGGCGTTGCGAACAAATTCATCTCGGCTGAGCCCCTGTGCGTGTTCTATCAAGTATGTGGTCTCTTCCAGGATGTGACGTAAGTACTCAAGAACTGAGCGCGACATATTCGACCTCTTGCAAGATGTGTGTACCGATGTAAGGACTGAGAGCCTCGGGCGTGACCAGTTCAACTCGTCGCCCGAATAACTCCTCCAAAAAGGAGGCGAGCTGCACAAAGTTGTCAAAACTCTTATAACCGGGTTCAAACTCCACCAGGATATCAATGTCACTGTCGCTATCGGGTTCTCCACGCACGAACGAGCCGAAAAGCCCCAACCTTATGACCCCCCAGCTTCGAATCTGGTGTTGATGCCTGCGAATGAGGGAAAGAATATGCTCCTTTGTTTGCACAGCCATTTCAATGACCTCGCTGAAATAACGAAAGACACTTTTTATCTTTGGACGCGACCTTTCCGTCACTGTCTGCCGGGCGCGGCGACAAGATGAACTCCACTCCATCATAGTTTATAGCACAACGGCATACGGAGTGCAAAGGTGCGGTGAACAGGAGTAAGTTTTTGGCTTTCCGCAGGATGGTCTGATAGGATGATAGAAACTTTACCTGAAAATATCCACAGAGCAATAGGTTTGTGCGAAATGTTGCCAGCGGGAGGAGGGTAGAGGAGGCAGATGGAAGGCTTTTTTGCCGCTCTGGTCAATCAGATATTCTGGCTGTTTCTGATTTACTCGTTTATCGCGCCACTGGTGCGCCAGCGAATGCTGGAGGCGGCGCGCCTGCAGGCTATCACCGCCTTGGAGAAAAAGCGGGGCACGCGCGTCATCGCCATGATACACCGGCAGGAGGCACTCGCGCTGTTCGGTATTCCGCTGTTCCGGTACATCAATATTGAAGACTCGGAAGAACTACTGCGCGCTATCCGAATGACCCATCCCGATATGCCCATTGACCTCATCCTGCACACGCCGGGCGGGCTGGTGCTGGCGAGCGAGCAGATTGCCCGCGCCTTGTGCAATCACCCTGCGAAGGTGACCGTGTTCGTGCCGCACTACGCCATGTCGGGCGGTACGCTGATTGCTCTTGCCGCCGACGAGATTGTGATGGACCCCCATGCGGTGCTGGGACCTGTTGACCCCCAGCTGGGCGACCTGCCCGCTGCGTCTGTTCTGCGCGCTGTGGAGATTAAACGCCCCGAGCGCGTGGAAGACCGCACGCTTATTCTGGCGGATGTCGCCCGTAAAGCCATCTGGCAGGTGCGCCGCTTGTTGGAAGAAATCCTCTCTGCCAAGATGGACCGGCAGAAGGCGCAAGAGCTTGCAGGACTGCTGAGCGAGGGAGTGTGGACACACGATTATCCCATCTGCGCCGAGGAGGCAAAAGCGCTGGGACTGCCTGTCAGCATCGATTTCCCGGAAGAAATCCATCGCCTGATGGCTCTGTACCCCCAGCCGGTGCAGCGTCGAGCCAGTGTGGACTACGTGCCCATTCCTTACGAACCCGATACCCGTCCACAACCAGCCCCTCGCCGCCGAACGCGCGGAGCACGCAAAGTATAATGGCGGCGCTACGCATTGCAGGGTAACCCAGCTGGCCGGACGAATCCCCTCTTAATAGACCGGAGAGGAGAGGGATACCGATGGCAACGCAAACAACCGAGAAGCTGGCTGTGGAGGGCGGTACTCCCGTACGGAACCGCCCCTGGCCCCAGTGGCCCGTTTTTGACGAGAGAGAGGAGCAGGCGATTCTGGAAGTGGTGCGCAGCGGCAAATGGTGGTCGGTAGAGGGCACGAAGGTGCGCGAGTTCGAGCAGGCGTTTGCTCGCTTTCAGGATGCCCAGTTTGCCGTATGTGTGACCAACGGCACCGCTGCGCTGGAGGTTGCCCTTCGTGCGGCGCACATCGGCTGTGGCGATGAGGTCATTGTACCTCCGTACACCTTTATTGCCACCGCTACCGCGGTGCTCTCCGTCGGGGCAACGCCGGTATTCGTGGATGTGGAAGAGGAGAGCCTGAACATTGACCCCACGAAGATCGAGGAGGCGATTACTCCGCGTACCCGCGCCATCATCCCGGTGCATATCGCGGGCTGCCCAGCCGATATGGACGGCGTGCTGGAGGTTGCCCGCAAGCATAACCTGCTGGTTATTGAGGACGCCGCGCAGGCACACGCCGCCGAATGGAAAGGGACCAAAGTGGGCGCAATTGGCGACATGGGCTGTTTCAGCTTTCAGGCGAGCAAGAACCTGAATGCCGGCGAAGGGGGCGCGGTAATTACCAACAATCCCCACTGGGCGGACCAGGTGTGGTCGGTGCACAATGTGGGCAGAGTGCGCGGGGGACGCTGGTACGAACACCATGTGCTGGGCAGCAACTTCCGCATGACCGAGTTTCAGGCGGCGATACTGCTGTGCCAGCTGCAGCGCCTGCCCGAACAGACCGAACGCCGGACCCAAAACGCCCAGAAGCTGACCGAGATGCTCAGCCAGATTCCCGGCATTCGCCCGCCACGTCCCGACCCGCGCGTCACACGCCATGCCTATCACCTGTATATCTTCCGCTATAACAGGGAGGCGTTCGGGGGGCGACCGCGCGAGGAGTTCCTGAAGGCACTGAACGCGGAGGGCATTCCCTGCTCTGCGGGCTATGTGCCGCTGTACAAAGAGCGTGTCTTCCTGAAACGTCCCGAATCTCACGACCTGTGCCAGCGCAGTGCCCTGAAGGACTACTCGAAGGTGCACTGTCCGGTATGCGAGCGCGCCTGCAACGAAGAGGCGGTGTGGCTGTACCAGAACATGCTTCTGGGGGACGAGCAGGATATGGCGGACATCGCCACGGCAATCGCCAAGATTCAGCGCGCCTTCACCCGATAAGAGTGTTCCTGAGCACTAAGAGAAGGCGCCCAAACTGCCGATAATCTGTATCGGAACCGTTCTGACGGGAGGAGAACGCGATGAATCACTGGCGATTATACGGGGCGATTTCGGTAGCAGCGGTTGCACTGTTTCTGGCGGGCTGTGGAGGCAGTATATTCCGAAGCACCAAGGTCATCAATGACCCTCTGACGCTCAGGGGGCGGTCGGCGTCGGTGGATGTGGGACTGACGGGCGACGCTCTGGCTTGTGAATTCACTGTAGACACGCCTGTCGACCCAGCAGACCCTGCGCAGGCGATGTTGTCCTACGACTTCGGCAACACCCTCATCGGCGACGCACCGCTACAGCCTTATGAGGGGATGGAGAGCCTGGACCTTAGTCAGAAAGTACGCATCCGCTTCCAATTCACCCCGAACACCAGTATGCCGAACGAATTCACTCTGCGCAATGTCAACCTGCGAATCTGGCTGAGACTCAAGGATACCGATGCGGAGGGCGCCTCCCGCAGTCTCACCCCAATTCAGATGTCTTACTCTGGCACGCTCACGCTGAAGCGGCAGGTAGATGGTTCCTACCAACCCGACGGTGACATGGCGTTCACGATCTCTATGAACAAACAGGAAGGCTGGAGCCTCTTGAACCTGCTTGCCTCGGGTGATGCAAACACAGCCGTTGTCGCGCTGTCTTTGCGTGCCGAAACCAGCTCCACCAATGTGCCACCTGGAGCTACCGCACGGCTGACGGTGGAGTTTGCGGAAGGTAGCGCGCGCGTCCTCTGGTAACACCGCTTTCTGCCTGAGTCTGGCGCATACCCTGGGGGCAGCCACAACCGGCTGCCCCCCGTGTTTCATCATGCCCACTCTTCCACCGGAGGCATCCTCTCCTGCAGGGGATACTGGCAAACCCGGCGAACAGGAAGGCGGACCACGTTTCCGTTTGTGAATGCAAGAGGGTACTGGAGGGTGACAGAGATGCCCGGTAAATCATTACAACGTCCTCCCAACCTGCTGTTTGTGCTGACCGATGACCAGGCGCAATGGGCAGTGGGGGCTTACGGCAACCCGGACATTCACACGCCGAACATGGACCGCCTCGCACGGGAGGGGATGCGCTTTACCCGCGCGATGACCTGTCCTGTTTGTTCCCCTTCACGAGGAATGATTTTGACGGGACGCTATCCGCACCAGATTGGTCTGGACGACTACATCGGGGACGAAAAGGATGGACTGACGCCGGGCGTGCCGACGCTGGCGGAAGTGTTCAAAGAGACGGGCTATGTGACCGCACTGTTTGGCAAGTGGCACCTGGGAATGCTCCCCGAGCATCATCCCAATCAGCGGGGCTTTGACCAATTCGTCGGTGGGCGAGGCGGCGGCTTCGCGAACCGAGACCCCAAGCTGGAGGTCAACGACAGGGTCCAGCAATTCTCGGGTTTCGCTATTGACATACTGACCGAGCACGCCGTGCAGTTCATGCGCCAGAACCGGGATAAGCCGTTTGCCCTGTTCTTCCACACTCGTGAACCCCATCTGCCCTATCTGCCTGTGCCAGAAGAGGCAGCCAAACCTTACGTGGGCAGGCGGCCCAAAGTGCCAAGGATGGAGGGTGTGCCCGAAGAACGGATGGAGCAGGAGTATCGTGCCTATTACACCGCTATCACCGCCGTAGACATCGCCCTGGGGAAACTGCTGAATGAGCTGGAAACGCTGGGGCTTGCCGACAACACGGTAGTAGTCTTCATGGGCGACAATGGCTACATGATCGGTCAACATGGACTGGAGACAAAAGGCAACGCCTGGCAGATTATACCGCAGGGCAGCACGGTCATCGGGACGCGCATCCTGGGCGACCCCGAACGGCGACGCCCCAACATGTATGACCTTTCCATTCTGGTACCGTTAATCATCCGATGGCCTGGTGTTGTGCCCGCTGGCTCGGTGTGCGACGAGCTGGTGGTATCAACGGACCTGTTTCCTACCTTCGTGCAGGTTCTCGGAGAGGGCAAGAGCCGATGGCATACTGAAGGGCAGAGCCTGTTACCTCTTCTGAAAGGCGAGAAGAGGGCATGGCGCGATACCGCCTTCCTGCTCTACGATATGCATCACGGCGCGGTTGCCCACATGCGAATGGCGCGCACAAACCGCTGGAAGCTGGTTCTGCACCTGCCAGAGGGAGGGCAGCACGAGCTGTATGACCTGCAAAACGACCCCGACGAAGAGCGTAACCTCTATGGCAACCCATCGGTGAGGACGGTACAGGAGGAGCTGACGAAGCGATTGAAACAGTGGCAGAAACAGGTGAAGGACCCGCTGGCTTAAGAGCATAAGAAGCAGAGGAGAGAGCATGCAATCCTCACACCGTTGTCAATTTGTCCCCAGGGCGTTGCTGGAGGGGGAGGGGAACCCACCTGCGCAGCTCCCTCCTGCCTTTCATGTCATGCTCAAGCCGCGCGGACCGCTGTGTAATCTGGACTGTACCTACTGCTTTTACCTGCGCAAGACCGAGCTCTACCAGAAGGGCGCTCGCTTCGCCATGTCGGAGGAGGTGCTGGACGCTTTCATCCGGCAGTACATTGAATCCCAGCAGGTGCCAGAGGTGCACTTTGGCTGGCAGGGCGGCGAGCCGACGTTGATGGGGGTGGAGTTCTTTCGCAGAGCCGTCGCCTTACAGCAAAAGTATCGCAAGCCCGGAATGCGCATCATCAACTCGTTCCAGACCAATGGGGTGCAGTTGAACGAAGAATGGTGCCGTTTTTTCAAGGAGCACGACTTTCTGGTTGGGCTGAGCATGGACGGACCGCGTAACCTGCACGACGCTTACCGGGTAGACGGAGGTGGCAAGCCCACTTTTGATAAGGTCTACCGGGCGTTGAAGCTGCTGCAGAAACACGGCGTCTCGTACAATATCCTGTGCGTGGTCAATCGTATCAACGCCGACCATCCGCTTCGGGTCTATCGTTTCTTCAAGAGCGAGGGCGTGGAGTTCATCCAGTTTATCCCTGCGGTGGAGCAGACCCCAGAGAAGGGCGGTATGACAGAGTGGACGGTGCGTCCTGAACAGTGGGGCAACTTCCTCTGTGCCGTTTTTGACGAATGGGTTCAGCGAGATGTGGGGCGCATCTTTGTACAGCAGTTCGAGGTCGCGCTGGAGGCATGGATGGGTTTTGAGCCCAGCTTATGCGTGCACGCCTCCACCTGCGGAAACTGTCTGGCAATGGAACACAACGGCGACCTGTTTTCCTGCGACCATTTCGTCTATCCTACCTACTACCTGGGCAACATCATGGAAACGCCGATGGCGCAGATGGTGGCTTCTCCGTTTCAGCGTCGGTTTGGGATGGATAAGCGCGATAGCCTGCCCCGCTACTGTCGCGAGTGCCCCGTACTGTTTGCCTGCAACGGTGGCTGTCCCAAGGACCGCTTTGCCACAACCTCCGACGGCGAGCAGGGGCTGAACTATCTGTGTGCTGGCTACAGACAGTTTTTCACGCATATCGCTCCGTTCATGCAGGTGATGGCACAGCTGTTGCAAAGCGGCAAACCTGCCTGGCTTATCATGGAGATGTTGCGTCCGCCCTTGACGAGTCGGCGTTTGTCTGATACCATGTAAGCGGTAATTGTACGAATCGCTACGAGACGAGTAGGGCGATTCGTGCCGAAACTTGAACCCAGAAGGAGGAGAACCATGGCGGTTAAAGTCGGTATCAACGGCTTCGGGCGTATCGGACGACTTGTCCTGCGCGCGATTCTGGCGAAGTACCCCAACGATATTGAAGTGGTTGCCATCAACGACATCGTCGATGCCCATACCAACGCTCACCTGCTGAAGTACGACACCAACTACGGAACCCTGGCGAACGAGGTAAAGGCAGACGACGAGAACATCTATGTGGACGGCAAAGCCATCCGCAGTTTCGCCATCAAAGACCCCGCGACCATCCCCTGGGGCGACCTGGGTGCGCAGATTGTGGTGGAAAGCACCGGCTTGTTCACCGACGCCGAAAAAGCCAAAGCCCACCTGCGCGACACCGTGAAGAAGGTCATTATCACCGCGCCAGCAAAGAACGAGGACGTGACCCTCGTCATGGGCGTCAACCATGAGGCGTATGATCCGGCGAAGCACCATATCGTCTCCAACGCCTCCTGCACCACGAACTGTCTGGCTCCGGTGATGCGCGTCCTGCAGGATAGCTTCGGCGTGGAGAAGGGCTTCATGACCACCGTGCACGCCTACACCAACGACCAGCGCGTGGCGGACCAGGCGCACAAAGACCTGCGACGTGCCCGCGCCGCGGCGATGAACATCATCCCCACCTCTACCGGAGCGGCAAAAGCCATTCACCTGGTTGTGCCCGAACTGAAGGGCAAGATGCATGGCATCGCCCTGCGCGTGCCGGTGGCAACCGTGTCGGTGGTTGACCTCGCGGTGCAGCTGAGCAAAGACGCCACCGAGACCGAGATTAACGACGCCCTGCGTGCCGCCGCGAACGGACCGATGAAAGGCATCCTGAAGGTGTGCGACGAGCCGCTGGTCTCCAACGACTTCAAGGGCGACGAGCACTCGTCCATCGTGGATGCGCAGTCCACGATGGTGCTGGGCGGCAACATGGCGAAGGTGCTCGCCTGGTACGACAACGAGTGGGCGTACTCGGTGCGCGTGGCTGACCTGATTACCTACATGGTGCAAAAGGGTCTGTAACCGCACTGGGCAAGGGGCGGGGCAACCCGCCCTTTTTGATGCTAAGCACAGGAGGTGTGCCGATGAACAAGAAGACGATTGAAGACATTGAGGTCAAGGGCAAGCGGGTGCTTGTCCGGGTGGACTTCAACGTGCCGCAGGACGAAACGGGCAGGATTACCGACGACCGCCGCATCCGCGCTGCCCTGCCGACGATTCAATACCTGATAGAACACGGCGCCAAAACCATCCTCGTTTCCCATCTGGGACGCCCCAAAGGCAAGCCCGAAGACAGGGAGAAGTTCACACTGAAGCCCGTTGCCGAGCGGCTGAGCGAACTGCTGGGCAAGCCTGTACCCCTCGCGCCTGACTGCGTAGGACCTGAAGTGGAGAAGATGGTGCAGGCGATGGGCGAGGGCGACGTTCTGCTTCTGGAGAACGTGCGCTTCCACCCTGAAGAGGAGAAAAACGACCCCGAGTTCGCCAGACAGCTTGCTTCGCTGGCGGAGGTGTACGTGAACGACGCCTTCGGCACGGCGCACCGGGCGCACGCCTCTACCGAAGGGGTGACCAAGTACCTGCCCGGCGTGGCGGGCTACCTGATGCAGAAGGAGATTGAGTATCTGGGCGGCGCGCTGGCTAACCCCAAACGCCCGTTCATCGCGGTGCTGGGCGGCGCGAAGGTGAAAGACAAAATCCCCGTGATCGAGAACCTGGTGAGCAAAGTGGACAGGCTTATCATCGGCGGGGGAATGGCGTACACCTTCCTGAAGGCGCAGGGCAAGGAGATTGGACAATCCCTGCTGGATGCCGAGTCCATCGATTTCTGCAGGGATATGCTGGCGAAAGCGGGCGACAAAATCCTTCTGCCGGTAGATGTGGTGGTCGCCGATGGCAACCCGTTTGAGAAGGGAGCCGACGCCGTGCAGACACAGGTGGTCTCGGTGGATGCTATTCCCGCCGACTGGCAGGGCGTGGACATCGGTCCCGAAACGCAGAAGCGGTTTGCCGAAGCGGTGAAAGGCGCCGGCACTGTGGTGTGGAACGGACCGATGGGCATCTTCGAGTTCGAGCGGTTCGCGGTGGGCACGCGCGCAATGGCTCAGGCTCTGGCGGAGTCGGGGGCGGTGACCATCGTCGGTGGTGGCGACTCGGCTGCGGCGGTGGAGCAGCTGGGCTTTGCGGAGAAGATGACGCATATCTCCACCGGCGGCGGCGCGTCCCTGGAGTTTCTGGAGGGCAGAGTATTGCCCGGCGTCGCTGCGTTGCAGGATAAGTAGTGGACGTGCTCCGATAGAAAGAGGAGGCGACCACAGGCGTGGTCGCCTCTGGTGCGTACTCACTATGCGTCACGGCGGCGCAGACGCAGGAATGCCTGTTCTTCCCCCCTGTTCTGTTCTTGCGGCTGGAGGTCACAGGCAACACCTGGCAGAACCTGCTCGAGCAGGTGACAGCCTCCTCTGGAGGCTTCGTGATGGGTAGCCCGAAAATTCGTTTTTTAGCACCCTGAGCCACACTGCCTCCTTTGTCACCCTGAGCATCAGCGAAGGGTTTCAAAGAGATGCTTCACTTCGTTCAGCGTGACAGAGAGGTCATTTAGAGCAACGATTAATTCACGCTACCTTGATTACCAGCGAATGGTCGCAAACCTCTTTTCAACAGGCTGTCAGCATGACAGAGAAAACACCCGATTGGTCATTTATTGGATATAATTAATCTGCTTCATATATCAGTCACCTCGTTTGGCTTGACATCGGGCAAAAGTGTGCTTATAATAGACTTTGGAGTTTGGCTACTCTTGCTGCGAAAACTCAACGTTCCCAACAGGAGGACAAGAGGCAGAGATGCATTTGACCACACGAGCGGGATGCAGGGGGTTCGGGCTACTTGCATCCGCGCTTTTCGTGATGTTCGCCGTTTCACGAGCGCATGCCGCCGAAGCCATTGAGCTTCCTCCCTTTGGTCCTGCCGAGCGGACGGTACTGTGGGTGGTGCTGCTGTTTGCATTGCTGGCAGTGGGCTTCGGGCTGTGGCTGCGCGCGTGGACGCTGAAACAGAGCCCGGGTAACGAGAAGATGCAGGAGGTCGGGCGTGCCATCCAGGACGGCGCGTATGCCTACCTGAAACGGCAGGCGAAGACGATGATCTGGTTCGTCCTGCTGATTACCATCGGGCTGTGGTTGCTGTATACCCCCGTCTACTCCGACAAGCCCATTCTGGCGGTAGGCGTGGCGATAGCCTTCTTCATGGGCGTTGCCGCCTCCTACTTTGCCGGCGTGGTGGGCATGGACATGGCGGTGAAGGGCAACATGCGCACCGCGAACCAGGCACTGACCACCTTCAAGGGCGCACTGGAGACCGCCTTCCGCGCGGGCGCGGTGTCGGGAATGGCGACGGTTGGACTCGGGCTGCTGGGCGCCATTACCATCTTCCTGCTGTTTAAGGAAGACGCCATGAAGGTGCTGGTGGGCTTCGGCTTTGGCGGAAGCCTTGCCGCGCTGTTCATGCGCGTGGGTGGCGGTATCTACACCAAAGCGGCGGACGTGGGGGCAGACCTTGTGGGTAAGGTAGAAGCCGGCATCCCCGAAGACGACCCGCGTAACCCCGCTACCATCGCCGATAACGTGGGCGATAACGTGGGCGACTGCGCCGGTATGGCGGCGGACGTGTTCGAGTCGTACGAGGTCACGCTGGTTGCCGCCATTATTCTGGGCGCAGCCACCGCCAGCGTGCTTACAGGTGCTGCGGTGCTGAAGCTGATTGTGTATGCCCTGCTGGTGCGTGCGGTGGGCGTGATTGCCTCCATCATCGGTGTGCTGGGCGTGCGCGGGGCAGACCGCGAGGACCTCGACCCCATGCGCCCCATCAACGTGGGCTTCAATATCTCGTGGTGGGTCGCGCTGGCGGGCTTCGCCATCGTGAGCTACTTCCTGATGAACGACATCGCGCTGAAGCCCGAGCTGGGCGGCAGGCAGGTGGAGTGGTGGCGATTCTTCCTCGCTAACGCAGCGGGACTGGTGATGGCGCTGTTGATCGAACGCCTCACCGAGTACTTCACCTCCACCGAGAAGAAGCCCGTTACCGAGATTGCCTATTCCTCCAAAACCGGTCCTGCCACGATGATTATCGAAGGCTTTGCGACCGGTCTGGAGAGCAGTGTGTGGGCGGTAGGCGCGATTGTTATCGCCCTGTTGACACCGCTGTTCATCTTCCCGCCAGCTGAGTTCGGCGGCGCGATACTCTCCTTCTACGGTATCGCCCTGACCGGTCTGGGGCTTCTGGCAACAACGGGTTTCATCCTCGCGATGGACACCTTCGGACCCATCTCCGACAACGCCAACGGTATCTTCGAGATGTCGGGCGCGTTGAAGGAGCAGAAGGTGGTGAAGGGGCAGCTGTCGGGCGACCGCATCGTGCACCGCCTGGACTCGGTGGGCAACACCACCAAGGCGCTGACCAAGGGCTTCGCTATCGCGACCGCAGTGGTGGCGGCGACCGCGCTGTTCCACTCGTTCGTGGAGGATGCGAAGCTGTATGACCCCGAACTGACGAACCGCGGACTGCAGCTGGGGCTTCCGCTGGACGTGCCCGAAATCTTCATCGGATTGCTGATCGGTGGAGCCGCGCCGTTCCTGTTCTCGGCGTTCTCCATCAAGGCGGTCGGGCGTGCGGCGTTCCAGCTGATTGAAGAGGTGCGCCGGCAGTTCCGCGAGCGTCCGGGCATCATGGCTGGCACGGAGAAGCCCGATTATGGACGCAGTGTGGCTATCGTCACCGCCGCGGCGCAGAAGGAACTGCTGGGGCCGGGCGTGCTGGCAATCGCTCTGCCGGTGCTGGTGGGGTTTGGCATGGGCTTCAGCGACCCCGTTAAGGGCGCGCAGGCGCTGGGCGGCTACCTCGCCGGAGCCATCCTCACCGGTCAGCTGATGGCGGTGTTGCTGGCGAACTCCGGCGGCGCCTGGGATAACGCCAAGAAGAAGATTGAAGACGGTCTGTTTGGCGGAAAGGGCACGGAGTATCACAAGGCGGGCGTTATCTGTGACACGGTTGGCGACCCGTTCAAGGATACCGCCGGTCCCGCGCTGAACCCGCTGATTAAGGTCATGAACCTGGTGGGCATCCTGATAGCGCCGGTGGTTATCCAGCCCATCGCCGCGGGCGCTCGCATCGCCATCGTGCTCGTGGCGCTGGCGGCACTGGCATTCGCCGTGTACTGGAGCAAGCGCGGCTCCATCGTGGACCAGGTGGAGCTGGCAACCACCTCCGCCGAACCTGTGCCCGCAGGCAAAGGCGACCAGTAGTATCCGAAACGCAAGAGGGCGAGCGGCTCTGCCGTTCGCCCTTTTTTGGTAGCGAACCCTCTATGGAACACTGGAGTCAGGATTTACAGCTGGTGGCTACTCGCCCAGATGTTGCCCAGTTTCAGCAGTGGCTGGCAACCTGTATGCTGTATGCGCAGACCGGGGTGATGCCTGCAGTACAGGTGTACCCCCACAACACTCGCCAGCCTCTCCTGCGCGGCATCATCTGGAAGGGAATGCAGGTGTGGGTGCCCGACCGTGCACTGGAGGAAATCCCGCCCTATCCGCTTGCCCTGCTGGCTCTGCGCAACTATATGGAGGCAAAAGCCCGCCAGAAACTGATATGGCGCTCTATCGCGCTGACCGCACTCATCCTATTCACCGTTCCCACCGTCATCTACGAAATGACCCGGAATCTGCCGGAAGAGTGGTCGCGCTGGCTTTTTCATCTGCTGGTGCTTCTGCCCATTCACTATGTGTGGTCGTGGATACAGCATATTGCCGCGCAGATAGACCGCCAGGTGGTGCAGGGAGTGGGACAGACAGATGCGTTTCTTCAGGGGATGGAGGCAGCGATAAAGATTGACCTGAAGGTGGGAGTAGCCGACAAAGAGATTACCAGTCAGATGGCGCGGCTGAACACCCTGCGCCGCGAGCTCGGCTACCCGGAGGTGGAGCGAGGGGACCTTTTTCCTTCTCCAGCGGAAGGAGATGGCGATGGCGAACATCTGCCGCCCGCTATCGATAAGGGCGAGTTCCTGCGCAGGCATCCCCCTGACGAATACAAAAAGGTGGATAGGATTGAGATTTAGCTCCCTGCAGGAACACAGCCTCCCGGCGGTGAACACTATACTGGAGGAGGAATAAACAGTCTGTATGCCACGTGTGAAACCGCCTGCCCTGCATCCCGGCGATACCATCGGAGTGGTGTCGCCCAGCAGTTATAAAGCCCTTGATGCACTGAAGCCGGGTATCGAGAAGATAGAACGGCGCGGTTACCGATTGGTTTTCGGGGAGCACGCTTTTGATCGGCGCGGCTATCTGGCTGGTGATGATCGCGACCGCGCGTCTGACCTCAACGCGATGTTTGCCCACGAGGATGTGAAGGCAATCCTTTGCACGCGCGGTGGCTACGGGGCGTCGCGCATTCTGGACTACCTGAACTGGGACACCATCCGCGCCAATCCGAAGCCGCTCATCGGCTACAGCGACATCACCACCCTGCACATGGCTTTCCTGCGGAATACCGAGATGGTGGTCTTCTACGCGCCCATGATTATCACCCTGGCGCGTGATGTCTCCGAACTGACCATCAACAACCTTTTTGACCTCCTCGAGAAGCCCGAGCCGCTGGGCACATACGATACCCGAGAGGGGAACGTACAGACGCTGGTGCCCGGCGTGGCTGAGGGCGAGCTGACGGGGGGATGCCTGTGTCTGGTGACCGCCACCTGCGGCACGCCAGAGCAGATAGACGCCCGGGGCAAGATTCTGGTGCTGGAAGACGTGGACGAAGCACCCTACGCGGTGGACCGAATGCTGACCCAGCTGAAACGTTGTGGCGTGCTGGACCAGGCAGAAGGTTTCGTGATTGGCGAAATCACCAATTGGGAGAAACACGCCGGCGACCTTTCGGAAACCCTCACCGTTGAACAAATCTGGCAGGACATCATCGTACCTCTCGGCAAGCCAGCAATTGTGGGGTTCCCATTTGGGCACGTCACCAATCCATTGACCCTGCCGCTAGGGGTACACGCCCGGCTGGACGCAACGGCTGGAACCCTGACCCTGCTTGAGCCGGCGGTATCCTGACCGACAAAACAAACAGCACCGGCATTGCCTGCCGTCGTGAGCAGACAGCAAAAAGTCGCCGGTGCTAACTACTCCCGGTCAAACAGTAACCGAATCACTGATTCTCGCTATTGCTGGCGGGGAATAGTCCGCGATTAGTAATGCCCGCAGCTGCTGCAACCGCCGGTTTCCTGTCCATCCTCGGTTGCAAAGGATTGTCCACAGCCACAGGAGCGAATGGCGTTGGGATTGTCGATTTTAAAGCCACCGCCCAGGCTATCTTCCACAAAATCCACTTCCGAACCGCTCATGTAGCCCAGGCTCAGCGGGTCAATCACAATTTTGACGCCGTGCGAGTCGAAAATCTGGTCGCCCTCATCGACCACGTCGTCGATTGCCATGCCATATTGCAAACCCGAACAGCCCCCGCCTGCCACAAACACGCGGAGCATGGCATCGCTCTTGCCCTGCGCTTCCATGATATTGCGAATCTCGGATGCTGCTCGTTCGGTCAGCGTAATCATCGTTCTTCCTCGCTCCTCCGTCTGGTGCATATGCTAATAGTATACCCGCATTTGCTATTATTGGTATGAGTATTCCGATTGTTTAGCATAAAAAATTATATTCGATTTTCCTGCAAAAAGCAAGAGGAGGGTTGGGAGAGGGGTCGGGTCTATAGTTTTTCTGGAGGGCGAGGCTCCCGCCGAGCCGTTGTCAACCTAACCCCCAGCCCCTTCCCTGCGAGGGAAGGGGAGTTTCACCTCTCCCCGCGTCGGAGAGGGGTTTCCATCCCTGGAGGGCGAGGCTCCTGCCGAGCCGTTTGAGATGCCAGCCCCCCCTAGTCCCCCCGCAAGCAGGGGGACATTCCCTCTCCTTGTGGGAGAGGGTCAGGGTGAGGGCTTTTGCGGGGAGGCAGGTGGGGCTGTCCTGCTTTCTCAGTGGGCAACCACAGAGGGTTGCCCCTACAAATCACCGGTTAGCACTCGCAATGCCGGACTTGCATTTACTCCGCATTCTAAGGTATCATTCCTCTTGGCTGAACGACTGTTTAGCGAAACGAGGGCAGATGCCGGAGGGTTTTGTATCGCGCAGACAACAGGCGCAGATGCGCCGCCAGGAGCTGATAGATGCTGCCCTGCACGAGTTCGCCCAGAAAGGCTACGACGGGGCATCTATTCGCGCCATTGCTCATCGGGCAGGGGTTACCGAAGCGCTGGTGTACCACTACTTCCGCAACAAAGAGCACCTGTTTGAAGAGGTGATCAAAGCGCGCAGTTTCGCCCCCGTTCTGCGCCGGGTGTTGGATGAGGCAGGGGATGCCCATCCGTCAGTGGTGCTGCACCGGCTGCTGGGCGAGTTTCTGGACCTGCTGTGGTATAACGCCTCCATGGCGCGGATGTTCATCATCGAGTTTATGCGCAATCCCGTTTGTGCGCGCTACTTTCGGGCGATGGTGGAAGAAAACACCGCCAACCTCACACGCTACCTGGAGCAGCAGCAACAACGCGGCATATTCCGTGTCGATATAGACGCCCAATCGGCAGCGGAGATGCTTCTGGGAATGGCGTTCTCACTCTTTTTCGCATGGGGGCAGGTGTCCGAGCGGGAGTGGCTGCAACACCGTGACCGGTTTCTGCGCTATAGCATTCCCCTTGCGTTAAGTGGCTTGTATGTCCAGCCAACCCAAACAAGAGATACTTAACAAATGTTTAACTAAAGGGGAAGCAAAAGGCGTTGACATCTTCTGGTGGGGTGTGGTAGAATACAGTGCGAAGTATGATTTACATGATTTACATGATTTACATGACAATCAGGGGGTAGAAACACGTGCAGGCTGAGAAACAGTGCCGGCTGGAAGAAGCCATCTACGGTATGGTCACGGTCGGTGAACGCGGGCAGATTGTGATTCCTGCCGAAGCAAGGCGCGACCTGGGCATCGAACCGGGCGACAAGCTTATCGTCATGCGCCATCCGGGATATGCGGGTATCATCGCGTTCAAGATGCAGGCGGTCAGGGAGTTCCTGGAGATGTTTCAACAGGAGGTGCAGCGCTTGGAGCACCAGTTTGCGCAATCAGGAGGTGAAGACGAGTGAGAGGTTTGTGGTTGGTAACGGCAGTGATGGTTATGGCGCTGTGCGCGGAGGCGTGGGCACAGCAGCAGCCGACGGCTTTGACCCTTCAGGATAGTATTCGTATTGCCCTGCAGAACAGTCGCACGCTCCGCTCGGTCCTGCAGGATGAGCGGAAGGCAAACGCTCGTGTGCGCGAGGCAAAGGGCGCCGGCTATCCGCAGCTGGATGTGTCGGCAAACTACCGGCGTCTGGACCGCGTGCCCAAAGCGAAGTTTCCCTCTTTTGACCCCGTAACGGGCACTTTCACCTTCAACGAGATCGAGATTCAGCCCATCGATTCGGGCACGGCGACCGTGAGCCTGAGCCAGGTAGTGGACATTAGCGGGCTGGTTCGCACCGCCACAGATGCCGCTTCGCTCTATTCGCGTATTGCCAATCTGGACGTCCAGCGCACACGCAACGAGATTGTCCTGCAGGTCAAGCAGGCGTTTTACGATGTGCTGCGCATGCAGGAGCTGGTGAAAGTGGCAGAGGAGGCTCTGCAGAACGCGCAAATCCGGCGCAAGCTGGCGCAGGCAGCGGTGGATGCGGGCGTCAGCCCGAAGCTGGATGTGATGCGGGCGGATGCAGCAGTTGCCGCGGCACAGCAGGCGGTGATTACCGCGCGAAATGCCCTGCAGCTGGCGAAAGCGGCGTTTAACAACGTGTTGGGCAGGCGCGTGGACGAACCTGTAGAACTGCTTCCCGCTGAAGAGACCCTTCCTGAACAGATACAGTTTGCAGAGTGCCTGCAGGAGGCGTTGAACCGTCGTCCTGAAGTGATACAGGCGAGCCTGGGCATCTCGCTTGCGGAGAAGCAGGTGACCGCAGCAAAGCGCGACCTGCTGCCCACCCTCGTGGTGCGTGGACAGTGGGATTTCAACCTGAAGACCTCCACGTTCCAGCCGCGCGAGTCCAGTTTCACCACCATTGCCGCTCTGCAGTTCAAGATTTGGGACAGCGGACAGACGCAGGGGCGTGTGGAGCAGGCTCGAGCCGACGTGGATAAGGCGAAAATCGCGGTGGAGAACGTGCGCGAGGGCATCGCTCTGGAGGTGCGCAACGCCTATCTGAGCCTGCAGGAAGCGCGCGAGAAGGTCGCCGCGGCGGAAAAAGGACTGCAGGCAGCCACCGAGAGTCTGCGCGTGGCTAGGGTGCGCTATGAGGCAGGGGTCTCTACTCAGCTGGAGCTGAGCGATGCCGAGCTGGCTTATACCCAGGCGGAACAGAACCTCGTCAACGCGCGTTACGACCTGTGGATAGCGTGGGCACGTCTGGAGAAGGCGCTGGGCAGGTATGCGCAGGCGGAACAGGTGAGAGGATAATGAGAGCTTCACGAAGGAGGGACACAGCAGTGTACCGGAAGGCAATAACGGCGGGACTTTTCCTGCTTGGACTGGCGGGTTTGCTTGGTGGGTGTGCTCGGCGGGCGGCTATGCCTCCCGTCCAGCAGGCAACTGCACCGGCAACGGCGGTCGCGGTGGTGAGCGCACGCACCGGAGATATTCCGTTCACTATTTCGGTAACGGGTTCTCTGCAGACGCTGGATGACGTCACCCTGTCTGCGAAGGTGCCGGGCAAGATTGCGAAGGTATTCGTGCGCGAGGGCGACACCGTACAGGCGGGACAGGTGGTCGTACAGCAGGACACCAGCGACCTCGAGGCGCAGTTGCGCCAGGCGGAAGCCTCGCTCAAATCGGCTCGCGCCCGGTTAAAACAGGCACAGACCGCGCTGGAGCTTCAACCTACTCAGAACGAAACCTCTCTGCGTCAGGCGGAAGCTGCGCTGGAAGCGGCGCGGGCGCGCTTGCGCGCACTGGAAACGGGTGCACGCCGTCAGGAGCGTCAGCAGGTGGAACAGCAGGTGGCTTCCGCAAAAGCGAACCTGGATAATGCTCAGGCGAATCTGGAGCGGGTGCGTCGGCTGTACCAGCAGGACGCCGTGCCCAAACAGCAGCTGGATGCCGCACAGATGGCGTACGACATCGCACTGGCGCAGTATCGCACTGCTCAGGAGCAGTTGAGCCTCGTGCAGGAGGGTCCCCGTCAGGAAGATATAGAGGCACAGCGTGCGCTGGTCAAACAGGCAGAAGAAGCGGTGCGTTTGGCACGTACGGGCGACCTGCAGTTGAAGGTGCGCCAGGATGAGGTCAACGCGGCAAAGGCACTGGTAGCCCAGGCGGAGGCAGGATTGTTCTACGCCCGACAGCAGTATGAAAGCGCCTTCATCCGCTCGCCCATCAGCGGTACGGTGGCAATGCGCATGGCACAGCCGGGTCAGATGGCGGGTGCGGGCACTCCGCTGGTGCGCATCGTGAACCTCAATGCCATCTTCTTCGAGGCGCGCGTTTCCGAAACGGAGGTGCGCTATGTTCGGGTGGGACAGCCCGTTTCCGTGACGGTAGATGCCTATCCGGGTAAAATGTTCCGCGGTGTGGTCAGCCGAATCTATCCTGTCGGCTCGGAGGGCGCGCGCGACTTCAATGTGCGTATTGATATGCGCAACGAAAACGGGCAGCTGAAGCCCCAGATGTTCGCTCGCGGCGAGATACTGGTAGACGTGCACCGCAACGTCGTGCTGGTTCCCAAAGATGCGCTCATCACGCAGGACGGCAAACAGGTGGTGTTCGTGGTGAAGGAGGGGGTTGCCCGGCGTGTGGCGGTGCAGACCGGTTACATCAATGGCACGAACGCCGAAGTGCGAGGCATCCCTGCAGGTGCGCAGGTGGTAGTGCAGGGACAGGAGAACCTGCGCGATGGCGACAAGGTGCGTGTGGAGCAGTTGCAGACGGCAGAGGCAGACACAGCAGGCGGTTCGTAGCCAGAAGGAGAGACGAGTATGTGGCTTACCAGTGTAGCGATACGACGTCCCGTTTTTATCCTGATGGTGTTCTCCGCGCTGGCGGTGCTGGGATGGACGGCAGCCGGCAAGATGCGCGTGGAGCTGAACCCCAATGTGGACTTTCCGTTCGTCATCGTGACGACGGTCTACCCGGGGGCGGGTCCGCGTGAGGTGGAGACGCTCATCTCCAAACCGATAGAGGACGCGGTGAACGGCATCAACGGGGTAAAGAACGTCACCTCGGTTTCGCAGGAAGGCATCTCGCTGGTCGCCATCGAGTTCAACCTGGGCGTCGACCCGAGCGCGGCGGCAGCGGATGTGCGCGAGAAGGTGGATGCCGTCCGGGCTACCCTGCCGCGTGATGCGCTGTCTCCATCCATTTCCAAGTTTGACATCAACGCCTTTCCGGTACTCTACTACGGCATGTCCAGCGAACGCCCCAGCAAGCAGTTGCGCTACATCGCCGAGGAGATTGTGAGCAACCGACTGGCGCGCGTGCCGGGCGTGGCTTCGGTGGCGGTGCTGGGCGGAGATGTGCGTGAGATTCGCGTGGAGGTGGACAAAGCACGTCTCGACGCCTACGGACTGAACATTATGCAGGTTGTTCAGGCGCTGCAGGCGGAGAACCTGAACATCCCCAGCGGGCGCATTGAGGAGGAACGGCGCGAGTACTCGGTGCGCGTGGTGGGCGAGTTCCAGAACCTGGACCAGATACGCAACGTGCGCATTCCCGTTACCAACCGCATGAACCCAATGGGCTCCCCGAACATCATCCGCCTTTCCGATGTAGCCACCGTGCGGGATGACATCGCCGAGCGCACCGAGGGGGCGCGGGTAAACACCCGAAACACCGTCGCCATCATCGTGACCAAAGCCACCGACGCCAACACGGTGGACGTGTGTAACGGTGTCAAGCGTGAAATCGAGCAGCTGAAGCGCGAACTTCCCCGGGATATCGAGTTCGTACTGACCCAGGACCAGTCCAAGTTCGTTCTGGAGAGCCTAACCGACCTGCGGGTGGCGCTGTTCCTCGCGATATTCCTCGCGGTGTTCGTGGTGTACCTGTTCCTGCACAACCTGCGTGGTACGTTCATCGTGTCGCTGGCGATACCCACATCCATCGTCAGCACCTTCCTGGTGATGAACGGTTTCGGCTTTACGCTGAACACCATGACCATGCTGGCGCTGTCGCTGGCGGTAGGTATCCTGGTGGACGACTCCATCGTGGTGCTGGAAAACATCTTCCGCCACCTCACCAACGGCGAGGAGCCTGCCGAAGCCGCGCTCAACGGGCGTTCGGAAATCGGACTGGCGGCGATTACCATCACGCTGGTGGATGTGGTGGTGTTCGTGCCGGTGGCTTTTATGGGCGGCATCGTGGGGCAGTTCTTCCGCTCGTTTGGCATCACGGTAGCGACCGCCACCCTGTTCTCGCTACTGGTATCGTTCACTCTGACCCCCATGCTGGCGTCACGCTGGTTCCGCATGGGCGAGCAGGTGGAGGCGAAGCGTGGGCTGTTCGGCGCGTTTGACCGCTTCTACCACGCGCTGGACCGTCTGTATCGCGCTATTCTGGAACGTGCCCTGCGCCGCCGCTGGCTGGTAATTGGCATCGGCAACGCACTGCTGCTCAGCATCCTGCTGATTATTGCAGGCTCACTGGTGGGCAGGAAGTTCATCATGCCGTCTGTGTTCGTGGCAGGGTTCACAGCGGCCTTCGGCTTCCTGTTCTGGCTGCTGGCGCTGATTTGGCGCACGAACCGCAAGCCGCTGTTTGTGGCGGGCTGGGGCACGTTTATCATGGCAGGCGCGTTCTTTCTGTCCGGTCTGCTGGGCGCGTCATGGGGACGTCCCCTCCTGCCGTTCCGTTTTGCGCCTGACCAGGACCAGGGGCTGATTCAGGTATCGGTGGAAATGCCTGCCGGAACCTCGCTGTCTGCAACCGACCGCGTGCTCTCGCGGATTGAGGAGGTCATCTACAATACTCCCTCCATCCGCCGGGATGTGCAGAGTATGTTCACTACTCTGGGTAATACCACGGCGGGCGTGCTGGGCACCGGCGGACGAGGCGCACAGTACGGCGAGGTGCAGGTGACCTGTGTGGAGAAGCAATCGCTGGGCGACCGGCTGACCAGCTGGCTTCCATGGGTCAAGCATCCCTACCTGCGCACGCGCCCAAGCACCGAAATCGCCGAAGAGATTCGTCAAAAAATCGGTACCATCCCCGGCGCCAAGATTAAGGTGAACGCCGTGACCGGCTTCCGCGGTGGAGCCGGTGCGCCCATTCAGATTGAGCTGACCGGACAGGACACGGACCTGCTGGTGCGTACGGCGGAGCGTGTGATGGCGGTGGTCGCGCCGATAGAAGGCATCGTCGACCCCGACATCTCGTGGAAGCTGGGCAAGCCCGAGCTGCAGGTGCGCATCGACCCCGATAAGGCGGCTTCGGTCAACATGAGCGTGGCACAGGTGGCTTCCGTCCTGCGCACCTATATTGAAGGCAATACCGATACCAAGTTCCGCGAGGGGGGCAAGGAGTACAACATTCGCGTGCAGTTGACCAAAGCCCAGCGGGAAGATATCAACACGGTAAGCGACCTGGTAGTGGGCTACTTCAATGGGCGCCCGGTGCGCCTCAGCGATGTGGCGACTGTGGAGATGACCACTGGTCCCACCAAGATCGACCGCAAGAACCGCCAGCGACTGGTGACCTTTACGGCGTTCCTGAAACCGGGCTACGCGCCGGGCAATATGCAGTTAGTCATCGACGAGGCACTGGCGAAGGCGAACCTGCCGCCGCCGGGCGTGCAGATGAAGTGGTCGGGAGAGATCCAGTTCCAGCAGGAAGAGGGAGCCTACATGGGGCAGGCGCTGCTGCTGGCTATCGTGCTGGTGTACATGCTGATGGCGGCGCTGTTTGAATCGCTGCTGATGCCGCTGACCATCATGCTCAGCCTGCCCCAGGCGATGATCGGTGCATTGCTCGCCCTGATTATCACGGGCAACTCGTTGAACATCGTCTCGATGATTGGTATCATCATGCTGATGGGGCTGGTGACCAAGAACGCCATCCTGCTGGTGGACTACACCAACACCCTGCGCGGTCGCGGACTGCCGCGCCTGCAGGCATTGTTGGAAGCCGGTCCCACCCGATTGCGCCCCATCCTGATGACCACCTTCGCGATGGTGTTCGGGATGTTGCCGGTGGCGCTGGCTATCGGGCGAGGTTCCGAGTTCCGTGCCCCGCTGGGGATTGCCGTTATCGGCGGGCTGTTACTGTCCACCCTGTTGACGCTGGTGGTTATCCCCTGCGTGTACACGGTGTTTGACGACCTGGGCAACTGGATTGCGCGCACGGTGTTCCGTCGGGGCGTCTACCCGAAGGAGCAGGTTCCGACGCGCGAACCCGAGGTCGTCGACTGAAATCAGCCACTCCTTAGCCCCTCTGCCCCCTTCCGCGCGGAAGGGGGCTTTTTTTACACAGATGACCAGGCGTTGCCGTGCTCGCCTTCGCGGTAGAGCAGGGGGAAGTAGGGTCCGGCAAAGGGATCGCCATCTTTGCCGCCAAGAAGATACACATTCATGTGCCTCTCGCTAGGAGTGCCGGCACGATAGCGCGTGCCATCGGGCATCAGGTGGATTGCCCACGAGCGGCGCGGACGCTGGCTCAGGTTGGGACCGCTTCCGTGAATGGTCAGGCAATGGTGAAAACTGAGCGCGCCTGCAGGCATCTCGCATTTAACCGTGCGCCATGGCTGACCGGAGACCTCTTCGATTCGCTTTTGCAGGCTTTCGAGGTCCTGCTCAAAGAAGTTTCCCTCCGGCAAAAGACCCCACCGGTGACTGCCCGGCACAACCTGCATACAGCCGTTCTCTTCCGTTACGTCGTCCAGTGCCAGCCACGCGGTCAGCAGTTCGGGTGGGTCAGCACACTGCCAGTAGCTGTAGTCCTGGTGCCAGCCGACGTTACCCCGTGCGCCCGAGTCGGGTGGTTTGTAGAGCAGCTGGTCATGCCACAGGCGAATACCTTTTGCACCTGCCAGCCGCGCTGCCATCTCGCCGATGAGTGGATGCAACACCACACGGGCAATCGCCGCATCCGACCAGTAGCTGTTGTCGATCTTGACGATGTGCTCGATAGGTGCACCCGGCTCGATGTTTCTACTCCATGGGGGGCGCATGGTGTGGTACTCGCCCGCAATCACCTTCGCGTGGTGCTCGCGCAATAACTCCAGCTCCTCATCGGAGAGGATCCTGGGCGCAATCCAGTATCCGTTTTCACGATAGAACTGCACATCCGCTTCCGTCGGGAGCAGAGAAGACATCAGATACCTCCTGAATCGGTTGCTTAGTATATCTAAATTGTAAGGCTCCCGCGGGGGCGTGTCAAGAGGCTATTCTCCCTCCTCGGTACGGATGACTTGTGCGCTGAGCCAGGCATACGCCTTCACCGTGCCGTTCACCACGGGCGTGCCCTCAATGTCGTCCTCCAGAGCAACCACGTCCACACTGCCGCCGTAAGTGTCCACCAGCATGGTTACAAAGTATTTGCCAGTGTGCGGGTTTTGCAGGCGTTGCAGTTGCACAATCCGCCCGGTCAGCAGGGCATAGTTCCCGGCGACGTTGTCGCTGGGTCCCTCGTTGATGGGCAGCATCGCCTGTGGTGCCAGGCGCAGGGTGACCGCTTCGCCGGTGTCCTCGTCTTCACTCTCCGTCAGGATGCTGTGGTCGGACTGCAGGTACTGCTGCTCGTCTTCGAAGCACCACGTCTCCTGCGCGAAGGCGGCGATTTGCAGGGTCACCATGCGCGGCAGGGTGCGCCAGGCGTGCAGGTGCGTGGAAAAGTCGCGCAGGTCCACGCTGAACGGGTAGTAGCCCGATTCGGGGTCCTCGGCGGTCAACGGGCTGCTCCAGCCGTACAGTGCGCCGGTGAGCTCTGTGTCGTCGTAGGGGACCATCTCCACCACCGCCGCCTGCATGCGTCCTTTACCGTCGAAGTGAGGTTCCAGGTCCACCACCTCCAGAGAGGAGTCGTCCTCTTCCCCTCTACCCTTCATTGCCAGCCATATCTGCGCGCCGCCGGGCGACTGCCATATGAAGTACGCGCCGTTTTCTACCTCGTAGCCCTCGCTCTCGGTGAGAATCGTGCGGAGCGCGTTCACCAGGGATTGCGCCTCGTCGTATCCGAGGCATCGTGCGTGGGTTATCATTGCCATCAGGCTCCTTTCGCCCGCCGGGCATCCATTGCTTCAGAAGGAAGCAAGATGCGCTGGGGGATTCTTTGCCGAAATGTTAGTGTTAGATTCGCAGGGGCGTCCATGTATTCCTGCACAGCTCCACAAATTTCACCTGTGCGAAACGAACTGGTTGTGGGTCACATAGAACCGCCAGGGCTTATCCGCCCACCGCCGAATGCCGATGCGAACGGTCTGCGTCACGCGCTCCGCCGGGACAGGTTCCCCTTCCACAATGCGCAGGCGCCCCCTATACAGCGGGCTGAAGTTCTGTGCCAGCGTGATACCCATCGCCTGGGTCAACCTGCCGGGTCCCGAGGTCAGCAGGCGGTCATCCCTCACACCCCGCCGCGCGCGCATCAGTTCAACGCCGTCCAGAGGCTCCACCGCGCGAATCAGCACTGCCTCCCCGACGCCTTCTGGGGCGGTCACTGCGTTCAAGCAGTGGTGCGTATGCACCTGGTAAACGTAAGCGATCCCGGGCGGTCCGAACATGGCGGCGTTGCGTGCGGTTTTTCCTCGCGAGGCGTGGTTGGCAGGGTCGCCTACCAGATACGCTTCGGTCTCCACAATGATGCCCGCCGTCAACCCTTCGTCCGTCTCATGGACTAGGATATGCCCCAGCAGGTTACGGGCAACTTCCAGCGTTGGCTGAAGGTAAAACGACACAGGTAGCGGTTCACGATTATTCCAATCCATCATCTCCTCAGGGTAACCATGTAGAGGAGCGAGAGTGTGGCTCTCGCTCCTCAGTCTTAGTGCTTGCGTTCGCGAATCTAACGGTATTCAGGCACTCGCCAGCAATTCTGCTGCCAGCCTCGCAACACGTTGGGGTCCACGCCGCTCCACCATTCCCAGAGGTAGTCGTCGGGAGGCGTGTCGCCCGGGTTCCAGCGCAGGGCGCCGAACGTAGCGCACACTTTCATTAAACTTCTTGCGCCGTAGT
Source organism: Chthonomonadia bacterium (assembly GCA_013314755.1). Lineage (GTDB taxonomy): Bacteria > Armatimonadota > HRBIN16 > HRBIN16 > HRBIN16 > HRBIN16. The sequence goes on from JABUFA010000011.1 coordinate 104,082, forward strand.
TTCTTGGCGCTACGATTACTATTAGTTTAATCCAACGCCGCGATTTTGTCAACAACTTGCCCTTGCTTTTTGTGCCCCAAAACGCTATCATTGCAAAAACACTGCGCAAGAGGTGAATGCGACCATGCTCGACTGGCAAAGAATCAAGAAAGAACCTGCGCTGTTCAA
>JABUFA010000012.1 GCA_013314755.1 Chthonomonadia bacterium
AGTCTGGACAGTCAGGGTTGGGGCAAAACTCTCCAGGTTTGGCCAGGTGTTGCACAGGGTATCCCTCCGATGTCGTTTGTTTGAAGTATACCCTTTGGGGCTACCTGCTCTCAAGAGGGAGACTACCAGTTACAATTACCCTCGAAAAGCCTTGACATCCGGAAGGGTATTCTCTATAATATTCATAAAAGGATACATATATCCGATTATCCGTTTTGAAAAACCCTTCGACCGGAGGGCAATAACATGGATACTCGCAAGCCCGTAACCGCGTTGACCCTTGCCACGCTGGCGTTTGCCATCGCCTTCGCGGTGTGGGGCATCATCGCGCCAATGGCGAAGACCTTCCAGACGAGCCTCGGGCTCACCGAGAAGCAGGCGTGGCTGCTGATTGCTGCGCCTGTGTTGCTGGGGTCCATCGGGCGTATCCCCATGGGCATGCTGGCAGACCGCTATGGTGGCAGGATAGTCTTTTCAGCGTTACTGCTCTTCGTTGCCATTCCCGCCTTTATGCTCAGCCGGGCACACACCTACGCCGAGTTCCTGTTCTGGGGGCTACTGCTGGGTTTTGCGGGCACGTCGTTTTCCATTGGCATCGCCTTCACCTCGCGCTGGTTCCCACCGGAGAAGCAGGGGCTGGCTCTGGGCATTTATGGGGCAGGCAACATCGGACAGAGCATTGCGCTGTTTGGAGTGCCGGTGCTGGCAAGCGCGTGGGGCTGGCAGAACGCATACCGTGTGTTCGCGCTGGTGGCGCTGGTATGGGGCGTGGTGTTTCTGCTTCTCGCCCGAGATGCGCCCGCAAAGACACAGCCCAAGTCTTTCGGCGCGATGTTGAAAGTGCTGGCGACTGAACCGCTGTCGTGGCTGTTATCGCTGTTCTACTTTGTTACCTTCGGCGGTTTTGTCGCGCTGAGTATCGGCTTGCCCAAACTGCTGCAGGAGATTTTCCACCTGACCAAAGAGGACGCCGGATTGCGTGTGGCAGGCTTTGTGGTGGTGGCTACCGCCATGCGCCCTGTTGGCGGGTGGTTAAGCGACCGGTTTGGCGGTGCGAAGGTATTGATGGCGGTTTTCGCCGCAGCGGGGGTGCTGGCGCTTGGCTTGACGGTGGAGCACATTGTGCCCTTCACCATCGGGGCGCTGGGCGTGGCTGCGGCAATCGGCACCGGTAACGGCGCGGTGTTCAAGCTGGTGCCCCAGTACTTTCCCCGCGACGTTGGCACGGTTACCGGACTGGTCGGCGCGATGGGTGGCTTGGGAGGCTTCTTCCCACCCATCGTGCTGGGCTACATCAAGACCTATACCGGCGTGTACGATTTGGGGTTCGTTCTGCTGTCGGCGTTCTGCTTTGCCTGCCTTGTGCTGAACTACAGAGTATTCCTGTACGGTGCGCGGCAAGCGCAGCGAGTGCCAACAGCATCACCGGGTACGTAGAAATCACATTATCACGATAGCGAGGTAGATGGATATGGCGACGCTACACGCGGTTCCCGGACGTATACCAAAGCCTGCCCCGCAGGAGAAGGTGCGGGTGGTGCGCACTACCGACAGCCCCAACTGCACCGGCGCCTGTGGATGGATGGCAACGGTCGTCAACGACGTCATTGTTGACCTGAAACCCGCAGCGGATTATCCCTGCGAGGAGTACAACCCTCGTGGCTGTCTGCGCGGGATGTCCATGACGCATATCATTTACGGTCCCGACCGCATCAAGACGCCTCTCATCCGTGTGGGCGAACGCGGGGAGGGCAAATGGAGGGAAGCCACCTGGGACGAGGCGATGGACTACATTGCCCAGAAGATGAAGCACATTATGGAGAACTACGGACCGGAGAGCATGTTGCTCTTCAACCAGGTGGTCGGCACAAGCTATGTACAAAAGGGCGCACAGATCCGCATGGCCGCTCTGCTGGGGATGTCCTTCGCCACTGCCTACGACTACAACGGCGACATCTCCATGGGCTTTACCCAGACCTTCGGCATCGACAGTGTGGAGTGCGAGACCAAGAGCTGGGGATACGCCAAATACGCCATCCTGTGGTCATCCAATGTCCTGCAGACGCGCATCCCCGATGCCCAGTTCCTGACCCGCTTCGCCAAACAGCGCAATAACTGTAAGATTGTCTCCATCGACCCCAGATGCAGTCAAACGGCAAAAGCAGCCGACCTGTGGTTGCCGATTAACCCGGGCACCGACGGTGCGCTGGCGCTGGCGATGTGCCAGGTGCTTATCGAGGAGAACCTGGTGGACTGGGAGTTTCTGCGAACCTACACCGACTGCGCCACGCTCATCCGTGAGGATAACGGAATGCGCCTGCGTGCCAGCAACGTCGGGATGGGAGGCGAGAACGAGTTCCTAGTGTGGGACGAGACCCGCCAGGAACTGTACAAACTGCCCACCGACACGCTGGAACTGCCGGAGGATGTGCGTCCTGCCTTCAGGGGTGAATGGACGGTGCAGATAGACGGCAAACCGGTCAGGGTAAGACCCGTCTATCAGCTGCTGGAGTCGGTTATCATGCGGGACGAGTACACCCCCGAGCGCGTGGCACAAATCACCGATATCCCAGCCGAAACCATCCGCCAGGTAGCCAGGGAATACGCCACTACGAAGCCCGCCATTATCATCATCGGGATGGGCATCAATCACCGCTACTATGGTGACCTGACCATTCGCTCCATCCTTCTGCTCAGCACACTGGCGGGCAACTATGGCACGCCCGGCTCAGGGGTCTCCATCTACTCGGGACAGCATCACTTCCGCATCGACATCAGCGGATTCTGGTACCCCGACGGCAAGCGACCCAATGTGGTGCCCCTGCACTATTTTGTGCTGGGCAAACCCACCGAAACCATCAACCCCAAAATCAAATATCCGAAGCACGGGTTCAAGGCGCTGTTCGTCTCGCACGGCAATCCGCTGGTCACCGAGTTCTCCAGCCTGATGAAACAGGCGATAGACCGGCTGGAGCTGTTTGTGGTGATCGACTTCAGCATGACGCCCACCTGCGAATACGCCGATGTGGTGCTGCCCGCGCCAACCTTCTGGGAGAAGTACGACCTGGTGGGCACCAGCTGCCATCCTTACCTGCAGATTCAACAGCCGGTTATCCCGCCCCAGTATGAGAGCAGGACGGAGCTGTGGATGGTGCAGGAGCTGGTCAAACGGGTGGCGCCCGAGCTGTACCACTACTTCGACCTGACGGAGCTGGACGCCGTTCGCATCCTGCTGGAGACGGGCGGCAAAGAGACCGAAGGTATCACGCTGGAACGGCTGCTGCAGGGACCCGTCCGTCTGAACGTGCCCGACCCGGAAATCGGGCTGGACGAACAGCTGTTGCACAAGAAACCGTTCCCGCCGCGAGCCTATCCCTTCCGGGTGGAACAGCAGCGAGAGTTCCTGAAGACAGGGCGCATGGAGTTCTACAAAGAGGAACCCATCTACCAGCAGATGGGCGAGTCGCTGCCGGTCTTCAAGCCTGCCTTCAGCCACCTGCCGGAGGAGGACCAGAAGATGCCGCTGTGCATCGTTACGCCGCACTCCAAGTGGCGGGTGCACTCCACGCACAGCAACAACCCGGTTCTGCTCAACGTGAACCGCAAACCGGTGGTGGAGATTAACCCGCGCGACGCGATGGCACGAGGCATCCGCGACGGCGACCTGGTGGAGATATACAGCAACTATGGCTCGTATCGCCTGTGGGCGCTGGTTACCGAAGCCATCAAACCCGGCGTTGTCTGCGTGGACCACGGCTGGTGGGACCGCTATCTCGCCGGCGGCAAGTACCACAGCGTGCATACGCACCAGAAGATTAAACCCACCCACGAGGCGTATTTCCTGCCCGCGGTATACGCCCCCGGGCAACACTGGAAAGACACCCGTGTGGACGTCAGAAAGGTGGAATGATTATGGCACGACTGGCAATGCTCATTGACCTGACGCGGTGCATCGGATGTGATGCCTGCACTATCGCCTGCAAACAGGAAAACGGCACGCCGGCAGATGTGTTCTTCGCGCGGGTGCTGAACGTAGAAGCAGGCACTTATCCCACGGTGAAGCGCATCTACATCCCGGTGCTGTGCAACCATTGCGATAACCCGGCGTGTCTGAAAGCCTGTCCGAACAAAGCCATTTTCCGCCGCGACGACGGTATCGTGCTGATCGACCAGGACCGCTGTCGGGGAGCAGGAGCCTGCGTTTCGGCGTGTCCTTACGGCAATATCATCCTGACCGACAGAGACCGCTGGTATCTGCCCGATGACCGCCCCTACGAGCGTGATTTCGTCAGGCCGCGCCTGAAGGAACAGGTTGCCCGCAAATGTACCTTCTGCGCGCACCGGGTGGACCAGGGGCTGGAGCCGGCATGTGTGGTCGCCTGTCCAACCACTGCCCGCATCTTCGGCGACGTGGAAGACCCCAGCAGTAAAATCTCGCGTTACATTGTGGAACAGCAGGAAACCACCGGTCGCCAGCCCTTCAAACTGCTTCCCGAGGCGCAGACACAGCCGGCAAATATGTATCTGGGCACGATGGCGGCACAGGAGGTCAGCACGACGGAGGCGCCTCCCGGCAGGCGTGAGATACCCACAGAGGCAGAGCAACAGCGTGAGCGCACGGGCGTGCTGGTGGGTGCTGCGAGGTTGTTCACAGGATTTACCCTGCTATGGCTGATTGCCATCGCTGTGCTGCTGGCGCTGCAAGCCAAAGCCCAGCCGAACGGCGCAGCCCCAACGCCTTCGGAACTCTACGCGGACTCGGCGTGCGCGGGATGTCACGGACCAAACGTGATGGGCGGGCTGGGACCGCCGCTTGCCGAAACAAAACTGACATACGACCAGTTCCTCAAGATCGTGCGGGAGGGGCGCGGGATGATGCCGGCTACTCCAGTCTCTGAGATGCCTGACCAGGAGGTGCGTGTCATCTATGACCTCGTACGTCAAACCCGTCTGGACATCATGCAGGTTCCCACCTCTTACAAGGTTGGTCAGTGGCTAAGCACCACGCACGTTGCGGTAATATTCTCCATCGTCACCCTTATCGCGCTGGTGTTTACCATCCGTGTGATACTGTACTGGGTAGACTGTGCCGGCTGGAAGTATCTCAAGCCCTACCTGCAGCGGTTCGGCTACGGCAGGGCGCTGGGAGTGTTCCTGCGCTCGCTGGTGGTAGACGGCTTGCTGGTGGCCCACCTGTGGCGTAAGGACCGGTTCCGCTGGCTGATGCACGCGCTGATGCTCTATGGATTCATCGGGCTGGGGGTGGCGGACATCTTGATGACCATCTTCAACCCCACGCGCGGCACGCTTCCCATCACTCATCCGCTGAAGCTCCTGCCAAACATCGCAGGACTGCTGATACTGGCGGGCATCGTGTACGTGCGCTACCGCTACAGCGAAGACCCCTACATCGACAACGGCGTGACCCTGAGCAGAGACTACACCTTCCTGAGCCTGCTGACATGGACCATCCTGACGGGCTTTCTGGTAGAAGGGCTGGGTTATGCCGGGGCGTACATGTGGATACAGCCGGCGTACATGCTTCACCTTGCGCTGGTGGCAGGGTTGTTTGTCACTGCACCGTTCACCCGCTTCTCGCATGTGTTCGTGGTGCCGATTCTGATCGCGTTGACGCGCGTGACCTCCCAGGTGGCTTTCAGCGGGGTGGAGGCAGGTTTTCTGGATGAACCCTCGCCGGGACGCCACCACAAGTCCGAGCGTATCGCCGCCGATGTGTTACAGCAGGTAGCACCGGAAGTCGCAGGGCAGTTCCGCCTGCGTTACTACCCGTAAGAGAGGAGGCTATCACCGATGAGCAATAACGGATTTGAACATAACGACGACCAGCCGAACGCCGTCCTCCGACGCAGGGTGCTGGGGTGGCTGGTAGGCGTCATCAACCTCGCGGTGCTCGGGGGTATCGTTGCACCCGTTCTGGGGTTCATCAGCTCGCCGGCGAACTGGCGACAGCGCAGAAAGGAGTGGATACCTGTTCTGGACGAGAGCCGCCTGCGACCGGGCGAAACGCTTTCAGTAAACTATCAGGTACCCATACAGGACGGCTACACAAACGCACAGCGCAAGTACAGCGTCTACCTGTATCGCCGGTTAGACGGTTCGGTGGTGGCTTTTGACCCCTCATGTCCCCATCTGGGCTGCCGGGTGGAGTTTCGGGAACGCAAACAACGCTACATTTGTCCCTGCCATGGCGGGGTGTTTGACGCCGATGGCAATCTGGTGTCGGGTCCCCCGCCAACCGGTCTAACCAAATTGCCTGTCAGGGTGGACGCGGGCAAAATCTGGATACGGAGGGTGTAAGCGTATGGCACACCTTATCGAAAAAACCGTCGAAAGAGAACCGACCCCATCGCGTTCGGATGGACAGCCGATGGAACCAGTATCGCCCCGGCAAGAGGCAGGGTGGATAGGTCGCCTGCGCGACTGGATTGAGGAACGCACGGGCATCTTCGCCTTCGCCAAACACCATCTGGACGAGCCGATGCCTCCGGGCGTCGGATGGTGGCAGACGCTGGGCAACCTGTTGTTGACCCTGCTGATATTCCAGTTCATCACCGGCTTTGCGCTCGCCATGTTCTACGCGCCAACGCCGGACCACGCCCACGAAAGCGTGAGATACATCATGGAGGAAGTACCGCTTGGTGCGTTCATCCGAGGACTGCACCACTGGGGTTCCTCGTTTATCATACTGGTGGTGATACTGCATATCCTGCGCGTGTTCTTCTGGGGCTCGTACAAGAAGCCGCGCGAGCTGACCTGGCTGGTGGGCGTGGCAATCTTTCAGGTGATGATGGCGTTCGCGTTCACCGGCTACCTGCTCATCTGGGACCAGAAGGCGTACTGGGCAACGGTAGTGGGCACACGTTTTGCTAGCACAGTGCCTGTCATTGGCGACTGGCTCATGCACTTCCTGCGCGGTGGCGAAGAGGTAGGTGCGCTAACCCTGACCCGCTTCTATGCCATCCACATCATGCTCCTGCCGGTGGTGCTGGTACTGTTGACGGCGGCGCATCTGTACCTGGTGAGGCGTCTGCACATCGCGGGGCCGGTGGTACCACAGAAAGGCAAGCCTCAGCCGTTTTACCCCTACCAGCTCTTTCGGGACGCTGTGGTGGTTATGGTCGGCGTGGGTGCACTGGTGACCTGCGCTCTGCTGTTCAAACCCGCGCTGTATCCGGTGGCTGACCCTTCTGGCACAAACTTCACTCCGCGTCCCGAATGGTACTTCCTGGGCTTGTACGAACTGCTGAAGCTGATGCCGCCGAAGCTGGAGATACTGGGCACGGTGGTCATCCCGGGGCTGGTGGCGCTGGGCATGATCCTTCTGCCCTGGCTGGACCGTTCGCCATCGCGGCATCCCGCCCGTCGGATGTGGGTGATTGAGGCGGGGCTAATCGTCATCTTTCTCATCGGCACGCTAACGCTGAAGGGGATTCTTTCCGAGCATCCCATGCCGCCTGCCACGTCGTCGGCAGTTTCTTCTACCGCTTCCCTCCCACAGTAGGAGTTGTGGCAGAGGCACACGCCTCTGCCACCGTTACCCCACGCAGGATAAGGCTCGCTCGGTCGCTAACTAACCATTGCTATGCGTAAGGGTCAACGCTTTACAAGAACATATCCCCTCGCGGCGATAGTGCTTATCCTGGCGGTATCCGCGCTGTGGTACCGCTGGATGCCCGCCCGCGGCGACTTCACCGGCAAAGTGGTTGGCGTCTCGGACGGCGACACCATTGAGGTCATGCGTGCAGGACGAGCCGTTCGTGTGCGCCTGCACGGTATTGATTGCCCCGAAAGCAGGCAGGCGTTCGGCACACGCGCCAAGCAGTTCACTTCCGAACTGGTCTTCGGCAAAACGGTGGCGGTGCAGGTGTACGGAACCGACCAGTACGGGCGCATTCTGGGCGAGGTCATCCTGCCCGACGGCCGAAGCCTCAACCGCGAGCTGGTGCGCAACGGCTACGCCTGGTGGTATCGCCGCTACTCGAACGACCCGGTGTTACAGCAGCTCGAGGACGAGGCGCGGCGCGAACGACGCGGCTTGTGGCGGGATAAGAATCCGATTCCGCCCTGGGAGTTTCGCCGGGAGAGCAGGAGACGATAGCCAGCTTGCAGGAATCCCTCCCTTCGCCCCCGAAAGCGTACCGTAACACCGTCAGTATGGACGAAGGAGGATTGTGCAAAGGATGGAAATCGGCATATTGACCGCGCCGTTTGGAGGAGAGCCGCTGGAGGTGGTTGCCGCCTTCGCCGGCGAGCACGGCTTTGCTGCACTGGAGGTGGCTTCAGGACCTGGCTCCAAACATATCGACATCACCAGCTTCACCCAGGCAGACGCCGACCGAGTGCTGGAACTGCTGGAACGGCGCGCCCTGCGCATCAGCAGTGTGGCGTTTTACACCAACACCACCCCCGCCGACCCGCAGGAGCGTGCAAAGGTGGTGGACCTGCTGAAGAAGGCGGTGGACGCCGCGAAGATGCTGGATGTGGACGTGGTGTGCACCCTGGGCGGAATGCCTGTGCCCGGCAAGGACAAGTTTAAGACCATTGAAACGGAATGTAAAGAGGTCTTTACGCAGGTGGCGGAGTACGCGGGCGAGCGCGGTGTGAAGATTGCGCTGGAGAACTGGTATGCCACCAACATGCAGGGGCTGGAGCACTGGCGCTGTATGTTCGACGCCGTACCGCACGAGAACTTCGGGCTGAACTTCGACCCGTCGCACCTTATCTGGCAGGGAATAGACTATATCGCGGCGGTGCATCACTTCGGCAAGCGCATTTTCCATACGCACGCCAAAGACACCGAAATCCGCGAGGACAGGTTGCGCTGGCTGGGCAACCAGCAGATGGGCTGGTGGCGCTATGTGATACCCGGCTTTGGCGCGGTGCGCTGGGGCGAGTACATCGGCGCCCTGCGTTCGGTCGGCTACGATGGTGTGCTGTCTATCGAGCACGAGGACAGCGCGTTCGGGCGGGAAGAGGGCTTCCTCGCCGGCAAACGCTACCTCAGCCAGTTCATTTAGGAGGTGCCTATGGCATACCTGCTGGGCATTGACGTCGGCACCAGCGGCACCAAAGCCCTGCTCATCGACGAGAGCGGGAAGGTAGTGGCGCGTGCGGTCAGCGAGTACCCGCTGTACACGCCGAAGCCACTCTGGGCAGAGCAGGAGCCTGCCGACTGGTGGCGTGCCACCTGCGAAAGCATTCGCGAGGTGCTGAGCCGGGCGGGCGTCACGGGCGACGAGGTAAAAGGCGTTGGGCTATCGGGGCAGATGCACGGCTCGGTGTTTCTGGACGAAGACAACCAGGTCATCCGCCCCGCCATCCTGTGGTGCGACCAGCGTACCGCCGCCGAGTGCGAGTGGATTACCGAAACGGTCGGGCGACAGCGCATCGTGGAGTTGACCTCCAATCCCGTGCTCACGGGCTTTCAGGCGGGGAAAATCATCTGGCTTCGCAACAACGAGCCGGAGGCATACGCCCGCGTGCGCAAGGTTCTGCTCCCCAAAGACTACATTCGCTACCTGCTGACCGGCGAGTACGCCACGGAGGTGTCGGATGCTTCGGGCACTTCGCTGTTCAACGTGCGTCGGCGGCAGTGGGCGGATGAGGTGCTGGATGCCGTCGGTATCCCGCGCGAATGGATGCCGAAGGTGTACGAATCTCCCGAAATCACGGGGCGCATCACCGCGCAGGCGGCGAATGCCACCGGTCTGAAGGAGGGAACGCCTGTCGTGGGCGGTGGTGGCGACCAGGCGGCAGGCGCGGTGGGCAACGGCATCGTGGAGACGGGCGTGGTGTCGGTGTCGGTGGGCACGTCGGGAGTGGTGTTTGCCTTCGCGGACGAACCGGTGGTGGACCCCGGCTTGCGCACGCACACCTTCTGCCATGCCGTGCCGGGCAAGTGGCATGTGATGGGCGTGATGCTGTCTGCCGGGGGAAGCCTGCGCTGGTGGCGCGATGCGTTCGCTACCGAAGAGAAGAACGTCGCCGCGGCGATGGGCGTAGACCCCTACGAGCTGATAACCGCCGAGGCGGCACAGGCTCCGCTGGGCACGGAGGGGATGATATTCCTGCCGTACCTGACGGGCGAGCGCACCCCACACGCCGACCCCCATGCGCGCGGCGTCTTTTTCGGAATCACCCTGCGCTCCGACCGCTCGCACTTCGCCCGGGCGATACTGGAGGGCGTGGCGTTCGGCTTGCGCGACTCGTTTGAGATCCTGCGCGAGATGGGATTGCCCATCACGCAGGTGCGAGCCTCCGGCGGCGGAGCGCGCAGTGCGGTGTGGCGACAGATTCTCGCCGACGTTTCGGGCTACGACCATGTGACCATCAACGTGGACGAGGGACCGGCGTTCGGCGTAGCTCTGCTCGCGGGCGTGGGCACAGGGGTCTGGCAGAGCGTGCCCGAGGCGTGCCACGCAACCATTCAGGTGGTCAGCAACACGCCTGCCAATCCCGACGCGCATCGCGCCTACGAGCCATACTACGCCCTGTATCGCAAACTGTATCAGCACCTGAAGGCGGACTTCGCCGAAGTCGCAGGGCTGATGGAATAGACCGGTGTGCGCCTGCGAGCAGGCGCACACCCTTACGAAGGTATCGGTAAGCATGTGCCTGCTAGCAATTATCTCGTTCATTCTGGCGTGGAAGATACCGTTCTTCTGGCTGGTCTTTTTCTGGGCGCTATGGGCAATGGCGCGCCAGAGTGGCCAGCCTCGTGCGCAGTACCAGCAGGTGAACGACAGCTCGCCCCCGCCGCGCACCGCGCCTCCACGTCAGCATACCCTTTACGACGTGCTGGAGGTCAGTCCGAACGCCTCGCCAGAGGTCATCAAGGCAGCATATCGCCAGCTGGCGATAAAGTATCACCCGGACAGGCAGGCCGATGCGCGGGCGCGACAGCGAGCGGAGGAACAGATGAAGGCAATCAACGCGGCGTACGAGATACTATCAGACCCTGACCGTCGGGCGGAATACGACCGCCGTTTGCGCGAAGGGTTAATTTAGCAAGAAGGAGGATCCCCAAAGATGAAATGTCCCAAATGCGGTGCCGAAGTGAAGGAGGGGCTGGCTGCGTGCAGTGTGTGCTTCGCCCCCCTCACCGGTGAAGAAGCCGAGCGTGTAGCAAAAATCGCGAAGGAAACGCCACAGCCCACACCTCAGCCTCGTCGTGCGGCAGAAACAGTGCCTTCCAGAGGCAAAGGTGGCGGAGTCATCGCGGCGATACTGGTGCTCATCCTGCTGGCGGCGGTCGGAGGAGCCAGCTGGTACTACCTGATTTATCTGCGCTCGCCCCAGTACGGTGCAAAGGTCTTTCTGGAGGCAATGAAAGCCAAAGACTACGACAAAATCTACCAGGCGTGCGTGTGGACAGGTCCGCTTGGCTCCTTCATCACCAGTGGACAGCAGCTCAAACAGGGCTTCGAGATGGCAGAACGCTTGACCGGACAGCAGATAACCTTCCTCGACTCCTACAAAATCAAAGACGTCTCCGTGAACCAGGACCGGGCAAGGGTAAAAACCGAGGTAACCTCCAGAGGCAAAAGCAACGACCTAGAAGTGGTCATGGTGAAGCAGAACGACGGCACGTGGAAGTGTGACTTCTTCGCGACCTTTGAGCCGATAATAGAAAAAGCCATGCAATCCATGCAGCAGAGACTGCCGGGGTTGCGCCTGGGTCGCTGATAATTTATCTTACTGACAGGGAGGGCTACCAGTATGTTAAGAACCCTTGGGCTGACGTCGTGTCTCATCCTGATCCTGACCATCGGCGCAAAGGGACAGGATAACCTTTTTCCTTTCTGGGTGCCGTGGGATTCTGCGCCCACGGGCGTGGCAGATATGAGTGTTCTTCTGCACCGACCGGCTGGTAAGTTCGGGCATGTACACGTCGGGCAGGATGGGCATTTCTACGTGGGCGCTCAGCGCATCCGCTTCTGGGGCGTGAACATGACGGCAAACGCCTGCTTCCAGCAGAAAGCAAACGCGCCCAAGGTGGCGATGCGACTGGCAAAGGCAGGGGTGAACGTGGTGCGCTTCCACCATATGGACGCCCCTTGGTCTAATCCATCCCTGATCAACTACGCCGCGGGCGGCTCACGCACCCTGAATACCGACGCCCTGGACAGACTGGACTACTTCTTCGCGGAGTTGAAGAAGCTGGGCGTATACGCCAACATCAACCTGGTCGTGCACCGACTGTTCTCCTCGCGGGACGGATTGCCCCAGGAGATTGATAGCGTCACCGATATGAAGGACCAGCACGTGATCGGCTTCTTCTACCAGCCGATGATGGAACTGCAGAAGGAATACGCGCGATTGGTGCTCACGCACCGTAACCCTTATACAGGGCTGACCTACGCCCAGGACCCGGCGGTGGCGTTCGTGGAGATAAACAACGAGAACGGGCTAATCCACGGCTTTCTGGGAGGCGTCACCGACCGCATCCCCGCCGTCTTTCGCGCCGACCTTCAGAGGCAGTGGAACGAGTGGCTTATCGCCAAATACGGCAACACCCAGAACCTGCGCCAGGCATGGGGCGAACGCTCGGAGCCGCTGGGCAATGAAATGCTCACCAACGGCAACTACACGAACGGACTGAACGGTTGGATTCTGGAGCAACATGCAGGTGCGGTCGCAACCGCCACCCAGAGCACAGATGCCCCATCAGGCTACACCCGCTCTGTCAGGATACAGGTCACCCAGCCGGGTACCCAGAGCTGGCATGTGCAGTGGGCGCAACCGGGGCTGACAGTAGAAGGCGGGAGACTCTACACCCTCTCGTTCTGGGCAAAGGCGAGCACGACTCGCAACATCATCGCCACCGTCACGATGGCTCATGACCCCTGGCTGGCGCTTGACGGTTGGAACACGGTTAGCCTGAGCACGCAATGGCGCCGCTACGAGTTCGTCTTCGTGGTGTCCCAGAGCGATAACAACGCCCGCGTGCTCTTCACCAATATGGGCACGCAGACGGGCACCTACTGGATTACGGGCGTCTCCCTGCGCCCGGGAGGCACATTGCGCGTCCTTCCGCCCGACCAGAATCTGGAAACAAAAAGCGTGGCGAACGTCCTGCGCAGTAACTGGGGAAGCACGCCGGAAGCCATTCAGAAGGATTGGCTCCGTTTCCTGTGGGACAGGGAAGCACGCTACTGGACGGAGATGCGCGACTACCTGAAAAGCACTCTCGGCGTACGCGCGCTGGTGACCGGCACCATCGTCGGATGCACCACGCCCAACCTGATGGCGACGATGGACCTGGTAGACACCCATTCTTACTGGCAGCATCCCGAGTTTCCGGGCGGAAGCTGGGACTCCAGCAACTGGTATATCCGCAACATCTCCATGGTGAACGAGCGCGGCGGCACCCTGGCGGGGCTGGCGACAAAGCGCGTGCTGGGCAAGCCGCACACTCTCAGCGAGTACAACCATCCCGCGCCCAACACCTACACCAGCGAGGGGCTGATACTCTCCGCCGCCTACGGGCTTCTGCAGGATTGGGACGCCGTCTACTTCTACACCTATGCCCATCGCAACGACAACCTCGACGCGCGCAAGATTACGGGCTTCTTTGACATCGACCAGCACCCGACGCAATGGATAGCCATGGTTGCCGCGGCGGCGATGTTCCTGCGAGGGGACGTTGCGCCGGCGCAGAAGCAGGTGGTGGTCTCCCTGAACAAGGAGCAGGAAGTACAGGCTCTGCGGAGCAGCTGGGCATGGCGACTGGTAGACGGAGCCGACGCGGGCTTGCGCGGCGAGATGGGACTTCTGCATCGGCTGGCGGTAGCGGTAGAGGGACAGAGCGTGCCCGCCGATGCCCTGCGACCAGAGCAGGTCAACGTCAACACCAGTCGCTTCGTGTCGGACACGGGACAGCTGGTGTGGGACCTCACCACCGCGGGCAGGGGAGTGGTCACGCTCTCTGCGCCGCGCTCCAAGGCGGTGGTCGGTTTCGGCGGAGGACGAACGTTTGACCTGGGCGACGGCGTGCGCGTGGAGCCCGGCAATACCCGCCAGAACGGTTTCGGCGTCATCACGCTGACGGTCAAGCAGGGCACGCTGAGTACGAATCCCACTCAGACGGTGCAGATGCTGATAACTGCCACGGGCTATGTGCAAAACACCAACTGGGGCTGGGAGGAACTCGGCGATAATCGCGTGACCGTACGCAATAACTGGGGCAGTGCGCCTTCGTTAGTAGAGGGCATTCCCGCCCGCATCACCCTGCCGATGCCAGCCAGCATGGTTCAGGCATGGGCGCTGGACAGTCGCGGCGCACGCAAAACGCGCCTGCCCATATCCAGCGATTCTACCGGCAGGGCGGTGGTCCAGATTGGTCCGCAGTACCAGACGCTGTGGTATGAGGTAACGGCTCAGGTGCGCCGTCCGGTCAACCCACGCTGACATCACTGAACGCATCGGGGAGAGGTCGGGAGAGGGGTTTGGCATAGCGACCTAACCCCCAGCCCCTTCCCTGCGAGGGAAGGGGAGCCAGATTCCTCCCCGCCTGCGGGGAGGTCAGGTGGGGCTGTTTGCCCTCTCCTTGTGGGAGATGGTCGTGATGAGGGCTTTTCCTCCCTGTTTGCGGGGAGGTCAGGTGGGGCTTGTTCAGCGGTTGTTAGCCCCCCTGTAGTCCCCCCGCAAGCAGGGGGACGTCCTAAGCCCCTGCGACGGGTCGCAGGGGCTGTGTGTTAACGCGACCAGCGTTCATGCGGCGGCGGCAGGGTGGGGAAGGGGGCGTGCGGTTCCGCCTGATACCAGTACGCCACCGAGGCGATGTCGTCGGTCAGCGGCTGGAACTTGCCGTTGGGCCACCAGCCTAACGCCTGAATGGTCACCTTCAGGCTCTGCTTGAAGCGGATGGGGTCCATGATGTGCCAGCGATACAGCCCATGTTTGGGCACAGCGCCCGGCTCGCGCTGCCACAGGGGATAGCCGGTAAACGGCGCATTGAACGTTTCGCCAAAGCACCACGCCCCGCAGAAGTAGTCCTCCGTGCCCGTGCCGCAGATGGTGGGATACTCGGTATCGCCGTCCATGTAGAACTTGATTTCGCCCTCGCCCCACCAGCCATCGGAAAGCTGCGTCCACGCCAGGAACGTGCCTACATAATGCCCTTGACCCTTCACGCCGTCCAGAATCACATGCTCGGGGCGTTCTCGCGTGGTCATTGAGCGTCGCCACTGGGCGTGCAGATAGGCGGCGTTGTCGGGCACTTCGGTGAGGGCGTAGGTAATCTGGTAGAAGAAGCCGTGTATTGGCTCCCAGCGCTGGTTCTCGATGGTGATTTTCGCTCGTTTGCGGAACGGCATCGGGAAGTAGCAGTTGAACCCGCCCGACGGGTTAACCGCAATCGGGATGGAGACCACATTGTAGCGCAAGCCGTGACCGTTGCAGAAGAAATCGCCTAGCGGCACCTCTACGGAAGGCGAGGTCTCGTCATCCCAGTACATGCGCAGTATCGTATCCCGGTACGCCTTCACGTCCACCGTAATCCAGATGTGCTGGATAATACCCGGTCCGGTGATGTCGGCTAAGGTGGTGACGGTACCGGGTTCAAGCGTGATACACGGACGCACCTTCCAGCCTTTGCCCAGCATGGACGCGGCGTTATGCTCATCGGGTTCCGCTTTGGCGCCGCCACCGCGCTCGCCGTTGGGGTTCTCGGCGGAGATGGAGCGCGTTTCCGCCGACGAGAGCAGGGGCAGACTGCCAAGCCCCAGGTTCAGCAGGTGCAAACCATCCATCGGATTCCTCCCTCTGTTGCGTGTGATGAACTCACCGCACAGCGTTTCGCGATGGGGTCCTTAACCTCCTGCCTGACACTGTTTCACAATCTGCTCCGCCAGATGCGTCACTCCGTAGCCCTTGGGCGCCATCACGAACAGCTTGCCGTGTTGTTTCGCCAGCTTGTCGGCGTCCTTCCAGTGGGTGCGGCTGTAGCGTACCACCACGATGGTCATATCGGCGTTGCGAATGTGCGCCTCCATGTCGTTCAAGCTCTCCGAGCCGTCCAGGTCGGGCCAGTCCACCTCAGAGAACTGCAGGGCTTGCCGGATGCGCTGTTCCGCTTCCGCCCGCCGGTTGAAGCAAAGCAGGAAGAGCTTCTTGCCTTTCGTCAGGCGTCGCGCCTGCTTCAACAGGTCGCCGTTGTGCTCCTCTGCTGGTTCCTCGTCCTCCGTAGGTTCCTCTTGCGTGCCCTTCTGCATGTCCTTGATCAGATACTTGCCCAGGTTCACCAGAAAGCTGCGGGCGGACTTGCTTTCGGAAGGCGATAACTGGCAACATTCGGGCACGGCGGGGTTTTCCAGAAGCCAGTCATAGCCCTGCATAATCTGGCGCAATCGGAGGTTGGAATGGGGAACCTGCGCCTTGTGGCACTCTATCAGCGCGCACAGCAGGCTTTCCTCAAAACGAGATGGGTCAGGGTTGGCGAGGGTTCGCTCCAGGTTAGTCAGTGCCTTGTCCTGCGCTCGCTTTTTGCGTGCCTGTTCCTGAGCAGTTTGCCAGTGTTCATCCGCTGCGTTCAGGTAGTGAACCTGCTTCTGGCGGGCGCATGTCAGGTTGAGCATATTCAGGTTCCATTTGCGCGCCTTCGCTTCCTCAGCAACCTCATCATACAGATGCTGGGAACGGTCAACATCCATAGCGCGCTGGGCGATGTTCCGGGCGTTGTATATCTGGTAAATCATCGGGATTGGTGCAGCGATGCTTTCCAGCAGGGGAGCACCTGCGCCCTTATCCAGCTCCTGCCCATGCTGTTTGTACCATTCCCACATCTCCCAGCTCTTACTCAGCGCTCTGTAGCCCATCTCCAGCGTCTGCAGCTCATGCTCACTGAACTCTATTTTGGGGTCAAACGGGGGCAACCATACGCCCATGCGTTTTTCGTCGGACAGCTGGTCAATCTGCCGTCTGGTCTGCTCCAGCTCCCACTCGCGATGCCAGCCTGTTGCGCGGGGGCGCAGAAAGCGGTACAGACAGGCAGCGTACATCAGACGCGCAATCGCCCTCTCCCGGCGCATAGAATGATTGGCAACGTCATCCAGCACCGCACTGAGTTCATCCAGCTTCTCGGCAAGCCCGGCGTACGGCTCGCGCTCTGGCTGAACAGGCGTGGGTTGTTCCTGCGGGGCAGGGGCTGGCGGCTGCTCTTGCGGGGCAGGTTCAGTAATCGCCTCTACGGTCGTCGGTTCCTCTGAGAGTGTCTCTGCGAGAGCTTCCTCAGCCATCGGGGGTTCCTCTGGCGGCGCCTCTGCCTGCGCAGGTTCAACCGTTTCCGGTTGGGCAGGGGCTGGGGTTACCTGTTGTGCAGGCTCGGGTTCGGCGACAGGGACGGGCGGCGCGCTCTGCTCCACGTTGACTGCCGTGCGTTGCTGTACCGTTGTCGCTACTGTGGGCGCGAATCCTTCGGTAAGCCCTTTTGTAAGACGTGTGATGATTTCGCTCAACCGCTGTAACTCCTCGGCGTTGGCGTGGCGGGTCAGCGTGCATATCTCGCAAACGGTGTTCAGCAGGTGCAGGTCGTGGCTGGACAGGCTATTGTTCGCCGGCATCTGGCGGAGGCGTTCCCACACGAGCGACAGGGTGTCAAGGGCATCCAGCATCCTCTCGCGCACCGGAGTATCGAGCAGGTGAAGGTTCATTCCGTGTGCAATGGAGTAGAGAGCCTCTTCGGTCTTCTCCTGCAGGGCTAAAAAGTCAGAACCATTTCTGGTAAAGAGCATCTCAGCACCCTCCTTTTTGTGTTACCGAAGTGCTTATTTAGACTCGTGCGCAATAAAAAAGTTTCATTTCTTACTTGTGTTTGGTCAAATGACATCTCCACGCACAGAAATGGCAGAGATGCAACGCGCACCGACGAGACGTCTTTTTATCCCTTCGGCTGAGACAGCGCACGAGTCAGAGTGATAAACTCTTCTAGCGATAGCGTTTCGCCGCGGCGCTGGGGGTCTATGCCCACCTCCCGCAGGGTTCGCTCTACCTGTTCACGCGGCAGGTTCAGTCCGCCGCTCAGGGTGTTCAGCAGGGTCTTGCGCCGCTGGGCGAAGGCTGCGCGCACCACGCGGAACAGTTGGCGTTCCTCCTCCGGTGGCAGCCGTTTGGGCAGGGGAGTGAACCGCACGATGGCGCTGTCTACCTCTGGAGGCGGGTAGAAAACGGTGTGCGAAACGCGCGAGACGATTTCCACACGGGAATGATACTGGGCAAAGACGGTGATGGAACTGTATTCAGGCGTGCCCGGCTGGGCAACCAGCCGCAGCGCAACCTCATATTGAATCATCAGCACGGCGAGACGCCATCCGCTGGCAACGCCGAACAGGCGGTCCAGTATGGGACTGGTGATGCCGTAGGGAATGTTGGCCACCACCTTGAACGGAGACTCGCCAAAGGTCTCCTGTATCAGCTGAGGCAGGTTTTCGCGCAGAAAGTCGCCGTGCACCAGCCGAACGTTCCCGTAGCCCTGCAGGTTGTGTTGGATGACGGGCAGGAGCTTGGCGTCGATTTCAAAGGTCAACACCTGTCTGGCGCGTTCTGCCAGCGCACGGGTCAGCGTGCCGATACCGCTTCCGATTTCCAGTGCGCCCTCGTCGGGGGAGAGGTCTGCGGCATGCAGAATCTTTTGCAGGACGTTATAATCGCCGAGGAAGTGCTGTCCCTTGCGTTTATCGGGATACAGCCCGAACTGCAGTAACAGCAACCGTATCTGCGATGGCGAGGTCAGTTTCACGTCCCGTCCCTCATGGATGGAAAAGGCGGAGCACAGAGGCTCCGCCCACGTTCAGGTGTTAGTCCAATATATACACTTTGACCTTGCGCATACCGACCCGCTTCGCTTGTTGATAAGTGTCGTGCCCAAGGTCAATGCGATTGCCTTTAATCGCTCGTCCGGTATCTGCAGCAATCGCATAGCCATATCCTTCGATATACAGGCGCGTGCCAAGCGGGATATAGCGGGGGTCCACGGCAACGGTTCCGTAACCCGCCTTAATCCCGGTTGCGGTGCGTCCCGAGCGGCTGCCGCCACAGACATAAGGTGCGTAGCCTGTAGCGATCATAGTCAGCACACGCCGTCCGCTAAAGAAACCTCGCGCGGGCAGCGAGCCGCCCGCCCCGTACCGCTCGATGCGCGGTTTGGGTTGCGAGATAACTTTGGACGCTAACACCTTTCGGGACACCTCCTGCCCGTCCTTGATGGTGACCAGCCATTGGATGCGCTTAATCCCATCCTGCCCTTCCTGCACCACCCGTTTCACCCCTGCCCGCAGTGCGGGGTCGGCGAAACGCTTGGCGGGCGCCGGAATGGACTGCTCTTCGGTAACCACCTGCTGGCGTACCCGGGTCACCACCACTTCCATTCCATCGGCAAGAGGTGTTGCCGGAGGCGGTTGGACGCGGTCCAACTTCTCCAGGCGTATCTCCGCTTCGCGCAAGAGTTCTGCGACGGTTGCGGCTTGTGTGTCCAATGTACGCACCGTGCCACCTTCGCGCAGGCGCACCGAGAACCGGCGACCTGCGTCTGCGGTCACGAACGCACACAGGGTTGCAGCTATCAGCAGAGCGACAGCAGGCGTTCTGCCGTGCGCGTAACGCAAGTGCACGTCGGTACCTCCTTTCGGGCTTTTTCGGTGCCGTCGGGACGCAGATTGTCAAGTTACTCCCGCCTTTTTACGGGCGTTGTAACGCTCGTGCATTTTACCACGAGTTGCGAGGAAAAGTCAACATGTCTTTCTGCATGCTACCCTAAGTTGGTCTATGAGCCCACGCAGGAGATCTCTCAGGTGATGTGGAACACAATATTGCACGAACCGGTGGCAATTACTGGCAGAAGGGGATGGCAGGAGCAACGGGGAGGCAGACGTGTAATGAATCCGGTACCTGACCTTGTCGATAATACAACCTCCACGCTCGCGAGTGTGCTAAACGCTCTGTTAGAAAGCGCCGACTCGCCCGCACTATCCGTTTGCACCGCCTACTTCAACCTCGAAGCTCTGGAGAATCTCCAAAAGGTCATTGAGCGGCTTCAGTCCGTCAGACTATTACTTGGCACCGAACAGGAGGTCGGGTTCGTCGTAGGACAGAGGCTTCGGCGGGACCTGGAAAGCGCATTCGCGCAGGGTAAGGAAGGTACTCTGGAAACACTGAGGCGATGGAAGGACTACCTCAGTCAACCACGCGTGGAAGTGCGCTGTTATAAGAAAGGCTTCCTGCATGGCAAAGCGTACCTTGTGGACGGAGTCCCCACGCTCGGGGCAATTGGCATTGTTGGCTCCTCCAACTTTACGGGAGCAGGCTTGACTACGAATATGGAACTGAACGCAGTGCTGAAACAGCAGTCGGCGGTTGAGCATCTTCGACGATGGTATGAACAGTTGTGGGACCAATCCGAAGAGTATAAGCACGACCTTGTGCAGTTGCTGGATGTGTTCGCGCGTCAGTATGCCCCCTATGAAATCTATATCAAGGTTGTCTACGAAGCGTTCCGTGACAAGCTTCAATCCAGTCTTCAGGAGAAAGAAGGCGACCCATCGCCCATTGCGCTGGCGGATTTTCAACACGAGGGATACCTCGCCGCGCGAGAGGTGCTGGACAACTATGGCGGCGTACTGATTGCAGACTCGGTGGGATTAGGCAAGACATTTCTTGCCCTTCGGCTGCTCGACGACTACGCCTATCGCCGGCGTGAAACCGCCCTGATAGTATGCCCTGCCGCATTGCGGGACACAGTGTGGAAACCGCTGCTTCAGGCGCACGCCATTCCGCACCACATTGAGAGTATGGAACGTATCAGTCAGCAGGATTGCCCAATTGACGAACTTGCTCGCTACAAGATAGTCGTTGTAGATGAATCGCACAACTTTCGTAATCCCAACGCCAACCGCTGGGAGAACCTGTTCCGAGTGATGTCGCAGGCATCGGACGAAAAAAAGCTGATATTGCTTACCGCCACCCCGGTGAACAATACCGTGTTTGACCTTTACCACCAGCTTCGCCTCATCACGCGAGACCGCAAAGATTATTTCGCCGACGCAGGCATCAGCGACCTCGAGTCCTATTTCCGACGTGCTGAGGCGACGCGCGAAGCTCTGTACGAGGTGCTGGAGGCTGTGGCTGTACGGCGCAGCCGCTCGTTTATTCGCAAAAACTATCCCCATGCGCGCATCGACGGGCAAGCACTGCGTTTTCCTGACCGCGTTATTCAAAGCGTAAGATACGACCTGGAGAAGAGTTATGGCAGCACGCTATACAGGCAGGTCGCACAGGCAATAGAAAACCTGCGACTGGCACCATATCAGGTGGACGCTTACCGGACGGAGCTGAGGCGGCGAATTCCAGTCAGCTTGTTTGACGGAGAACAGAGTCTGATGAATCTCTTGCTGGGGAGTGGCTGGAAGCAGGAAGAAGCTCAACGATTCGCGATGGATCTGGGACGGCAGACCTCACTGGCACATATTATGCGTGTGCTGTACCTGAAACGATTGGAATCGTCGGTGGAGGCATTGCGTATCTCCCTACAACGGCAGCTGGATTTCCAGAGAAAATTCCTGGAGGCGCTGGAACAGGGTAAACGTCTTACCAGCGCGCTCTACCACCGATATTTCGTTCAGATGGAAAGCGCTGACGACCAGGCGGAAGCCCCCGATAATCAGTTAGATTTGTGGAGTCGATTGGAGGACATCGACACCAGCCTGTATCGGGTAGAGAATATCAAAGCGGATGTAAAGCATGATATCGAAAGTCTGGAAGCCCTGCTTGAGAAACTATCGTTGCTAACTCCTGAGCAGGACGAGAAGCTGCAGGTGCTAAAACGCCTCCTTACCACACAACTGGCGGGGCAAAAGGTTCTGCTGTTCAGCTATTTCAAGGACACGGCGCGGTATCTGTATCGCCACCTGCACGGTGACGGGGAGGTTCTACGCGCCTTTAACAGGATAGCTATCACGGATAGCAATATCAGCCCCGAAGAACGGCGTTCTATTGTTCAGCGGTTTGCACCAAAAGCAAACTGCCCGGTGCGCAGCGAGCCACAACACGAACCAGGCAAATGCGGTTATTGCTGTCCGAAAGAGGAGGTGCAATTGCTTCTGTCCACAGACGTGCTGAGCGAGGGGCAGAATCTGCAGGACGCGAGCATTATCATTAACTACGATTTACACTGGAATCCGGTGCGTATGGTTCAGCGTATCGGTCGCATCGACCGCATCGGTTCGCCACATGAACGAATCGACGTGTACAATTTCCACCCCGAAGATAAGCTGGAAGACCTGTTGAATCTGATGAAGCGGCTTCACGAGAAGCTGGATGCCATCAACCGCACGGTTGGGCTGGACGCTTCGGTGCTGGGAGAAGTGCCGAACCCGATGGACTTCAATACCCTGCGCCGCATCGCGGAGGAGGACCAGCAGGTGCTGGATGACCTCGAAAGGGAAAGTGAGCTGAATGTTGGTGAGTTTCTGCAGGCAGACCTGCTGGACTTTCTGAAGCGCGTGGGAGAACAGGTAATGGAAGGGATACCGCTGGGTATGGGCACGGCGCGATACTGCGCCAGGGGAGGAACGCCAGGTTTCTTTGTTGCCCTGCGCAACACGCAGACGGATAAGCATTACTGGTTATTCGCACCCGCCTCGGACCGAAACGTGGTGGAGTCGCGCCTGCAGGCTATTAGCCACATTCGCTGTAACGATGGAGAGCCAGCGGCCCCGCTTCCCGAAGACTTCGATCCTGCCCCGTTTATTCACCGCCTGAGGCGACATCTTGTTCAGCGACTCAATCAAGTAGCGCACCGACTGCCAATCCTGCCTGCACCTCAGAACCACATCGTCGCTCGTCTGCAGACGATGCCCAGTTCTGCCGCCCGTAACCAGCTGCTGGAATACCTGCGTGAGCCTCTGCCTGCCACACACTTGCGTGACCTGCGACCGATATGGCAACAGAACAGAGCAAAGTCCAATAAAGAACTCTTGCAGGTACTGACCCGATTCATGGAGAGCCATCCGCGGCCGTCTGTGCCAGCGCCTGATGTACGCGAGGTGGGCGAAAAAGATATAGAATGCGTTGCCTGGATGCTCGTACTGGAGAGGCAGGAGGAGGTGTGATACCGATGCAGCTACAGCAGGTCCAATCCGCTCTATCTCAGTGCCATCGCCCGGGAGAGATTGCGCAATTGTTGAAGGTGCTCGGGTATCCCTTAACGGAGCCAACCATATGGGACGTTTCCGACCTGCCAGAGAGTGCTCGGGCAAAACTAAGGCAGGTATATCTGTTATCCACTGTGGAAGACGAACATGGCATCTTTCGCGTCTACCACCTGGAGATGACCTCGTTCAAACGCGCCGACCTGCGTACGGTGATCGAGCCGTTCTACCGATGCCATCCGCAGGGCAACTATCTGTTTGTCGCAACCACTGACGACCCGGCGAATATATTGCTCATTAGCCCACGACGCATCTTCCTGCAGGATGCTGGTAAAGTGAAACTGCTCCTGCGCACTCTATCAGTGAACCCTTCTGCACCGTTCCGAACCGACCTCGAGATCTTGGCAGCAATCGCCGCCACACCCGGTGAGAAAGCCGAGCAGATATGGCGTAAACACGAGGACGCTTTCAGTATCGAGCGCGTAACGCAGAAGTTCTTCAAAGAGTACAGAAACAGATTCGAAAAAGCTGAAAGTCTTATCCAGGGTATCAACGGCGACGAGAGACGGATATTCACACAGAAACTGTTCAACCGCCTGCTCTTCATTCGGTTTCTGGAGCGCAAGGGCTGGCTCAGGTTCGGCGGGAGTCCCGATTACCTCCGCGCTCTCTGGCAGAACTATCAGAAAAACGGCGGTGGAGAGTTTTACCGGGAAAGGGTGAAACCGCTTTTTTTCACTGCGCTGAACACCCCGCACGACGTCAACGTGGTTGGCATCAATCGCGGCGGATACTTGCAAAACCTGCTTGGGGAGGTTCCTTACCTCAACGGCGGGCTGTTCGAACAGGACGACCTCGACAGGCGCGACGATATTGTCGTACCCGATGAAGCGGTCGAACCCGTTATTAATGAACTGCTTTACCGTTTCAATTTCACCATTACCGAAAGCAGCCCGCTGGATGTGGAAGTGGCAGTCGATCCCGAGATGCTGGGCAAGGTGTTCGAGGAGCTGGTTACCGGACGCCATGAGACCGGCAGCTATTACACCCCACGCCCTGTAGTGGCATTTATGTGTCGCGAAGCGCTGAAAGGCTACCTCTGCGACGCCTGCCCGCAGGAGGACGTAGAAAGTATCAACGTTTTTGTGGAGGAGCGAGATGCCACTAACCTGCGTGACCCCGAAAAGGTGCTAGATGCGCTCAAGCAGACTAAAGTATGTGATCCCGCGTGCGGCAGCGGTGCATACCTGCTTGGGATGCTTCATGAGCTGCTGGATCTGCGCCAGTGCCTCTTCCAGCAGAAGCGCCTCGGCCCGGCAACCGTGTATCAGCGCAAACTGGAGATTATCCAGAATAACCTGTACGGCGTGGATATCGACCCCTTTGCGGTGAACATTGCCAGACTGCGCCTGTGGCTGAGCCTGGTGGTGGACGATGAACGCAATCCGTTAGACGACCAGAGCGTGGATGTGGCACTGCCCAACCTCGACTTCAAGATAGAAGTCGGCGATAGCCTGCTGGCTCCTGACCCGCAAGGTGGCGTTCAGCCCGACATGTTCCGCGCAGAGCAAATCGACAGGTTTGACCGGTTGAAAGGGGAATACCTGCGCGTGCACGCCTACGGTGAAAAGGAAGCCCTGCGCAAAGAGATCGAAGAGTTGCGTGAGGAGATTCGGCAGTGGGCGCACCCAGGCAATCAGATATCGGGCTTTGATTGGCGCGTGGAGTTCGCCGAGGTGTTTAAACGTGGCGGATTCGATATCATCCTGGCAAATCCTCCCTATGTCCGGCAGGAACTTATTCCGAATAAGCCTGCGCTGTTGAAACAGTATGAGGATGTCGCAGAAGGGCGGTCTGACCTCTATGTCTACTTCTATGCCCGTGCCCTGCAACTGCTCAGGCAGGGGGGGGTCCATGTTTTCGTCTGCTCCAACAGCTGGCTGGATGTGGGATTTGGAGGTAAGTTGCAAAAGTATCTTCTGGAGCATTCTCATATTCAAGCCATTTACGACTCCGCCGTGGAGCGCCAGTTTGCCAGTGCAGACGTGAACACGATTATCTCCATCTTGCGCAAGGGGCGCCCCGCCGACAATGCCAGAACACGCTTCATACGCCTTCACAGCGCATTCGAGTCCGCTATCGCCGACCCCAGCCAGCAACGGGTGATTGAGAAGACCCGCGAGGAACTGTGGCAAGAGGGGCTGGATGATGAGGGGCGATATGTCGGCAACAAATGGGGAGGCAAATACCTTCGTGCGCCTGATATCTACTTCACGATTTTAGAGAAAGGACAACGTTATCGCGTACTGCAGTGGTCTGGTGAGCCCGTTATTGTAGAGGATATTACCGATTCTCTGGAGGATTGAGTTGGGCTATGTGGCTGAACAGGTTCTCCAGCTTTTGAAATGCTTGAACCACATGTTGCTAATACAACAACTTTATTGCCTGTGCAACGAACTTAATATTGCATGTGCAACAATTCGTTGCAGGCGCAACAGAGTAACTTGCTGTTCTACAAGCATGAGGCGGCGCGAGCGGGTTACATAAGGAGGACATCCATGAAGTTCGCCGACATCAAAGATAAAATCGTCAATCGGATGGGATTTGAGAGCTTGGAGCAAATCCGCCGGGCGGGCTATCGCGTGGTTCGCGAACGGGATGGCGACCGCTATTTCCTGGCGCGCGAAGAGGAGCTCCGGCCTCTTCTGGTGAAATTGGGCGACATTGCGGATGTGCGATTCGGCATCAAGACGGGCGCAAACGAGTTTTTCTATCTGGCACCTGTGGAAAAAAATGTGGCAGAAGCGGTGGCTGAAGCGCAACAAAACCCAGAGACTCCCATCCGCGTGCGCAACAGCGCAGGCTGGGAGGGCGAAATCGAAGCCGAGTTCCTCAAACCAGTCATTAAAAGCCCACGCGAAGTCCGCACCTTGCTTGTTCGGGAGAAAGACCTGAAGTACCTTCTACTTATGTGTCCGTATAGCAAGGAGGAACTGAGACGTAAGGGCAAAACCAAAGTGCTGGAGTATATCAAATGGGGCGAATTGCAAGGATTCCACAAGAGACAAACTTGCAAGGGTAGGCAGCGTTGGTGGGACCTGGGTAACCGATCTCCTGCGGATGTGAACTGTAACTACCTAATTGATGATAGAATGCGTTTTTATTACGGCAAAGTGTTTGTAAGTGACAATTTTCAGGAGATACGTGGAGGCGGCAAGCTGCTCGGTGCCGCTCTACAGGTACCCTTCCTTCAGATTTTCTGCGAGCTTGGAGGTCGTGCACCGTTTGGTGGGGGGTTACTTAAGGTGCAGACCTACGAGGTTGAGGAGTTGTTAGTTCTGAATCCCTCGTATCTGTGCTGTTCTCAACGTGAACGTCTGCTAAGTGCCTTTGAGCAGCTCTGTCAGCGAGAGATTAAAAGCATTTTTGAAGAATTGGGTTTACCGAAACCCAACAAAGGCTATAGCAACATTCACCCAGAAGATGTTGCTCTGGAGAAAGTGCTTTCCGACCGCTATGAGCTGGATAGCGTGATATTCGACGCGCTTGGCTTGACGCACGAAGAGCGGTTAGCTGTGTACCGCGCCGTTGTACAGATGGTCAAAGACCGCCTGGTGAAGGCGAAGAGCGTATAATACCCGCCGCTACCACCTGTCCCAGCGCGATGCCGCCGTCGTTGGGGGGAACGCGCTGATGCCAGTGCACGCGAAAGCCCTCTTCGGTAAGGCGATGCACCGCCCGCTCGGTCAGATAGGCGTTCTGAAAACAGCCCCCGCTGAAGGCAATCCGCTCCACGCCAACAGCCTTCGCCACCGCTACCATCATCTCCACTAAGGTGTTGTGAAAGCGCAGGGCAATCATCGGAGGCTCCACACCCTGCTGGACGTCCTGCAGGATTGCCGCCACCATCGGCGACCAGTCCAGCACGCGCGGAGTTCCTTGTGACAATGTGAAGGGATACGAATCGCCGCCCGGTGCGGAATGGACGAGGAACTCCAGCTCCATCGCTGCCTGCCCTTCGAAGTTCGCCACCTGCCGCCCGGTGACCAGCGACGCTACCGCGTCAAACAACCTGCCCGCGCTGGTGGTGACGGGAGCATTCACGCCCTGCCTGAGCATCTGCGCCAGCAGGTGACGCTCGTAGGCGGTGAACCGCTCACCCAGCAGTTCGAACGCCTGCTCGCCCAGCATCTCGTACAGCACGCCCAGCGCGGAGCGACGAGGCTCCTTAACCGCGCGGTCACCACCGGGCAGGTGGAATGGGCGCAGGTGCGCCACCCGCTCGAAGTCCGTTTCTGTCACCAGCAGGAACTCGCCGCCCCACACCGTGCCGTCGACGCCGTAGCCCGTGCCATCCCACGAAATGCCCAAAACGGGAGGCGCGACTTCGTTCTCCGCCATGCACGCCAGCACGTGCGCGTAGTGATGCTGAACACTCACGACGGGAAGCCCCATGCGATGCGCAGACTGCGTGGAGAGGTAATCGGGGTGCAGGTCACATGCTACCGCCTGCGGCTGGTGCTCCCAGAGAGCCTGTACGTCGGCAGTTACGCGCCGGAACGCCTCCAGAGCCTGTGGCGTCTCCAGGTCGCCGATATGCTGGCTGATGAAAACCTGCCTGCCCACGCTCAGCGCGACCGTGTTTTTCAGGTGCGCGCCCACCGCCAGCAGAGGGGGCAGAGGCTCCTTCACCAGAACAGGCAGAGGCGCATAGCCGCGCGCCCGCCGTAACACCATCTCACGCCCCATGAGCACGCGAACCACCGAGTCGTCCACATGGCGGGCAATCGGTCGGTTGTGCACCAGAAACAGGTCGGCGATACCGGCGAGGCGCTGCAGTGCCTCGTGTTCGTCCGTGCAGATAGGCTCATCCGACAGGTTCCCGCTGGTGGCAACGACCGGGAAGCCCAGTTCGGCAAGCAGGAGGTGGTGCAGGGGAGTGTAGGGGAGCATCACGCCCAGATAGGGGTTGCCGGGCGCAACCGAGGGAGCGATGTCGGCATCCACCTTGCGGTGCAGGAGGACAATCGGCGATTCGGGCGAGGTGAGCACGCGCTCTTCCGTCTCGTCCACCCGGCAGTGTGCTTGCACCACCTGCAGAGAGGGATACATCAGCGCAAATGGCTTCTCCTCCCGCCGCTTGCGCTCACGGAGCCGACGAACAGCCTGCTCATTGCGAGCGTCCACTATCAGATGGAAGCCTCCCAGTCCCTTCACCGCCACGATGCGCCCCTCGCGGATGGCGTCCGCCGCCCTGCGCAGAGCCTCGTCATGCTGTGCCAGCACACTACCGCGCTCGTCCCATAGATCCAGACGTGGACCGCATTCGGGGCAGGCGTTCGGTTGAGCGTGGAAACGCCGGTCCAGCGGGTTCTCGTACTCCTCCCGGCACTTCGCGCACATGGTGAACGCCTTCATGGTGGTGTTCGGGCGGTCGTAGGGCAGGGACTCAATGATGCTGTAGCGCGGACCGCAGTTCGTGCAGTTGGTAAAGGGATAGCGGTAGCGGCGGTTGGCAGGGTCGAAGATTTCGCGCAGGCAGTCGGCGCAGGTGGCGATGTCCGGCAGGATGAACGCGCTCTTTTCGCCCGTCTCTTCGCTGTGACGGATTTCAAAAGTGGTGTAGCCAACGGGGTCCAGAACCGACTGCTCCATGCTCTGGATGAAAGCGCGAGGGGGCAACTCGTGATAGAGACGTTTCACGAACTGCTGGAGCAGAGTCGGTTCACCCTCCACCTCGATGAACACGCCCTGCGCCGAGTTCAGCACCCACCCCCGCAAGTCGAGCTCGGTCGCCAGACGGTACACAAACGGGCGAAATCCCACGCCCTGTACCGCCCCTCGAATGACCAGACGGACACGCTGGACCGAATGTGACATGCTCAACAGGTGCTGTCTTATAAGACCTACTGCATGACAGCCTCTTTATTCAACAAGCCCTCCAGCCAACGGACCCATTCCGCCATGCCCTCGCCGGTGCGACAGGACACGCGCAGTATCGGCATATCGGGGTTCAGCCGGCGCACGTCGGCGGTAAACTGCGACTCGTCGAAGTCCAGATAGGGTATCAGGTCCACTTTGTTTAACACAGTCACCTGCGCGGTGCGGAACAGGGCAGGGTATTTGGCGGGCTTATCGTGACCCTCTGCGGCGCTGACCACCGCCACCCGATGGGACTCACCCAGATCAAACACCACCGGACATACCAGATTGCCCACGTTCTCGATAAATAGCAACTGCAGGGCGTTCAGGTCTATTTCATCCAGCGCGCGCAGAACCATCGTCGCCTCCAGGTGACAGCCGCCCTCGGTATTAATCTGCACGACGGGTACATCCAGCCGGGCGATGCGTTCGGCGTCGCGGGTGGTGTCGGGGTCGCCTTCAATAACGCCTATGTTCACCTTGCCCTTCAGCTCGCGAATAGCACACTCGATTAGCGAAGTCTTGCCCGAACCGGGTGCGCTGATAAGGTTCAGTGCTATCACGCCTGCCTCACGCAAACGGCGGCGTACCACCTCCGCGTGCTGTTCGTTCGCCTCCATAATCCGCCGCACAACCTTAATTTCCATCCGAACCTCCTGCCAGAGTAATAGACACTATCTCCAGCTCCTCGCCTGCCACCACCTCTGCGCCTATCGCGCCGCATGAAGGACACTCCCAGAACACATCTTTCGGATGATACTCCATACCGCAGGACCTGCAGCGCACCTGCGCGGGTACCGTCTCCCATTCCAGCGAAGCATCCGCCAGCAAGGTGTTTTCCTTCAGAATGTCAAACGCAAAGGTCAGCGCGTCGGGAACCACCTGGCGCAGCTCGCCAATGCGCAACTGCACCTTTTCCGCCCTGCCGCCGCCGTTCGCCCTCAGCACCTCTTCACTGGTGCGCACAATCGCTTCCGCTATCGAAAACTCATGCATCTGTCCCGTCCTTCAGAACGTCCTGCAGGATATAGCGTACCACATCATCCACCGCTTTTTCGACCTCCAGCGATAACCCTTCGCCTTCGCCGAAGTCGTCGCCTTCGATGCCGTAAACGATCAACTCCAGCGGCAGTTTGTTCAGCACATGCGCCAGAGCAATAACCTCCTCCAGCCCTATCGAGTGCGTGCAGGAGAAGCGTCCTTCCACAGGCAACGGTTCACGGTGCGCCTCCATGCGGAGTATCTCTCCTGGCGTGCCTCCTGAACGAAGCGCATCCACCACAACACAGCGGGAACCCTGCCATATCTCCAGAAGCGTCATGAGGTCGCCCGTCCACTCCAACACCTCCACCGACGGGGGGAGCAGGGGACGCGCCCGACGCACCGCCACGATGCCCACACCGTCGTCTCGGCGGTAAACGTTGCCAATCCCGATAAGAAGTGTCCTGTGCATGGAATCCTCCTCGGCATAATTTGTTCTGCACGCGCCCCGCTCCTCTTGACAATTCCAGAGATGGGAAGTAAGATATGAGTGAGTGTTCACTCATCATAAGGAGAAACGATGAGCAACTCACCATCACAAAAAGGCAGGCGCGGGCGGGGGGAAGACACAAAAGAGGCAATCCTTCAGGCGGCGTTGCGGCTGTTCGCCCAGCGGGGATACGATTCCACCACCACGCGCATGATTGCTCAGGAAGCCGGAGTGGCGGAAGGAACCATTTACATTCATTTCCCCTCCAAGCGCCATCTGCTTTTCGCCCTGCTGGGACAGGCAAGCCTGCCGGTATTGAAGGACATCCTCTCGGCGTCGCAGGAAACGAATGACCGGGAGGTGCTGCGCTCGCTCTTCCGGGACAGGATACGCTTCGGGGAACGGTATGCCGACCTGCTGAGGGCACTGCTTCCCCAGGCGATGCACGACGAGCAGGTAGCCGAGCAGTTAATGCAGGAGGTCATCCGCCCTGCAGCGAGCATGGTGAAAGAGTACCTTTCCAGAAGGATACAGGAAGGAGCTTTTCGCGAGGTGCCGGTGGAGATTGCCGCGCGGATGCTGGTGGGGGCGCTCTGGATGACCATTCTGTTTGACCATCTGCTGGCTTGCAGTGACGAAACCAAAGAGCAGATTTTGCCGAGGCACAGTGCGGAAGAGTATGCGGAGGTGTTCGCGAATCTGCTTCTGGAGGGCATTCGGCGATGAAACACGGCAAGGCGGTTCGTGTGCTGGTGCTGATTGCGCTGGTGATAGCGGGCTTTGCGGTGTGGCGTGTGGTGCTTTCACGCTCTGCTCCGCCGGGCAACGTTATCCTCGCCAGCGGCACCATTGAAGCCACCGAGGTAGACGTCAGCGCGAAAACCACAGGGCGCATCCTCAAACTGCTGGTTGACGAGGGCGACGAGGTGCAGGCAGGGCAGGTTATCGCCGTTCTGGACGGCAGGGAGCTGGAGGCACAGGTGCTTCAGGCGGAGGGAGCCTATCGAGCGGCGCAGGCGAGGCTGGAAGAGCTGCTGAAGGGAGCGCGAGAAGAAGAGATACGTCAGGCGCAGGCGAACCTGGCGCAGGCGGAGGCAGCCGCAGAAGGGGCGCGCCGGACGCTGGCAACGGTTCAGGAGATGTTTGCCAAAGCGACGGAGCTGAAAGCACAGCTGGTCAACGCACAGTCCGCGTATGAGGTCGCCGAGAACGCCTACAAGCAGGCGAAGGCACGATTGGAGATGGTGGAAGCCGGGGCGCGTGTGGAGCAGATAGAGCAGGCTCGTGCCGCCGTCGAGCAGGCAAAGGCGCAGTTCATCAACGCCCAGCAGGACGCGGAGCGTGCCCAGAACCTGTTCGCAACGGGAGCCATCTCCAGACAGCAGATGGACTCCGCCATCGCACGACGGGATACCGCGTGGGCGGCGCTTGCGGCGGCGGAGGCAAAGCTGGCAGAACTGCAGGCAGGTGCTCGCCCAGAGGAACGCGAGCAGGCACGCGCAGCGGAGGCGCAGGCACGCGCCCAGCTGGAAGGGGCACGTCTCAACCTGCAGGTGGTGAAAGAGATCTATACCGACCGCCTGGTGACCAAACAGCAGCTGGAACAGGCGCGTACCCAGTACCGCACCGCGCTGGAAGGAGTGTCTGCTGCCCGAGCACGGCTGCAACTCCTGCTGGCTGGCGCACGCGAAGAGACTATCCAGGCGGCGAGGGCGCAGGTGGAACAGGCACGGGGCGTACTGGAGTCGGCAAAGGCGCTTCGCGAATACCTGACCGTTCGGTCGCCCGTGACAGGTAAAGTCATCCTCAAGGTCGCGGAGCAGGGCGAGCTGGTCACGCCCGGAATGCCCATCGTGCGCATTGCCAATCTGGATAGCGTGTGGCTAAAGGTGTATGTTCCCGAGCCGGATATGCGCGTAAAGCTGGGCGACCGCGCCGAGGTGGCGGTGGACGCCTTTCCCGGCAAGCGGTTCGAGGGGAAGGTCACCGAAATCGCCGACAAGCCGGAGTTTACCCCGAAGAACGTTCAGACCAGAGAGGAGCGCGCGAAGCTGGTATTTGGCGTGAAGATTACGCTGGCGAACCCGCGCCATGAGCTGAAGCCCGGAATGCCAGCCGATGCCACCATCTTCCTTTCCCCGTAGGCGGAGGCGGCGATGAGCGAGCTCGCAGTAGAGGCACGCGCACTGCGCAAACTGTTTGGTGATGTCGTCGCAGTGGACTCGGTGGATTTGCAGGTAAAGCGCGGCGAGGTGTTCGGCATTGTCGGACCGGACGGCGCAGGCAAAACCACCACCTTTCGTATGCTGGTCGGAGCCATCGAGCCGACCGCCGGGGAGGCAATCGTGGCAGGCTTCAACGTGCGAACCCATCCCGAAGAGGTCAAACGGCGCATCGGTTATATGTCTCAGCGGTTCAGCCTTTATGGCGACCTGACCGTGCAGGAGAATCTGGACTTCTTTGCCGACATCTACCGCGTGCCCAAAGAGCAGCGCATCGCACGACAGAAAGAGCTTCTGGAGTTCAGCAGGCTGGCTCCGTTTACGCGCAGGCTCGCGCAGAACCTGTCGGGCGGGATGAAGCAGAAGCTCGCGCTTGCCTGCACGCTCATCCACACACCCGAGATTCTCTTTCTGGACGAACCCACCACCGGCGTGGACCCCGTCTCCCGGCGTGACTTCTGGCGGATACTATACAGCCTGGTGGGCAGGGGCATGACTCTGGTGGTCAGCACTCCCTACATGGACGAGGCAGAACGATGCAACCGAATAGCCTTCATGTACGCCGGGCGGATTATTGTGTGCGACAGCCCGGACAACCTGCGAAACCGCATGACGGGCGACCTCGTTGAACTCATCTGCCATCCCCAGCGCGAAGCGAAGCGCATACTGAGCCACTCAGCGGGCGTGCAGAGCGTGCAGGTGTTCGGCGAGCGACTGCATGTCTGGCTGCAGGATGCAGACAGAAGTATTCCCCTTATCCGGCAGGCACTCACTCAGGCGAACGTCCGCATCGAGCACATCCAGCCGATTAGCGCGGGACTGGAGGATGTGTTTGTCGCCATCATGGAGGCGCAAAGGAGGGCTGGGGGATGAACGAATGGGCGGTGGAGGTCAAAGAGCTGACCCGGCGGTTTGGCGACTTCACGGCGGTAGACCGGATAACCTTTTCGGTGAAGCGTGGCGAGATATTCGGCTTTCTGGGACCGAACGGCGCGGGGAAGTCCACCACCATTCGCATGTTGTGCGGCATTATTGAACCCACCTCTGGCACCGGCACCGTTGCCGGGCTGGATATTCGCACGCAAGCCGAGCAGATTAAAGAGCGCATCGGTTACATGTCGCAGAAGTTTTCGCTGTATGAAGACCTGACCGTTGAGGAGAACATCCAGTTCTACGCGGGGATATACGGTGTTCCGCCCGGTCGCATGGAGGAGCGCCAGCGATGGGTGATACAGATGGCAGGGCTGGAGGGGAGGGAAAGGGCGCTGACCGGCGATCTTGCGATGGGCTGGAAACAGCGGCTGGCGTTGGGCTGTGCGATTGTGCACGAGCCGGAGATCCTCTTTCTGGATGAGCCTACGGCAGGAGTAGACCCCGTATCGCGCAGGCAGTTCTGGGAGCTTATCTACGAGCTGGCGCAGGGCGGCGTGACGGTGTTCGTCACCACACACTACATGGACGAAGCGGAGCACTGCGACCGACTGTGCCTCATCTACCGGGGCAGAATCGTGGCGATGGGCACACCGGCGCAGCTGAAATCGGCGTACACTTCGGGGCAACTGCTGGAGATAGAGGTGGAACCGCAGATGCCTGCGCTGGACGTTCTGGCTGACGACCCTCTGGTGCACGATGTAGCGGTGTTCGGCAAGAAACTGCATGTGGTTGTCCCCGAAGGCGAGCACGCCGCAGAACAGGTGAGGGCAAGGCTTCTCAGGGAGCAGTTCACCGTCCGCTCTCTGCAGCCCGTTCTGCCCTCGCTGGAGGATGTGTTTGTGGCGCTGGTGGAACGAACCGACCGCGAGCTGGGCGAGGGAGGCAACTGAGATGATGACTCGCATCGTCGCGGTGATGCGCAAGGAGTTCATTCATATCCTGCGAGATGTGCGTACGATGGCGGTTGTGGTGATACTGCCGGTGCTGATGCTGATCCTCTACGGCTACGCCATCAATATGGACGTCCGCCACTTGCGGACGGCGGTGCTGGACTATGACATGAGCTCCACTTCACGCGATTTCATCCGCTCGCTTCAGCACAACGAATACTTTGACGTGGTGCGCTATTTGGACACGCATCGGCAGATTGATGACCTGCTCAACCGGGGAGAGGCGAAGCTGATTCTGGTCATTCCGCGCGGCTTTGGGCGAGACCTGGCATCGGGCAGAGCGCCACAGGTGCAGGCTCTGGTGGATGGCTCGGATTCCACCACTGCTACCATCGCACAGGGATATGTTTCCGGTTTTGTACAGGCGTTCTCGGTGGAATACGCCCGCCAGTTCGCGATGCGGAAGGGGCTTCCCGCCGAGCGCATAGTGGCACCGATAGACTTCCGCCCGCGCATCTGGTATAACCCCGAAATGAACAGCACCTATTTCATCGTGCCCGGACTGATTGCGGTGATTCTGCAGATGCTCGCCGCGCTGTTGACCTCCCTGACCATCGTGCGTGAGCGGGAGCGGGGAACGATTGAGCAGCTGGTGGTCTCGCCTATCATGCCCCACGAGCTGATGATTGGCAAGGTTATCCCGTATGTGCTTATCGCCTATGCGGATGTGTTGCTGGTGCTGGCGGTGGGGAGGTGGCTCTTCGATGTTCCCCTTCGCGGAAGTGTGGTGCTGTTGCTGGTGCATTCAGGCGTGTTCCTGCTCTCCTCGCTCGGGATCGGACTGCTCATCTCGGTGGTGGCGCGCACGCAGCTGGTCGCTTTTATCGCCGCCATGCTGGGCACAATGCTTCCGTCCGTTCTGCTGTCGGGCTTTGTGTTCCCCATCAGCGCCATGCCGAAGGTGTTGCAGGTGCTGACCTACCTCATCCCAGCGCGTTACTTCATTGTCATCCTGCGTGGCATCTTCCTGAAGGGCGTGGGACCAGAGGTGCTGTGGAGGTACGCCCTGCCTCTGGTGCTCTTTGGGGTGATTGCGGTGGGAATCAGCGCGGTGAGGTTCCAGAAAAGACTGTGAGGTGCTTTATGTTTGCACAGCGGATAAAATATCTCATTCGCAAAGAGTTCATCCAGCTCCGCCGTGACCCACGGATGCTGAGGATAGTGCTGGTTGCGCCTGTCCTTCAGCTGATTATCTTCGGCTATGCCGTGACCACCGACATCAAGCACATACCGACGGCGGTTATCGATGTGGATCGCTCTCGCGAGAGCCGCGAACTGATAGCGCGATTTGAAAACACAGGCTACTTTGACGTTGTGTGCTATCTGGATCGCCCTCAGGAACTGGCTCCCCTGCTGGACAGCGGGCAGGTGATGGTCGGCATTGAAATCCCGCGCGGCTTCGCCCGACAGCTGGCAAGGGGCGAGAGCGCACCTCTGCAGGTGATTATGGACGGCACAGACTCCACCACTTCGGGGATGGTGCTGGCTTACACCGCCGGACTGTTGCGGCGCTACTCGGAGGAGACCATGAGTGAACGGTTACAGCGCGTCCACGCCCGGCTCACGCGCCTTCCTGTGGTGGAGGAACGCACGCGCGTGTGGTTCAATCCCGACCTGCGAAGCGTGAACTATATGGTGCCCGGCGTGCTCTGTACCATCCTGCTGGTGGTGACGACGGTGCTGACCTCTATGGCGATTGTGCGTGAGCGCGAGGTGGGCACTCTGGAGCAGATTGTGGTGACGCCGGTGCGCGCACACGAGCTGATGATTGGCAAGACCGTGCCCTTTGTGCTTATCGGTTTTGTGGACGTGCTGTTGATACTGACCATTGCGACACTCTGGTTCAAAGTGCCGTTGAAGGGCAGTCTGTTGCTCCTGCTCGCGCTCACCCTCACCTTCGTGCTGACCAGCCTGGGACTGGGCTTATTCATCTCCACCATCTCTCATACCCAGCAACAGGCAATGATGGCCGCCTTTTTCATCATGCTTCCGTCCATCCTGCTGTCGGGCTTCATGTTCCCCATCGAAAACATGCCGCGGGTTATCCAGCTGCTAACCTATCTGATACCCCTGCGCTATTTTCTGAACATTGTACGGGGCATCTTCCTGAAGGGGGTGGGGCTGGAGGTGTTGTGGAGCGATGCGCTGGCTCTGGTAATAATCGGGCTGTTGCTGTTCAGCCTGGCGAGCCTGCGCTTCACCAAGCGGCTGGCGTGAGCTATTACTCCCGCTCTACCTTCATCTTCAGGAAGTGCGCGGAGCAGGAGATACACGGGTCATAGTTGCGGATTGCCTGCTCGCATCGCCACTGTAACTGTTCCAGAGGCATGTCGGGGTTCGCCTCGATAAGGTTTCGCAGGTCCTCCTCAATAATTTTCTGGTTCTGGGCGGTAGGTGGCACGATTCGGGCGTCCAGAATGGTGCCGTATTCGTCCACGCGATAGCGATGGTACAGGATGCCGCGCGGAGCTTCCGTGCATCCATGTCCTGTTGCCGCACAGGGACGCACCTCCACCGCCGGTTTGTTGGGCATGGTATAGCGGGCGATGATGCGCAGAGCCTCATCACAGGCATAGAGGGTTTCGATGGCACGAACCACGATGCTCTGGAACGGGTTGCGGCAGGGTGGAGTAATGCCCACCTCTTTGGCAACCTCCTGCGCCAGCGGTGATAGCCTGTCGAAGTTCAGGTTGAACCGCGCCAGCGGTCCCACCATGTACGCCCCGCGCTTGGCGATGCGTGCGTGCAGGGCACTGGAGTAGGGCACATGCTCCTCGATGATGTGTGTCTCGAACTCATCGATGGCGATATCCAGTCCCTTATTCGACACCAGCCTGCCTTCGTTCATCGGATACTCTGCGGGGTGTCGCAGTGCTACAAACTCGTAGTCCTGCTCGAAGTCAGGCATGGGCAGACTCGCCGTCCACTTGACCAGCTGAACCGATGCGTCCCGCGCCCACTTCAGGCGTTCCTCGATCTCGTCCAGGTCGCGTCGACGAGGAACCTTGTAGAAGCCTCCTACCTTCACGTTTATCGGGTGTATCTCGCGTCCGCCGATGAGGGTCACCAGGTCGTTGCCCACCTTTTTCAGCTGCAAGGCGGTCTGCACGATTTGCGGATGCTCTCGCGCCATCTGGATGGCGTCTTCATAGCCCAGAAAGTCAGGGGCGTGAAGCAGGGCGACATGAAGCACGTGGCTCTCTATCCATTCACCGCAGTATATCAGTCGGCGCAGGTCGCGAATGGGACCTTCCACTTTCACGCCAAAGGCATCCTCCATCGCGTGCGACGTGCTCATCTGATAGGCGACGGGGCAGATTCCGCAGATTCGGGCAGTGATGTCAGGTGCTTCATGATAGCTTCGCCCGCGCAAAAACGCCTCGAAGAAGCGAGGGGGCTCGAAAATCCTAAAATGTACTTCCGCCAGTTTTCCGCCCCTGAAGCGAACATGCAGAGAGCCTTCGCCCTCTACCCTTGCCAGATAATCTACCCTGATGTTATGACCTTTCATGGCTTTCACTCTCTCGTCGGAAGGCTTCGGAATAGGCGTTGAAACTGCGATAGGCGCGTACCAGGTCCTCCTCCTTCATGCCGAGCTGCTTCCATCGCTTGCTCAGCGCGGCGGGGTTTGGGGTTTCCTTGGGACCAAAGCACCCGTAGCATCCGCGCCGATAAGAAGGACAGATGGCGCCGCATCCCGCATGGGTGACGGGTCCAAGGCAGGGCGTGCCGTTCGCCACCATCACACACACAATGCCACGCCGCTTGCACTCCGAGCAAACGCTGTGTGGAGCGATGTTTGGCTTGCGCCCGTTGAGGTAGGCGTTGATAACCTCCAGCAGTTGATACTTGTTAATGGGACAGCCTCGCAGCTCGTAATCCACAAAAACATGGTCGCGGATGGGGGTGGATTTGCTCAGGGTTTCGATGTATTGCGGAGACGCATACACCGCCCGGATGAACTCCTGAACGTCCTTAAAATTGCGCAGTGCCTGAATACCCCCGGCAGTCGCGCACGCGCCGATGGTGATCAGGAAACGCGACACCCGGCGCACCTGATGGATGCGCTCGGCATCGTGTGGGGTGGTGATAGAACCCTCTACCAGCGAGATGTCGTAGGGTCCGCGCACTACTGCCCGGCTTGCTTCGGGGAAATAGGCGATCTCTAAGGCGCCGGCGACCTCCAGCAGTTCCTCCTCACAGTCCAGCAGGCTGAGCTGACACCCGTCGCATGAAGCGAACTTCCAGACCGCCAGCTTTGGCTTGGTTACACGTGTCATGGCTATATCTCCCGTCTCTCAAACAGATGTTCTATCCTGTCGTAACGAAACACGGGACCATCCTTGCACACAAAGCAGTGACCGAGCTGGCAGTGCCCGCAGATACCCACGCCACACTTCATGTTGCGCTCCATGGAGATGTAAATCTGCGACGGAAGAACACCTCGCCGTTGCAGTTCCAGTACCGTAAAGCGCATCATGATTTCGGGACCACATACGAGCGCCACTGCGCTGCGCGGGTCAAAGGGCGCACGTGGTATCAGCGAGGTGACCACCCCGACATTGCCCCGCCATCCGCTCATGGCGCGGTCTACGGTAATGTGTACTTCGAGGTCGAACTGTGCTCGCCACCTTTGCAGCTCGCGTCGGTACAGGATGTCGCTGGGCGTGCGCGCGCCGTAGAGCAGAACGATTTTCTCGTAGCGGTCGCGGTGTGCCAGCATATGGTAGAGTGCAGGGCGCAAAGGTGCCAGCCCGATACCGCCCGCGACAATCACCACATCGGCACCCTCTGCCTCCTGCACGGGCCATGGCGTACCGAACGGTCCGCGCACGCCGATAATGTCACCCCGCTTCAACCTGCCCATCGCTTTGGTAACGGTTCCCACCTCGCGCGTGGTGTGCATCAGCACTCCAGCGTTGGCTGGGTCACCGCTGATAGAGATGGGTATCTCGCCCACTCCAAACACATACAGCATATTGAACTGTCCGGGCTTGAACGCGAATCGTTCGGAACCGCCTGCTGGTTCCAGCTCCAGCGTGAACGTGTCCTGCGTTTCACGACGTACTGTCCGTATGCGAAAAGGGCATGGTATCATTGTTTGGGAAGTAATCCTCCTCCCTGATAGACTAGCTTCTGAGACCGTACACATCCAGTAACTGCAGGCGAGTTGCCTGAAGCCTCTGGGTGATAATCTCCGCGAACCGCTTCAACAGCTCGTACCCCAGGTCATGGTCCTCCTCACACTTGCGACGCAGGCACTCACCGTCCAGGGCGATAGCTCGCACCGGTTCTACCACTCGCGCGTCGAAGTGCCAGCGATAGGGAGGCACCAGCCACGACCACCCTAAAATGTCTCCCGCGTCCAGCGTCTGAATAGTTATCGTGCCCACACCCGCTGCGTACACCTCCAGCGCCACCCGACCCTGCCGGATAAGGTAGAAACAGTTCGCCTCTTCTCCCTCGCGGAAGATGATCTCGCCTTCTCCAAAGCTGACATTGGAAGCGCAGCCCACGATGACCTTCAGGTGTCGTTCGGGCAAGCCCTTGAAGAAGGGGTGTTCTGACAGGATGGTTTCAAGCGTTCGCATGGTTCTCCTCCTTTGGTGATGCAGGAGCAGCTCTGCTCCCTTCGCGACGTCGCAAGGCGCGCACCTCTTCGGTAATGTCTATCCCCACAGGGCACCAGGTGATACACCGTCCACATCCCACGCACCCGATCACGCCGAACTGGTCCTGCCACGATGCCAGTTTGTGGGTGATCCATTGCCGATAACGCGATGCTTCAGAAATGCGCACCGCGCTGCCGTGAATATACGAGAAGTCAACGTGGAAACAGGAATCCCACTGACGCCACCGCTCAGCCACCGTGCCCTGCAAATTGGTCACATCTTCCACCGTATGGCAGAAACAGGTGGGGCAGACCATCGTGCAGTTCGAGCAGGTGAGGCAGCGCTTTGCCACCTCTTCCCAGTGCGGACTGTCCAAGTTCCTGTAGAGCAGCTCCTTCAGGTCGGAGGTGTCCAGACGCTTCAGTATCCGTTGCTCGGCGCTATCTATCAAAGCCTCAGCCATCTGGCACTGCTGGTCCGCTGCGACAGGCAAGCCAAGCTCTTCCACCAGCGAAGCGCCGCGCTCCGTACCGACCTCCACCAGGAAGAAGTGCTCATTATTACCGAAGACTTCGGTGAGGGCAAGGTCAAAACTATCTCTCACGCGCGGTCCTGTTCCCAAAGAGGTGCAGAAGCAGACTCCCGACGGGGCGGTGCAGTTGACGGCTATCAACAGGGCGTTTTCGCGTCTGAGCCGGTAGTGCTCATCCTGATACTGCTCACTCAAGAAGACCCTGTCCTGTATCTGGATGGCAGAGAGCTCGCAGGCGCGTACGCCGATGAACGCATAGCGAGGCACGTCCTCCTGCTCGGCAAGCACATGGAATCTTCCGTCACCGTTACGCTCCGCCTGCCAGAGCCTCTGCCGGGGTGGATAGAGATAGCGCTTCCATGAACGCGGACCGACTGTATAACGAAAGAAAGTTCGCCCTTCGGGATTTCGTTTTACCCTGTAGGCGCCCGCACGCTGTTCGTCGGTCAGACCGATGGGCAGCTCACTCACCGAATCCACCGGCTCGTACACGATGGCATCGTCCAGCAGAGTAGGAGCAATGGTCTGGTAGCCGCGCTGATGCAAGGCGTCGAACAACCGCTGAAACTGCCCCGCGGGCAGAATGAACCGCTTTTCCGAAACAGCTTCCGACTGTGGCATAAACAGTTCCTCCAGCACCCACTACCTCCACCCGGCGGGCGGAACGGAGCAGGCTAACCAAATGTTTAATTCAGTTACTCTAATCAATAAAATAACACATCCGTTGGCAAAATGCAAGCTGTGTAAAATCACGGCGGTTTTGGACTGAGGTGGAAGGGAGACAACCTGACGGATGGAAGTTGCATAACCTGCGTCAGCAGGTTTCGCCAGGTGTAGCCTGCGATTTCCAATCGCAAGGTTGTGTTCCAAGACACCCCCCGCAACTAAAGTTGATGGGTTGAAGCATGGCTTCAGCACTCATAAGAGAAGCAGTTTTTGCCATGCGTATCCTGCGATTTTCAATTGCAGGGGCAGTTGAAATTGCCGAGTTTCGGCTTCCGTGATAGAATAAA
Source organism: Chthonomonadia bacterium (assembly GCA_013314755.1). Taxonomy (GTDB): domain Bacteria; phylum Armatimonadota; class HRBIN16; order HRBIN16; family HRBIN16; genus HRBIN16. The sequence goes on from JABUFA010000012.1 coordinate 41,818, forward strand.
ACTATATGGAGCGTCAGGAAAACACAGACAGCCACACAGCCCCTTCTGCGATTGCGTTGTGGCAGAATACGGTCTATCGCAGCTACTGGATTGGAGCATTCGTCTCCTTTCTCGGCAGCTGGATGCAGACGGTTGCTCAGGGTTGGGTGGTTTATGAAATCACCAACAGTAAAATGCTTCTGGGGCTTCTGGGGTTTGTGGGGTCGCTACCGACCACGCTGTTCAGTCTGTTTGGCGGAGTGGTTGCCGACCGTTTTGAGAAGCGCAGGCTGGTTCTTACCACCCAATCCCTGTTCGCGGTAAATGCGTTCATTCTGGCGATGCTGGTGCTGAGCGGACGGGCGGAGTTCTGGCACATCGCGTTGATTGCCATGCTGAACGGATTCATCACCGCCATCGACGCTCCCGCGCGCCAGGCGATGGTGATGGACCTGGTGGGGGAGCAGTTTGTGACCGTTGGGGTGGCGATGAACTCCGCCGCGTTCAACACCGCGCGTATTCTGGGACCTGCCATCGCGGGCAAGCTGATTGAGATGGTGAACGCCGGGTGGTGCTTCTTCATCAACGCTGTCAGCTACGTTGCCATCATCTTCGTGCTGTGGCGAATACCTGCATCGCCCGTTCAGTCGTCGGTGGAAAGGCTATCCGTATGGTCAGAACTGAAAGAAGGCTTAACCTATGTGTACCGTGATGGGCTGTTGAGGTCGCTAATCCTGCTGGACTGTGCGCTGAGCATTTTCGCCATGTCGTATACCACGCTGATGCCGGTTTTCGCCCGTGATGTGCTTCAGGTCGGCAAGCAAGGGCTGGGCAACCTGTTTTCGGCAACGGGGCTTGGTGCGTTGATGGGCGCGCTGATACTGGCGAGGGTGGCGGGTACCGTGCCCAGAGGCAAGGTGGTTATTACCGCTGCGACAGGGCTCTGTACCGGCTTAACGTTGTTTGCGCTGTCGCGCAGTTATCCGCTCTCCCTGCTGTGCCTCGTGCTGATTGGCGGCTCGGCAGTTAGCACGCTGGGTTCTATCAACGCTCTGCTTCAGTCGCTCAGTCCGGAGCATCTGCGCGGTCGTACCATGTCCCTGCACGTGTTTGCGCTTATGGGGCTGGCGCCATTTGGCAACCTGCTGATGGGATGGATTGCCTCTCACTGGACGGCAACAACGGCACTGCTTACGGGTGCGATGATATGCGCCGGGGTCGTGGCGATTACTGCCGCACGTCGCGATGTGCGCCACCTGCCTGCGGTATAATATCACAGGTTGACAGGAAGAGCATATGGACTACACACGTGCCGTCATGTACATGCAGAGTTTGAAACGCTTCGGCATCAAGCTCGGTAATGAGCGGTTCGAGGCATTGCTGGAGCGTCTGGGCAACCCGCATCACCAGTTGCGCGTCATTCACGTCGCCGGCACGAACGGCAAAGGTTCCACCAGTACCTTTATCGCCACCATCCTGCAGGCAGCGGGCTACAAAGTAGGGCTGTACCTCTCGCCGTACGTGTTCAACCTGCGCGAGCGCATTCAGGTCAACGGTTACCTGATTCCCGAAGCGGACTTTGCGCGACTGGTGACCTGGATTAAACCCCATATTGAAGAGCTGGCGCAGACGCCGCTGGGGCAGGTGACGGAGTTCGAACTCAAAACGGCGGTTGGTTTTTCCTGCTTTGCCGAACAGCGCGTGGACTTTGCGGTGGTGGAAGTGGGGATGGGCGGCAGACTGGATGCCACTAATGTGGTGCGCCCCTTAGTGAGCGTGATTACCTCCATCGGCTGGGACCACATGGATCGGCTGGGAGACACGCTCGCGAAAATCGCGGCGGAGAAGGCTGGTATCATCAAACCTTTTGCGCCTGTGGTCACCGGCGTGACCGACCCAGAGCCTCTGGAGGTGATTCGGGAACACGCTCAACGTGCCGGGGTTCCGCTGACGGAGGTGAAACCGGAGCGAATGGTTATCCCGCCACCTGTGCGCACCGTGCACTGGCAGAACGAGGGCGTCTATCGGATGCGCCAGAAGGTATCGGTGCGCACTACCGACAGGGTTTATCGTCATCTGAGCCTGCGCCTGCTGGGGAAACACCAGTGTTCCAACGCGGCGGTCGCCATCGCCGCCATCGAGGCACTGCAACATGCCCATCGGGTGAACGTGCCGGAGAGTGCCATCCGAATCGGGCTGGAGCACGCCACGATGCCGGGCAGGATGCAGATTGTTCGCCGCTCCCCAACGCTTCTGCTGGATGGCGCGCACAACGTGGACGCAGCGCGGTGTCTGGCTCAGGCGATACCCGAGACTTTTCGCTACCGTCGGCTGATACTGGTGCTGGGCATGACAAGGGGACACGAGCCGCAGGGGGTGGTGGATACCCTTGCGCCGCTGGCTTCGCATATCATCTTCACCCAGCCCAGCGACCAGCGCAGGCGACCGGCACCCGACCTGCCCGAAGCGTCCACCGTGCCTCTACCGCCCTACGAGATTATTCCTTCCGTTCCCGAAGCGGTGGAGCGGGCGATGAATATGGCACAGGCAGATGACCTTGTGGTGGTAACAGGTAGCTTCTACGTGGTAGGCGAAGTACCTGTCCAGAAATGGCAAACAGCTCGTCCAACGACCCCAGAGGAGGGAATCATCTATGCAGGTTCAGGAGAAAACGCTGACAATGCATCGTGTTGAGGGGCGTGTTGCTGTTGCGGTGGTGGCGATGGTGCTCCTGGCGCTGTTTGTGGGATGGTGGCTGGGTGTAAGAACGCACACCGGTTCGGGCGTTCCAGAACCGCCGCCCATTACCTTTGAGCAGGCATCCACGCAGCTCAAAGCCAGCTCCGAAGCCTTTGCCGCGGTCGCGAAGGTGGCAACGCCGTCGGTAGTGAACATCAGCGCGGCGACCATTATCCCGGGCAGGCGGTCACCACTGTTTGATGACCCGCTGTTCCGCTACTTCTTCGGCGACGAGGACATCCCCTTCCGAGAGCCTGACCGCGTGGTGCGCAGCCTGGGCTCAGGCGTCATTGTCAGCCGCGACGGGTTGATACTCACCAACAATCATGTGATTGCTGGCGCGAGCCGCATTTCGGTAGCGCTGGCAGATGGGCGACGGTTTTCGGATGTGCAGGTAGTGGGGACTGACCCTGCGACCGACCTTGCTCTTCTGCGTGTTCGTGCGAACAACCTGCCTGCCATCAAATGGGGCGACTCGCGTGCGCTGGAAGTTGGTGAGTGGGTGCTTGCGATTGGCAACCCGTATGGACTGAGCCAGACGGTGACGGCAGGCATCGTTAGCGCAAAGGGACGGCGCGACGTGGGCATCTCCGTCTACGAAGATTTCATCCAGACGGATGCCGCCATCAACCCGGGCAACTCGGGGGGTGCGCTCGTGAACATCCGCGGCGAGCTGGTGGGCATCAATACCGCCATCCTGTCGCAGAGCGGGGGAAACGTGGGCATCGGCTTCGCCATCCCCAGCCACGAAGCCCGGCGTGTGATGGAACAATTGCTTCGCTACGGCAAGGTATCGCGTGGATGGCTGGGCATCATCCCTGCCCGCCTGGATGAAGGTGTGGTGCAGGGGGTGGTTGTGGCGAACCTGTTCCGCAACAGCCCTGCCGACCTTGCCGGGCTGGACATTGAGGACATCATTCTGGAATGCAACGGCAAGCGGGTGACCTCGCCGGGCGAGCTGAAGAACCTGATTGCCTCTCTGCCTGCGGGCACAGAGGTCACGCTGGTCATCCAGCGGGGCAACGAGAGGGGGAAGGTGCGTTTGCGCGTAGCAGACCATCCGACCGACCGCTTCGGGCGTCCTGTGCCCGGCATTTAGCGTGACAGCGTGAAAAACCGCCGATTTTGGTGAAACCTGCAGGGCGCATTATCCGTCTAAGCATTTTGCCAGCGCCATGATGCCGTGCCGAAAGGAGGTTGGGATGCGATGACGGAGATGGCGACGCGCAAGGACCGGCTGAAGCAGGCAGGGTCATCCCAGCCGCGCTTTCAGGAGAACGTGAACTGGCTGTTTATCTGCCAGCAATGCGGAGAACCCATCACGTTCGACGAGTCGCTGGTCACATGGACACAGGAGGGCATGGTACGGGTGGCACACTGTCGCTGTGCGCCCGACCGATGTAGGCGTGCAGAGGTGTAGTATGAATGTAACGCACGAACACCCGGAAGTTCGCCGCATTTTGCAGGCGATTATTGAGGACACGCGGGCGGGAGTACCTATCCTGCTCGACCACAGGGAACGCTATGGCACAACGCTCGGCGACTTCCGGGTGCAGTTTGAAGGAGAGGACGACCTGCTCCATCTGTCCATCATGCGTGTGGATGGGGAACCCATTTGCCACGAGGAGGCTCAGCGCATTGCTGAAGCCTTTTTCCACAGCGTACCGAAGGGGCTGATCCAGTGTCGCCCAGCGGTGTACTCGGTGCATTACTACATTGCGCATGACCTGCTGGTGGACTACTGGGAGGGCAACTCTCACCACGGCGAGTTGCGGTTGCCCGCAGAGTAGACGTTCTACACCCCTTTCAGCACCACTTCCCAGAACTCTATGCTGGGCGGGAAACGCAGGCGATGAACCGCCACATCCTGCACCAGCGCAGAGACCACATTCAGCATCCATTCGGCGACCTGCGGACCCTCGGCGAACTGCAAACTGCACTGCAGCACACCCGTCAGGGCATCACGCCGTGATAGTCTTTCAAGCCGAGGCTCTTTGGCGTGCTGAAGCAGGCAAATGGCGCGTAACGGCGCGCTGAGATTTACCCCTGCGCGGGCGAAGTCGCCCCAGAAGGGTGTACCGTACGCGTACCATCCCCCCGGCAGGCGCCGCAGGGCGACCAGTTCATCGCTGAGCACCTCAGCCTCGCCCGACAGAATCCGCGCTACCGTGCTCTTGCCTGCACCCGACCGCCCGGCGAACACGTATCCCCGGTGTTCATGTCTCACTGCGGAAGCGTGTACCATCACACCCCCACGCTGGGGCAGGTACAGCGCCAGCAGGGTGCGAAGGAAGGAATCGACGGCATATACACTGCGCAGGCAATCCACCTCCGCACGTTCCGCCTCGGGAGTAACATCCGCCACGAAGGTATCATACACAAACCGCCAGCCGCCCTCCGCCTGACGAACCTTCACGCTCTCCATACGCGCACGGGTAGGCGGAGAAGGCTTCGGTCGCAGAAGGACGCGGATGTGCGGCTGTTCGACGTGCGCGAGCAAAAAAGCCCCGTATCGCTCCTGCACAAGGTCAGTGAGGAACGCTTCTTCTGCGCATTCCAGCCTCAGGGCGATGCCGGCAATGCTGATGTCCAGTGTCTTCACAGCTATTATGGTACCCGAACGTAGGTGTTTCCCGGTTGCCGGCGCACCAGCCCATACATCTCCAGCATCAGCAGTTCGGCGTTCAGCTGGGCAACGGGCAGACTCAGCTCCTCCGCCAGCGTATCCACATGTTTGGGCGTGAGGGAGAGGGCATGCAGGACATTTTGCTGTACAGGCGTCAGCGAAGGCATCTGTGCAGAGCGTTCCGGGGGTGGCTCCGGGGCAATGCCGAGTGCCCGCACGATGTCCTCCACGTTATCCACCAGCGTCGCCCCCTCTTTGATCAGCCGATGACAGCCTGCGCTTTGCCCTGTGTCGATGTTGCCGGGCACGGCAAACACCGGCTTGCCCTGTTCCAGCGCATGGTTCGCGGTGATGAGCGCGCCGCTGTCGTTCGGGGCTTCCACCACCAGCACGCCCAGCGACAGCGCACTCACGATGCGGTTTCGCGCCGGAAACCGCCAGGCGTCGGGAGGGACGCCGGGAGGATACTCGGAGAGGATAGCCCCCTGCATGGCAATACGGTTGAACAAGCCGGCGGACTCGGGAGGATACGCCACATCGATACCACAGCCCAGCACGGCGATGGTGCGCCCGCCTGCACGCAGTGCGCCGGTGTGCGCGGCGGTATCAATGCCCCTCGCGCCGCCGCTGATGATGGTCAATCCGTATCGGCTCAGTTCCCGCGCCAGGCGTTCCGCCACGTGTCGCCCGTAGGCAGTGGGTTTGCGCGTGCCCACGATAGCCACCGCAAAGCGGTCTCGTTCCTGCAGGCTTCCTCGCACAAAAAGCAAAGGAGGAAAGTCCTCAATCTCCTTCAGTGCGGGAGGATAGCCATCATCGCGCCAGGTGAGCAGGCGTGAATCGCCCTGCATCCACCTCTGCCAGACTTCTTCGGAAACCTCGGGGGCACTCAGGATGCGCGCCGCGGCGGATTCGGTCATGCCGTCCACCCGCAGCAGGTCGTGGCGAGATGCGTGGAAAATGGCTTCAGGGTGCTCAAAGTGTTCCAGCAGGCTGAGCAGGCGACGGGGAGGAAGCTCGAGATACGCCAGTCTGAGCAGGGCACGACAGCGAGCTTCCTCCACCGGCTATCCTCTCCAATCAGTAGCCGCCCTCATCGCGTCCGCCCGGACCGCGGCGACCGCCGCCGATGCCACCGGGAACGCCAGGGATGCCCTGCTGGCGGGGCTGAGTGGTAGTGGTACGCTTGCGCAGTGTGTTGTCCACGATGAACGACCAGGTGTATTCCGTGCGGTTACCGCGCCAGTCCTCGGCGATGACCTTCACCGTGTGCCGTCCATCAGCGAGGGGGCGAACGGTGGTCGCACCACCTTCTTGCCCTGCGGGGCTCGCCGAGGCTTCCTTGCTTCCCCACAGGTAGCTGATTTCGCCCTTCACAAGGTCAAACTCGTATTTCACCGGCTTGTCGTCCAGCAGGAACTGGATGGTGTCGGTCTTGATGCCGGAGCCGTCGTCGCTGATGAGCGCACGGAAGCGGATGGGCGGTGCGCCCGACATCGCCACGCCGCGCGCCGGCTCCAGCTCGGTAACGGTCGGCGGGATGCTATCCGGCGCATCCGCGCGGAAGGTGGTCAGACTGCCGTCATCCGAGACGATGTACAGCGTGCCGTTGGCAACCACCGGCGGCGCGGTGATGTCCGTAAAGGTCGGGCGTTCGGGCGTAGAGGAAGACGACTGTAGCAGATACTTCCACAGGATGGAGCCGTTGGAAGCGTCCAGGGCAAAGATGCCGCCTCGCGCCGTGCCGATGATGAGCACATTACCAGCCAGCGTGGGCGGAGCAAGCACCTGATTGGTGAACACCGGTTCCTTCGTGTTCCACAGCAGTTTGCCCGTGTTGTCAAACGCCCACACGCGCCCATCGCGCGTCAGCACGTACAGCATTCCGTTGCCTGCAACGGGTTCCGTCACGATGTCGTCGGGCAGGGTGCGTGCCCACAGCTGGCGTCCGCTTCGCGCCTGCAGGACGTAAAGCACGTTGGAGGCGACAACATAAAGGTTACGGTCTGCTACCACAGGCGACAGGGCGTAAAGTGTGCCTGTCAATCGCTGGCGCCACAGGAGCAAGCCTGTCGCTGCCGCCGCCGCATACAGCGTCTGGTCCGCGGAGATAAAATAGACCACATCGTCGGCAACCGCTACGGCTCCGTTGACGGCATCTAGGGTGCGAAAGCCGCCGCGCCAGATTGGTTCGCCTGTTTTCGCGTTAATGGCATACACTCGCCCATCAGCGGACCCGAAGTACACCACATCGTCCACCACAGTTGGCGGCGACAGAATGGCGCCCTGTGCCCGGAACGACCAGAGGTATTTCCCGGTGGTCGCGGAGAGGGCATACAGGTTCCCATCGGTCGCACCAACGTAGATGATGCCGTTGGCAACTGCCGGCGTGGTGCGGAACTGCGCGTCCAGAGGCTGGTCGGTAGGATATCGCCAGATGACACGCCCGCTGTCCGCTTCGAGCGCATAGAACCTGTCGCGGCAGGCGTAGTACACCGTGTTGCCAACAACTGCAGGTGCTGCGGGGTTCTGAGGCGCCGGCGATGCGGTATATCGCCAGTACATCGCTGCGGGCATCTGGATGCCGCTGGGAGCGATGCCGTTGTGCGCCGGGGAGAATCGGTAGGCGACAACATCCTGAGCGAGCACCACAGATACCATCAGCAGTGTCAATACACAGGCTGGCAACGCATGGGTCCATCCTGTAGAGATGAAGCCTTTAAAGCCCATTCGCATCATCGTCTCTCCTCGCGTTGGGTTTGTTTCAGAACATACACAGTCATCCGGGTTTCGGGTATATCATACAGCGGAACAGACCCGGATTCCTGCTAACCTACTGCAATTTAGACGGGAGCACTCTCTAGGGGGTTACACCCTGTGGAACTTTCGGTGTCCCGCCGTCGTATAATGTAGTAGCGCATGTCCTCCTTTTCACTCTGTCCATCGTCTCGATGGAGCCTGCACCCGGAGCTTCGCCCAACCCCGATTGCTCTGGAGGCAGGCGATTTTTTGTTTCGCCCTTGCCTCTTTTTTACTTCCACAGTACAATAGAGCCATCCTCTTTCGGGAAGGGGAAATGTGGTGTGTTTTCACTCGGAGAGAGCCTGCTTCCGCTGTTGCTGGCATCTGCACTGGGAGCAATTGTCGGGCTGGAGCGTGAACTGCATGGCAGACCAGCCGGTCTGCGCACGCACATCCTGCTCTCGCTGGGTGCAGCGATGTTCGGGATGATGTCGCATGGGCTGATCGCACCGAATGTTGACCCCACGCGCATCGCCGCGCAGGTAGTCACGGGCATCGGCTTCATCGGCGCAGGCACAATTCTTCATCTGGGCGGAACCGTTCGTGGCTTGACCACCGCCGCCAGCATCTGGACCACCGCTGCCATCGGACTGGCTGTGGGGCTGGACCGCCGCTTCTGGGTGATGGCATCTCTGGCAACGGTATTGACCTTCCTCACGCTTGCGCTGGTTCACCTTCTGGAGAATCGCCTGAAGGTGAAGAGGCGACTGCGGGACATTGAGATTATCGCTCAGGAAGGCAAACCGGTCATTGAGCCTGTGCTCAACGGGCTGGCTTCCTTGCACGTGGAAGTGAGCTCTGTTCGGAGCCTGCCTGCGCTGATACCTCACGCCCGACGCTACGAGCTGTCGCTGGAGATGCCCGCACAGACTTCGACGATGCAGGTGCTTGGGACGCTGATGCAGTGCGAGGGCATCCTGGAGGTGAAATGGGACTGATGAGTGCACTCAACTTACCGCTTGTTGACGAGATAGTATCTCGCGCCCTGTCGGAGGACATCGGCACAGGAGATATAACCACTCTGTTGACCGTACCCGAGGGAGTGGAGGCGTTCGGGCAGTTTGTCCCAACGCAGGAGGGTATCCTGGCGGGAATCCCTGTGGTGGAGCGGGTTTTTCACCAGGTAGACCATCGCATTCGGTTAGAGCCTCTGGTGAGGGAGGGACAGCAATTCAGCGCGGGAACGGTTCTGGCGGAGGTCAGAGGCGAGGCGCGTGGGATTTTGACCGCCGAACGGGTGGCATTGAACTTTCTTCAGCGTTTGAGCGGAATAGCCACCCTGACCGCGCGGTTTGCGGAGGCGGTGAAGGACCTGCCTGTCCGAATTTGCGATACGCGTAAGACCACGCCCGGTCTGCGCTATCTGGAACGCTACGCGGTGCGCGTGGGCGGCGGCTACAACCACCGGTTCGGGCTATACGACGCGGTATTGATTAAGGACAACCACATCGCCGTGTGCGGAGGGATCACTTCAGCTGTTCATCGTGCGAAGCGCGCCCTGCCGCACACGATGAAGGTAGAGGTGGAATGCACGACCCTCCAGCAGGTTGTAGAGGCAATGGAGGCGGGAGCGGACATCGTTCTGCTGGATAACATGACGCCTGAGCAGATGCGCGAAGCGGTACAGCTGGCAAAAGGGCGCGTATTGCTGGAAGCCTCTGGGGGAGTGCGTCTGGACACCGTGCGGCAGATTGCAGAAACAGGCGTAGACGCTATCTCCGTTGGAGCGATAACTCATTCAGCTCCCGCTATCGATATCAAGCTGGAGTTACAGCTGGGATAACCATCTTTCAGCCCCCTGCCGCGCAGGGGGAATGGGGCAGGGGGTACAAGCACGCGGTTACACTCGCCTTGCCCGCATCCTTGCTTCGCGTCGGGCTGCCTTCTGCTTCTCCTCTTTTCGCTTGCGTCGCTGGCGCAGCTCCTTCTGTCTGATGCGCATGACATCGCCTCCTTCTCAGTTTCACCGCTCAAGGATTATACAGGTCATGGAGGCGAAAAGTCAATCCACTCCCCAGTGATGGATGGCTGTAGCCGTGCTTCAGCAACAGGCTGCTGGCGGTCTCTACCTGATTGTTCGGCTGTCCGTCCAGACTCAGGTCTCAACGCAGAGTAAGAAAACTTCTTGAGCTTTGTATTTATTTATGCTAACATTATTGTGATGAGAATCTCACGATGGATGAGCCACCAACCACCGTGCAGTTCCCATCCCAATCTTTAGCAAAGGGAGGATACACCGATGCGACTGATGCTCGCGATGGTCTGCGCGGTGGGAGGCATTCTTCTTTGCTCCACCCTCGCAGACGCCCAAACCTTTACCTATCAGGGAATGCTCAAACAGGCAGGCGTTCCCGCTAACGGAAACTACGACTTCCAGTTCAACCTCTGGACAGCCGCTTCGGGCGGCTCACAGGTCGGCTCCACCCTCGCCAGAAGCGAGGTGAACGTGGCATGGGGCGTGTTCAGCACAGAACTGGACTTCGGCAGTGTGTGGGATGGCAGTGACCGTTATCTGCAGGTTGCGGTTCGCCCTGCAGGTTCTGGCAGTTACACTACACTGTCTCCCCGCGTGAAGGTGAACCGCGCTCCCTACAGCCAGTTTGCTTTCAGCGTGCCCTGGTCGGGCATCGTGGGTATGCCTGCGGGCTTTGCGGACGGCGTAGATAACGACACCACCTACTCGGCGGGTGCGGGGTTGCAGTTAGCGGGCACGACCTTCGGCGTGGCGAGTGGGGGCATCGTGACGGGGATGCTGGCTGATGGTGCGGTCACACCGGCGAAGTTGAGCGCGACGGGCGTGAGTGCGGGCACGTATGGCAGCGCCACGCAGGTTGGCAGGTTCACGGTGGATGCGCAGGGTCGGATTACCTCGGCGAGCAATGAGACCATTTCGGGGGTGGCGCCCGGTGGTTCGGCAGGAGGGGACCTGGGCGGGAGTTATCCGAACCCTGTGGTGACGGCCTTGCAGACTCGTCCTGTGTCGTCGGCGGCTCCTGGCAATGGCGAGGTGCTGAAGTGGGATGGCAGTGTTTGGGCTCCGGCACTGGACGATGCAGGAGGCTTGACGCTGCCGTTCACGGGTAGTAGCAATGTGGGCTCGGGTGCAGTGTTCGCGATTACCAACACTACCACAAGCGGGTTTGCGGATGGCATCTGGGGGCGCACCAACAGCACCAGCGCCGCCGGTGTCCTCGGCTGGGCGATGTCGACCACCGGAACCAACTTCGGCGGATTTTTCCGTTCGGACAGCACGGGAGGCCGTGGTGTAACTGGTACAGCGACGGCAGCCACTGGCGCAACATACGGGGTGGTCGGCGGTAGTGACAGCAACGCCGGGACGGGGGTTTTTGGCGTGGCGAACGCCTCGAGCGGCACGACGAGGGGTGTACACGGCGAGGCGGTCAGCCCCAGCGGCATCGCAGTATCGGGCTACGAGCGTGCGTCCACCGGACGGACCTACGGCGGCAACTTCCGCAGCGATAGCTCGTCCGGTACGGGCGTCTACGGTCTGGCAGCGGACCAGAGTGGCAACACGGTCGGGGTATATGGACAGAGCCTCAGCAGCGCTGGCACGGGCGTGGTGGGACTGGCAAGCGCGTCAAGCGGTACTACGTTCGGTGTGTGGGGGCAAAGCGACAGCGACAACGGGAGAGGCGTGTACGGGTTCGCAACTCGTGCCGGCACTGGAGTATATGGGCGAAGCGACGGCGCCTCTGGCTGGGGTGTGATCGGAGTGGCAACTGCCAGCAGCGGCACCACTTACGGCGTGTTTGGCCAGGCTGGGTCCAATGGCTACGGCGTCTATTGCATTGGCAACTTCGGCGCCTCGGGTATCAAGTCATTCCAGATAGACCACCCGCTCAGCCCAGACACACATTTTCTCAACCACTATGCCTCCGAAGGTCCTGAGCCTTACAACCTCTATCGGGGCAATGTGGTTACCGACGCGCAAGGCTATGCGACCATCACTCTGCCCGACTACTTCGAAGCCATCAACCGCGAGCCAACCTATCACCTGACGGTCATTGACGCTTCTGACGACTTCGTGCTGACGAAGGTGGTACGGGAGATACACAACAACCAGTTCATCATCCGCACCAGCAAACCGCTGGTCAAAGTCAGCTGGGAAGTGAAGGCGGTCCGTAACGACCGCTGGGTGCAACAATACGGTTATCAGACCGAGCAGCCCAAGCCAAAGGAATACCAGGGCAGGTATCTGCATCCCGAACTGTATGGACTGCCCAAGGAGATGGGTATTCATTACCACCCCGAACATGGACGGGAGACTCCTGTGAGACAATAGATTCTGCGGGACCTTCCTTTGTGGAGGTCCCCTGCTCGGTTATGCTGAAAGAAAGCATCTCTGAGAATCTTCGATGCGTTCGGATTGACAGAAAAGTACAACCATTGATGACATCCGTTCCATTTTGCACCGTGACGAGGGATCTCGAAGCCTCCTCCTCGTGGTGAGTGGTGTTAGGGCAGAAGCCCTGATGGAAACTTGCCTTCGCTAAGCGTTTTGGGGTATGCTTCTTTGCGTGGTGCACTCTGGTTGTGGAGGATTTTGCTGTGCCTGACCCTTCGAAATCGGCGCGGAAGATTGTTTACTTTACCATCTTTCTGGACCTGTTGGGCTTCGGGCTGATAATTCCCCAGCTGCAGTACTATGCGGATGCTTTTCACGCCACCCCCGCTTTCATCGGGCTGATTCAGGCGATTTACTCGCTGATGCAGTTCCTGTTTGCTCCGTTCTGGGGCAGATTATCGGACAGGGTAGGGCGGCGCCCGATACTGCTTCTGAGCATCGCGGGTTCGGCGTTCTCGTACCTGCTTTTCGCAATGGCACAGAATGCATGGACCATCTTCTTCTCGCGCATGCTGGCGGGTATTACCGCTGCCAACCTCTCGACGGCACAGGCGTACATCTCGGACGTCACTCCTCCACAGGAGCGCACCCGGGCGATGGGACTGATTGGAGCGGCGTTCGGTGTGGGCTTTATTCTCGGTCCCGCGGTAGGTGGGGTGCTGGGTGCATGGGGCGGTAACTTCGCCATCGGATTGGCTGGCGCCCTGCTGGCAGGGGTGAACTGGCTGAGCGCGTTCCTTCGCCTGCCCGAAAGCCTGCCTGCCGAAAAGCGCAGACCATCCGAAGTGATTTACACCTTTCCTCTGCGTGACCTGCCCCGTGTGCTGGCGATGCCCCACGTGGGTCTGCTGGCAGTGGTGCTGTTCACTGCTATCTTCGCTATCGCCAATCTGGAATCTACCTTCATCCTGCTGGCGAAGCATCGGTATAGCCTTGACCAGCGTGCCTGCGGATACCTGTTCGCCTATCTGGGCATCATGGGGGCGGTGGTACAGGGTGGTCTGGTGGGCAGGCTCAGCGCACGCTTCGGTGAGGTGCGGCTGTTACTCGGAGGCTACCTCCTGCAGGCTCCTGCGCTGATGCTTATTCCTTTCGCGCCGGGCGTCGGCTGGCTGATGGTGATTCTGGCGATGATGGCAATGGGCGGCGGGGTAGCGGGTCCGAGCCTGAACGGGTTGATCTCCAAACTGGCGCCGCCTGACCGTCGGGGCGAAGTGTTCGGCATCACGCAGTCGCTGGGCAGTCTGGCGCGGGTGGTGGGTCCCACATGGGGCGGCTGGAGCTTCGGACATTTAGGGATGAGCGCGCCCTACATGACCGCAGGTCTTCTGATGCTGATAGCAAGCATAATGGTCATCTGGTGGTCGCTCAGCGCAGTAGCCGCTGTGTCGGCGTCGGATTAGCGGTGCGTCAAAAATCGTAAGAGTAGTACAGCGCGACGCCCTGCTCATTGCACTTTCGCGCGGGGTGTATTATAATGGAATTGTAAACCGCATCACCGAGCACGCCTGAGCAGAGGAGGTCGCCTTTTCCGCATCGTGCAGTTCTGCGCACGTCAATACCACGAAAGGGGGGCTTCGCCATGCCGAAGGCGAAAGACATCATGACCACCGACGTGGTCACCATTCAGGGCACTGCCACCGTGGCGGAGGCGGTCGCGCTGATGAAGCAAAAGGGCGTGCGTTCGCTCATCGTGGAGAGGCGCAGTGAAGACGACGCCTACGGCATCATCACCCAGCGCGACATCGTGTACAAGGTGGTGGCGAAGGGACTGTCGCCCGAGTCGGTGCAGGTACACGAGATTATGTCCAAGCCGCTGGTGGTGGTCAACCCGAATCTGGACGTGAAGTACGTGGCGCGACTTTTGGCAAACACCGGGCTGTCGCGTGCGCCGGTCATCGGCGAGCACCGGCTGATGGGCGTGGTGTCGCTGAGCGACATCGTGAACAAGGCGATGTGATTACGTTTGGGCAGGGGCGGCTTGCGCCGCCCCTTTTTGGCAGATTGGGATAGCAACCTTGCGACTGAAAGTCGCAGGCTACGTATGGCAAAACCTGCTGGCGCAGGTTTATGGAGTGCTGAAGCCATGCTTCAGCGCAGCCTGCAACCTCCAGGTGCAGGGATTTTTAAACGCAGCCTTGCGATTGGAAATCGCAGGCTACACTTGACGAAACCTGCTGAAGCAGGTTAGGGGGCTGCTGAAGCAAGATTCAGCACTCCAAAGGGGTCAGCCTCCACAGGAGGCTTTGTTTTGTGTAGCCCGCAACTTCCAGTTGCAGGGGTGTTTTTTTTCAGGCTTTGGTTGCAGGGACGCCCCTTCCATCTGCGTCAGAAGCGGTTGCCACCGAAGAACAGTTTTGTTATAATAACATGGTAGCTTCTGTCTACCGTATCCTGCCCGCAAGAAAGGAAAACCCGCGAAATGCCTGAGGAGATTCTGGAGCAACAGCCGGAGATTGAAGTCGTACCGCTGGAGGAGGAGCTAAGTCGTTCGTACCTTGGTTACGCGATGAGCACCATCATCGCGCGCGCCCTGCCCGATGTGCGTGATGGACTGAAGCCGGTGCAGAGGCGCATCCTCTACGCCATGCGAGAGATGGGCGTTACCCCGAACAGCGCGCACGTCAAATGCGCCGCCGTCTGTGGCGAGACCATGAAACGCTTCCACCCTCACGGAAACGAAGCGCTGTATGCCACCCTCGTGCGCATGGCGCAGGACTTCAGCATGCGCTACCCGCTGATTGACGGACAGGGGAACTTCGGCAGTGTGGACGGCGACCCACCCGCGGCGATGCGTTATACTGAGTGCCGCCTCTCGCCGCTGGCGATGGAGATGATGGAGGATATCGACAAGGAGACCGTGGACTGGCAACCCAACTACGACCAGTCCACCATGGAGCCGATGGTACTGCCCGGCAAGTTCCCGAACTTCATCTGCAACGGCGGGAGCGGTATCGCCGTGGGCATGGCGACCAACGTGCCTCCGCACAACCTGCGCGAAGTGGCAGACGCCATCACCCATCTGATTGACCACCCGCAGGCGACGGTGACCGACCTGATGAAATACCTGCCCGGTCCCGACTTCCCGACCGCCGGGCTGATTCTGGGCACAAAGGGCATTCGCGAGGCGTACGAGACCGGACGTGGGCAGATTATCATGCAGGCAAAAACCCAGATTGAGCCGATGGATGGCGGCAAGCAAGCCATCGTCATCACCGAACTGCCTTACCAGGTGAACAAGGCGAAGCTGATTGAACAGATAGCCAACCTGGTGAAGGGCAAGCGCGTGGATGGCATCACCGCCATTGATGACTTCACCGACCGCACCGGCATGAGGGTGGTTATCGAGCTGCGGCGCGACGTGAACCCGCATAAGGTGCTGAACTTCCTGCTGAAGCACACGCCGATGCGCCTGTCGTTTGGCGTCATCATGCTCGCGCTGGAAGACGGCGTGCCGCGTGTGCTCAACCTCAAGCAGGTACTACAGAACTACATCAACCACCGGCGCGACGTTATCGTTCGGCGCACGCGCTACGAGCTCTATCGCGCCCAGCAGAGAGCGCACATTCTGGAAGGTCTGCAGGTGGTGGTGCGCTTCCTGGACGAAATCATCCGCATCATCCGGCAGTCCGAGAACAGCGAAGTGGCTCGTCGTGCCCTCATGCGCCGGTTCGGCTTCACCCAGATTCAGGCGGAAGCGATACTCTCCATGCAGTTACGCCAGCTGACCGCGCTGGAACAGCAGAGGCTGGAGGATGAATATAAGGGGCTTCTGCAGGAAATCGCCTATCTGGAGGACATCCTGGCGGACGAGCGGCGCGTGGCGCAGATTATCAAGCAGGAGCTGAAGGAGCTGAAGGAAAAATACGGCGACGACCGGCGCACCCGCATCATCGCGCGTGAAGCGGAAGAGATTGGCGAAGAGGATATGATTCCTGAAGAGGAGATGCTGGTCACCATCACGCGCGATGGTTACATCAAGCGGTTGCCGCTGGATACCTACCGCAGTCAACGGCGCGGAGGCAAAGGTGTTATCGCCACCACCACGAAGGAAGAGGATACGCTGGAACATATCTTCCAGGTCAGCACGCACCACTATATCCTCTTCTTCACCGACCGCGGGCGTGTGTACCGGCTGAAGGCGTACGAGGTTCCCCAGGCGACGCGCCAGGCACGGGGCACGGCAATCATCAACCTCATTCGCATCGAGCCGGGCGAAAAGATTACCGCCACGGTCTCCATCGCCGACTTCTCGCCCGATAAGTATCTGGTGATGGGCACGCGCCGGGGCGAGGTCAAGCGCATTGCCCTGTCGGAGTTTGCCAACCTGCGTGCGAACGGGCTGTTCGCCTTTGACCTGGAGGAGGGCGACGAGCTGGGCTGGGTGCAGGTAACCTCCGGCAACGATGAACTGGTGTTCGTCACGCGCAAGGGGATGAGTCTGCGCTTCCACGAGACCGATGTGCGCGCGATGGGCAGAGCAGCGGGCGGCGTGCGCGGCATCCAGCTGGGCAAAGACGACGTGGTGGTCGCCCTGGTCAAGGTGTACAAGGACCGCGACCTGCTGGTGATTTCCGAAAAAGGCTACGGCAAGCGCACACCATTCAGCGAGTACCGCCTGCAGGGGCGCGGAGGCAAGGGCATCATCACCTTCAACGTCACCCAGCGCACCGGTTTTCTGGTGGACGCAAAAGGTGTTCTGCCCGATGACCGCATTATCGCCGTGACCGCCCAGGGCAAAGCCATCCGTGTGCCGGTGGAGCAGATTCGCCGCACGGGACGGGCGGCGCAGGGCGTGCGCATCATGACCCCCGACCCGGATGATTATGTGAACGCTCTGGCGCGTATTGTCCAGCGTATTGATGACGAAGGTGTGGAAGAGGGTGAGAGCTCTTGAGGCGTCCGCCGAAGCTGTGCTCGAGTACGCAGGTAAGCAAGCCATGAACGAGGCAGAAGGATACCAGATTCTGGACCACACCGCCGATAAGGGCATTCGCGCGTGGGGCAAAACCTTAGAGGAACTGTTCGAGAACGCCTCGCGAGGCATGTATCGGTTGGTCATTAACCCCGAAGGCAAGCAGACGGGTATTCATGTCCCTATCCGCGTGGAAGTGCCCGAACCGCTTGACCGCTCCGACCTGCTGGTAAAGTGGCTTCGCGAACTGATATACCTGACCGACGTGAAAAAGGTGGTCTTTACCGATTTCAAGGTCAATCGGGTAACCGACACAATGGTAGAGGGCGAAGCACATGGGCTGTTTGTGGAGGATAACTCGCAGCTGGATGGCGCGCCAGTCAAAGCGGTTACCTATCACCTTCTGCGGGTGGAACAGACGCCTGACGGCTGGGAAGCCGAGTTCTATGTGGATGTTTAGCGCGACTGCAAGGACTCGCCTCCCGCAGGGCGAAACTATTGCTGGATATCATGGATAAGGGTTTCTACCGATGAGAACCTTCGTGTATATTGTTTGCCCTGGGGTAGAGCGCTACAGTTTTTCCGCCTATCATCCTCTGCGCCCCGAACGAGTAACGCTCTCGCAGGAGCTGGCGCAGATGCTTGGCGTTCTGCATGAAGAGGATATCGTGCAGGCTTCACCGGCTGCGCCAGAACTGGTCGCCCAGGTACACTCGCCACGATACGTGCAGGTGGTACAGGCGCTGAGCGAGGGCAAGCACGTGCCCGGCTACCACGAGTTCGGTTTCGCAAGCGGAGACAACCCGCCGTTTCGTGGAATGTTTGAAGCCTCGCTGGCAGTGGTGGGGGCGTCTGTTGCCGCAGCACAGGCGGTGATGGATGGTGTAGAGGTAGCGGTGAACCTGGCGGGTGGACTGCATCATGCGCGCAGGGAGGAGGCAGCGGGCTTTTGCATCTTCAACGACCCGGCGGTCGCTATCCACGTGCTGAAACAAAAATACCGCCGGATTGTCTATCTGGACATAGACGTGCATCACGGCGACGGGGTACAGTGGCTGTATTACCGCGATCCGCAGGTGCTGACCATCTCCATCCACGAGTCGGGCAGGTTCCTCTTCCCGGGAACGGGGCATCCCGACGAGATTGGGGCGGGTGAGGGGCGCGGCACCTCGGCAAACATCGCGCTGGGACGCTACGCGGACGACGAAATATGGTGGTGGGCGTTTCAGCAGGTGGTGCCGGCACTGTTCCGCTGGTTCCAGCCTGAAGTGGTGGTCCTGCAGATGGGCGCTGACCCGCATTACACGGACCCGTTAGCCCACGTCTCGCTGACCACGCAGGGCTGGCTGAGGGCGGTACAATGGGTAGTGGAGCAGGGCTTGCCTATTGTAGCCACAGGTGGCGGCGGTTATTCGCTACCAGCGGTCACGCGGATGTGGACGATGGCTTTAGCCACGCTGAAGGGCGTGCCGGTGCCCAATCAGATACCACCGCAGTTTGCGCTATATGACGAGGTGCAGACCCTGCGCGACAGCACACCACCCGCACTGCCGGAGCGCATGGTAGAGACCAGCCGACAGTTCACCGAGCAGGCGGTGAGCGAACTGAAACAGTACCTGCGACCTTATGTGGAGTGGGGTGATACATTTGCGAAGGATGGGCAGGTTGGCTCGTAACATCCGTGAAATATTGCAGATCAGCAAGGAGCTTTCCACGGAGGAGATACGCGCTCTCGCTGAAAAGCCGTTCCGCATTGCGCTGGTGGGCAGCCCAACACGTACTCATGACGTGAGCGAGCAACTGCTGGAGGGGCTATCCCCGGCGGAGCGCGACCGCTCGCGCCAGCACCTGATATGCTCCACGCACCTGCCCGACGAGCCAGCCGACATCGTTATCGACTGTGGCGGGAGCACCGAGACGATACTCGGCGAGCACTACCAGTGGCTCCTGCCCGAACAGAACCTCCAGGTCGCCAGGCGTATCATCACCGACATGCCCGGTCTGGCTATCGCCCTGGCGCGGCGGTTTCCCCTGTTTCGTGAGCCGGCAGCAGAGCATCTCATCAGGGAAGCTTCGCGGGTGAACGGACAGATTGCCATGCTCTCGGCGATACCGGGCGTCATCCCAATAGCCAGCGCGTTCCTTCCGCCTGCCGCGGTGGCGGATATTGTCCTGCTCACGAAAAACCAGATACTGCTGTTGCTCAAAATCGCGGCGGCGCTGGGTCTGTCGTATCACACGCGCGACAGGCTCAAAGAGATTGTCCCGGTGGTAGCAGGGGCGATGGGTTGGCGGTCGCTCGCGCGCGAGTTCGTGGGCATTGTGCCGGGCGGAGTGGGCGTGCTGGTCAAAGGGGCGATAGCGTACGCCGGCACCTACGTGGTGGGCAGAAGCGCGTACTGGTTCTGGACCACAGGCGAGCAGCTCAGCAAGAAACAGAAAGAAAAAATCTACCGCCAGATGCTGGAGGAGGCAACGCACGTGCTGACCCCGCCCAGGTCCTCCAGCCCGACCGATGAGGCGGAGCGCACTTCATCCACCGACTCATAGCGCTACTCGTCGCCGATTGAGCCGAAGCCTCACCTCAAGATAGCGAATAGTCCCACCGCCCAGCCGTCGGGTCCAATTGCAGCGCAAAAAGGACACCACTGCCCATCGGGCTAATCTTATGGATGTGGTTCACTGTGGAAGGAGGGTTTGAGTTGGCGGAGGTTGTGTGCCTCGGCGAGGCGTTGATTGACATGGTTGCCCAGCAGAAGGGGGTAAAGATTCAGGAGGCGAAAGGCTTCTCCCCTGCGCCCGGCGGTGCGCCCGCAAACGTCGCCGCTGGCGTGGCAAAACTGGGCGTGCGCAGTGCGTTTCTGGGTAAAGTCGGCAACGACCCGTTTGGCTATCTCCTGCGCGACACCCTGATGGCGAACGGGGTGGACGTGGGCGGTATGCGCTTCGACGATACCGCGCGGACGGCACTTGCCTTCGTTTCGCTGACCGCAGAGGGCGTGCCGGAATTCATCTTCTACCGCAACCCCAGCGCGGATATGCTGTATGAGCCGGGCGATGTGGATACGCATCGGGTGCGGCGGGCACGCATTTTCCATTTCGGCTCTATCTCCCTGCTGGACGAGCCGGTGCGCAGTGCCACGTTGTACGCCCTGCAGATTGCCCGCGAGGCTGGCGCGGTTATCTCTTATGACCCCAACATGCGCCCCGCCCTGTGGCGCAGTGAGGATGAAGGCAGGGAGCAGATGGAGACCGGTCTGCGTTATGCCGATGTGGTCAAGCTGAACGAGACCGAACTGCATTTCCTGACAGATGTTCGCACGCCGGAAGTGGGGGTGACGCACCTGTTCACCCGCTTCCCCCAGCTGGTGCTGATTGCGGTCACACTGGGGGAGAAGGGATGTTACTACGCCACGCCGTTGCACAGTGGAGCAGTGGCTGGGATACCCGTGGAGGTGGTGGAGACCGTCGGTTGCGGCGACGCCTTTGTGGCAGCGATGCTGGTGCAGTTGCGCAAGCGGGCTCGGGGGCGCGACGCCATTCGCAACCTGAGCGATACCGACCTCCAGCGCACCTTCCAGTATGCCAATGCCGCGGGGGCGCTGACCGCCACGCGCCCGGGAGCGATTCCAGCCCTGCCCACGGATGCCGAGGTGGCAAAACTGCTGGAGAGGCTGTGAAGGGGGTAGCAAGATGAAACGGATAGGGGTGTTAACCAGCGGCGGCGATGCATCAGGCATGAACCCTGCTCTGCGCGCGGTGGTGCGTTCTGCGGTAGTGCACGGATTGGAAGTGGTCGGCATCGAGAGGGGTTACGAAGGTCTCTTGAATGGCTGGTTCAGGAAGATGGACCTGTCATCGGTAGGCGGAATCATCAATCGCGGCGGCACCATCCTGCGCACTGCACGCAGTGAACGCTTCAAGACGGAAGAAGGTTTGCAAACAGCCGCGGAAGCGTTGCACGAGCAGGGCATTGAAGGCTTGGTCGTTATTGGTGGAGATGGCTCGTTTCGCGGCGCGGCGCGACTGGAGGAGGTCTCTGGTATCTGCGTTGTGGGTATCCCCGCCACCATCGACAACGACATCGGCGGCACAGAGTATACGCTCGGATTTGATACCGCCCTTCAGGTGGCGATGGATGCCATTGACAAGATTCGCGATACCGCAGACAGCTTCGAGCGCATTTTCGTGATTGAGGTGATGGGGCGGTCGCGCGGATTCATCGCAGCGGCGGTAGGGCTGGCGGGTGGCGCGGAAGCCATCCTCGTGCCGGAAATCCCGTTTGACCCAGTCCAGATTTGCGAACGGCTGAAACAGGGCATGGTCCGGGGCAAGAGGTCTGCGATTATTGTCACGGCGGAGGGCGCGGCAAAAGCGTCGGAGGTAGCGACCTTCGTAGAAATGTATCTGCGCGAGGAGGTGCGGGCAACGGTACTGGGCTATACCCAACGCGGAGGCTCCCCGACGGCGACCGACCGCATCATGGGCAGTCGTTTCGGTGCGCTGGCGGTAGACCTGCTGCTAAGGGGCGAAAGCGGCATGATGACCGCCCTGCGCGGAAGCGACGTGGTAGCGGTTCCCCTGCGCCTGTCCTGGGAGGAGCCGCGTGTGCTGGACGAGAGCCTTCTGAAGCTGAACGAGGTGCTGGCGTCGTGAGGCGGGGTAATAGACGGCAATGATTTCGCGCATCCAGGCTCTAAACTACAAGTGTTTGAGGTATATAACGCAACCTCTTTCACACTTTCACGTGCTCGTGGGCGCCAACGCAAGCGGCAAGAGCACGTTCCTGGATGTGGTCGCCTTTATGCGCGACCTACTGCTGGAGGGGATAGAGTATGCTGTCCAGCAGCGTTCGCAAACAGCACGCGAGCTGGTGTGGCAGCAATCCGAACCGTACTTTGAGCTGGCGGTCGAGATGCGGCTCCCCATGCCGGTTGGCGACTATACAACCGCACGTTACGAAATCCGTGTCAGCAGCGAGGAAACGCTGGAGGTAGAAAACTTCTGGCTGATACGAACCGAGAACGGCTTGAGAAGGTCTTCTGAGGAAATCCCAGTTCTTTTCGCCGAAGAGCAGTCCACTTCTCGCGCTCTCGTCACCGAACATGGAAAGCATTCCCCTGCCGGATACCGAAAGGTAATGTCTCGCAACCCCGATGGGCGAGTTTATGTGCGGTCCGAGACTACCGACTGGAACTTTTATCTGCGCCCCAGTCGTGACCGCGCTGGGCTGACTGTGGTTCCAGAGGAAGAAGAACGATTTCAGGCGAGCTTGTGGGCACGGCAGCTTCTTACCGAAGGCGTGCAAATACTGCAGTTGAGCGCACCGGCTATGCGCTCCCCATGCCGACCGGACGCACCGGAACGTTTCCAGCCAGACGGCTCTAACCTGCCTATTGTCGTTGATTCCCTGCGATCCACACACCCCCAGCGGTACGACCGCTGGCTTCAACACATCCGAACAGTGCTTCCAGAGGTGAAGGAGGTTAAGTGCGCCGAACGAGAGGTAGACCGCTACCGTTATCTGATAATAGAGACAGCTACAGGATTGCGTTTGCCTTCGTGGATGCTTTCGGATGGCACGCTGCGTTTCCTCGCCCTGACATTGCTGGCTTATCTTCCACAGCCGGGTGCTGTCTATTTCGTAGAGGAGCCGGAGAACGGCGTTCATCCGCGTGCGCTGGAAGCGGTTTACCAGTCGCTCTCGTCCGTATATGATGGGCAGGTGCTGTGTGCAACCCATTCACCCCTGTTGCTGAACCTGTGCCGCCCTGATGAATTGCTGTGCTTCGCACGCACTCCAAGTGGTGCCACAAATATCGTACGCGGCGATCTGCACCCACAACTTCAGGAGTGGAGGGCAAACATCAGCTTGGGCGACCTGCTGGCAAGCGGAGTGCTGGGATGAAGGACCTGGTGATACTCGTCGCGGACAAGGATATGGAGATGACCATGCGTGGATTGGTATCCCGTCCTCAATCGCTGGGTATTCGAGCGATACAATACGATATATTCACGCACCCGCACCATGACCCAGGTGTCAGAACACATGCGGCGGAGTTTCTACGCCCCTACCATAAAATGTACCGCTACGCGCTTGTGTTGTTCGACCGCGAGGGGTGTGGAGCGGATGATATGAGCACTGAGGAAATCGCGCAAAGTGTTCAGCAACAGATGGAAAGTGCGGGATGGCAGCAGAGATGCGCCGTTGTGGTGATAGACCCTGAACTGGAGGTGTGGGTCTTTTCCGACTCGCCGCACGTGGCACAGGTCATTGCTGATGGCGACGAGCAGGCGATGCGCGCTGTGCTCGCCAGGCACACTGGCGAAAACAGACCAAAGCCTGAAAATCCCAAGAGCGCGATGGAGGAAATCATTCGTCTGAAGAAAATACCTCGCTCCTCAGCATTGTTCCAAAGACTGGCAGAACACGTCAGTCTGTCACGTTGCACTGACCGTTCTTTTGCCCGTTTGCGTGAGACATTGAAACGCTGGTTCCCCATACACACGGGAGGCACTAACGAAGCATGATTCTTACCGTCACGCTGAACCCTTCGGTAGACCGGCTCATCTACGTCAAACAGCTGGTGGCGCACGACACCAACCGCATCCTGAAGATAGAGGAGGACATCGGCGGGAAGGGCGTGAATGTGGCACGGGTGCTGAAGCGCTTGGGCGTGCCCGTGACCGCAACAGGTTTTCTGGGAGGGCGAACTGGTCGCTACATCCAGCGCGAACTACAGGAGCAGGAGGGCATCCCCTGCGACTTCGTGTGGGTGCAGGGCGACACCCGCATCAACCTCGCCATTCAGGAGGAAGACGGCTCACCGCCCACCTGTCTGAACGAGCGTGGACCACAGGTGTCGGCAGAGGAACTGCAGAGGCTTCTGGACAAAGTGGCGTTGCTGTCTCGCGAAGCGGAGTTCGTGGCGCTGGGGGGTAGCCTGCCGCCCCGAGTTCCCACCGACATCTATGCAACGCTTGCCCGCATCGCGCAGGATGGAGGCGCCAAGGTGGTGCTGGACGCCGATGGCGAGCCGCTGATAACGGGATTAACCGCCCAGCCCTTCCTGATTAAGCCCAACGAGACCGAAACCGAGCGGCTGCTGGGTCGTCCGGTGGACACGATAGAAGACGCCGTCCATGCTGCACAGGAACTGCATCGGCGAGGTACACAGGTGGTTATTGTCTCCATTGGCGAGAAGGGCGCGGCGGTAGCCTGCACAGAAGGGTGCTGGTATGCGATACCTCCAAAGGTCAAAGCCGTCAGCACTATCGGCTCGGGCGATTCGATGATAGCGGGCTTTTTGAGCGTGCTGGTTCGTGGCGGAGGGATAGAGGAAGCCATTCGTTGGGGCACGGCAGCCGGCGCAGCGACCGCCATGACAGACGGCTCCGACATCGGCACGGCAGAGCAGATTCGCGACCTGCTGCCGCAGGTGGAGGTGAAGCGATGGTAGGAGATGGCGGCAGGTGTGCACGCAAACTGAATGTGGCGATTACCGCCTGCGAGAAGTGTCCCCGACTGGTGGAGTATATCAGGCAGGTGGCGCAGACGAAACGTCGTGCCTATCGCGGCTGGGAGTACTGGGGTAAGCCCGTGCCCAACTTCGGCGACCCCGATGCAAGGATACTCGTGGTCGGGCTGGCACCTGCAGCCCACGGAGGCAACCGAACCGGACGCATCTTCACCGGCGACGAGAGCGGCAACTGGCTGTTTCGGGCGTTATACGAAGCGGGCTTAGCTAATCAGCCTACCAGCACCCACCGGGACGACGGGCTGGAACTGCGCGATGCGTTTATCACCGCCGTGGCGCACTGTGCCCCGCCTGCCAATAAGCCCACCCGCGAAGAACTGCAGAACTGCCAGCACTGGATGAAAGCCACCCTCCGGTGCGTGCATGGATGGAGGGTGATTGTGGTGCTGGGGCGAGTGGCTTTTGAGTGGACACTGCGGGCATTAACGGATATCGGCTTAGATCACTCGTGGAAGCCTTCGGCGTTCGCTCATGGGGCAGAGCTGCCGCTTGGCGATGGTCGCTGGCTGTTGTGCAGTTACCATCCCAGTCAGCAAAACACCTTCACCGGCAAGCTCACCCGCGAGATGCTGAACAGCGTCTTTGTGCGTGCGGTACAATTGGCGCAGATGCAGGAGTAGCCCTACTCTGGCTCGACGCCCAGATCTCGCAGCTTTTGTGCCAGTCGTTCTGCCCGTGCCTCTGCTTCCTGTGCTCTGGTTTCCGCTTCCTCCGCCCGCTTTTGCGCCTCAGTCAGCAATGACTCCAGCTCCTCCGGGTTCACGAATGGCAGCCCGTCGGGGCGAATCAGCACGAGGTCGCTCCCTCGCGTCATAAAGCGAATGCCCGATCGAGGACTGACCCAGCCCTCCATGTTCTCAATGGGGCGCAGTTCGTTACCCTCGCGGATCCACCCGTCCAGGCGCCCCGTATCCGGGTCATACACGTAATACTCCTCCACGCCGAACCGCTGGTAGAACAGGAACTTCTCAATCAGCTCGCTCAGGCGGTTGCCGGGAGAGAGCACTTCGAACACCACCTGCGGCGGGATATTGTCCTCCTCCCATTGCTTGTAGGAGGGGCGGTCGCCTTTGGGTCTGCCGAAAGCCACCATCACATCAGGCGCGGTGCGGGTTTTGTTATCGCCTTCCACGGGATACCACAGCAGATCGCCGGCGACAAACACATTGGGGTCGTCCTTGAACAGACTGGCGACACCAGTGTAGATGTACAGTATCCAGCGAAACTGTTTCGTATTGTCCGCCAATGGCTTTCCGTCACTTTCTGGATAGATGATTTCGGCTTCAGGTTGCGCTTTGGGCTGTGTTACGCTCACTCGGATCACCACCCTCACCCGTGGGCATGTGTTTTCATTATACCAGAACTGTTTGACATCCTGTCTCCACCTGTGGCAAAATCAGGGTGCAGGGAGATGGTGCTGATGTATGATATTTCACTCTGGGAAAAGCGTTTGCAGGAGAAGTATGCCGAGCGCGAGCGTGTACGCCAGCAGGAGCTCGCCAAGGCGGTTCAAGCCCTGCGCGACTACTTCGCTGACAAGAATGTCAAAGCGGTTTACCTGACCGGCTCGGTGCTTAAGGAGGGCAGATTTCACTCCTTTTCTGATATCGACGTAGCGGTAGAGGGCTTTGAGGGGGATTATTTTCGTACTCTTGTGGAGTTGGAAGCCCTGCTGGACAGGGATGTTGACCTGATTGAACTGGAGAAATGCCTTTTCAGGGAGCAGATTATCCAGAGGGGGTTGAGGATTCTGTGAAGCGTGAGGCAATCGCCCTGTTACTGGGCTACTTTCAGAACCAGATGCAGGTCATCGATAACATCCTGCAGAGCCTGCAGGCGACCCAGCCGGATAATCAGGAGCGCGTTGTCGTCACAGGCTACTATCTGCACAACCTGTATTCGGCTGCAGAAGACCTGTTCGAAGAGGTTGCCAGCGCGTTCGAGAACCAGCTGGAACCGCGCGGAAGCTATCATCGCGAGCTGTTACAGCGCATGAGCATTGATGTGCCAACGATACGCCCGCGGTTAGTCTCTCCCGACAGCTTAAAACTGCTGGACGACCTGCGGGGCTTCCGCCACGTGTTTCGCCATTCCTACACGTACACTCTGGACCCGCAACGGGTGGCGCAGTTGAGACAGACAGTGCTCGATCGCTGGAACGTCGTGCAGGAAGACCTGACACGCTTCCAGCAGTTCCTCGAATCGCAGCTTGGCTGAACTATCGCCAGAGGAACTCGCCGCGGTCTACGCTCCAGTCCTCGCCGAAGAAGCCTCCTGCCAGCACCCCTTCCATGCCTTTAGTTAGCATATCCGTGGACAGCACCAGACAGTCTGGAAAGCCCGCGCCGGCGGTGAAGTACGGCAGGCGGTCGGTTAGGCGAAGCCCAGTGATGCCGGTTCCCGCGACCGCTCCGACCAGTGCCGTGGCGGAACCAGCCCGCGGGCGAACAAACAGGCAGGCGAGGTTTTCTCCCGCAATCGCCCGACTGCCGATGTTGACGCTTCCGCGGCGCACCTGAACGGGGCTATCGTCCAGCAGTAACTGCCATGCGGCGTTGGTGTCAGCGTTGCCGTACAGGATGATGTTGCGGTCGCGGTAGCGGTCGGGCTGGAACTCCACATCGGCGACAACCTCAAAGGTGGCGTTGCCGCGATACCAGAACTGCTCAGAATCGAATCGCGCCTTCGCCAATGCCCACGCGTTCTCTTCAGGAGTGCCTTTCGTGCCGTACACCAGCACCGGTCGGTTGGTGAAAACGCTCTTGAAACCGCCATAGCGCTGAGGCGATTTCAGCTTCGCATCGGGCGCGGCGGAAAGCCTCCACTGTCCTCCCTCCTTTACCAGCCATATCTGCCGTTCTCGCGCCGGATAGGAGATATTGCCGATGACCTGCCCGTCCAGCTCCACGCTCAGAGGTGCACCGGGCTTCATGTGCTCCACGCTCAGCGCAAGCCGTGCGACGTTACTGGTAGTGCCCACGAAACGCCTTCTGCCCGGGTCATAGCGCAGGTTTACCGAGCTGGGCTTCATCGGCTGTTCCTGCATTTCAATGCTCACCCAGTGGCATTTTGAGGATACACCCGGGCTCATCGTGGTGAACTCGATGCGTCTTACGCTGTCGCGAGTAGGCAGGCGATGCCGCGCGAAGAAGTCAAAAATAGGAAGCCAGTCCACGCAATC
Source organism: Chthonomonadia bacterium (assembly GCA_013314755.1). GTDB lineage: Bacteria > Armatimonadota > HRBIN16 > HRBIN16 > HRBIN16 > HRBIN16. The sequence goes on from JABUFA010000012.1 coordinate 69,964, forward strand.
CACGCCTGGCTCATCTGAGACGTCCCACCAGTGCCCAGCGCCTGGCTGTTCATAGTATTCAAAGTCGCGGTGAAACTCGCTTAACCTTTCGCGCATGATACGCGCCTGGGCGACAGGAACGTTGTCGTCGGCGTCACCGTGCAGGACATACACCCCCTGCAGAAGGCTGTTTCGCGCCAGCCCGAGAGTGTCGCTCGGCGAGGCGCAGCGCAGAAGGAACTCCTCCATCGGGTCGGTCTTTTCATCGGCGGGACGTTCACGCTGTCCAAGCCGCGCACTGGTAGCATACGTCCAGATGCTCACCCACCCGGCGCTTGGTGCAATGGCGGCGAACCGGTCGGGGTGCGTCAGCCCAACCTGCCAGGTTCCGTGTCCACCCATGGAGTGCCCTGTCAGATAAACGCGATAGGGGTCGGTACGCCACTGCCGTTGCGCCAGATCCAGCACCTCCAGCGCATCCAGACGTCCCCAGTCCTCCCAGTTGAAGCCGAAGGGGCGCCGGTTGGTTGGCGCAACAAGCACCGCCCAGCTTTTGGGCGAATAGGCATCCACCTGCCCGATAGCCTCCACCCCAGCACCGTGCAGGGTCAGTACCAGAGCGGGGGGTGATGAGTCTTTGCTTACTTTTTGCGCGGGCAGAACCGCATAGTACTGCACACTGCCATCCATCGCGCTGACGAAGGTGCGCTTTTGCGACTCATGAGGCTCGCGGATGCGGAGGGTAACCTCGGCGGTGCTCAGGGTGTAGCGTTCCTTGCCCTCTCTGCGCATCAAACGCAGCTGCACCTTGCCCACACCTGCAGACTGCGGCGGCGATACGCGAAGCCTTACGGGCACTTTCGACACGCTGAGCGGGGGCAAATCGGGAACCGCACTCTCGACGGTACGTCCACCTTCATGATTCGCGAGGATGAACAGTCCCTTCTGGCTCTGCGTGGAGGCGTTGATGACCACAATGCCCAACCAGACATCAGAGCCATCTCCCACCACCAGGTCGGGCAGGGTAGCGTCGCGAACATCCAGCAAAACCTCTTCCGAGGGGTTGGAAAGCTTTGCCGTAAGCCTGCCCAGCCGGCTGGTTCGAAACAGCAGATGGTTCTCTCCCGCCTTCAGCTGGATAGGTATTCGCACGTATCCATGTCCGTACACATCTCCCACGCGCGGCTCGCCGTTCACGATAACTGTTACGCTTCCTGAAGACTCTAACAGAACAACTTTCTCGCGCTCTGAGGAAACCGGAATAAAGGCGTATCCATTGCGCAGGGCGGGGTGCTCAAACCAGCCCTCGGCGTTTGCCGTAACCGCCTCCCACTGCCGGGTGGAGCCGTCGGGAAAAGTTACGGTGTCGCCAGCTTTTGGAGCTGTCCACATGCCTGACACCAGCATCGCCTGAACGGGGTCGGTATACACTACCGCCCGCGACATCCCACCTTCCAGAGGTAGTACCAGACACTCTCGCAACACCTGACCATAGGTCGCCGAGATACAAAACAGTGAGACGGTTAGCGTCAGCAATGCATGCGGTCTCATCTCTTACCCCCTCGCTTGCGTGTGCTGGTTATCAGGTTAAACCTGCAGCCCCCAAAACCCTGCCTGCTGCAAGGAAACGTTCGTTCCCTTACAGAAATTGAAGGTAATTCAACAGGAGGTAACAGGGGTGTCGCTGCTGTACAAACCCGATTGGGACAAGGTAAAACCTCGTTATATGGCATGGTGGGCACGCGAGGAGATGGAGGGACCCCTGCTTATTGTGTACGCGCCGCTGGAAAAGCCAGTGGTGGACGTTCCCGCCCCTAAACCCGACCCGACTCCAGAGGAACAGTGGCTGGATATTGATTATCGCATTACCTCCACCGAGTGGCAGCTGGCGCATACCTATCATGGAGGCGATGGGTTCCCCTGGTTTGATACCAACCTTGGTCCGGGCAGTCTGGCCATTCACCTGGGTAGCCCACCTACCTTTGACCACAACACCGTATGGTACGGCAAAGTGTTTGACGACATCACCACCGCGCAGATTCCGCCGTACAATCCCGAAGAGAAGTACTGGAAAATCAACACCGAGATGGCGCGCCAGGCGATGAGTCACTTCAAAGGCAAGGCGCTGGTGAGCTTCCCAGACCTGATTGAGAACCTAGATATTCTGGCGTCCCTGCGCGGCACGTTGGAGCTGCTGACCGACCTGATAGACCATCCCGAACATGTGCATCGGCTTCAGCGAGACATCCTCGCCCGCTACTTTGACTACTACGATGCCTTTGCCAAGATTATCCGCGACAGGGATGGGGGCACGGTCTTTTCAGCCTTTAACATCTGGGGCATCGGCAGGACGGCGAAACTGCAGTGCGATATGTCGTGCATGATCAGCCCCGAGCTGTTCAACGAGTTCGTCCTGCCTTATCTGGAGCAGCAGTGTGAACGGCTGGATAACACCATCTACCACCTGGACGGCGTGAACGCGATCAAGCATCTGGACGCGCTGTGCAGCATCAAGAAGCTGAACGCCATCCAGTGGACGCCAGGCGCCGGGCAACCTCATGCGGGCGACCCGTGCTGGTATCCTCTGTATCAAAAGGCGCTGCGTGCAGGCAAGGGGATACTGGCAATGGGTGTGCCTCCAGAGAGCGTGCAGCCACTGGTAGAAGCGCTGGGCACACGTGGAGTGCTCATTAGCACCTGGGCAAGCTCGCCCGAAGAGGCAGACGAACTGGTCAAACAGTCCCGGCGGTGGAGGAAGCTCTCATGATCCGCACGCTGGAATGGAAACAGGACTTTAACAAAACGGTGGAGCGGTTCGAGGCGTGGTGGGTGGGTGAGGTCATTGACCGCCCACCCGTCACACTGTATGTGGCACCTTCGCGCCCCTATCGGGGACCGGTCAAGCAACATCGCTCCCTGCGCGAACGGTGGATGGACGTGGAGTACGCGGTAGAGAGTGCTATCGCCTGGATGGAATGTCACGAATACGCAGGCGATAGCTTTCCCGTGTACTGGCCCAACCTCGGTCCTGAGATTACTGCCACGCTGTTCGGATGCGAACTGGAGTTCTCGGAGGGCACGAGCTGGTCAAAACCCGTCGTGCACGAGCCAGAGGACTGGTATCGCATTCTGGAAACGCCCCCGAACTTCGATAACATCTACTGGCAAACGATAGAACGCATGACCGACTATGCCATCCAGCGTTGCGAGGGGCGTTACATCGTCGGCATCACCGACCTGCACGGCAATTACGATATCCTCGCCGCCCTGCGCGACCCGCAAACGCTGTGCACCGACCTGATAGACTGTCCCGACCTGGTGGTGAAGGCAGGCAGACACGTGTCGAAAGCGTTCGTGGAGGCGTTTGAGCGTTCGTACCACCGGATAGCGGAGGCAGGTTTCGGCTGCACCACATGGCTGACCGCGTACCATCAGGGACGCTATTATGTGCCCAGTTGCGATTTCTGGTGCATGGTTTCCACCGACATGGCGCGGGAGATGATTCTGCCCGACATCCTGTTTGAGATGGAGCCTTTAGAGCGCAGTATCTTCCATCTGGACGGACCCGACGCTCTGAAGCACCTGCCCCTTCTACTGGAGATGCCCAACCTTCATGCGGTACAGTGGGTGTATGGTGCGGGCAGGGGTCCCGCAGCGCGATGGGTGGATGTGTATCGTCAATGCTTACAAGCAGGTAAGAGCGTTCAGGTGCTGGCAGAAACCGCTCAGGACGCGCTGGACGTGCTAGAACAGGTGGGTCGTAGGGGAGTGTGGTTGACGGTTGGAGAGGCGTTTGCCAGCGTAGAGGAGGCAGAAGCGTTTTTGAGGGAGGTACAGAGTCGCCCTGTAACGCAGGAGTACTGGTGCAAATGACGAATACATTCGCCATGATGATACCTATAGACCTTCGCTGTGAATATCTGTCGCGCCCGATGGGGGTAGATGTGCCGCAGCCGCGCCTGAGCTGGACGCTGTGGTCGCGCGAACGCGCACAGAGGCAAACCGCCTACCGCATTCTGGTCGCCAGCAGTCCCGACCTGCTCGCTCGTGATGAGGGAGACCTGTGGGACACCGGCAGAGTGGAATCCGATCAGACCACCCACATCCCCTACACAGGCAAGCCCCTGCGGTCGCTTCAGCGATGTTACTGGAAGGTGCAGGCGTGGGATGCGCAGGGGAACCCGTCCGAATGGAGCGAGATTTCCTGGTGGGAGATGGGCATCCTGCACCCCGAGGAGTGGAAGGCGCAGTGGATTTCGGCGCCGCAGGCGGAACCGGCTCCTCTGCTCCGCAAAGCGTTTCTGGTGAGTGCACCGGTAAGGCGGGCACGTGCGCTGGTATGCGGACTGGGTTACTACGAGCTCTGGGTGAACGGGGCGCGCGTGGGCGACCATGTGCTCGACCCCGCCCAGACGGATTACGAAGGGCGCGCGCTTTACGTGGTATACGACATCACGCACCTGCTGATGCCGGGCGAGAACGCTGTGGGCATCATGCTGGGCAACGGATGGTTCCATCAGGCTGTGGTGTGGGGCGGGATGTCGTACGGGCTTCCGTGCGCCCTGTTGCAGATGGCGCTGGAGTATGAAGACGGCACAGCCGAACTCATCTGCACCGACGGGTCGTGGAAAACTTTCCCCGGACCGGTGCTCAAAAACAACGTCTACGCTGGCGAGGAGTACGACGCGCGGCTCGAGGTGCTCGGCTGGAGCACTGCCTCGTTTGATGATTCGGCATGGCGGCCTGTACAGGTGATTCCCTCACCAACGAAGCGACTGCAAAGCCAGCTGATGCCTCCCATCCAACGGATAAAAACACTTCAGCCCATCAGCCTGTGGCAGGTACAGCCGGGCGTGTGGGTATATGACATGGGACAGAACTTCGCCGGCTGGGCACGGTTGAAGGTAGAGGCTCCCGAAGGCACGACCATCACCCTGCGTTTCGCCGAAGAACTGCACCCCGATGGCAGCATTGACCCTGCCAGCACCGGCGTGTTTGCAACCAACGTGGTGCAGACCGACCGTTACACCTGCAAAGGCACAGGCGTGGAAATCTGGGAACCGCGCTTTACCTATCACGGCTTCCGCTATGTGGAGATGACAGGCTATCCGGGTACGCCCACGCTGGACATGCTGGGGGGAGTGGTGGTGCACACCGCCGTTCAGCCAGCGGGCACGTTCGAGTGCTCTGACGAGATGCTGAATCGCATCCACCGCACCGCTCTGTGGACGGAGGTAAGCAACCTGCACAGCGTGCCCACCGACTGCCCACACCGCGAGCGATGTGGCTGGCTGGGCGACGCGCATGTCTCGGCGGAGATGACCATCTATAACTTTGAAATGGCGCCCTTCTGGCGCAAGTACCTGGAGGACATAGAAACCTCGCTGACCGAGAATGGACTGCCCACCTTTGTCGCGCCCGGTAAGCGCAAAATCGGCGAGGCGTCGCCCGACTGGGGAACCGCTATCGTGCAGATACCCTACTATCTCTATGTGTACTACGGCGATACCACCGTGCTGGAGAAACATTACGACACCATGAAACAGTGGGTGGAACACCTGCAGGAAAGCGCGCAGGATATGATTGTTTCGGCGGGGCTGGGGGACTGGTGTGCACCCGGTTCGGTACCGGGCAATACGCCCATCCCGATTACCTCCACCGCGGTTTTCTATCTGGACGCCCGCATCATGCAGCGCGTGGCGCAGGTGCTGGGCAAAACGGAAGACGCCAGCGTGTTTGAACAGCTTGCCACGCAGATACGTGAGGCGTTCAATCGCCACTTCTTCAACGCCGAAGAGCGCAGTTATGGCAGTCAAACGGCGGATGTGCTCGCGCTGGCATGGGGGCTGGTGCCGGAGGGGATGGAGCAGGCAGTTGCGGACAGCCTCGCGCGGGATGTGATGAAACGGCATCGCGGGCATCATACGACAGGCATTTTCGGCTTGCGTCATCTGTTCTGGACGCTGAGCGAGTACGGGCACGGCGATGTGGCGATGACCATCCTGCACCAGACCGACTATCCCAGCATCGGGTATCTGTTCTCCTTAGGCGCAACCACGCTGTGGGAATGGTGGAGTGAGCCTGAGATTGAACAGCAGGAAGGTCCGCGTTCCTGCAACCACCCCATGCAGGGCGGGTTCGATGCGTGGTTCTTTTACGGTATCGCGGGCATACGCCCATGCGCAAACACGCCCGGTTTCAGGCACTTCGTGCTGAAGCCCCATATCCTGCCGGGGATAGAATGGGCGAGGGCAAGCTACCGTTCCGTGCGCGGGCTGATACGTAGCGAGTGGCGCAGGGAAGGCGAGCGACTGCACTGGAAGGTGAGCGTTCCCCCAAACACCAGCGCGACCGTTTACCTGCCCGCTACAGAGGTGAACAGCGTCACCGAAAACGGCAAGCCTTTGGACGAGGCAGAAGGTGTACAGGTTCGCGGCGCCGAGCGCGGATTTGTGGTGGTCAACATCGGTTCGGGAGAGTACCGGTTCGACGTTGGCATGGGGTAGAGGCAGGTTGATAGCCGTTCAATCCACCTCCTGATACACCACAGGTCGGTAACGGGGCGGCGGTATTGGTTTTCCTTCCGCGCGTGCAGATTCCAGCCACGCCTGCTTCGCTATCAGCACCTCGCGCAGAGCCTCTTCCGGGGTTTCGCCGAAGGCGGAACAGCCCGGCAGGTCGGGAATATCTGCAATATAGCCACCGTCCTCTTCGCTGTAGAACAGGTTGATATGATAGTCTTTCATTGGTCTGATTCCTCCCGAACAGAAAGGTTGTATTTCTGTATCAACTGCACAATTTGTCGAAGCTGATAGGGCTGCATGAGCAGCCCCCCAGTCTCCTGCCGAGTTACCTTGTATTTCCATCCCACGCAGGGTACTCCTCGTCATGCCGACAGGAATAGAGCGCACCTTTTCCGTATTATAACTAACAACGGAACGGCACACGGAGGGTCACACAGTGGCTTTCAGAGTACCGGTTATCATCCTTTTGCTGACGGTAGGAGTAAACACGATGGCACAAACAAACATTCCGCGTCCTGAACATCCGCGCCCCGATTTTCAGCGCGAGCTGTGGCTCAACCTGAACGGGGAGTGGGAGTTCGAAATAGACAACGAAGGCATCGGCGAACAACAGGGCTGGATATCTGGTAAAAGCTTCTCTCGACGCATTCTGGTGCCTTTCGCACCGGAAAGCAAACTCTCCGGCATCGGCAACACCGACTTTATGACGCATGTGTGGTATCGCCGACACTTTCGAGTGCCTGCCAGCTTGAAAGGGAAACGCCTGTTCCTGCACTTTGGAGCAGTGGACTGGCACGCGCGCGTATGGCTGAACGGCATATTCCTGGGCGAGCACCGCGGCGGCTATACGCCCTTCCGCTTTGACATCACCCGGCATGTGCGCCCGGGCGAGAACGAGCTGGTGGTGCATGTGATCGATGAAACGCGCTCCGGCAAGCAGGCAACGGGCAAACAGAGCCACGAGCGTCACTCTTACGGCTGTGTGTACACCCGCACCACAGGCATCTGGCAGACCGTGTGGCTGGAGGCGACGGGCGATACCTACCTCAAAACCTTCCATCTGATACCCGACCCCGATGGCGGGCGGGTCATCTTTCAGGGCTGGGTAGATGGCACGCAGAAAGGCACGAAGGTGCGCCTGCGAGCATACGCCGGCGGCAAGCTGGTTGGCGAAGAGGTCGTGCCTGCCAACTGGCGCAACACCATCGGCGTGCTCAAGCTGTCCACCGTCAAACTGTGGCATCCCGGCAAGCCGTTCCTCTACGACCTGACGATAACGGTAGAGCGTAACGGCAAGGCGGTGGACACCGTGAAGAGCTATTTCGGTTTGCGCAAGATTACCATTGAGGGTAACCGCTTCCTGATTAACGGCAAACCGGTGTTCCAGCGATTGATTCTGGACCAGGGTTTCTATCCCGATGGCATCTACACAGCGCCCTCCGATGAAGCCCTGCGCCGGGACATTGAGCTGTCCATGGCAGCCGGCTTTAACGGCGCGCGCCTGCACCAGAAGGTGTTTGAGCCGCGTTTCCTTTACTGGGCGGATAAACTGGGTTACATCGTGTGGGGCGAGTATCCCTCGTGGGGACTGAACGTGAACGACTACGAGGCAGTCACTTACGCAGTACAGGAATGGCGCGAAGCGCTGGAGCGCGACCGCAATCACCCCAGCATCATCGGCTGGTGTCCGTTGAACGAGACCGACAGCAGTAAGGGTTCTGCACTGGCGCAGATTCTGCTGGCGACCACACAAACCATGGACCCCACGCGTCCCTGGCTGGACGCCAGCGGATATGTACATTTCGTGCCCGAAACGGACGTATATGACTGCCACGACTACACGCAGGATCCGCAGGTCTTCGCGCAACGGTATGAGCCTTTCAAGCAGATGGGTACCCGTGCGTGGAACAACGTCCCCGGCGACCCGCGCAGTGCCTACCGCGGTCAACCGTATTTCGTGAGCGAGTACGGCGGTATGCGCATTCGCACTGGACACTCCACCGGCGAAGGCTGGGGCTATGGCGAGACCGACCTGCAGGAGTTCCTCAAACGCTACAAGGAGCTGACCGATGTTCTGCTGGATAACCCCAACATGTTCGGTTTCTGCTATACCCAGCTGACCGACGTGGAGCAGGAACAGAACGGCGTATACTTCTACGACCGCCAGCCCAAGTACGACCCGGCTCTGCTGAAGGCGATTAATGCACGCCCCGCCGCGTACGAAACCCAGCCGCCGCGCGTGCTGGACATCCAGTGGGTGGAGCTACTGCCTACCTCACAGCACAGCGCACAGCGGTGGCGCTACACCCTGCAGAAGCCAGCAGACGGCTGGACACGCCCCGACTATGACGACAGCGCATGGTTGGAGGGGGAAGGCGGTTTTGGCACGCAGGGCACGCCCGGTGCGGTGGTGCGAACCAATTGGAACACTTCCGACATCTGGCTTCGCAAGCGGTTCCATCTGTCGGATGTGGATTTTAAACACCTCGCGCTGGTGGTCCACCACGATGAAGACGCGGAGGTCTACGTCAACGGCAGGCTGGTGGCGAGCTTCAAAGGCTTTCTCACCAGCTACACGGAGCATATCCTCACCGATGCGCTGAAAGGGGCGCTCAAACCCGGTGAGAACACGATTGCGATACACTGTCGCCAGACCACCGGTGGGCAGTACATCGACGTCGGCATCGTGGGAGCGCGATAAACGGCGTTGACAGGGTGGGAAGGGAGGGGAACCCTATCTCTCGCTCTAAAGCGCATTTCGGAGGTAAAATATACCCGAAGAGGTGGACGAGGGGAGATGGAACGGATAGACGCTCAAACCATTATTACCCTCCTGCTGGAGGACGTGGAACTGCGCGAAGAGGTGTTGAGGGCGATAGAGCCGGAAGAGGTGCGCCGCCTGTACGACGAACAACGCGACATCCGGCAGAGGATGCGCGAGATAGAGATACAACATGCTCATCTGGAGATGGAATTGAGAGAGCTTCAGGCTCGGCACAGGGAGCTGGAGGAGCGTGTGCGCCGGGCAGAGACGATTATATACCGGATAATGAAAGGGGAAGGCTCGGATAGCTCCGACCGCGCGCTGGGCTTCCTGATAGTGCGCAAACCATGGAACGATACAACCTTGAACTGACTAAACGTGGGGATACCTGTCTAAAGCGATTGCCGTGCATGACCAGTCGGATATACACCGTTGCTTAGCCACCTTCTGTCTTTTCGGCAGGCAGACGGTCCTGCAGGGAACAAAGGGTATCCCCACCTATATCAACGAGTTCTGGACATCCAAACAGCGGCAGGCGAACAGCCTGCACGAGATTGCCTACCGCGCCTGCTTCAAGCCGCAATTACCCCGGTTCTTCATCGAGCGTCTCACCGCACCGGGCGATGTGGTGTATGACCCCTTCATGGGACGTGGCACGACCCTCCTGGAATCCGCTTTGCTGGGCAGGATACCTTACGGCTGTGACGTAAACCCACTGAGCGACATCCTGACGCGCCCACGTCTGAACCCGCCATACCTCGCACAGGTGCAAGAGCGCCTCGCGGAGATAAACCTGAGCCGATGCCAGCACTACTCGCAGGAGCTGGAGGTATTCTACCACCCCGAAACGCTCACCGCCATCTGCGCCCTGCGAGAGTACCTGCTGGACCGAGAACAGCAGGGAACCATAGACGATGTAGACCGCTGGATCCGCATGGTAGCGGTGAACAGGCTGACGGGGCACAGCCAGGGCTTCTTCTCGGTGTACACCCTGCCGCCCAATCAGGCGGTATCTATCGACTCCCAGCGCAAGATTAACGAGCGGCTGGGACAGACGCCACCGAGGCGCGACGTACGCGAGATTATCCTGCGCAAGACTCGCGCTCTTCTACGCGACTGCGGTGAGCGGGTGTGCCACATGTTACAAACCGTCAGCCCACACGCTCGGATACTCACCGCTCAGGCGCACCACACCCCGCAGATACCCGATGGCAGTGTACACCTGGTGGTGACCTCGCCGCCGTTTCTGGATGTGGTGGATTACGCTCAGGACAACTGGCTACGATGCTGGTTCTGCGGGATAGATCCCCAGAGTGTGCCGATAACGATAGTCAGCAGTGTGGACGAGTGGCGCGAGGCGATGCGCGAGGTATTCAAGGAACTGGCTCGCGTGCTGGTTCGCGGCGGCTGGATTGCCTTCGAGGTCGGCGAGGTGAGGGGAGGCAGAGTGCGGTTAGAGGAAGTGGTTCTGCAGGCTGTGCAGGGTCTGCCCCTCGTTCCAGAGGCGATAGTGATTAACGACCAGCGGTTCACCAAAACGGCGCATATCTGGGGCGTGCAGAATCAGGCGAAGGGCACAAACACCAACCGCATCGTGCTGTTGCGACGCGAATAGCTCAGGGATACATCCAGATTGCCTCACGTTCAATGCGGGGCGCAAAACGCCCTTCCTTCAGCATCTTCTGCCACTCGTCCTGAGTGTACACCAGCAGGTCGGTGCTGAGGGGAAGGTCTACCACGCTGAGAAGCCGCGCCCGCTCGATGAACGGCACGTCGGTCTGCCGAACGATGATGACGAGGTCGATATCACTGCCTACGCCCCAGTCGCCGCGAGCGTAGGAGCCGAACAGCCCGATTCGCACAATTTCGGGATGCTTCTGCGCCGTTTGCTCAGCCCAGGTCTTCACGGCGCGGCGCACGCTCTCGGCGTCGGGCCACTTCAGCACGGGCGAACTGAAGGATCTGACCGGCATACTCTATCGCCTCACTGCTCTGCCTCTGGGTGTAATACTCATAGGGCGCTCCCTCTGAAAATCCGTTTGGATAGCGAGGGGGAATGTAGTAAGCGTCCAGAACAGCAGCTACTTCCAGCAACTCGGCGGGAATATCTACGTCATCAGGAAGTTGTTTCAACAGCCTGAGTATCGAGTGTCCCCAGGCGTCCTGCCCCATCTGCAGATGAATAGCCTTGACCGCTTTCTCCGCTGCCTGCTGTGCTGCAAAACACGCCCACTCGTGCATCCCATGTTGCTGGCTGAACATGGCTTGCTGTAGGTCACGCTCCGCCTGTCGAAGCCAATCTACGGCGCGATTCATCCTTCACCTCTACGGTTGTTACAATGGCATTCATACTACTGATACCGTCAAGCTCGGTTGTTGCTCTCCGAACGTAACCCCAAAGACGGTTTGTCATCATACACGCTCATCTCTGGACTTTCCCACTCCTCGGCAAAGGAGGCGAGACGCGCACGCAGTTCTCGTGCCTGCTGTTCGTCAATACCGCGCGCACGCAGGTCCACGAGTGATGGGGTAAGAAAGACAACAATGACAGGGGTTCCATCGCTTACGTCGGGCGGGGACTCCGCTAATTCGACCCTGCCATCCCTGTATACGCCTTCAACCGTTGTCAACATGGTCAAGACTCCTCACCAGATGGGCTTCGCGCCTTACAGCACCATCTAATTATAGCCGAATACCGAAACACTCCACAACATGCCGACTCACGCATGGCACAACATGCTATAATCTGGGCGGGATACTCAGCGCAGGGAGGGAACTAGAGATGCCTTACGCTATCATCAATGTCACTGTCTGGGACGGAGGGCGCACGATTTCGCCCGGCTTCGTGCTGTGGGACGGGGAAACAATCAGGGACGTGGGGCGGGCGGATACGGTGCGCTTTTCTTCCAGCGTCAGGCTGATCGACGGAAAGGGCGGCTGGGTGATACCGGGACTGATTGACCTGCATGTGCACATTGACGAGGTTATCACGCCCGAAATGTTCCTGCGTTATGGCGTAACCTCTGTGCGCGACATGGGTTCTTCCCCGAAAGCAGTACAGCAGTGGCGGGAACGATGGCAACGGGGAGACAGAGTGCCTTATGTCTACTGGATGGGGCGCAATATCGACACGGGCAAGCCGTCTTGGTGGGAGGCAGTAGCGGTCAAAAGCCCGAGAGAAGTGCCCGGTCTGCTCCAGCACATGTACAAGCTGGGGGCAGACGGCTTCAAACTGTATGTGAACGCCGACAGGGCAACGTGCGAGGCAGTCATTGACTATGCCCGATGGATGGGACTGCCGGTTACCGCGCATCATGAAACGATACCGGCATCTGAGCTGATGAGGCTGGGCATCAGCGGCATCGAACACGCCCACTGCCTACTTCATCAACTGCTTCCTGCTCGCCCGCGAATCAATGAAAAGCGCCAGAGCGGCTTTCTGAGGCTATTCGCTGGCTTCCACCGATTAAAACCTGAGGGCGAGCAGGTGCGGCGGCTGATGGAACTGGCTTATGCCACCGCTATCGTCTGGACGCCCACGCTGAGTGTTTATGACCTTTCGCCGTGGTGGCGGCAGAAACGCCCGGCTGGAGTGGCTCTGCCTGAAACGTGGATGAAGGAATGGTCTCGCTCTTACTGGGACTTCATCAGCACGCGCGGATGGAGTGCCGGCGATTTTGGGATGGCACAGCAGGCGGTAGTAGTTTATAAACGGTTCGTTCAGGAGGCACATAAATACGGCATCGTTATTGGCGCGGGGACAGACACGCCTGCCCCGGGTGCTTTGCCTGGCGCTGGGCTGATTCACGAACTGATCCTGCTGACTGAGTGCGGACTGACACCAGAGCAGGCTCTGCGGACGGCAACAGTGAACGCAGGGCGTGCCCTGCGCAAGGAGGGGCGAGTTGGCGTGCTGGCGCCAGGTGCAAGGGCGGACATCCTGCTGGTAGACAAGAACCCTCTGGAAAATGTGCGGCATCTGTTACAGGTTCATCAAGTGTGGGTGCGGGGAAGAGAGATGCTTTAAGTTTTTCTTCCTCAAAGAGGAAGGCGCTGCGGTTACGAGCAAGCGTGCCCGGAGAAAAAACTCACAAATATCGAAAATTGAATAGCGACATGATTAGCCTCCTGTACGGTGCCCCGACGCGATAGCATCAAATTGGGACACCTCCCAGGAGGGAAGGGAGGAGGTAGTGAGTATGTTAGGGTGCGTCTGGAGAAAAGGCTCTGTGCCGTGGGCGCTGATGCCTTTTCTGTTTCTGCTTTTCCTACTTCCCCTTTCCGCATCCCCTGATGACCCCATTCTGATTTTGCCTCGCATGGCGGTGGATAATGTGCGTCTTGCTGTTTCGCCTGACGGCACACTGCTTGCTGTCCCGGGCACGATGGGCAGCGTCATGGTGTTCAACGTCGACAGCGGACAGCCGGTGAAAACCCTCACCGGACTGGGCGGAGGCTGGCGTGACGTCGCCTTCACGCCCGACGGACAATATCTGCTGGGAGTGAGTGAAAGCTCCAGCCAGCTGCGCGCTCGGGTATGGCGCACTTCAAACTGGTCTCTGTATGCTGAAGTGAGCGCGTCACTCCCACACTGGCTTCGCTCGGTCGCTATCTCACCCGACGCCTGGTGGTTGGTGGTCGGAGGATGGAACTATCTTCAAAACCACCCAGATACAGCCTGAGCACCGGGGAGAAGGTGACCGACCTGCCGCAGCCGGGGCGCTACGTGTACGCGCTGAAGTTTTCGCCAGATGGACAGTATCTGATATCAGCCAACGGTGGCACAAGCGCGAAGGTTTGGCGCGTCTCCGACTGGGCGAGGTGGCAACGCTGGCAGAAGGACTGTCGGAGAACGTCAGCCTGGCGATTTCCCCGGATGGACAGTTTCTGGCTCTTGCCCTGTCTGACGCGGTCAAGGTGTGGCGTACGGGTGCGTGGGACGCTCCCGTCCAGGCTCTGACGCACGATGCGCTGGACGCCGATGTGCCCGTGGTCTTTTCACAGGATAGCCAGTTGCTCGCCGCACGTGTGGGCGCAAGGACGGTCAAAGTCTGGAGGGTCAGCGACTGGAGCGAACACCAGACCATCGACCTGGGGGACCTCTGGTACGTAAACGGCATCGCGATACGCGGCAGCACTGACCTCTTCGCCAGCATCCGCGGGTCCAGTTTCCCGTGGAAAGTCGCACACCATGCTATTGCTACCGGCATGAAGGTGAAAGATATTCGGTCTCCTGTGGAGGATGAGGTGAACGCAGTCTCCTTCTCACCAGATGGCAGTCGCCTCGCTCTGGCAGACTACTATCGGGCGGTGAGGGTTTTCCGGGTAGCAGATTGGCAGAAGGAGCTGGAGATCCCAGGCAGTTTCTGGCAGGTTCAATTCTCTCCCGACGGCACGCGCCTGTTTGCAGGAGGAAATTCGGGTGGAATATTCAGCGTGCCGGATGGTTCGCAGACATGGGCTATCTCCGCCTCTGAAGGCATCTTTGCCCCAGACGGAGCCACGATTGCCATCAGGAAGGAGGCGTCTTATTCTTCCGACTACTATTACCTGTACGATGCCAGCACGGGCGCACTTATTCGCTCGTTCAACCAGCAGGGAACAGCAATCCGGCACGGTCTTTTCACACCGGACGGGAAGTATCTGCTGGCAGCGGCAAAGTCGTCCGGCTGGAACTGGGATGAGCAGTTCCGGGTCTGGCGAGTGAGCGACGGAGAGCTAATCCTCTCCGAGGCGTGGGGAGCAGGGTCTGCCTCTCTCGACCCGACGGGTAACTATCTGGTTATCGGTGCGGGTGGGTGGCTTACAATCAAAAGCGTCAGCGATACGGGAGACGCCCTGCAATTCAACGACCTGCGCTCCTGGCAGGCACACAGTGCCGCCATCAGCCGTGTGGAGTTTGCTCCTACGGGCAACGTATTCGTCTCTGGTTCGGAAGATGCAGGGGTGAAGATATGGCGTGTGCAGGACGGAGGGCTGGAACGCACCCTGCAGGGACACGTGGAAGCAGTATGGGCAGTAGCAACTGCCCGCAGCGGCGATGACCTGCTGGTAGCAGCAGGAGGGTGGGGCGGACTCGCCGTGTGGCGAGTGCCTGTGCCGGGCGCAGGCAATACCCCCGTATCCACCCCGCAACTCGTCTACCCTGACCCGAACGCTACGTTGGACGACTGGGTGCTGCGCTTCAAAGCAACCGACCCCGATAGCACAAACCGTCTCCGCTTCCGGGTGGAGGTGCTCACGCCGGACGGGACGGTGGTCAAGCGCTACGACCAGACGGTGGACTCTTCGTCGTTCGACAAGCCGTTTGCGGGCAGTGACGAGGTCGTGGCGGTGAGTCTGGACCCCGCTCTGGCGCTGGGCGTCTACCGCTGGCGCGTGCAGGCGACGGACGGCTGGAGCTGGAGCGCGTGGAGCGAAGAGCGCACGTTCACCCTGGTCAAGCCAGCGCTGCCGCTCGGCGAGCTGCGCACTCTGCTGGTGAACGCAGGCGGAACATGGCGGGCAACCTTCACCGTACCTGAGGGAGCCGGCAAACTGTTCCTGTCATGCCGCTCGTTCGAACAGGTGCTGAACCACAAGGTCACGCTGTACTACGGCGGCAGTAAGATTGCCGAACAGACCGGTGGCGACATCCTGATCGAGCGCAGCAACCCCACTGCCGGTGAGTATGAAATGGAGGTTGCTCCTGCTGCAACGGGACAGGTTGCCGTCTATGCAGGCACGGACTTGCCCCGCGTGCGCCTTGCCGGACGTTACACGGGAACCATCTACCACAACGACGGCTACGACTGGGTGCAGATAGACGTACCAGCCGGCGTGCGTGCCCTGCAGTTCACAGTAGATGCTCCGGGTAACGTCACTACCCTCGAGGTATGGCGAGGCTATATCGGCAGCTGGGAGCGGTGGAGTGCCCAGCAAAGCTTCAATCCACCTGTTCGCCTCACCATTAACAACCCCCAAGCGGGACGCTACTACCTGCGCATCAAAGATCACGGCTCCCTATCGCAATCGCAGGTGCGGCAGTACACGCTGACGGTATCGGGAGCAAAAGCCAGCCTGAGCGCATCGGCAACACCCGGCACCACCAGCGCAGGCTCGCCCGACCCCGTCAGGTTCACACTGAACTATACGAATGAGGGCGACGCTCCTGCTTCCTCGGCGGTGCTGAAGTGTGTCCTGCCCGAAGGGTTGACCCCCGTAGAGGGTTCCATCACCAGCGGAGGCACCTTCAGCGCCGAAACCCGCACAGTGCAATGGGAACTGGGCGAACTGGGCGCAGGCGCTGGCGGCTCTGTGGAGTTCCAGGCGGTTGCCGGCTCAGCGATACCCGATGGGACAAACCTGACAGTATCGGCAAGTATCGAGTCGCCTGATATGGACACGGTGTCCCAGCAGGTCGCGGTGTGGGTTGGCGCGGCTGGGGTCACTTTCGACAACGTGCACACGGTATACAACTACGTGAACGTCACCCTTCGCGGTTTGTCCATTGACCGCAGTCAGGGCGCGCCGCGCGTGTGGCTGGAGTTTCCGGCAGGAAGCGCCACCGGCTTCGAGGTAGACGCCGAAGAGGTGACGGTTTCCGAAGACGGCACGTCCGTCCACGCTCGGTTTGCGCTGTACGACAAGGTGCTTCAGGATGTGGCGCCTCGTTTGAAGATGAGCCATCCCAGCGTGGGCACGCGCGAGTGGCAGGCGCCGACACTCCATGTGTTCGACATGGGGGCGGACCTGTTGTACAACAAGACGTTCGTGCGACAGGGACGGCGCGAGTCCTTCAACCTGCGGGTGACGAACCCCAACCGAGTGTGGGAGACGCCCTTCGTGAAGTTGCAGCTGGGGCTGGAAAACGTGCCCCCCGGTGAAACGCTCACCGTTAATTACTGGGTGTACAACAGCTCGGGTGCTCTCTTGAAGAACGGTTCCGTCACCTCCGCATCAGGAGAGGCGGCGATTCTTCTGCCTCAGCTTGCGCCCGGCGCAACAGCCGACTACAAGGTGGTCATGCAGGTGACGGGTTCGCGCTCGCAGATACGCACCCGCATCGAGCCGATGACCATTGCGATTGTCACCGTCGTCAGCGGGGTGGCAATCATCGGTTCGTGGGCAGGGCACAGTATCCTGCAGTCCGGGTGCGAGAAGGCGATTAAGCGGCGGCTGCGCGAGGATTTCACCATGGAGGGCTTCGTCCTCGACGATGCGCAGATTAACAACATCTACAACGCCTATCGCCAGGCAAGCAGTTTCGCCTCAGAGTGGCTGGCTCAGGCGGCAGCCGGCGCCACCGAACAGGCGATCAAGGACGCCGTCACCGCCAAGTACGGTGAAAAGTTCACCAAAGCGGCGGAACTCGCCTATAAGGTGGGCAAGGGCGACCATCCGGTTCTTCGAGAACCTGTCCACAGCCACCGCCTCCACCGAAGAGGTGCTGATTGAAGATGTGCTGGACGCGAATCTGGACGAGAACACGCTGGAGTTCACCGGTTTCGGCTTCGGCAGCCATGAAGTGAATCTGCCCACGCCGACCAGCACCCTGTCGCAGGGTGTGGACCTGGACAACAACCTGGTGGTGCGGGTGGAAAGCAGTTACGACCCATCCTCCCGCAAGCTCACGGTGCGCTTCAAGGGCATTGATACCCGTACAGGCGAGCATCACGAGGACGGTTTCCTGCCACCGAACAATAACGAGCCGGAAGGTGAGGGCTATGTCTCCTTCCGTGTCCAGCCCAAAGCGGACACGCCCTCGGGCACACGTATCGTCAACACGGCGACCATCATCTTTGACCCGCATCTGGGGCAGAACCCGCCGATGACCACCAACGAGCACGCGCTGACGCTGGATAAGCAGTCCCCGAACGTGCAGGTAACGGCGATGGCGGATGTTCAGCCCAAGCCTACCTTCACCGTCCAGTGGCAAGGTGAAGATGATGCCTCCGGTCTGGAGTATGCAGAGATCTGGTACTCCGAGGACGGCGGTGCGTTCCGCCTGTGGCAGACGCTTACCCCGAGCGAGACTCGCCAACAAACGGGAAGCGCAACCTTCACTGGTAAGTTTGGATACACCTACCGGTTCTACGCGGCAGGAAGGGACAGGGTTGGCAATCGCGCGGCAGACCCGTCCAGCGCACAGGCGACCACGATCGCGGGAGCAGCCCCCAATCTTGCCGCCGGGCTACAGCTGATTGCCCTGCCTGTTGCCAGCGAGGATGCCGATGCGAAGCGCGTGCTGAACTTCGAAGCAGATAAGCTGGCAGTATACGACCCTGCTTCAGGCTACATACGTTACCCGAACACGAGCCTGCAGGTTGGACAAGGCTACTGGGTGCAGTTGCCCTCTGCACAGCGACCGGTAGACGGACAGACAGCAGGCAAAGCGGCTGGAGCTTCCCCGTGCGCGTACATTACGGTAACAATAGCGCAGAGGTTACCATCGGTATCACCTCCGGCGGACGGGGGCTTTCGGTCGGCTTACCGCCGCAACCGCCATCTGCCTCGGAAACAGCAGGCGTGAAGCTATCCATCCTGCAGGCGGGACAATCCTTTGCGGTGGACGTACGTCGTGGCGCAGGCAAGCAGACGTGGGAACTGCTGGCGGAGTGGGACAGCATGGAAGAGGCAAACACGCCGGTCGTGCTGACCTTCGGCAATGTCGCCAGCGTGCCTCGCGGGACCGCGCTGTGGCTGGTGGACCAGAACACAGGCAGGCGCCACTACCTGCGCGCCACTGCTGTGTATCGGTTCGTGCCCGCGCAGGGCGAAAGGAGCCGGCAGTTCCAGGTGGTCGCAGAGCCGGAGACTTCCAGCAGTCTGCGCATTACCAGCGTATCAGCGACTCGCACGCGAGGTGGTGCGTTTAACGTCAACTTCCACCTGACCCGTCCCGCAGCGGTCTCTGCCGAGGTTATCAGCGCCAGCGGCAAACCGGTAGCACGGCTCAACCCGTTCGGTGGACGTGCCGTGGAAGGCACACAGTCGCTGACGTGGCGAGGCGTTGACGACAGCGGAATCGCCCTGCCTGCCGGCGTCTACCTGCTGAGACTGCAAGCCACCGACGAGGAAGGTCGCCAGACGCGCGTAAACATCCCGCTGGTGCTGACCCGATAGGAGGAGAAAAGCCATGAGAACGGTCAAGATAACCTTTCTGATAGCCGTGCTGGCAGGAACGCTGACCGCCTGCGGTGGAGGTGGAGGCACTGGAGGCATCAGCGACACCACCGCGCCGACCATCAGCCGGGTGGCGGTAGAACCTACTGCGCTGATAGCCCCGGGCACGACCATCGTGCGCGTGGAGGCGGACGTGACGGACGATAGCTCGGGGGTGGATACTGTAGCGGTGGAGGTGGTCTACCCAGATGGTACCAGGGAGACGAAGACGCTGACGGCAACGACCGGCTCCACCTATGCCGTGCAGTTCACGCCGCAGTGGGGAGGCAACCAGCCCGGCACCGTGCGGTTCACTGTATCGGCGCGTGATGGGGCGAGTAATGTGCAGTCAGCAGCACCGATAGACGTTCGCGGCGCAGCTCCACCGCCAGAATACCCCTGGTAGCAAAAACGCAACGGCAGGGAGTTTCCCTGCCGTTGCCTTCTATGTAAACCGGCTGATGCCGGGCGAGACCTCTACAGCTTGGCAAGTCCCTGCGGACCTATCTGGCGCAGTTTCTTGATGGCGCGCAGCTCGATCTGACGGACGCGCTCGCGCGTGACGCCCAGCTCCTGGCCAACCTCTTCCAGCGTGCGCGCATAGCCGTCAATCAGCCCATAGCGCATTCGCACCACCTCCGCTTCGCGGTCGGTGAGGTTGCTCAGGATAGCTTCAATCTGCTCACGCCGGATCATGGCAGAGATGACGTCGGTGGGGTGGGCGATATCCTCTGCCTCCACAAAGTCACCGATGGTCGAGTTGTCTTTCTCGCCCACGGGCGTTTCCAGCGACACCGGCTCCTGCGCCACGCGCATCACCTCTTCCACACGGCGGGGGGACATCTTCAGGGCGCGAGCGACCTCCTCGGTGGTCGGGTCACGCTGGAGCTCCTGGCGCAGGAGGTTGCTGGTCTTCACCACCTTCTGGATAATCTCCGCTACGTATACCGGGATGCGGATACTGCGCCCCTGGTTGATGATGGCGCGTGCGATAGCGCGGCGAATCCACCAAGTAGCATAGGTGCTGAAGCGGTATCCTCGCCTCCAGTCAAACTTCTCCACGGCGCGGATAAGCCCCAGGTTGCCCTCCTGAATCAGGTCCGGCAGAGGTACACCGCGAGAAGCATACCGCCTGGCGATGGACACTACCAGCCGCAGGTTGCTCTCAATCAGGCGCGTTTTGGCTTCCTCATCACCTCTGGCGACGCGCTGAGCCAGCTCCACCTCTTCTTCAGGCGTCAGCAGGCGGGCTTTGCGTGCCTGGCGCATCCACATCTGGATGTCCTCGTCACGCTCTTCGGACTCTTTGCTGAGGTCCTCCAGCAGAATCTCCGACTCGCGCAGCTCCGTCTCTACTGGCTCGTCATCCAGCACCTCATCCAGCAGGCTACCCAGAACCTCATCCTCAACCTCCGGGGAGCTGAGATCCAGAGATTCGTCCTTCAGCGGCACGGTTGCCCTGACCTCCTCGCTTTTGTGTGTATTGCGCAAACTCACTCTATGTCCCTCCCTTGGTGACTTTTGCCCAGAAGCTGGACGTTTGTGCCCTTAGCCACAAACTGCCCAACCGCTCCTACTATTAGACGCATCTCTACACAAAAAGGATTCATTATTTTACTCATGAATGCAAAAAAATCAAGTATATTTTTATCTACTTTAATCTTTCTCTTGCTATGCACCTGAGAGACATTAAATTGATTAGCCAATCTATATATATCACACCCGCTGTTTCTTGTCAAGCACTCTCCATCTCTTTTTGTGGGATTCTTCTCAATCTGCTTCCGCTGGCTTCTGCACAGGTGACCGTTGTGTTAGTGCAGTTCATAATACGAACGGGGCAGGGAAATAGTTCCACACGTTCATGCCTGTTCCTCTGTATTTTGTATGGGCGTCTCCGCTTTTTGAGGGTCGTAAGGGTCTACGTGAATCACCACATGGGCGGGCGCAAGTTCCTGGGCGATGCGCTTTTCCAGTGCGTCCGCCACCTCATGCGCCTCCATCAGGGTAGCATCGTTGCGGAAGACGATGTGCAGGTCGATGTGACGGACGTTTCCCGATTTGCGTGTGCGCAGGTTGTGCCAGGAATGGATGCGCGTCTCCCCGTTCAGAATGTGCTCGATGCGGGCGATTTCGGTCATCGGCAGGCGGACATCCATCAGGTGGTGCAGGGATTTGATGGTTAAACCGTAACCGATTCGCATGATCAGCAGGGCAACGGCAATAGCCACCACGGGGTCGACGATATGCCAGCCCGTCAGCCATACTACTAACAGCCCCACAGCTACTCCAAGCGACGTGTACACATCGGTCGCCAGATGGTGAGCATCCGCCTCCAGAGCAGGGGAGTCCTCTTCCCGTGCCACGCGGAACAGATAGCGCGATACCAACGTGTTCAGCACAACCGACACAACCATCACTCCGGCTCCCCAGCCTAGGTGCTCCAACGCCTGCTGTTTCAGAATCTTTTGCACCGCCTCAATCACAATCCAGATACCAGCCCCTGCGATGAGAACGGCTTCGACCGCTGCCGAAATGCCTTCAGCTTTGCCGTGCCCGTAGGGATGTTCCCTGTCTGGAGGGCGCTCGGCGATGCGAATGGAGACCAGCGCGATAATCGAAGCAATCAGGTCGTTTGCGGAGTGGACAGCTTCGGCAAGAATACTCACAGAGCCCGTTAGCAAGCCCACAAGTAGTTTGAGCACTACCAGTGTGCTGTTGGAGACAACCGATATGGTAGCTGCCAGCCTTTTACGGGACAAGCGCGCTTACCTCCTGCACGCACAAGCCCTACGAAATACCCTCTTCCGCAAGACGGGTCTGCAGGGTGGCGAGGTCGTCTGTAGAGACGGAGGCAGCGTTCAGGTTTTCCTGGCGTATCTGCTCGTACACTTCCTTTCGGTGCACCGTAATGCTCTTCGGCGCCCGAACGCCAATGCGAACCTGTTCACCTCGCACTTCCAGCACCACGACCTCGATCTCGTCACCGATGACAATACTCTGGTTCACCTTGCGTGTCAATACTAGCATTGGTGCCCTCCCTGGCTTGTGATTGCCATTTCATCAGCTCTTCGAGGATACTGTGTTTGGTCGAGTAGCACTCATCCTCCACAATCACCTGACGTGCCATGCGCGTTGCGGCATTGACAATGATGGGCCCCATCAGGTTAGCGGTCATCTGCTCGGGCTTGCCCGGCGGGATGGTCACTACCACGAATATCAGGTAGGGCGTCTCCTCGTCCAGCCCGAGAGCTTCGGCGTCGGCATCGGAGATGGTGGGCGCGTAGTCTGGCATAAAGTGGCGCGGCTCGATAACCACGAAAGCCAGGCTCGGCTCCTCCATGCTCTGCAGCCAGCGGAACGGGCTCTTTTCATCCAGACACAGCACCACGAAGCGCTGATAGTTCTCGAAGCCGAAGAGCCCCTGCGAGAAGGTGATGACCGCCTCCTCGTCCACTTCAATTCTACCGAAACGGGTGCTATCGATGCAAGTCTTTGTCATTCTGCGCTCCTCACCTCAGAAAATCCAGCAGGCTCAGGTTCTGCATACGTGCCATCGTCGCCAGCGTGGTCTGGTATGTGGTTTCCGCCATCTTCAGTTTGGTAATAGCGTCGGCGATGTCCGCATCTTCTATATTACTCAGCAACTCGGTAAAGTCTATATGTCTCTTGTCCAGCCTCTGCTGAATCATTTCGATCTGCTGGATTTTACTGCCCACGACGGCTCGTACACGCAACAGGTTATCCAGCTGATTCTGCAGTTCCTGCAAGCCCTGCTGGGAAAGCATCTCCACATTGTTGGTCTCGACATAGTGTTTAATGTTCGCCATCGCGTTGTAAATACCGGTAATCAGCGGGTCACCCTGCACGTTAATGCTCATCACCACCGCAGGGCTGAGCTCCACATTGAGACTGCCCTGGTCGCCGTGATACACCAGAGTGCCCTCTTCTACGGTAAAGGGGGCACGAAGGGTTTGCAAACCAGCGAAGATAAAGCGGTCGCCATAGGTGGTGTTATTGCCGATGCTGACCACTTCCGACATGATTTGCCCGATTTGCTGGGCGATGGCGGAGCGACCCTCCGGGGTCTGGGTATCGGTGGCAGCCTGCACCGCCAGGCTCTTGACCTGGCGCATCAGGTCGTTCAGGTTCTCCAGGGCAACGTCGGTGATGGAGAGGAAGTTTTTGGCGGTGGTCAAGTTGCGTTGATACTGTTCGCTCTCCTGGATCTGACGATGCAGGGTGATGCCCAGTGAAGCCCCGAACGGGTCATCGGATGGTCGCTGGATGCGCTTCCCCGTGACAACGGTCTGTTGTGCCAGGTGGTAGCGCTCGTAGTTGCGTTCCATCGCCCACTGCATCGCATTCAGCATCTGTGAGGTGCTAACCCGCATGATGCCTCACCCCCTGATATTATCGGCGACCAACAAAGGCGGCTATCATATCGGCAATCGCCGCGTCCATCACGTTAATCAGATGCGCCGCAGCCTGGTAGCTGCGTTGGTAGCGCAGCAGGTTCGCCATCTCCTCGTCCATGTTCACACCGGATACCGCCTCACGTTCTGCCTGAAGGTTCTGCAGGATAACCTTCTGGTTCTCCTGACCGGTGGAAGCAGAGCGGGTGTGCTCGCCCAGTTCCGCCACCAGCGCACTGTAATAGTCAGGAATGGTCTTGTTGTCCAGGTCCGCCAGAGGCATCTGACGCAGGCGCGCTATCTCCAGTGCTTTGTTGCCGTCGCCGGGTGCATTGGTTGTGGCGGCGGCGAGGTGGTTGATGTCTTCCACATCACTGCTAACGCGGATGGTCAATGCATCTGTGCCCTCAAGCAGGCGGTAGCCGGTGTTTCCGTCCAGCCCGTATCCCGTCTGATGGATGGCGTTCACCGTCTCCACAAGGTGCGCTGCCAGCGTGTCTAAGCGGGCACGGTATGAGCGCACATACTCTGCAGCGTCCATCAGCCCGCGCACGCTTCCACTTGTTACCTGCGCCCACCTGTCTACACCGTCCGTAAACGCCTTCTGCGCGTAGTCTATGCCTTCAGGCAGAGGGTTACTGCGCTCCCCCTCTACCAGAACGAACTCGCCCAGCGAGATGCGCACCGTGCCATCCGACATCTCCGTTGTGCGCACTCCGACGTACTCCGACAGCTTCTCTATCAGGTTCGTGCGCTGGTCCAGCAGGTCGTTCGGTGTGGTACCAAGCGCTTTGTTATAGCGAATCTTCGCGTTAAGGTCGGCGATGCTTCTGGCGATAAAGTTGATTTCGCCTGCCGTCGACCGGATGCGCTGTTCCATCTCCGCCAGCATCTCGTCCAGGCGACTTGCCAGCTGGCGGAAGGTTCGCGCCGTACCCTCCACCTGATGATACACATTGGCACGTACGCCGACGTTCTCGGGGTTGGTGGACAGTTCTTGAAAAGCGTTAAAGAAAGCCGTAATCTGTCGCGACAGCCCGGCGTCCGTTGGCTCGCTGAACAGGTCTTCCACCTGCGTCAGCCGGGTATACAGCGTGTTGAGACGTTGATACTCGCTGTTCGTGTTCGCCACGCGGGCGTCCAGGAACATGTCACGTATTCGCTGGATGCTTTCCACGCGCACACCGCTGCCCATGAAGAGGGTTCTCACTCCCTCAATCACCTGCGGTTCGGTGGTGGCAAGGTTCACCCGCTGGCGAGAGTAGCCGGGCGTGTTGACGTTCGCCAGATTGTGCCCGGTTGTGTTCATTGCCATCTGCATTGCCTGCAGGGCACGCGACGCCAGTTCTACCCCAAAGAACGTCCACGGCATGGCTCACACCTCCGTATCCAGAACCACCGACACCCCGGCGGTGGCGGGATGGTAGCTGGTCTGGTTGTTCGCCGCGTTGACCACTACCGCCAGCCAGTAATTCACCGTCTCTGCTGCCTGGTTGACCAGCACTCTGTTGCGCTCATTGAGCGACTGCAGGTGGTGGGTATCCTCCAGAAGCCTCTGCTGGAGCCATTTCAGGGTGAGCGCAAACGGTTCGGGAGCCAGGTGAACGCAGTCCGTCAGCGTGGGAGGCTGTGCACGCAACCCCGCACTTTCGCCCAGCCGGCGGACAATCTGCCTGCGCTCGTGCTCAATAGTGTCCAGCTCGTCCAGATGTTCTGTCTGTTCGCGGGTAATCTCAGCCAACCGCTCCACGTCCGCTTCTGCCAGCACGCGCGTCTGCTCGCGCGAAAGACGGATGAGAGCGTGAATGTGCCTGCGCTGTTCTCGCAGGTTGTTCAGCAGGTCTCGCCACAGGTTGTTATCCTGTCGTGTCATCGTTACTCCCTCCTGACGTCGTCTCGGATGGTAAATACATGCTCAACTTCTCGTAAAGCAGTTTGCCCAGACCGAACTGGTCGCTTCGCGCCAGCTGCTGAGCCAGCGCCTCGTCCAGCATATCGGTGTATATTTGCGTCGCGTGGCTCCGACCCGTGCTCGGAACGGTGCGACGCATGGCACGCAGTAGCTGATGCAGGAACTGCGCCTCCATCTGTCGGGTGGCTTCACGCAATTTCCACCGCTCGGTATCCAAACCTTTCTGGGCTTCCACGCGCATCACTGCACCTCGATCTCCGCATGGAGTGCACCCGCTGCCTTCAACGCCTGCAGGATGGACATCAGGTCGCGCGGACTGACCCCCAGCATGTTCAACGCTTTCACAATCTGGTCTACGGTAACCGATTCGGGCAGGGCAACCAGACGTTCCGCCTGCTCGGTGACCTTCACGTCTCGCCGGGTGGTGGTCGCCGTCGTTCCACCCGATAGCGGTGGCGGCTGGGAGACCTGTGTTTTGGCTTCGATACGTACCGTCAGGTTGCCGTGCGCCACCGCTGCCGGGCTGAGGGTGACGTTGCCTCCCAGCACCACCGTGCCCGTCCGTTCGTTAATCACCACCCGCGCGGGAGTGTCCGGCTGAACGGTCAGCTCCTGCAGTGCTGCAATCAGCGTGACCACGTCCTCGCGGTCTTCACCGCTCAGGTCCACCCTGATGGTAGCGGCGTCCAGCGCGCGGGGCAGGGTTTGAGGAAACTTCTGCCGGATGGCGGAAGCCACCCGCGCGGCGGTGGTGAAATCGGGCACGTTCAGGGTAATCAGCAGGCTGTCGTCCCGAACCACGCTGGCGGGAACCTCGCGCTCCACGATGGCGCCTGCGGGTATCCGCCCGACGGTCAGGTGGTTCTTCTGCTGCGAAGAGCCGCCCGACGACGCACCAAACCCGCCAACCGAAATCGGTCCTTGGGCGACCGCGTACACGTTGCCGTCTGCCCCCATGAGCGGGGTCTGTAACAGCGTTCCTCCCTGCAGGGAGCGGGCGTCTCCGATAGAAGAGACTATCACATCGATGCGGCTCCCCTCGCGGGCAAACGGCGGCAGGTCAGCCGTCACCATCACCGCAGCGATGTTCTTCACCTTCATCTGCGCCGCGGGCACAGAGATACCGAACTTCTGAAGCATATTCGCCACCGACTGAGTGGTGAAGAGCGTGCCTTTGCTGTCGCCCGTGCCCTCCAGCCCAACCACCAGCCCGTAGCCGATGAGCTGGTTGCCCCGCGCCCCCTGTATCTGAGCGATGTCCTTGAGACGCACGTCGGGCGAAGCGGTGGCGAGCGAACTCAGCACAGCCGCTGTGCACAGAATCTTTACCGTCGTCAACCTGAACATCTTCAGCACCCCTTACGGTCAGAACAGCCACTTAAGCAGTTTGGTCAGCAGTCCCTCGCGCTGTTTGCTTCCCACCGTACCTTTGCCCTCGTAGTGAATCTCTGCCTGTGCAATGGCGGTGGAGGGCACGGTGTTTTCCGGCGAGATGTCTTCAGGACGCACGACGCCCGTGAGCACAATCTTCTCCTTCTCGCCGTTGACGCCCACCGTGCGCGTTCCCTCTACCTTCAGGTTGCCGTTGGGAAGCACCTCTTTGACCACCACGCTGATTTTGCCCACTAAGGTGCCGCTTCGGGTGGTGCTGCCCGATGCTTGTGAGCCAGTCTGACCGCTGACCGACCATTCGGGCAGAAGGCTCAGCAGTGGTCCCACGCCCGGCTTGGTGGACGCCGAGTCGCTCTTGCTGGTCTTGGTGTCGGCGCGGCTGGAGGCGGTGGTGCTCTCGTAAATCAGCACCGTCAACACATCGCCCTCCTTCACCGCCTTGCGGTCGGCGTACAGGCTGCGGCTCCCGTCCTTCCACAGCGAGTCCGCCATTGCATAAGCACAGAGCATTGCACCAAGTAACATTATGGTCAGGGTTCGCATCGTTATCCCTCCTACTGCGCGTCCAGCATGACGGTCTGGGCGTCCACCACTGTTGCCAGCAGGGTTTTACGGGTATCCAGCACCTGCACGCGCACCCTGGCGCCCACCTTGCCGTCCTGCTGGGCAACTGCGCCCGTCTCTATGACCGCGCCATCCAGCTTCACCAGCAGTTTCACATTCTGCCCCCGCCGGATGACCGCCGGTTCGTCGACCGATGTGCGCCGGACAGGCTGTCCGGCGGCGATGGGTCGCTTCGCGATTTTGCCCGCAACCTCCGACGGGTCGGTAATCAGGTCGTCACTCTCGTCCAGCACGGCGACCGTCCGAAGCGCAATGGCATCGGCGTCTATCGCCTCGCCGGTGTGTATCGCTCTGGTAGCGACCACCGCCTCGCGCCAGAACCGGGTTCTCAGACGCACGTTCAGAGTAATGGGGGCAACACCTTCGCAGACCACCTGCACCGGAACAGTATACAAGCCCGCGCCCAGTGCACGGGGTTCGCCTGCGGTTATCTGTACCATGCTGTGCGGTAGCGACAGCGCACGCGGTGCAGGATCGCACTCCACCTGAGCATCCTCGGGCAGACCTACCGACTGGCGGAGCTTCTCTATCGCAACCCCGGCGATCTGCTGGGGCTGAAGGCTGTGTGCCTCACGCCGGACCACCGCCCGGGCTGGCACAACGATTTCAAAAGCCTCGGGCTGGAAGCCGTGCTGGCGCAGGCGGATTATCACCTGCTCGCGCGTGATGACTCGCTCCAGACCGGGCAGGGGAGAGGCGCCAAGGGTTACCGCTTTCAGGCGCGACTCGTCGCGCGCATCTACGCCCGCAAAGTCCGCCACTTCGCCCAGCGTGAACTGCGCGTTCGTCACGATGCTCTGCTCACGCAGGCGGATGCACGGTTGCTGAGCGCACCACGCGCTTGCTGTCAGCACAACGATTATGGTCAGCAGAAGCCACTTCACCGTTCATCACCTTACCGGCGCAGGTTGTTGGCGATGTTCAGCATCTCGTCGGATGTCTGAATGGCTTTCGCGCTGATTTCGTAGGCGCGCTGAGCGATAATCATCGCCACCATCTCATCCACTATCTGCACGTTGGACATCTCCAGCATGTTTTGGGCTATCGTGCCGAAGCCCTGTTCGCCGGGTGTGCCCTCTACGGGGTCACCGGAGGCTGCGGTGGGCTTGTACAGGTTCTGCCCAAGATGCTGTAGACCGCCCGGGTTGATAAACCGAGCCAGCTGGATCTGTCCCACTTCGTCTGGCGAGGTTTGTCCCGCTCTCAACACAGACACCGTGCCGTCCTTACCCACGGTGATCAGCTGCGCATCCTGCGGCACGACGATTTCAGGCTCCAGCGGATAGCCATCCGAGGTAACCAGCCGTCCCTGCACGTCCAGCTTGAACGCGCCATCCCGCGTGTATGCCACCGTGCCATCGGGCAGGAGCACCTTGAAGAAGCCATCCCCCTCAATCGCCAGGTCGGTGGGGTTATCGGTCTTCTGCAAAGTGCCCGTGGTGAAGATAGTCGCGGTGGCGACAGGGCGAACTCCCAGACCAACATTCAGCCCGGTGGGAACCTGTGCCCCTCGTGCAGAGGTCGTGCCTGCCGAGCGAATGGTCTGATACAGCAGGTCCTGAAAGTCCGCCCGACTGCGCTTGAAGCCAACGGTGTTGATGTTCGCCAGGTTGTTGGCGATGACGTCCAGATGTAACTGCTGTGCAGCCATGCCGGTCGCCGATGTGAAAAGCGCCCGCATCATCTGTTGAGAACCTCCTCCACGTTCAGGATGTTGTTTGCCTCCCCTCGGTCGGTCGGGGACGGCGCATCGGCTTCCGTGCCTGGCGCACGCACGGTCCAGCCGAAAACCTCAAGTTACACTTTACCCACGTCGTTGACCGCCCTTTGCAGGGTCTCGTCATGCGCCAGAACCGCCCGGTGCGACGCCTCGTAGGCACGCATGGCGGTAATCATATCCACCATTGCCTGCACCACCGACACGTTGGAGCGTTCCAGTGCGCCCACCTGCAGGCTGAACTGCTGAAGCGGCTGAGCGTTGCCAGCAAAGCGGTTTGCCCCCTCCTTCACGGCGTTCTGAACCTGCACAATACGCAGGCGGTCTACCACCTGCCCATTCGCCAGTACGTCACCGTTTGGAGCAATAGTTATGGGGACGCCTGCGCTGCGGATGACGCCGCGCGTGCCCAGCACCGGCATCCCATCGGTGGTGACCAGTGTGCCGTCTGCGAGCTGCCGGAACGCTCCATCGCGGGTGTAACGCTCGCCCTGGGGCGTGTTGACCACGAAGAAGCCGTCGCCGTCAATCGCCACGTCCAGCGAGCGACCCGTTAGCGTGATGGCGCCTGGGCGCAGGTCGGTGTGGATTTCGTCCACCTCCGTGCCGAAGGGCATCACGCCCACTCGAGGCGCCTCTGCCCCCCTGTACGGGTCATGATGCCTCCAGATAGCGGATTCCAGAGCAGTGCGAAACACCGCCTCATCCGCCTTGTAGCCGGTGGTATCCGCGTTCGCCAGGTTGTTGGCGATGACATCGTGGCGCACCTGTTGCGCCAGCATTCCCGATGCTGCTATTTGCAGTCCACGTAACATCAAGCGTTGCTCCAACACAAAATCTCAAGTGCTGTGTGAGATACCGGTATGCATTATCGGCACGCCAGGCAGGTTTCTTTACGAGGGCGTAGGCCCGCTGTGTTATAATGAAAGCGGGATGCTGTCACGTCTGGCTCAAAAAGTAAACGGTGTGCGGATTGCGGAGCGCGTGTTGTCTCCGCAGGTGATTCCTGCTTATCGCTGGGATGCCCTCGCCGGATTACTGGGCGGTATCTACATGGGGGCAATTTTCCCCTTCGTGATGCGCATCGCCCGCGCCGACCTGCACGCCAGCCGCCTCGAAATCAGCCTGTTGACCGCCGCGCCCTTCATCGGTAGCCTGCTCGCACCTCTGTGGGCAAGGCAGATGGTGGGCAGGTCCAAAATGCCCTTCTGTGTGTATTCATGGATATTCGCACGCGCCCTGTTCTTCGGTATGTTTCTGGTCACGCAGGCGTGGCAGTTTGTGCTGTTAATTGGAGCGGCGCAAATCATCGGTTCCATCTCCGGTCCGGCATACACCGCCCTGATGAAGGACATCTATCCCGACGAGGAACGGGGCAGGGCGATGGGACTGGTGCGGATGGGAGCATACAGCGCACTGTTTGTGGTCTCGTTTATTGCGGGTCATCTGCTGGATGCCGGCGTGCCGTTCAAATGGGTGTTCTCTGCGGCGGCGGTGGTGGGCATTGCGGGAGCCTGGTGCTTCAGCAGAGTGCCGGTGCGCGAGTCAGCCGCCCCCGCAGAAGAGCAAACGCGCCTTTCCGCGCTGGCGTTCTGGCTGCAAACGATAGCCATCCTCAAGCACAATAAGGGCTTCCGCTGGTTCGCCATGTCGGTGATGACATACGGATTCGGCAATCTGGTAGCGTTCACGCTCTATCCGCTGTATCAGGTGGACCGGCTGAATATCACGAACACCCAGGTCGCCACGCTGACCAACGTGGCATCGGTCTCCTCCATCCTTGCCTTTGCTTACTGGGGACACTTCATGGACAGGCACGGCGCCCTGTGGACAGCGCTGGTCAACATCCTGCTTCAGTGCGTGATACCGGTGGTGTACTTTTTCTCCGGGGCATGGTGGCACCTTGTGCCTGCGGCGGCGGTACAGGGGGTCGCCGGTGCCGGTATCGAGCTGGCTTATTTGAACGTCATCCTGACCCTTTCCGAAGAGGGCAGAGAGGCGCAGTACCAGGCGCTACACAGTATGCTGTTGGGTGTACGCGGAACGGTTGCCCCGTTTGTGGCGGTGCCAGTGTTGCACCTGCTGGGCTTCCATCTGAGCTTTATGGTGTGCCTCGTGCTGATGCTGATTGGGGCGGGCACACAGGCATTGTCGCTGAGTGCCTATCGAAGGCGCGGGATCTAAGCCGCCCTCGGCAAGCTTTCGTACTCCTCGTCCTCCTGCGACGCATGCACCGGAAGCTCCACGTCCTCCGGCATCTCCCATGCTTCCGAGTCATAAGGGTCGGGCTGAGCAATCAGCACCAGAATGGTATAGAACGCGGTCGCCGCGATGAGATATGCAAAAAACGCCCACATCCGTGTGTTCACCTCACTAAACAGTCTGCGTCCGTCCAACCATTATAATCGGCGGCAGACAGAGGACTCTGGAGACGCTGCTGTTTCTCCCTGCGGCTGGACGTTACAGGCTATGCTGAAGCATGGCTTCGACTGTCCATAACCTGCTTTAGCCAGAGTCGACAACCCAGGAAATCCATCGTTCTATGTTAAGTCCACCAAATATGTTGACTTCGCTCTATGGCGGTGCTATAATGATAACGATAATGATTCGCACCTTTGCAAAGAGGAGAGATGGGAAATGGAGTACCCCTTCTGGGATGTCCCTCTTCTGGGAGGCGGGATGCTTATTGGCATCATTGCCATCCTGCATGTGTTCGTCTCGCACTTCGCCATCGGTGCGGGGTTGTTCCTGGTGCTGACCGAACGGAAGGCGCGTCGCGAAGGCGATGAAGCGTTGCTGGGATACCTCAAGCGTCACAGCACCTTTTTTATCCTTGTGGTGCTGGTGTTTGGCGCGGTGAGTGGGGTCGGTATCTGGTGGACGATTGGACTGGTTCACCCCTCGGCGACCTCTGCGCTCATCCACATCTTCGTGTGGGCATGGGCGATTGAGTGGGTGTTCTTTGTCGTCGAACTGCTCGCCGCTTTTCTCTACTACTACGGTTGGAACCGACTGGATGCCCGAACACACATCGCGATAGGCTGGATTTACTTCGCCGGAGCGTGGTTAAGCCTGTTCATGATTAACGGCATCCTGACGTTCATGCTGTCCAGCGGCAGGTGGCCCGAGACCCGCTCGGTCGTTGATGCCTTCTTCAACCCCACCATGCTACCTTCGCTGGTGATACGCACCGCCGTGACCATCGCACTGGCAGGTTTGTACGCGCTGATTACCGCCTCGGCGGAGGCTGACGATTCCCTGCGCGAGCGTGTGGTGAAATATGCCTCCAAATGGGTTCTGGTGGGCATCAGCATCATTCCCTTCGGCGGTGCCTGGTACATCTCACAGATGCCAGTGCAGGCACGCGAGATTTCTATGGGCGGCGCGCCGGTGGTCACGCTGTTCACCGCGGCAAGCATTATGTTCTCTGCCTTCGTGTTTCTCGCCACCCTGATCGGTCCGTTCCTGTTCCCTCGGCGGTTTCACGTCACCTTCGCGTTCGTGATTGTGGCGTTGGGCTTGATTACCACCGGGGTGACCGAATGGGTGCGCGAAGCAGTGCGCAAACCGTACATCATCTATAACTATATGTACTCCAACGCAGTGCGCACAGAAGATGTGCAGAAGGTATGGGAACAGGGAGTACTGGGCAGCGCCAGATGGGCGTTGCTGACCGAAGAGGAGAAGCAAGACCCCCTGAAGATGGGCGAGAAGGTCTTCCGCTTCCACTGTCAATCGTGCCACACGGTC
>JABUFA010000063.1 GCA_013314755.1 Chthonomonadia bacterium
AACCCCTGAAAAAGGTTGACAAACGCTTGCCGATTGTGCCATACTAATAATTCGCGTGAAATTTCAGGAGGGGGCACCTGATGAAAACTATCCAACACTCAAGGCGGCATACCTCTAATAAACCGGTAGAACTCCCCAACCTCGTTTCGGTACAGCTGGAGTCGTACAGATGGTTCCTCGAAGAGGGGCTTCTGGAACTGTTTCGGACCTTCTCGCCGATATACGACTTCACCGGTCAGCAGTTTGTTGAACTGCTGGACTTCACGCTGGGTGAGCCCAAGTACAGTCTGGAAGAGTGTCGCGACCGCGATATGACCTACGAGGCGCCTATCCGGGTGCGCGTGCGCTACGGTCGTATTGAGGGCGGCGTGCCCAGCGAGATGCAGGAGTCGGAGGTATATCTGGGTGACCTGCCGTTAATGACCGATAAGGGTACCTTTATTATTAACGGGCGTGAGCGAGTGGTGGTCAGCCAGATTCTGCGCTCGCCGGGCGTCTACTTCGAGAACGTGTTCGACAAGATTTTCCGCAAGGGCACACCCACCGGGCTGTGGCTGGAGACCTACCTGAGCAATAAGAACATCTTCGGGGCGAAGATTATCCCCAACGAGGGTCCGTGGATTGAGATAGACACCGGTGCGAACGACGTCATCACGGTGCGCATCGGTCAGGGACGGACTCTGCCCATCACCACGTTCCTGCGCGCCCTGGAGAACTTCTCGGAGGCGTGCGTGCCCCGCTACATGAAGGTGAAGGACGCCCTCCATCGCCGGTATGAAGGCGTGGTGGAGGCGGGAGTGGACGCCGAAACAGGAGAGGTGCTGAACACCGAGACGCAGTTACGGCAGGTGCAGGGCTACTATCGCAGTTCGCCGAAGGTTTCTCCAAAGCCTCTGGTGAACCCCGAGACCGGCGAGGTTCTGCTCAACGTTGGTGACCGCATTACGGAAGAGTTTCTGCAGAACCCCGACCTGCCCGAAAGCCTTCTGGAGATGGAGGTGGCGGTCACCTCGCCGACCGATACCACCGAGGATATCCTGCGTTTGTTCGGCACGCTCATTCGCCTGGAGAACCCCACTGCCGAACAGCTGGAAGGGAAGTGGACCACTACCGACATCATGGACGTGCGCGGGCGCAAGCCGGTGGTCAAAGCGTTCCATCGGATTGACGCCGAAATCGCGCGCCGCCTCGAGGCGATGAAGCTTCCCGAAATAGAGGTGCTGGAAGTACCCTCCGTGATTGTAGCCACACTGGAGCACGACCCCACGCACGACCGGCGCGAGGCGCTCATGGACATCTACCGCAAGATGCGCCCGGGCGACCCGGCAACGGAAGAGGGAGCGCGCGCGCTGATTGAGTCGCAGCTCTACGACAACCGCCGCTACGACCTGGCGCAGGTGGGGCGGTATAAGCTGAACAAGAAGCTGGGCATTAACCTCCCGTTGGACGTGCGCACCGTGACCAAAGAGGACTTCGTAGCGGTGCTGGACTACCTGCTGAAGCTGGACCGCGGCGAGGGCGAGGTGGATGAGATCGACCACCTGAAGAACAAGCGCGTGCGTGCCGTGGGCGAGCTCCTGCAGAGCCAGCTGCGCAACGGCTTCCTGCGGATGGAAAAAGTTGCCAAAGAGCGAATGACCAGCATGGACGCCGACCAGATTATGCCGCAGGTCATCCTGGCAATCAAGCCGGTCGCCGCTGCGATTAAGTCCTTCTTCGGCTCCAGCCAGCTGTCGCAGTTCATGGACCAGACCAACCCGCTGAGCGAGCTCACGCACAAGCGACGCCTGAGCGCACTGGGTCCGGGTGGATTGACCCGCCAGTCGGCAACGCTGGAGGTGCGTGACGTACACGACAGCCACTATGGGCGCATCTGCCCCATCGAAACGCCCGAAGGTCCCAACATCGGATTAATCAGCCAGCTGGCAGTGTTTGCCCGCGTCAACGAGTTCGGCTTTATCGAAACCCCTTACCGCAAGGTGAAGGACGGTAAAGCCACAGACGAGATAGTGTACCTGTCGGCAGAGGAGGAGGAGCAGTATCGGATTGCTCCCGGCGACACACGCCTGCTGGAGGACGGCACCATCGCCGATGAGTTTGTGCAGGTGCGTCATCAGGCGAACGAAGCGAACCGGTATCCGGTGGTGCGCCGCGAGGACGTGGACCTGATGGACGTATCGCCGATGCAGCTGGTGTCGGTTGCTACTGCGCTCATTCCGTTCCTGGAGAGTAACGACGCAGCGCGTGCGCTGATGGGTTCGAACATGCAGAAGCAGGCGGTGCCGCTGTTGCGCTCGTCGGCACCCATTGTCAAGACCGGGTTGGAGCGGCGCGCGGCGATGGATTCGGGCGCACTGGTGATTGCTCGGCGCAACGGCACGGTCACGAAGGTCACCGCCGAGGAGATTGTGGTGCGCACCGAAGACGGCGACCTGGATATCTACCCCCTGCTCAACTCGATGCAGTCCAACCAGTCCACCTGTATCACCCAGAAGCCAATCGTGAACCGTGGCGAGCGAGTGCGTGCGGGACAGGTCATCGCCGACGGTCCCTGTTCCGACCACGGGGAGCTGGCTCTGGGCAAGAACGTGCTGGTGTGTTTCGTGCCATGGGGTGGCTATAACTACGAGGACGCCATCCTGATATCCCAGCGTCTCGTGCGCGACGACGTGTACAGCTCCATCCACATTGAGCGCTACGAGGTAGAGGCACGCGACACCAAGCTGGGTCCCGAAGAGATTACCCGCGACATCCCCAACGTGGGTGAGGACGCCCTGAAGGACCTGGACGAGCACGGCATCATCCGCATCGGGGCGCAGGTTCAGCCGGAGGATATTCTCGTCGGCAAGGTTCAGCCCAAGGGGCAGAGCGAGCTGAGCGCAGAGGAGCGGTTGATTATCGCCATCTTCGGTAAGAAGGCGGAGGAGACGCGCGACGTGTCGCTACGGTTGCCGCACGGCGAGAAGGGCAAGGTCATTGACGTCAAGGTCTTCTCGCGCTTCCGATACCGATGCAAAGAGTGCGGACATATCCACTACTTCAGCAAGCGTCCCGAGGAGAAGCCCGAGTGCGAGCGGTGTCGTGGCGACCTG
This sequence comes from Chthonomonadia bacterium, assembly GCA_013314755.1. Classification (GTDB taxonomy): domain Bacteria; phylum Armatimonadota; class HRBIN16; order HRBIN16; family HRBIN16; genus HRBIN16. Next base: position 3,093 of record JABUFA010000063.1, read on the forward strand.
GAGCGCATCTCGGCGGACGACCTGCCCCCGGGCGTGAACATGCTGGTGCGCGTGTATGTGGCGCAGAAGCGCAAGATTATGGAAGGCGATAAGATGGCCGGGCGCCACGGTAATAAGGGCGTTATCTCCAAGATACTGCCCGACGAGGATATGCCCTTCCTGCCCGATGGCACCCCGGTGGACATCGTGCTAAACCCGCTGGGCGTGCCGTCGCGTATGAACATCGGACAGATTAAGGAGACGCACCTGGGCTGGGCGGGGCATTACTTCGGCACTGCGTACGAGGAGCCGGCGTTCTCGGGCACCACCGAGGAGGACATTCTGGCGGAGCTGGAGCGCATGGCAAAGCACGTGCGCCGGATGGTTCTGCAGAACTACGTCAACTCCGACCTGGGACTGGGGATGCAGTTCCGCGATGAGCAAAGCGCGGAAGAGATGCTGGAGAAGATTCGGCAGAAGCTGCGCCAGATGCCCATGTACAAACTGGAAGCGATTGCCGCCAAGGTGAACGCGCCGCCCGTCATCTCGCCGCTGCTGATGGGCGAGAAGGCGGTGGTCGAGATTCAGGAAAGCAACGGCAACGTGGACGAATCGAAGGTTCCTGAGCCGTTGAGGAACCCCGCTCCGCCCGAGATGATCGAGCATGTCATCGAGCGCATCCGCGCCAACACCTGGCAGAGATGCGGTATCGACGAGCGGACGGGCAAGTGCTGGGTGCGCGACGGCTTGACGGGTGAGCCGTTCGATAACCCGTTGACCGTTGGCTACATCTATATGATGAAGCTGGCGCACCTGGTGGACGACAAGATTCACGCCCGCTCCACCGGACCCTACTCGCTGGTGACCCAGCAGCCGCTGGGTGGCAAGGCGCAGTTCGGTGGTCAGCGGTTCGGTGAGATGGAGGTATGGGCACTGGAGGCATACGGTGCGGCTTACTCTCTGCAGGAGATGCTGACCGTCAAGTCCGACGACGTGATTGGGCGCGTGAAGGTGTATGAAGCCATCGTCAAAGGAGAGCCGATGGCGGAGCCCGGCGTGCCCGAGTCGTTCAAGATACTGGTGAAGGAACTGCAGAGCCTTGCTCTAAAGGTCACGGCATTGAACGACAGGAACGAGGAAGTCGCCCTGAGAGACGAGGACGAGGAGGACGGCAGTCGTTCTCGCCGCTCGTACCACCCTGATGCATCCACAGGAGGTAGCAACTCGCAATGACGGAATCCAGCGCATTCACGAAAATACGGATCAGCATCGCCTCTCCCGACGACATCCGACAGTGGTCGCATGGAGAGGTGAAGAAGCCAGAGACCATCAACTACCGCACCTTCAAGCCGGAGCGGGATGGGCTGTTCTGCGAGCGCATTTTCGGTCCGGTCAAGGACTGGGAGTGCCATTGCGGTCGCTACCGCAAGATGAAGTACAAGGGCACTATCTGCGACCGTTGTGGGGTGGAGGTCACTCGTGCTCGTGTGCGGCGCAGCCGCATGGGGCACATTGAGCTGGCATCTCCTGTGTGTCACATCTGGTATCTGAAGGCGATGCCCTCTCCGCTGGCGCTGATTCTGGACATGTCCGCTCGCCTGCTGGAGAAGGTTATCTATTTCGCTTCGTACATTGTGACATACGTGGACCGTGCCACCATCAATCAGGAGCTGGACACCTTCCGCGACGCGGTGAGGGAGATTTCGGAGAAAATCCGAAAGGAAGCGGAAGAGGAAGTGGCGCGATTGCGCCGCGAGTTCAACAAACAGCTCAAAGAGCACGGACCGAACAGCTCGGATCCCTGGGACGAGGAGACGATTGCCCAGAAGCGGGAGTATCTAGAGCGGCGCATTCAGCAGGAATACGAAGAGGCGGAGGCGCGCATCACCGAGTTGAACGAGGCGCTTTCGCGCCCCAACAGCGACGCCTGTCTGGAGCGCATCGAGAAGCGCATGTTAATTAACGATGAGGAGTGGCGCGCCATCGAGCGACTGCTGTACCAGGTGTCGCGTCACACGGGCAAGGACTACACCGGTCTGGTGAAAGCGGGCATGGGCGGCGCGGCGATACGCGACCTGCTCAAGGAGATTGATCTGGAAGCGCTGGCTCGCGAGTTGCGCCAGGAAATCCAGAACACGCAGGGGCAGGCTCGGATGCGCGCCATCAAGCGGCTGGAAATCGTGGAGGCGTTCATTAACTCCAAGAACCGCCCCGAATGGATGATTCTGGAGTGTATTCCCGTTCTGCCCCCCGAACTGCGCCCGATGGTGCAGCTGGACGGCGGGCGATTCGCCACTTCCGACCTGAACGACCTGTATCGGCGCATCATCAACCGCAACAACCGCCTGAAGAAGATTATCGAAATCCGTGCGCCGGAGAGCATCGTCAACCACGAGAAGCGACTCCTGCAGGAGGCGGTGGATGCGCTGATTGATAACGGACGGCGCACCCGCCCCGTGGTGGGCACGAATGGGCGCGCGCTGAAGTCCCTCTCCGATATGCTGAAAGGCAAGGAGGGGCGGTTCCGCAAGAACCTGCTGGGCAAGCGCGTGGACTACTCGGGACGCTCGGTCATCGTGGTAGGTCCGAATCTGAAACTGCACCAGTGCGGACTGCCCAAGGAGATGGCGCTGGAGCTGTTCAAGCCCTTCGTGATGAAGAGGCTGGTGGACAGCGGCACCGCGCAGAACATCAAGACCGCCAAGCGCATGATCGAGCGCATGAGGGACGAGGTATGGGATGCGCTGGATGACGTCATCCACGAGCACCCCGTGCTGTTGAACCGTGCGCCTACCCTGCACCGACTGGGCATCCAGGCATTCGAGCCGGTGCTGGTGGACGGCAAGGCGATACAAATCCATCCGCTGGTCTGCCCGGCGTACAACGCCGACTTTGACGGCGACCAGATGGCGGTGCACGTGCCGCTGAGCCCGCTGGCACAGGCGGAGGCGCGCGTGCTGATGCTCTCCACGCAGAACCTGTTCTCGCCGGCGGATGGTCGGGCAATTGTGGCGCCCACGCAGGACATCGTTCTGGGCGCGTATTACCTGACCATCGCGAAGGAGCAGGAGCCTCGCGGTATCGAGCGCATCCAGCTGAACGGTGAATCGCGCTGGCTGCCCTTCCGCGACATTGAAGAGGCACGCCTCGCGCTGGAACACAAGCTGATCAGCCTGCACGACCCAATACTGGTGCGTCTGGAGCGCAACGGCAAGCGCGAGGTCGTCACCACCACCGTCGGCAGGCTTATCTTCCATGAGATTCTGCCCGAAGGCATCGCCTACACCGACCAGTACCTGAACATGGTGATGGACAAGAAGGCGTTGGCGAGCCTCATCCTGACCTGCTTCCGCATGCACGGGCAGGAGCGCACGGTGAAACTGCTGGACGACCTGAAAGACCTGGGCTTCCGCTACGCAACCACGTCGGGCACGACCATCGCTATCACCGACATGGAAAGCCCCGAAGACCGCGAGCGCATCATGCAGGAGACCATGCGCACGGTCGAGCGGTTGAACCAGCAGTATCGGCGCGGTCAGCTGACCCTCGGCGAGCGCAAACAGCGCGTGATTCAGGCGTGGCAGAAAGCCAGCGAGGACATCGGTGAGGCGATTGTCCAGTCTATCGACCGCTTCAACCCGCTGTACATCATCACGGCGTCGGGCGCGCGTGGTTCCACCAAGCAGTTGTCGCAGCTGGCGGGAATGCGCGGACTGTTCGCCGACTCGCGTGGCAACCTGATGGAAGAGTTGCCGATTAAGTCCAACTTCCACGAGGGCTTGTCGGTGCTGGAGTACTTCGTGTCCACGCACGGCGCACGCAAGGGAATGTCGGATACCGCTCTGCGTACGGCGGACGCTGGTTACCTGACCCGTCGTCTGGTGGACGCCGCGCAGGACGTGATTGTGCGCGCCTACGACTGCGGCACCACCAACGGCATCTACATCAAGCCGGTGGAGGACCTGTCCAGCCTGGTGGAGACGGTGGCGGAGCGCATCCGCGCCCGAACCGCGCTGGAGGACATCCGCGACCCGGTAACCGGCGAACTGCTGGCACAGGCGGGCGAGCTCATTTCGGATGAAGCCGCACAGCGCATCGACGCCATCCTGAACGACCTGGATGCCATTGCCGAACAGGCAACCGACCAGCAGGCGCTGGAGCACTTCCACGAGATGCGCGAGCGCGGCGTGTTCGTGCGTTCCCCGCTCACCTGCGAGCACCGTCGTGGCGTGTGCGCCAAGTGCTACGGGCGCGATATGGCGACCGGCAAGCTGGTGGAGATTGGTACGGCGGTGGGCATCATCGCGGCGCAATCCATCGGTGAGCCGGGTACGCAGCTGACCATGCGCACCTTCCACACCGGTGGCGTCGCAGCGACCTACATCACAGGTGGTAAGCAGTCGTTCAACACGCGCCTGCAGTTGCTGGAGGAGCTTCGGCGCGACGTCGGTCGCTACGAAGAGCGCATGAAGGCGCAGGCGGAACAGAAAGGCGAGGTGAGCGAAGAAGGCATGCCCATCAGCGCGAAGCAGTTCCGCGAGCTGATGGACACCTATATCACGCCCACAGGAAGCCTGCCGCGCGTGATTGACCTCTTCATGGCAACCGAAGCGCTCAAGGGACGCGCGATTATGTCCGAGTATGCCGGCACGGTGGCGGCTATTGAAAGCAGTCAGTTGATGCGCCAGGTGATACTGCACGTGCCGATGGCAGTAACGCAAACAGGCGAAGGACTGCTGGACGAGGTAGCAGCTACCAACGTGCTGGACCCGTCCCTGCCCGAGGATGACCCCGATGCGGTTATCGTGCGCGAGGGCGAAAAGATAACCCCCGAGCACCTTGAGCGTCTGCTGGAGGCTGGTATCACCGAAGTGCAGGTGATCAAGGTGTATCCGGTGCCCGGACGCGGCGAGCTGAAGGTGAAGGTGGGCGATACAGTAGAGCCGGGCGATGCGCTCACCGAAGGTCTGCTTCAGCCGCGCGAGCTGTTGAGGCTGAAGGGCGTGCGAGCGGTGCAGGAGTATCTGGTGCAGGAGATCCAGAAGGTTTACAAACAGCAGGGCGTGGACATCCACGACAAGCACATTGAGATTATCGTGCGCCAGATGCTGAAGAAGCGTCGCGTCGTAGACCCCGGCGACACCCGCTTCCTGCCCGGAAGCATCGTGGACAAGTTCATCTTCGAAGCGGAGAACCAGCGGGTTCGCCAGCAGGGTGGACGCGAGGCAAGCGCCGAGTGGGTGCTTCAGAGCATCACCGAAGCGGCGCTGACTACCGAAAGCTTCCTGTCGGCGGCGTCGTTCGAGCGCACCACGCACGTGCTGACGGAGGCGGCTGTGCGCGGCAAGAAGGACGACCTGGTTGGTCTGAAGGAGAACGTGATCATCGGTCGCCTGATTCCCGCTGGCACGGGCTACAGTGCGTATCGCGACCTCCAGCCTCAGCCGCTGGCGGAGGGTGCCGAGATCCCCGAAGAGGCTTACGACCCGGTGCTGTATCGCGAGCTGGAACCCTCGCCGCAGGATCAGGTCGAATTGCCCATCGTAGAGGCAGGTGAGGTCATTGTGCCGGAGGAAGAGCTTTTCGAGGAAGAGGCGTTGCCACCGGATGAGGTGGTCGACGAAACCGTCTTCGAGGAACCGGACGTGCCTGCCGTTCCTCCTGCCCGCGAAGAGGAGGACATTGACCCGCTGATTTTTGGGGAGGAGTAGCAATTCGGCAAAAAAGGCGGTTTCGAGCGCAAAAGAGGTTGACATTCTGAAGACTTTCCAGTATAATACTTCGGTTGGGTAAGTCCACCGAAGTGCGGATCCCTTCCGCGAGAAGCGGAAGATAACCATAAACCAACACGGAGCAAAGGAGGCGAGAGGGCGCCGGGAACGCTCAGTTTTGTTCCCCTCCCAATGAGAGGGGTTGCATAGTGAGGCAGAATATGACCAGCCCCTTCGCCTTCGTGTGTGGCGAAGGGGCTGTGTTTCGCACAGAGATGGGTGACGGAGGAAAACACAGAACATGCCGACATTTAACCAGCTGGTGCGCAAGGGGCGTCGCCCCATACGCAAAAAGAGCAAAAGCCCTGCGCTGAGGGGCTGTCCGCAGAAGCGCGGGGTGTGTCTGGTGGTGCGTACGGTATCGCCGAAGAAGCCGAACTCGGCACTGCGCAAGGTCGCGCGTGTGCGCCTGAGCAACGGTGTAGAGGTCACGGCTTACATCCCGGGTATCGGGCACAACCTGCAGGAACACTCGGTGGTGCTGGTACGTGGTGGACGTGTGAAGGACCTGCCGGGCGTGCGCTACCACGTGGTACGCGGCACCCTGGACGCTGCAGGAACCCAGAACCGTAAGAGCAGCCGTTCGAAATACGGCACGAAGCGACCGAAGTAGGCTGGAGGTAGAGAGATGCCCAGAAAAGGACCGGCTCCGCGCCGTGTAATACCGCCGGACCCAGTGTATAATGACGTATTGGTGCAACGGTTTATTAACCGCCTGATGATGTGCGGCAAAAAGAGCGTGGCGGAGAAGATTTTCTACCGCGCGATGGAGATTGTGGGTGAGCGTACCAAACGCAACCCACTGGAAGTGTTCCATCAGGCGCTGAAGAACGTGATGCCCGTGCTGGAGGTGCGTCCGCGCCGTGTGGGTGGCGCAACCTACCAGGTGCCGATGGAAGTGCGCCCCGAACGACGGGTGTCGCTGGGCATCCGCTGGCTGGTTACCTCCGCACGCAAACGCGGTGGGCGCACAATGGTCGAAAAACTGGCAGCCGAAATCATGGACGCCGCCAACAATCAGGGAGCGGCGGTGAAAAAGCGCGAGGATACACATCGCATGGCGGAGGCAAACAAAGCGTTTGCGCACTACCGCTGGTAATTGGCTGATTTTTTGCTGGGGATGATTGGGCTTGCAGGTGCAGGTCTAGGAGGAAGGCAGTAGCAGGGATATGGCAAGAGAATACTCGCTGGAACAAACTCGAAATATCGGTATCGCCGCGCACATCGACGCGGGGAAGACCACCACGACCGAGCGCATCCTGTACTATACAGGACGCATCCATCGCATCGGCGAGGTGGACGATGGCGCTGCGACCATGGACTGGATGGAGCAGGAGCAGGAGCGAGGTATTACCATTACCTCCGCGGCAACCACCTGCTTCTGGAGGGGGCATCGCATTAACATTATCGATACCCCTGGTCACGTGGATTTCACCGTGGAGGTGGAGCGGTCGCTGCGCGTGCTGGACGGCGTGGTGGCTATCTTCTGCGCGGTGGGCGGCGTTCAGCCCCAGTCCGAGACGGTCTGGCGCCAGGCGAACCGTTACCATGTACCGCGTATCGCCTACGTCAACAAGATGGACCGACTGGGAGCGGACTTCTATCGGGTGGTCCAGCGTATGAAGGAGCGTCTTGGCGCCAACGCGGTGCCCATCCAGCTGCCTATCGGAGCAGAGAGCGATTTTCGCGGCATCGTCGACCTGGTACGCATGAAGGCGATTATCTACAAAGACGACCTCGGCAAGGAGTATGAGGAGACGGAGATCCCTGTCGAGATGCATGAGATGGCGTCGCACTGGCGCGAAACGCTTCTGGAAGCGGTCGCTGATATCGATGACACACTGATGGAGAAATACCTTGAGGGCGAGGCGATTACCGCGGAGGAGATTATCCGAGCGCTTCGTCGCGGCACGCTGCAGAGCAAAATCGTGCCCGTGACGTGTGGCTCGTCCTTTAAGAATAAGGGTGTTCAGCCTCTGCTCGACGCCATCGTGGATTTCCTGCCCTCGCCCATAGATATCGGCGCCGTCAAGGGCACAAACCCCCGTACGGGTGCACCCGAAGCCCGCTATCCCTCTGATGAGGAACCCTTTACCGCTCTCGCTTTCAAGATTATGACCGACCCCTTTGTGGGCAAACTGACCTACTTCCGCGTTTACTCCGGCACACTCACCAAAGGCTCATACGTGTATAACGCCTCTAAAGACAAGAAGGAACGCATCGGACGTATCGTGCGTATGCACGCCAACCATCGCGAGGATGTGGAGGTGGTGTACGCCGGAGAAATTGCCGCGGCAGTAGGCTTGAACGAAACCACCACGGGCGACACCCTGTGCGATGAGAAAGCCCCCATCGTACTGGAGGCGATGCAGTTCCCCGACCCGGTGATTTCGGTCGCCATCGAACCCAGGACCAAAGCCGACCAGGACAAATTGGGCATCGCCCTGAGCCGACTGGCGGTAGAGGATCCTACCTTCCGAATCAGCACTGACCCGGAGACCGGTCAGACCATCATCTCGGGCATGGGCGAACTGCACCTCGAGATTATCGTAGACCGGCTGATGCGCGAGTTCAAGGTGGAGGCGAACTGTGGTCGCCCGCAGGTGGCTTACCGCGAAGCCATCCGTCAGCCGGCGCGCGGCGAGGGACGCTATGTGCGCCAGACCGGTGGGCGCGGGCAGTACGGTCACTGCATTCTGGAGATCGAGCCGCTGGCGACGGGACAGGGCTTCGAGTTCGTGAACAAGATTGTCGGCGGCGTTATCCCGAAGGAGTTCATCCCCGCCATTGAGGGCGGTGTACGTGAGGCGATGGATACGGGCGTCATCGCGGGCTATCCGGTGGTGGACGTGAGGGTAGCCGTGGTGGATGGCTCGTACCATGAGGTGGACTCGTCGGAGATGGCGTTCAAAATCGCCGGCTCCATGGCGTTCAAGGCGGCAATGCAGAAGGCGAATCCCACCATCAAAGAGCCAATCATGTCGGTGGAGATTGTCACGCCGGAGCAGTTCCTTGGCGACGTAATTGGCGACCTGAACTCGCGGCGCGGGCGCATTGAGGGCATCGAGCCGGGACCCGGCGGAACGCAGATTATCCGTGCCCACGTGCCGCTGGCAGAGATGTTCGGCTATGCAACCACGTTGCGTTCGCTCACACAGGGGCGAGCGACATACATCATGCAGCCATCGCACTATGAAGAAGTACCACCGCACATCGCGCAGGAACTGATTGCGCGAGCGCAGGGTAAACAACTGGTAAACCTGTAATCGGAACAAACAAGGAGTTTTAGGGAGGTCACATTCTGAGATGGGCAAACAGCGATTCGAGCGCACGAAGCCACATGTGAACATTGGCACGATTGGTCACGTGGACCACGGCAAGACCACGTTGACCGCCGCCATCACACGCGTTCTTG
>JABUFA010000064.1 GCA_013314755.1 Chthonomonadia bacterium
AGGCAATTCGGTAGCTTGCAAATCGTGGGTGGATTCAGTATAATGATGATGCAAACGAGAGCGAGGCGCCGTACCCAAGTGGCTAAGGGGGCGGTCTGCAAAACCGCTATTCGCCGGTTCGATTCCGGCCGGCGCCTCCATTTTTTACTGCTCGGAACAGGAGGTCAGGAACAGGTTGGCAAACCTGAAGTCGTCCCTGAAAGACATCAAGCGCAACGCGAAGCGTCGCCTTCGCAACCGGTCCGCGAAGGCGGCGATGAAGACCTTCATCAAGAAGGCGAAAGCGGCGGCTGCTACTGGCGACGTGGAAGTCATCAAACAGGCGCTGGCGCAGGCGTGCAGTGCCATCGACAAAACTGCCGAGCGCGGTATCATTCACAAAAACCAGGCAGCCCGGCGCAAGTCGCGTCTGATGCGATACGTCAACCAGATTCTGGCTCAGGCATCGAGCGGCGCGTAGTCACCTCCTTCAGCTGGCACAGGTCGACTACCAGCCGCTCGAGTAGCCGGCGCGGGTCGCTTTCCCCCTCTATAATCCCCTTTAGCATACAGTCCGCCTGATACAGGCGGTCTAATGCGTTCGCCAGCATCTCCAGCGAGAGGTAGCGTGCCTGCTCGCGCAGGTTCCTCTCCAGAAAACGTTGTCGGGCAAGCAGTTGCGCCAGGTTCGGGTCGGAGGGGAACCATGCGGATGCCTGTTCGCCGTAGTCCATCTGCAGGCGCATCTGCCACAACAGCCGAAACTGGCGGGCGATCAACACCATCAGGCGGGGCACTATCGCCTCGGCGCGGCCACCGGTGGCAAACACATCGTGCAACAGCCGCATCGCCAGCGAGGTATCCCCTGCCGCAATCGCGTCCACCAGTCGGAATACCTGCGCCTCCACCGTGCGGCTGACCACCGCATCCACATCTTCCCGCTCGATGGTGGTGCGCTGCCCCACATACCACACCAGTTTTTGCAGTTCAGGCTCTGCTGCAGCGGTGTTGGCAGAGGTTAAAAAGGTCAAACGCTCCAGCGCGTCCTGCGTGATGCCTTTGCCCGCCTCCTGCAGGAAGGAGGTCGCCCACGCCTCGAAGCTGGCGCCAGTTAACGGCTTGCACTCGATGACCACCCCCAGCTTCTCAACGGCGTTCAACAGTTTGGCTGGCACCGATGGCGATTTAGTTCGGTCCTCCTCCTCGCTCTCGGCGTGAGTGTACAGGAGGAGCACGGTGCTTTCGGGCAGGCGAGGTAGCGCGTCGGCGAGCGCATCGGCGTCGGCGCTTTTCAGGTGCTGAACACCGCGCACCATCACCACCCGGTATGGCGAAAAGGCGGGAATGCTCATCGCTTCCGCGAGGATATTGGAGAGGTCGGTGTCCTGCACGTCCAGATGCACGCGGTCAAACTCCTCCGCGCCCAGCGCATCGCGCAACCGTTGAAGCACCATGCGCTTCTGACCCTCTTCCCTGCCATGCACCAGGTACACGCGAGCGGGCGTCTTGCCGACGCCCCTGCGCAAAAACTCTGTGGCGTTTACAGCCATAGCCACTCACCTTAAAGCAGGTCACCGATGGCTATCGCTCTGCCCTCCGCCATACTGCGGATTGCCGCTTCGGTAAACTCCATGTACTTCACGCCGTCCTCGAAGGTGGTGAGTTTAATTCGCTCTTTGCCGCGAATGGCGTTGACAAACTCCTCCTCCACGCGCCATCTGCCCTCCTCTTCGGGGGGGATGGGGATTGGGGAGAGCGCGGAATCGCCACGCCTGCCGCCGTACAGCCCGCCGTCCGCGAAGCGCAAAGTGCCCTCACTGCCGAACAGCCACACTTCGGGTCCGCCCGCCATCCCCGTAACGGCGGAAATCTGGAAATGGGCGATAGCTCCGCAAACCATTTCGGCGGTCACTTCTAAATGGTCGGGGATGCGCACCGCGCGAAGGTTGCCCTCTGCGTCCCTGCGCATCGTCACGAAGGTTTTGCCCATCGCCGTCACGCGCTTCGCCTCGCCGACCCAGCGCATCACCGCCTCGTACCAGATGCCGAGGGTCATGGTGTTGAAGCCGCTCAGGTCAAAGTCCTGACGCCAGTGCAGGGGCGACTCGCGGTCGATAAACGTTCCGCCGGCGCGCACCTCGATCGCCAGCACGTCGCCCAGATACCCCTCGGCGATAAGGCGTTTGATGGTGTTGTCCACCTTCAGAGTGAATGGCGAAGGCACTACCTGTGTGACCAGATGCGGACGTGCTCGCGCGGCTTCCAGCATCTGCCGTGCCTCCCGCAGGTTCATCGCCATGCGCGCTTCGGTCATCACGTGTTTGTTCGCCTGAAGCGCCGCCAGAGTCACCGGGCAGTGCATGTAGGGCCACGTGCCGATGACGATGGCGTTCGTGTCGGGGGCATCCACCAGCTCGCGCCAGTTGTCGTACACTTTCGGGATATTGAACTGCCGAGCGACACGTTCCGAGGACTCGCGCGAGCGGTTGCATACGCTCACAATCTCCACGCCCTCAATTGCCTGCAGGTTGGGGATGTGCTGTGCCACCGTGTTGGCGCCTGCGCCCACAATACCAACGCGAATGCTCTCCATCCGTACCTCATCCACCTCCTCACAGGCTATTTCGCCGTCAGCGTCGCCACCACCTGTATCGCCTGCTGAGGGCAGTGCGTATCTGTCCCACGTGCGCCTGCGCCTGCGCCGCTTCCGTCTCGCCGATGCCGCGCCCATATTCACTGCGTTCCAGCAGGCGTGTCAGCGCCCACATCGGTTCCGCCGCCTCAGGCAGGGCTTTTTGCACCTGCAGGGCATATTCGGAAGGGGTCATCCAGGGCGGACGGGGGATACCGGCTTTGCTCAGCATACGCACCGCCTGCAGGTAAGCACGCACCACACGCGACACCGCGTAGCCGCCCGAACGCCGCCCCCGCAGCTCGTTCACCACGGCAAACAGCAGCAGGCTGACCGCCGTGATTGCCAGCATCCAGGGCAGATAACCGTATCGGCTGGTGAGCGTTTGCCAGAAGCTCTGGCGGTTCCTCCTGCCTTCTGTGCCGGTGACGTCGCGAGCGCCCTCGGTGGCGTCAAAGGTCAGCCAGCCGTAGCCCGGGAAGTACACCTCCGTCCACTGGTGGCGATGCTTCTCACGGGCGACGTAGGTTCCGTCGGGCTGAGGGTCGCCGGCGAGGAAACCGGTTGCCACACGGGTGGGGATGCCCGCGTACCGAGCCAGTACCGCCAGCGCAGAGGAGAACAGGTCGCAGTAGCCCTCGCGCGAGTCGAACAGGAAGAACTCCACCGCGTCCCTGCCGATGGGGACGGCAGGCGCATTCAGATTATAGTTGCAGGTGGACTCGATATACGTCTTGATTGCCATCAGTTTATCGTAGTTATTGGTATATCCAGCGGTAATCTGCTGTGCCAGTTGCTGAAGGCGTGGGCTGGGCGGGTCGGGTAGTTCAAAGTAGAACACCCCGATATCGCTGGGGGTGGCTGGGGGAGCCTGACGCAGCTGCTCCGGTGAAGCTTCGGGCACGCGCGAGACCACCTCGTACTCTGTCCCCACCCGATAGCCGTAGGAACTCACCAGACAGCCTGTGGCGTCCACGCGCACTGCAAGGTTCGGGAAGCGAACCAGCACGGGTTGAGCGGCGCCGTACACGATGTTGGATGCGCCGGAGACCAGACGGAACCTTTGCCGCACCTCCCGGTAGCGAACAGGCTGGGGCGATACAGGCGGAACCTGCAGGGTGTACAGACCTTCCTCCCGTTCGGGTATCTCGCTGAAAGGCGCGTTCGAGTCGAAAAGCTCGCGAGTGAACAAGCCGAATCGTGGGTTCGCCCATCCGCGTCCTGTGTACCGGGTATAGACGCTACCGCGCCAGTAGAGCGGCTCACTGCTTTTTACTTCCAGCACCGGCTGGTCACTCAGCGACACCGGTCCCGAACCCACCAGAATGGTGGAGCGCGTGAACGAGGCTGTCATCCCCTGTTCGGTGGATGCGGACAACCCTGCCGGCAGAGGCGCGCCACTCAGGCGCAGGGTGGTGTCTCGCAAAGGCATGCCGATGAGCAGACCCGTCAGTGCGGCGAACGCCCCACACACCAGCGCCACCACCACCTGCGTGCGCAGGAACCGGGCGTCGGGCTTCGCAGTGCGATACAGCCGCCGATAGTTCTCATGCACCAGCAGGAAGGCAGTGTTCCCCAGGAAGGTGATGAACAGCCACACCGCCTGATGCGCGCTCAGCGCAGGAGCGGTTACTCCCAGCAGGGCAATTACCGGCACCGCAATAAACAGCACATGCTCGTCCGACGCCAGCATGAACGAGATAAACACCACCAGCCACAACAGAAAGGCGATGGCGGTGCCGCCGTAGGTGGTCTCCACGTCAAAAGGCAGTACCCAGCCCTGCGTCCAGAAGTTGAAGAGGGCGTACACAATCAGCCCCACAAACAGCCAGCGCACGAACAGCCCGGGCGACAGGTCAAACCAGCCCAGATGCCTTGCCGCAAAGCTGAACACGAATCCGCTCACTACCAGCGCCATCATCATGTTGGTGAAGCGCAGGTCCTCAATAACGATTCGGGCCGCCAGCAATCCACAAAACGCTACCGCCAGCCCTGCCAGGTACATCCAGATGCTGGGGCGGTCGGCTGGATGAATCGTCGCCGTTTTCATGCACTCTCTCCTGGATGCAGGGGTATGATGCTGACGTTATGCGCGGAAAGCGCACGCAGAAACTCGCCTTCGTACAGGGCATCGGTCAACCCGCTCACCCTGTCCAGCGCAGGCACATTGGGCAGAAGCATTGCCACCTGAGTCTGTCTGCGGTTGCAGGCGTCCAGCACCGGTAGTAAGCGGTTATCGGCTGATGGCGTAATCAGTATCAGCAGGGTTCCCGGCGTTATCTGAGCAGCCGCCGTCGTCACGACGTCGAGCAGGGAGACGCCGTTATGAGGGGCAACCTCCGCCAGCGCATACAGGTACTCATACAGCTGGTCTGATGACCATCGGGCGGGGCGAGTGTCTACCTCCGGTGTGCCAACCAGCAGTCGGAAGGGCAATCCGCCGTAATACGCCATGTGCAGGGCGCCGCTCGCTGCTTTCACCATTAGCTCGAAGCTATTAGGTATCTGGCGCATCAGAGGACTGCAATCCAGCACCACGCACACCTCGGTCTGGGTGAACCGTTCGAAGTCGCGCACGAACAGCTCACCGTAACGTGCGGAATGTTTCCAGTCTACTCTGCGCAGGGGGTCGCCCGCAGTGTACTCGCGGATACCCAGGAACTCCACACTGTCGCCCCGCACGGGCGCGGAGTGAACCCCGGCGGTTGTGTAGAGCGCGCCACGCAGGCTTTCTAAGTGAGGCAGAGGCAGAGGGGCGGGCAAAACCAGTATCTCCGTCTGCTCGCGCAGGTGGTGCGAGAAGAAGAACATCCCGAGCGGGTCGGTGGCGTGAATGGCTAAGGGTCCCAGGCGATACCTGCCCCTGTACTGGAACACCACCTGGTATTCCGCTTTTTGCACCCCACCCGGCGCCACTGCCAGAGGGATAATCCCGTCGCCCTCGTAAAACTGTGCTCCCTGAGGCAGAGTATCCTGAGCCTGCAGGAAGTACTTCGGGAACTTGCTCTCGTTGCGAACGTGCAGGCTCACCGGGGTTGGCTCTCCATCCCATACCACATCCGCCACCTCGCGCCGTACCGATAGCCCAACCAGCATCCTCTTACCCACGGCATACGACACCAGCGGCACAGCGGCGATAGCCACAGCCATCGTATACAGATGCCCCAGCCCCAGGGTCATCGCCACCGCGAGGATGCACAGGCTGGACAGCACGGTGGTCAGCACCTTCACCCCGTGGTAATTGGGTCTGGTCGCTTGTTCCTGCGTCTCGGCGAGCATTTATCGGACGCCTCCTACCCCTATCGGCACGACGACCTGCTGAAGCGCCTCGGCGACTACCTGTGTGGCGTCGATTCCGCGAACGCGCGCCTCGGGCTTCAGAATCAGCCGATGGGATAACACTGCCTTCGCCACCGCCTTCACGTCGTCGGGCAGGACATAATCGCGCCCCTGCAGTACGGCATAAGCCTGCGAAGCATGCATCAGGTTCAGTGAACCGCGCGGACTGGCGCCCAGCTGCACGTGCGGATGTCGGCGGGTGGCGTTCACAACCTCCACGATATAACTGCGCACCGTATCGTGCACGAAGACCGTTCGGATTTGCTCCTGAGCCTGCACAATCTGTTCTGGCTCGGCGACCTGCTGGACGTGCTGGAGGGGATGTTCCTGTTGCTGGCGGCTCAGTATCAGCACTTCATCGCGTGCCGAAGGATACCCCAGCGACAGCCGGATGAAAAACCGGTCCATCTGCGCTTCGGGAAGGGGATACGTGCCCAGCATCTCCACGTTGTTCTGTGTGGCGATGACGAAATAGGGTTTGGGCAGGGGATGCGAAACGCCATCAATAGTTACCTGCCGCTCTTCCATGCATTCCAGCAGGCTGGACTGCGTTTTGGGGGTGGCACGGTTGATTTCGTCTGCCAGAACCACGTTGGCGAAAACCGGTCCGGGATGCAGTTCAAACCCCAGCGTTTTGGGATTGAACACATTTGTGCCCGTCACATCGGCGGGCAGAAGGTCGGGGGTGAATTGGATGCGGCGGAACTTGCCTCCGATGGCGCGTGCTAACGCCTTGGCGAGGGTGGTCTTGCCGACGCCGGGAATATCCTCAATCAGCAGATGCCCATCGCACAGCAGGGTTAACACCGCCAGCTCCACCATCTGGCGTTTGCCGACGATGGCTTTCTCGACCTCGTCGACGATACGCTGGAGCAGTTCGACCGTTGGTTCTGGCACGTTGAAGACCTCCGTTTAGAAACGCTTATTACCCTTCTATACTGAAAGGACGCATTGGGGTGTTCCCTCGTTGCGTTAACAGTATACCCGCTCAGGGGGGACACGGTAGCAATGCGGGTTTTTCGTTCTACCCGTAACCTCTGCAGGTACGGCGGAAGTGTGGACATGGAAAATCCCCTGTAGAAGGTGGCATCCCACCAGCCAAGGGGAGGAATGCACATGGGAGTGCACGATGCCAAAGCATACGTGGGAGCATTGTGCGAAATCACCTGGAGAGACCGCGCAGGCAACACCCACGTGACGCTGGCTACGGTTGAAGACGCCAGATATGTGCCGCTCTACGGTGCATACCTGATTACGGACGCAGAGGATATTCGCCTCGATCAGGTGGTTTCGATTCAGGTCGCCGAAGCCGTGACGCGCAAGGCAGCATGATGCGAGGCATATTAGTCAGAAAACATCCTCCGGCGGGCAGAGCATGTCTCTGCCCGCTATGCGTCTAGTCTCCGCGTCTGGTAGATGAGGTCAACCGCCGAGTAATCTCTTCCATCCGGCGCAGAGTGTTGACCGCCGAACGGCGCCGTTCCAGTGCCTGCTCGATCTTCAGCACCAGCAGTTCATACACATCCACGCCGGGAATGTTCTTTTCCACGTAATCAAAGGCTCCGCGACGCATACACTCCACCGCGTTCGCCACGTTGCCGTACGCCGTCAGCACAATCACCTCGCTGAACAGGTCGTGCGCCAGAGCAGCTTCCAGAATCCGCACCCCGCTGTCGGGGTTCTCCATCGCCATGTCGGTGATGACCACATCATAAGCAGGCGACGCCTGCCTGATTTTCGCGATGCCGTCGGATTCGCCCTCTGCAACGTCTACCTGAAACCCCTCGCGCTGCAGACGCCGCTGCAATGCGTGGCGCACCTCTTCTTCATCGTCAATAACCAGTATCCGATACATACTGCCTCCTCACTGTCGCTCTTTGGTCTCCGCGTCCTCGCTCGCGGGTTTGCCGTTGACCGGCAGGAGAATGTGGAAGCACGCTCCTTCGCCCGGCTTGCCGTCCTCGTACACGAAGCCGCGATGCGCTTCCACAATCCCCTTCACTATAGACAGACCCAAACCCATTCCCTTTACGCGCGAGCTGAAAAAGGGCTGAAAAATCTTTTCCTTGATGTCCTCGGGCACACCGGGTCCCTTATCACAAAAGACTACGTGCACAAACTGACGGTTTCGCCCCACCCCGAATCTTTCGGGCAGAGCGCGCGAGTCCACCAGTTCGGTGCGAATGTGCAGTTCGCCGCCCTCCGGCTGGAAGCTGAGCGAGTTCTCGATCATCTCGGCGAAACAGCGCTTCAGCTTCACCGCGTCACAGCGAATGTCAGGCAGTTGCGGATGCAGGTCCAGCCTGAGCTCCACCGGTCCCCGACGAGGGAACATCTCCGCAACCGTCTGAGTAATGATATTGTTCACGTTGTCCACACCCGTGCTCAGGTGCGTCGCCATCACGAAGTCGCGGAACTCGTGCAGTATCTCTTCCAGGCGCGAGACCCCCCGACGGATACTGCCAATCAACTCGGTCAGCTCCTCGCGGTTAATCTCGGGCTGCTGGAGCAGATACTCCACCTCGTTCAGGTCGCCCTTGATGGCGAAGGTGCGGTTGCCAATCATGTGCGCCGCTTTGGCGGACATCTCGCCCCACGCCGCCATCCGCTCGGTCTGCACCAGCCTCTGGCGCATGTTCAGGCTTTCAAGTGCCGAGCCGAGCTGACTGCCGATGGCGGAGAGCACTTCCACCTCGTCGTCGGTGAAGCAGTTATCAAACCAGGGCGCGATACTGCGCCGTCGCACCACCCGGATGACGCCAATGGTGCGGTCGCGCCCCCATATCGGAACCGCCAGAAAGGCGCCTATCTGCTCGACCGGCATCTCACTGGCGATGCCTCGCCAGCGCGGGTCCTCACGGGGGTTGGCGGTGCGCAACGGCTCGCCATGCTGGGCAACCCAGCCCGTCAACCCCTCGCCCAGCGGATAGGAGACCCTGCCCACCTGCTCGCGCAGTGTCCCGCTGGACGCCACCAGCGTGAGCCGCTTGCGGTCATCATCCACCAGAAACACCGAGCAGTCTTCGAAGCGCAGAACCTTAGACGCCACGTCCAGCACCGTCTGCATCAGGTCGTCCCGGTCTTCGGAGGTGCTGAGCTCGTTGCCAATCTGCACCAGCGCCTCCTGTCGCAAGCGGGACTGATGCAGGCTCAGGGCGGTCAGGCACAGGTCTGCCACCAGCACGATGGCTTCCACGTCCTCTTCGTCATAGGCGTTGGGCTGGTCGGACTCGATA
Organism: Chthonomonadia bacterium; assembly: GCA_013314755.1. Classification (GTDB taxonomy): domain Bacteria; phylum Armatimonadota; class HRBIN16; order HRBIN16; family HRBIN16; genus HRBIN16. The sequence continues at coordinate 9,187 of JABUFA010000064.1, forward strand.
TTGATGACGCCGCGCGTGCGCCCGTAGGCATCCACAATGGGCACCGCCATTTCGCTGACCACGTCCTCGAAGAAGCGCAGGTAGTGCGGGTCATGACGAACATCGCCCGTGCAGTACGGTCGCTGGGTGGCTGCGACGTAGCCGGTGATGCCTTTGCCTTCCTCCTGTGCCACCTGCAGGCGTCGCTGACGCTTCTCCTCGTCCCAGCCCGGTCCCAGCGCACTGTGGATAACCAACTCGCCCGCATCTTCGTCCACCAGCGCCACAAAGGCACGAAAACCGCCCACCAGCTTCATGCCTTCCTCCAGCGCGGTGGTGAGGAACTGGTCAATGTCGGTCTGGGATACCGCCTGCTGGACCAACCTGCCCAGCTGGCGCAGGGTCTGCCGGTAATGCTGTTGTTTGCTCAAAACGCCGAACCGCTCCTTCTGCCTGTTGAAACTGCATTTAAGAGTATATCTGGAAAACGGGGAGATTGGCAAGGTGATGGTGCACAGTGCCTGGGGACCGAAACCCTCTTCAGAGAACCATATTGGGTCCGCGTGTGCATGCGCGTTGACTTAACGTATCGGGTATTACTATACTAAAAGAAACACTACGGGACCTGGCGGGAAGGAGGCAGCAATGCGCACGGAAGGTAAGCCAAGACCCCATATAAAGGTGCAGGGGTTACTCGCATCCGCTATAGCGGGTGTGTTGGTCTTTACCGTGTTGCTGTGCCTCCTTCCGCACCTGGTCACCATGCTCTTTTTCACCATTTACGCCCTGTTACCATCTGCCCGTGAGCATCTGGAGGCTTTCGGCGGTTACACGGGTTACATGCGCGGCAATCTGTTACCTCGCCTTTATGAGTCCATTTTTCCAGCTATACCTGGCAGTTCATCTGGATATGGGCAATAATGGGCGCGGTCATCTACATCATCCAGCAAACATTTCCATCCACATCTCGGGCACGCTCGTTGTGGTTTCGAGGCGTCGTCGTGGGGCTGACGCTCTGGTATATGCTCACTTACCGCGTGTGGAACGACCCATTCTGGGGGATCCTGAGTACGCTTCTGCTTATCGGAGGCATCATTCTGATGTGGCGATACGTTCCTTCTCTCACCAAGCGACTGGAGGAGTGGCTGACATGAGACACGCGAAGGCATTCACGCTGCTGGAAATGCTTACAGTGGTAGCCATTATCGCGCTGCTGGTAGCACTTTTACTTCCCCTGTTGAACAGCGCGAGACGCCATGCCCAGGTTTCACCCTGCATGAACAACCTGAAGCAATTGCACTCTGCGTTAACCATGTACCGCGACGATTATGGTCTTCTCTCTTCTACCCCGACTTGGCGAGTGGAAATCTCCGGAAAGCAAATTAGCCTCCGCATATATGGATAGCTGAAGCCATGTTTCAGCCGATACTGCCCTTGCAATTGGAAATCGCAGGCAAAACCTGCTCAAGCAGGTCAAAGGTCTGCTGAAGCAAGCTTCAGCACTCCAAAGAGGTTAGCCTCTGCAGGAGGCTCTGCGGTGAGTAGCCCGCAACTTTCAGTTGCAGGGGTGTCTTATGATGCCAACCTTGCGATTAGAAATCGCAGGCTAAGCAGAACAAAACCTGCTGAAGCAGGTTAATATGGAGTGCTGAAACCGTGCTTTAGAAGACCAAAATTTCGCGAGTTACCGGTAACTTCAGAGCATCTGGGATATATCTTATGGCACCACCGTGTTGCCTCATTTAAAAATCTAAATGAAATCCACCTCGTGCCCCATTGAAAAATCTAAACGAAATCATCCTCCAACCACAACCTTCCACCCCTACCCTCCGGCATCCTTCTCCCTGCAAAGCAATCCATCCAAACGCTCCTGTAACGCCACTATCTGCCGATGCAACGCCATCGGGTTCAATCCCTCGTATTCCACCCGCAACCGCTCCTCTGCCTCCGCGCTCAACACCCCACTGCGCAACAACCGACGATACGGCGTGCAAGCCTCATCATGCCACTTCCGCACCTGAGCGGAAGGCCCCTTGCGCTCCAACTGCATCACCGGCTGGAAAAAGTTCCAATACAGCCGCAACACCCCATACAACTCCGCCAATACCACCAACGCCTCCTCCCCCGCATACCGACCATAACCTACATACCGACGAACCAGCGAGTAGTTCTTCTGCTCCACATAGCAGCTGTCGTTCTTGCGACCTGCACGACCCCGCGTGAAGGTTATCCCCCACTGCTCGCAATACCGCTGCAAGTGCGTGTT
>JABUFA010000065.1 GCA_013314755.1 Chthonomonadia bacterium
ACTTCTGGTAGACGCAGGAGCAGTTGTGGCATGGCTTACCTCCTGTGGGATGCCGAGTGGTTCTGGAGATATTTTTCGTGTTGGCGAGCCTTCTACCCTTCAAACCAACCCTTGCTGTAACAGACACGCCCACGCAGGAGTGTACGCCGTATCAGGCTAATCATCACCGCAGGAGGAGGTAGCGATGAAGTTCACCAAAGGCGTCTGGCTGATGCGCGAGGGCGTTACCCCATACTACGCCCTGCATGTTTACGAAGTCGAATACAATGAACAAACGCTCACCCTGTATGCTCCGGCGGGAAGATGGGTGAACAACCGCGCGGGCACACTGGATAACCCTCTGCTGACGATACGCCTGAGCTCACCCCTGCCAAATGTGATTCGCGTGCAGATAGAACACCACCAGGGCACTCCTGCGCGACCGCCGCACTTTGACCTGCAGGAGCACCCTGCGCCTCCGGTACGCATCGAGCAGGAGGGCGGATACGTCACCTTCACCACAGGCGACCTGACCGCTCGCATCGCCACCGAGGGCGGCTGGACGATGGAGTTCCTGCACGGTGCGCGGCGCATCACCGATTGCGGCGCGAAGAGCATCGGCTATATGGACACTCCAGAAGGGCGGTTCATGATGGCGCAGGTGGGGCTAGGTGTGGGAGAGTGCGTATACGGGCTGGGTGAACGGTTTACACCCTTCGTGAAGAACGGGCAGGTTGTGGAGATGTGGAACGAGGACGGTGGCACCGCCACCGAAATCGCCTACAAAAATGTCCCCTTCTACCTGACCAATCGGGGCTATGGGGTGTTTGTGGCGCATCCCGAAAAGGTCTCGTTTGAGGTGGCTTCGGAGCTGGTTCAGAGGGTGCAGTTCAGCGTGCCCGGCGAGCGGCTGGAGTTCTTCGTGATTTACGGTCCCACGCCCAAGGAGGTCATCAGCCGATACACCGCGCTGACCGGTCGCCCTGCCCTGCCACCGGCGTGGTCGTTTGGACTGTGGCTGAGCACCTCCTTTACCACCGATTACGATGAGCAGACGGTGACGCATTTCATCAACGGCATGGCGGAGCGCAATATCCCGCTCAGTGTGTTCCATTTTGATTGCTTCTGGATGCGCGAGTTCCACTGGTGCGATTTCGAATGGGACCGGCGCGTCTTCCCTGACCCAGAGGGGATGTTGAAACGGCTGAAGGAGCGCGGACTGCATATCTGCGTGTGGATGAACCCCTATATCGCCCAGCGTTCACATCTGTTTAGGGAGGGGATGGCGAACGGCTATCTGCTCAAACGCCCCGACGGCAGCGTGTGGCAGACCGACCTCTGGCAGGCAGGCATGGGCATTGTGGACTTCACCAATCCCGACGCGCGGGAGTGGTTCAAGAGCAAACTGCGCCGACTGCTGGAGATGGGGGTGGATTGCTTCAAAACCGACTTCGGTGAGCGCATCCCTACCGACGTGGTGTATCACGACGGCTCCGACCCCGTGCGCATGCATAACTTCTACTCCTATCTTTACAACAGGACGGTGCATGAGCTGCTGACCGAGGTGCGAGGCGAAGGGGAGGTGGTGCTGTTCGCGCGTTCGGCAACCGCAGGCGGGCAGAGGTTCCCCGTGCACTGGGGTGGCGACTGCACCGCTACCTATGAATCGATGGCGGAGAGCCTGCGTGGCGGGCTGTCACTAAGCCTGTGTGGGTTCGGCTTCTGGAGCCACGACATCGGGGGCTTTGTGGACACCGCCCCTGCCGACCTGTATAAACGCTGGTGCGCGTTTGGACTGCTCTCCACGCACAGTCGCCTGCACGGAAGCAGTTCCTACCGCGTGCCCTGGCTGTTTGATGAGGAGGCGGTGGACGTCCTGCGCTTTTTCACACGCCTCAAATGTCGTCTGATGCCCTACCTGTTTGCCAAAGCGTGCGAGGCGCACGAGCAGGGCATTCCCATGATGCGTGCGATGTTCGTGGAGTTCCCTGATGACCCGGGCTGTGACACGCTGGACCGGCAGTACATGCTGGGCGATGCCTTACTGGTGGCGCCCGTCTTCTCGCCCGATGGCGTGGTGGACTACTATCTGCCCGCAGGGCGCTGGACGAACCTGCTCAGTGGGCAGTCCGTGCAAGGGGGGCGATGGGTACGCGAACAGCATGGCTTTCTGAGCCTGCCGCTGATGGTGCGCCCCAACACCGTCCTGCCGATGGGCGCGGTGGACGACCGCCCCGACTACGACTACGCCGACGGGGTGACCTTCCACGTGTTCGAACTGGCGGACGGCGCGGATGTGCACACCACAGTGCCCGACCTGCGGGGACGTCCGGCGACCGTTCTGCACACCCGGCGTGAGGGAGAGCATCTCCGCTTCCAAGCCGAAGGCGACACGCGCCGTTGGCAGATACTCCTGCGCAACACCAGCGACGTGCGCGAGGTGATTGGAGCAACCGTTCAGCCTGAGGGCAACGATATCCGCCTGATTCCACAGGAGGGCGTGCGGGAGGTGCGAGTAACCCTGTCTGGCGGCTAAAACCGTTTGAAGCGCCACTTAATGAGCGTCCAGATGGCTTCCACGCCATCCCACCAGCGGATTTTCTTGCCCTGCAGGGAGGTGCGCGCTTCGTAGTGGATGGGCACTTCCATAATGCGCACGCCGCGCCGGATGACCTTGGCGGTGACCTCCGGACAGAACTCGAAGCGGCGGCAGGTCAGCGGCACGCTCTTCAGCAGGTCTGCCCGGAAGGCTTTATAGCAGGTGGCTTCGTCCGTCAGCGGATGCCAGTAGAGCCAGCGCACCATCGCCGCCAGCAGTCGGTTAATTAGATAGTTGGGCAGGCGCATTCCCTTCGGGCGACGAACGGTGAGGAAGCGTGAGCCGTATACCACGTCCGCCTTGCCTTCGGCGATAGGGGCAATCACGCGCGGGATGTCCATCGGGTCATACTCCAGGTCGGCGTCCTGAATGATGATAATGTCTCCCGTCGCGTGTGCGATGGCGGTGCGGATTGCCATGCCTTTGCCCAAATTCCGCTCGTGGCGCAGCACCACCAGGTCAGGCTGTTCAGCCAGCAGTTGCGGTGTGGCATCGGTGGAGCCGTCGTCCACCACCAGAATCTCCTTCTGCAGGGGGACTGCGCGCACACGCTCAATCGCCTGCACGATGGTATCGGCTTCGTTATACGCCGGGATAATAATGCTGACGACCGGATGGTCTCGCACGGGCAGTGTTCACCTTTTTCACTTGCTATCCATAGTGTGCCCGATGCAGGGGGATGCTGTCAAGCCCATCGGCCGACCGGTTGACGCCATCCGCCCGCTTCCGCTACAATCGGAGTAACCATTAGTGGAGAGAGGTACACTGACATGCGCTGGACGACGAGAGCGTTATATTCTCTCGCCCTGCTTGTGCTGTGCACATCTTTGTGGGCGCAGGAACAGGTAACCGTACAGGCGTTGCTGACCGACGGCAAAAAATACGATGGCAAACAGGTGGTGCTGGTCGGCATCGTGCGTGACCTGAAGGAGAAGGTCAGCAGGAAGGGCAACCCATACTACACGTTCAAGATTGGCGAGGGCAAGCAGACCATCAGCATCTTCAGCTACGGCAAGGCGAGCGTGAAGAACGGCGACAAAGTTCGGGTGACGGGCAAGTTTGCGGTGGAGAAGCGCGTTGGCTATGCCGTCTACCGCAACGAGATAGACGTGACCAAGGGCAAGGTGGAGGTGCTGACATCCGCACCTGCCGACAGGGACAAAGCGCAACAGCCGCAGGAAAAGAAGTAAGGTTAGAGGAGGCATGTATCCCTGCAACTGGAAGTTGCGGGCTACCCAAAACGAAGCCTCCTTCGGAGGCTAACCTCTTTGGAGTGCTGAAGCTTGCTTCAGCAGACCCCACTTGCGGAGGCCAGCAGGTTTCGTTCTGTGTAGCCTGCGACTTCCAGTCGCAAGGGCAGTATCTTTGGACCGTTGAAGCATGGCTTCAGCAGTCCATACCAGCTGCCTTTTACCCTAATCCAGCATGTCCACCAGCGCGCCGCCCTCCATCTGCAGGCGGTACATGCGCGCGTACCAGCCTTCGGTCTCCAGCAGCTCCTGGTGCTTGCCCGACTCGATCACCCGTCCCTCGTCAATCACCAGGATACGGTCACAGTCACGTACCAGCGAAAGGCGATGCGTCACGATGACGGTTGTACGCCCCTGCATCAATCGCTCCAGCGCGGCTTGAATTAGCGCCTCGGACTCGGGTTCGACGGAGGCGGTCGCCTCGTCCAGCAGAAGCACTTTAGGGTTGGCAAGGAAGGCGCGTGCGATACAGATACGCTGTTTCTGTCCTCCAGATAGCTTCACGCCGCGCTCACCGACCAGGGTATCGTAGCCCTGCGGCAGGTCTATGATGAAATCGTGCGCGTTGGCAAGGCGGGCGGCGGTCTCTATCTCCTCGTCGGTGGCATCCAGCCTGCCGAAGAGAATATTGTGACGCACGGTGTCGTTGAACAGGAACGGCTCCTGCGTGACCAGTGCGATGTGCCGACGAAACGCTTGCTGCTGCAGGCGGCGCAGGTCGTATCCATCCAGACTGACCACACCCTCCTGCGGGTCGTAGAGGCGAAGCATCAGATTGAGGATGGTGGTCTTGCCCGTACCGCTGGGGCCGACAATACCGATGCGCTGTCCGGGCAAAACCTCAAACGAAACATCCTGCAGGATGGGGCGGTCGGGATTGTAGGCAAAGTGCACCCGGTCGAAGCGGATATGTCCCTGCACGCTGTCGAGCGCGATAGCGTCGGGAGCGTCGGTTACCTCTTCGGGGGCATCCAGCACCTCAAACACGCGCGAAGCGGCGGCAATCGCCCGCTGGATCATCTCGTTCACCTGCGCCAGCGAGAACACGGGCGCGAACAGCTGCCACCAGTAACCGCGATATGCCACCAGTCCACCGATGGTAAACTCCCCGCGCAACACAAAATAGGCGCCCGCACCAATCATCGCGATGTTGCTGAGGAAACCGATGGTCATCACGCCCGGGAAGTACACCGAGCGCACCTTCACGCCCTTCAGGCTGGTGGTGGTGTACTCGGCGTTTACCTGCTGGAAGCGTTCCTGCTCGTATGCTTCTCGCGCGAAGGCTTTGACAATCAGCACGCCCAGCAGGTTCTCCTGTAGTTTGGCAGACAGGTCTCCCAGGCGGTCGCGGATGGCACGATACAGCCCCTTGACGCGTAGGTTGAAAAACCACACCATCACCGCCACCACCAGCAGAGGCAGAAGCGTCAGCGTGCCGACCTTCCAGTTCAGCCACACGATGATGCCTGCTACCCATATCAGGCTCAGCGCGTTGCCAAGGATGTTGTCCACGCCGTTAATCACCACTTCCTGCAGGGTGTCCACATCGCCGATCACACGAGCCATCAGGTCGCCGCTCTTGCGGTCGTGGTGATAGCGCACCGACTGGTGCATCAGTTTCTCGTGCAGGCGGTTGCGCAAATCCGCCACAAAGCGCTGTCCTGCCACCCCCAGCAGGTAGGTACGTGCCGCCGACAGCCCCATGCCTATCAGATGCACCGCCAGCATCACCAGCATCGCGGGAAGCAGGTGCTCGACCTTGCGGTTCATGATGACCTCGTCCACCACATACTTCCACACGAGCGGAGGGAACATCTGTGCCGGGGTTGCCAGCACCAGACAGGTGAAACCGATGATGATGGGTAACATGTACGGGCGCATCAAGCCCAGCAGACGCCAGAACATCCTTGCTTTTGCCCTCCATCAAGCCTTACACACGCTATCTTACCCGATTTGGAAGGACGTGTGCAGGCAGGATGCGGTTAAAAAAGATACCGACGTTGCTCCATTAATTTTTCCTGCTCTTTCTCGTAAAAATACTGGACAAGATTTGTTGCTCGCGTTATAATGATGGTGTGCACCATTATATAACGGTGGCATCCAAACGAAAGGAGGTCTTTGCGATGAAACGTGTTCTGTCTCTCGTTTCGCTGGTGTGTTTTGCCGCAGGTTTACTGGGTATTACCTCCTCGGCACATGCCCAGCCGCACCTCAAGCTTCTGCGCAGTTACAACATCTCCAGCATCTTTGATGGCAGTGATGGAGGATGTGGCGATGCCGCGATTGACGTGGCTTTTGATGGCGCTAACGCCTACGTCGCCGGATTCCGCTCGCAGTCAGGATCGGGACCCGTCGGTATCGTGCGCATCAACAACCTGCTGGCACGCCCCAGCGGGACGCTAAACTACGGCGCCGGCGTCACTAGGATTTACAGCACAGCGGCACCCGGTGTTGGACGCGATACCCGCATCCTGTACTACGGCGGCTTCCTGTATGCTGGCTTCGGACTGGGACACAACGCGAACCCCGACACCAAAATTATCCGCATGGATACTTTCGGCATAGTGGACGAGTTCTGGTCGGGGGATGGACTGCTGTCGCTGGCTGAACTGGGGGTAGGCCGCTACGATACCATCGCCGTTGACCCCGGTTACGGTGGTTCCGGTCCAAGGCTGGCGGTGGGTACTCTTCACCTGACCACGGCTCAGCCGATTCGAAACGTGTCTCTCGCTACGGGCATGCTGGTTAGCTCCAGCAACGCCATCGCGCCGACCTATCTGCGCGATATTACCTTCGCGCCCAACGGCGACCTGTACATGTATCGCGCCTCTGGCGATGCCAACGACGGTATCTTCAAGGCGGTGCGAACCGGCTTGAACACCTTCGCGAATGCGGTGCGTATCGTGCCTTTCGATGCGGGCAACTTTCAGGAGTGCACGGTAACCTACGTGCCCGCCTCGCTGGCGAACCCCGCGCTGGGCGATTTTCTGGTCTATAACTTCCGTACCCCAACCAGCCCACCCGACCCGGCGACCTTCAAGCTGACCTTTATTGATCCCAGCGGTCGGGAGATTTTGCAGTGGGACGGCAGTGGTACCACCGCAGACGGACTGGAGGTCGCAAAGTTCGGGTACAACCTCATCAACGCAACATACCACATCACCGGGGACGGCAGATTACTGCTGTTCGTGGTGGGTGGGCACACGCCCGGCTCGCCGGCTGGCACTATTGACCGGCTGGATGTGCTGGAGGTTGTGCTCCTGAACACGGTCAGCGGAACGGTGACGCTCGGTGACTACGGTGGCGACCCTGCCCAGATTCCTGTGACCTTTGAAATCCGCAACCCGGGCGAGACCACTCCTGTGGAAACACATGTGGTCCATCCCGACAGCACGGGCGCATACGAGTTCGCCACCTCGCTCAGCGGCACGTTTGACGTATCCGCGAAGGCGTCGCACTGGCTGCGCCAGGTGATACCCGGCGTGAACCTGACGGGTTCGGTCACGCTGAACTTCAGCCTCGTCAACGGCGACATCGACGGCGATAACGAGGTGACGCTGTTCGACTTCGGTGCGCTGGTCGCAGCCTTTGGCAGTATGCCAGGTGACAGCAACTGGAACCCCGACGCCGACCTGGACGGGGATGAAGAGGTGACGCTGTTCGACTTCGGTGTGCTGGTGCGCAACTTCGGCGCGATTGGCGACGAGTAAACACACAGCAGGGGCGGAGAACCCGCCCCTGCCACACTTGAGAGGGTGACCGACACAACAAAAGGAGGGTACACTATGCGACACAAAGGCTTTACGCTTATCGAATTGCTCGTGGTCATCGCAATAATCGCGATACTGGCGGCAATTCTCTTTCCTGTGTTCGCACAGGCACGCTCGAAGGCACGACAGGCAGCGTGCATCAGCCACAGCAAGCAAATTGGGCTGGCAATCATGATGTACGCCGAAGACTACGACGAAACCTATCCACGCGCCCAGCTCAATATACAATGCCCGTGGCCCGACATTTGCGGTACAGCCATCGTGTCTGTTGGGTTTCTGTACATGATCCAGCCCTATTCCAAGAACAACCTCTATTCCCAGTGTCCAGAAGCAAAGAAAGTAGATACATCTCTACCCGATGGCAAACGTCTGTGGATGGAGGGACGCATCGGATACGGGCTGGCGTACCCTGTACCCGGTGGACCGGGCTTTGGATCCATGTCGCGTATCGAAGCCCCAGCCTCGCATATTATGGTAGCAGATGCTGTGCCTGACGGACCCAGCAGTATTGCCCTTCACAACGCATGGGGCGCCTACATGAACCATGTGGTTAGCCCATTTGACCCACTGCAGGGTTATGGGCTGAATGCTGACCTCAGCACATGGCATCAGCGACCCCATGCCCGACACACCAAGAAGGTCACAGTCATCTTCTGCGACGGGCATGTAAAGGCACTGCCTTTTGAAGGGCTGTATCCTGTGCCCGAGTCGGTTTGTGAGGGGTCTGGAGGCACAGGGTGCAGTCGCTTGAGACTGCTTCCCTCCGATGCGCCGCATCTGTGGGAGGTCTGGAAGTGAGGTAGCTCTAACTCTGCGACTCCTGTCGCTCTGAGCAGAAGTATTCACCATATTGAAATGATTTGGCATTTTAACATGTCATTCTGAGCGAAGCGAAGAATCTCAGTCTTTCAACTAACGACGAGATGCTTCGCTTTCGCTCAGAATGGTGTTGATGCTAAACCGATTCGCTAACGTCCTGCAGGACAAAAAGCACCCCTCACCTTCGGCTGCACGAACGTTCAAAAAACTCGCTAAAATACTTTAGCAACCTCTTGACAGCGGGGGGAGGGCATGTTATAATGGTGCTAAAGTACTTTAGCAAGAGAGACCACATGTCAAGGCGAAGACTGCGAACAACCCTGGATGAGGTTGCCAGGCGGGCAGGTGTATCCCGTACCACCGCCTCGCTGGTGCTCAGCGGTAAGGCGGGCAACCACCGCATCTCCGAGCAGACGCGCCAGCGTGTGAAAGAGGCGGCGCAGGAGCTCGACTACAGTCCCAACCTGCTGGTGCGTTCCCTCCAGCGGGGACGGACGCAGGTGCTTTCCTTCTTCAATGCCTTCCGTCTGCGCACCGTCAACGACCTGTATATGGACAGGCTGTCCACCGCCATCGAGCGCGCGGCGGGCAAGCTGGGCTATGACGTGCTGGTGCATTGCGATTTCAGCCGCCCACCCGAAGAGACCTATCGCTTCCTCAACGGTGGTCGGGCGGATGGCGTGTTGCTGTTTGCCCCTCTGCCCGATGACCCCCTTTTGCCTCTGCTCAGGCGTTCACGCCTGCCGGTCGTGCTGATTAACGCGCGCGACGAAGCGGGCATCCTGCCGTCGGTCAGAGATGATATGGAAAGCGGGATGAAGCAGGTCGCTCAGACGCTGGTATCGCTGGGACATCGGCGCGTATGTGCCATCATCGAGGAAGGCAGTGACTTTCGTGACGCCGTTCCGCGCGTTCGCCTTCTGCAGAAGTACCTGCGCGAGCTTGGCGTCGACCTCCCCGAACACCGTATCGCCAGCTACTGGAGTGAACCGCATGGGGTGCTTGCCCACCTGATGAGTCAGCCGGAGCCTCCGACGGCGGTGTTCTGCTGGCGTGACTGGCTGGCATATCGCATTCTGGAAGACTGTGACCAACTGGGCATAGAAGTGCCTGCACAACTTTCAGTCATTGGCTACGACGGGCTGCACTGGCCTGCCACCACTCGCCACATCGCCGCATCGGTGCACGTAGACCTTGACGCGCTGGCTGAAGCGGCGGTAAACCTCCTGCATCGCTATATCACGGGCGAACAGGAAACGTACGCCGACGTGACCATCCCGGTGCAGATTCAACAGGGGACAACACTGGGTGCAGTCTCTGCATCCGGTACACCATAAAACGCATAGAAGGAGGGTTCAACGATGCAAGTTACCGTTTACCGGCGAGACGATGCACGAGCGTTCACACTCATTGAGCTGCTCGTAGTCATCGCCATTATCGCCATTCTGGCGGCGATTCTGTTCCCGGTGTTCGCACAGGCGCGGGAAAAGGCACGCTCCACCACCTGCTTGTCCAACATGAAACAAATCATGCTGGGCGAGCTGATGTACATTCAGGACTACGACGAAGTGCACAGCTGGACGTGGGGATGGGACCCCACATGGGTGCCCTGGCATCAGCAGATACACCCCTACGTGAAGAACCAGCAGATGTGGCGATGTCCCAGCGACGCCTGGGGGCGCGGACAGGACGCTGTGGATAACACCAAACCCGCCATCCCTGTCACCTACAGCCAGAACTTCCGCTGGCCCGAGAGCGACTGGGGCTGGGGTCCAAACTCCTACAGCTTCCTGATGTCGCCCGCCGCTTCCGCCGAGTCCACCATCGTCAGCCCGGCGACCACGATCTTCATGGCGGAGCGCCCCAACTGGTATCACCAGTGGAGCGTCGGTTGGGCAACGGAGGTCTTCTGGGATTATAACGAATTCAACATGCAGGGTGGCGGTGCAACCATACACTCGCAGGGCAGTAATTACGCCATGTGCGATGGGCATGTGAAGTGGATGCGCCGCGACCAGACCACACGTCCCATCGGCAACCAGACCACCGACCCCGCCCGACGCGACCCACCCAATGGACCCTGGCCCAACGGCATGTGGGACAAGCGGCAGTAAGTGGGGTGAGGTTCCATGAAACGGGAAGTCAGTCCCGTGCTTGCGTTGGTGCTTATCGTGGTGGTGGTTGGGCTGATTCTGGGGGCGTATTACTACCTCAGCGCTCCGCGCCCGCCGAAGGGAGTGAAATACACGCCCGGCGTACCGCCCTGGATGGAGCAGGGTGGTTCCTATAAGCCGACGCCCGACTACCCTCCGGCGGCAAAGACCTCTCGGTAGAAACTGGCAGGGGCAATCGGCAGGTTGCCCCTGCGCTTTGTGCGTTAGAAGCGATAGTTCGCCTCGACGAAGAAGAACCCTCCGTCCTCGCCAGCGGGATATACCGAGCGCAGAACACTGCCGCCCTGTATCCAGCTCTTGTAGACCGAAATCTGCAGGTTATCGCTGGCGCGGTAGCTCAGCGAGATGTCAAACAGGTGCGCCAGGTCGCGGTTGCCTCCCGAAGGACGCCCTGCCACGCCGTAGCTGGTGTTGTCGAAGGGACCGCCGCCCGCATACCACAGGTCGGAAGAGCGGTTCAGACGCAGACGGTGATAGTCCACCCTCGCCGACCAGCGTGGATGCGGCGTGAGCATCACCTGCACGAAAGCGTCCTCCAGGTTCATCGTGTTATAGAAGGGCGTCATCGCATACAGGCGAGGTGTATTCATGCCGGCGACGAAGGTCTCGTGGCGGTCGTCGGTGTTGTCCGCATCGCCAGAGCTCGCGTAATAGCCGGCACGCACCCACGGCTTCCACAGCGT
>JABUFA010000013.1 GCA_013314755.1 Chthonomonadia bacterium
TTTGGCGGTGTGTGGTGTTCAGTGGTGGTAGGGATTTGCGATGATGGGTGGAGGTTTGTGGTTGTTGTGTGTTTTGGCTGTTGCTTTCTTTTTGGTTGCATTCGCCAACCATCAAAGGAACGCACACGCCTCGCCGCCCTCGTTGACCTTTTCAGACCGGTCTATCGCCACATACGCGGTCAGTCGGCACAGCACCCTGTACTTCAGCGACAGCTCCAGCATCCGCTGCTCCGCCTGGTTCATCCAGCAGATAATCTCGTCCTCGTTGCCGACCTGACCGTCGGTCACCAGCACGATGGCGCGCAGAGCGTCGGGGCGGGCGGACTGCAGGAGCTGGACTGCGTCCATCAGAGCGCTCAGTACCTCCGTTCCGCCCCTTGCATCAACATGCGATAGCCACTCAATGGCGCGGTATCGCTGAGTGTTGTCCGCCTGGACGAACTGCCAGGCAGAAGCACAGGCGGCGAGATGCGCGAGGCATCGGGCACGCGGTCGGTGTCCGGCGCAACGCCATCGCCCACGTTGTCGTCTTCCAGCGGGAAGCCCGGGATGTAGCGCGGTGCCACCACCAGCGGGAAGCGATAGGTGACCTCGCCGCTGTCCACCTGCAGGGTGTACGCCATCTTGAAGGTGATGTGCGCCTCATCGCCGGGCATCAGGTTGCCCACCCGCAAGCTGAACACGTTCGGTCGCTCCTGCTCGGTGATGGCGGCGCGATAGCCCTGCCGAATCGCCTCATCGTACTGCTCGCGGGCTTTCTGGCGCTCTTCCAGCACCCCTTCCACGACCCGCTCGCCCACGCGCATGGTGAAGGAGGTGACGCCGGCGTTGGTGGGCAGAGGGAAGATGTAGGTCGCCTCCACCGCTTCCTTCAGGCAGTTCCTGAAGGTCTGCTCCAGCGTGGTTTCCGCCAGCACCCCGGCAATGCGCGTGTGCACGGAGACTGCTTTCAGTGGCAGGTTGCCATTGGGGGTCTTAAGCGTCCCCAGCCCTGCCTCTTCCAACGGCTCCACAACATCATCCATCAACGCGATGTTTCTGGTGGTGTGCATGAACGTCTTCCTCCTTTTGAGTATCATGCACCTCTCGGTGCGGATATCCGTGTTGTTCGAGTAATCTCAGCAGAGGCGCCGACGCCCGACCTATCGCCCGTAACAGGGAAGGCGTTATCGGTTTGCCGGTATCCTCCAGCACTAACTGCACCCCTTCCGCCAGGTGCACGGTGATATGGCGTTTGACTTGGACGGGAACAGGCTCCGGTTGAGCCTCCATGACCCTTACAGGCTCCGCCACCCGCCAGAAGGCGCGTGAACGCCGGGGCGCTTCCTCCACCGAGGGGGAGTATGCCGACTTGACCTGTTCGGCAGAGACCCCGGCGATGCGCGCCAGCTCTTCATCTGGCATCGCCAGCAGGCGGTTTTGAATCTCCACCAGGGAAAGCCCCTCCGCCTGCAGACGCTTCACCGCAAGCAGCTGGAGCAGATGTCGGGTGGTGTAGTAGCCTGTGCGTCCGCGCAGAACGGGGCGGTCCAGCAACCCCAGCGTGGTGTAGAGCCGCACCGAGCGCAGACTCAGTTCGCTGTTTACCCTGCCCGATGGCACAATCAGCCCTTCCTGCTGGAGTAGCCAGTTTGCCCTGTGCACCAGTTCCTCAATTGTCCAAAGCCCGTTGTTCGTCATGGTCGAACCGCCTTTCTCTCTGCTTGCGGTGCTTCCATAGGGTATTATATCACTGTAATATTACACTGTCAAGGTTTTTTGAGGGAATTTTCGAAAAATTTGTCCTGAAGTTCAGGTATAAAATGCAGGTATACAAGAAGAATGATAATGTTTTGCTGTCTCCTGTGGTATGTCAACCTAACCCCCAGCCATTTCTCTGCGAGGGAAGGGGAGCCAGATTCCTCCCCGCCTGCGGGGAGGTCAGGTGGGGCTGTTCCACGTCAGCGGGCAACCACAGAGGGTTGCCCCTACAAACGGCTCACCGGGAGGTTCGTCTTCCAGCGTGGGAGCATCGCCTCTCCCCGCGTCGGGGAGAGGTCGGGAGAGGGGTTTTGCCCTCTCCTTGTGGGAGAGAGTCAGGGTGAGGGCTTTTCTCCCTCGGCTGCAGGCAGGTCAAGCGGGACTATAAAAGGTTGGAAGGAGCCTCCCCTGGGCGGAAGAAGGCTTCAGGGTGTCAAGCCCGCCACCGGGTTGTAATACACGTTCTGGAAAAAGGCAGGTATGTCTCTGGCTGGGGTGTCTGCCGGTTGCGGCGGCATCTGCTTGCGCGGGATGTCGGCGACGAAGCCCAGAATCATCACCTTCTGTCCATCGGGTGCGTTGCTGGGCACGAGACAGCGCACGCGAACCGTCTGAGTGCCCGGCTGGATGGCAAACGCGGCGGCAGCGGACAGCCATGCCGTCCGATACAGTACGTCGCGCGATACCTCGCCGGTGTAGCCGAAACTGATCAGCAGGTGGCTGGCGAGGGGGTCTACAACGACAGAGAGCATTGTGGGTTTCACCTCGTGCTGGCGCAGCCACTCCACAATCCTATCCGCCAGAAGGTCATCTTCACTGCGCGGTCGGTTCTCTGGTTTGGGCTTTTCTGGGGGCGCAACAGACTGCACTGCGGGTTCAGCAACGCTGGCAGGGCCAGGCTCAGACCTGTCTTCGGGGACGGGTAGCGATGGGGTCGTGGATGCCTGCGCTGGCAGACGCGAGGTGGTAATACTGAGCGAGCCGGTGGCAGGTCCGCCCGCGATTCGGCTCTGGAACGCCCAGGTGATACCGATGGCAATCAATATCGCCAGTGCAATCACCGACGCGCTGAAGATGCGCAGTGCCCGCGCCTGTCGATGCAGGTGCTCTACCTCCTGAGACTGGCTTTGTGCCTGCTGGCGAATCTGCAGTTCCTGTTGAACCTGTTCCAGCCGGCGGCGGTCCACCGCGCTGTCAGGCGCCAGGTCTAAAGCCAGTTTGTACCACTGCGCCGCCTCCTCCAGATTGCCCTGGTCGCGGTAGATGTCGCCCATGAGTGCGTGCGCGTGTACGTTATTGGGAAACTGGCGCAGAACCTCCGAACAGGCTCGTATCGCATCTTCCCATTTTCCCCTCATGCGCAGGAGATTCGCATGTGCCAGGCGTGGGTTCACTAAGCGTTCTTCCTCTGCAATCAACAACGGGTCGTCCGTGCCCGAAGTCACGGGCAGTCCACACTCCGGGCAGTGTGTCGCGTCTTGGCTGAGTGGTGCCAGACAGTGGTCACAAAACTTCATCTTCTTCACCTCTTCACGCTACCGGTCTGGGGAGATGCCTGTGCTCCCAAAGCCTCCTTCGGCACGCTCGGTCTGCGGGAGCTGCTCTACCTCCTGCCAAACCGCTCTGGCTACCGGGGCTATCACCAGCTGGGCAATACGGTCGCCACGCTGAATAGTTATCGGTTGCTGTCCCAGATTAATTAAGATGACCTGAACCACGCCGCGGTAATCGCTGTCGATGGTGCCGGGCGCGTTGACCATGCTCAGCCCGTATCGGTCTGCCAGCCCACTGCGCGGGCGCACCTGAGCCTCATATCCGGGTGGCAGGGCGATGCGAATACCTGTGCTGATGCGTCGGCGTTCGCCCGGCTGGAGTACCACAGGTTCATCTACCGCGGCATACAGGTCTGCCCCCGCCGACCCGGGCGTCGCGTACTGGGGCAGGGGTAGGTCTTCTGCATCAGGCTCCCGTTGTATTAGAACGTTGACATGCACGCGAAGTTCCCTCCTGATTGGACTGCATGGTGTATTTTGCCACAGAACGGGGAACTTCGCCAATCAGACCCCCAGCCATTTGCGGTAGATGGCTTCGAAGATGCGTACGTCTTGAAGAGTATCCTCGCCGGAGGAGCGGAACGGCTCGCCCGTGCGCACGCAGTGGATGAAGTGCTGGGCTTCACGCTGGAACGACCATGTCCAGCCCTCTGGCGGGAAGGGGCGAAGGTACTCGGTGCGCTCTCCGGTGCGATAGACCTCTACCTCCGCGCACGCATTGCGCAGAAGCAATGACGGCGAGGTGACCTTGACCCAGCCCTTCTGGAAGTATGCTTGCGTATCCTCATCCCATTTGTGCGCCGCGAGTGAGCCGGTTTCCAGGCTTACCCGTATGCCGCCCATCCTCAACACCGCCACGCCGGTAAAGCCATCCTCGTCGAGGTCAACGTTGATGACCTGCCAGTCGTCGCCGACGTTCAACAGCCATCTGGCGAGGTTCACGTTATGGGTGAACACCTGCAGATAGTTGGTGTAACTCTGATGATACCGTTCGGGCAGCCATTCGGGCACTTCCAGGGATGCCTCTGGATACGGCTCGTCGGTGCCGATAACCGCGCCCGAGTTGCCTGCCGTCCAGTTGCCGCCGAAACATCGCGCCCGCAGGTAGAACAGTCTGCCCAGCTCGCCACTGTGGCGGTAGGCGTCTATCATCTGCTTTGCCAGTTCAATGCCCGCGTCGTAGCGCTTCATGTAGGCGACCATCAACCGCCCGCCGCCTTCGCGCGCCGCCGCCAGCATTCGCTCTGCCCGCTCTACCGTCAGCGCCATCGGCTTTTCCATATACACCGGCTTGCCCGCCCGAAGCGCGTCTTCTGCCACCTGCGCCTGATGCACGTAGTGCGCGGATACCGCCACTGCATCTATATCCGGGTCCAGCAGGAGTTCGTTGTGGGTGGAGTACACTCGTGGAATACCAAAGCGTTCTGCCACCTTTTGCGCAAGCTGGGGGCGTATCTCTGCCAGCGCCACCACCTCGCAGTCGGGCAGGGCGGTGAAGTTGGGCAGGTGTACCGCCTGCGCCATAAAGCCAGCGCCTACATATCCCAGACGAACTTTCTCCATTTTCATCCCTCCCTGTCAGACCTTTGCCAGCACAGCGTCCAGCGCGGTTTTAGCGTTTCGGATGACGTTCTCGGGCGTGTCCGCCCAGTAGTCCCTGTTGAATATCTCGATGCTCAGGAAGCCCTTATAGCCCACCTCGTTCTTCAGGATACGAAACTCTTCCACCAGCGGTATCACGCCGTGACCGGGATACACGCGATGGCTGTCGTTCAACTGTTCGCGCGGCAGGTTGATGCAGTCGTTGACGTGCACAATCAGCAATTGCTCGCGCGGCAGGCGGCGTATCTCCTCCAGCGGGATGCCCGATTTGTAATAGTGGAAGGTATCCATCATGATGCCCACGTAGCGGCTGGTGGATGCGCCTGCGACCGCCAGCGCCTGTCGTGGACCGGGCATGAAGGGCGCGCCGCCGATGGGCTCCAGGGCGCATTTCACCTCGTACTGTCCGCTTGCCTCGCCGTAGCGCTGGGCGGATTTGCCCGCCTGTTCAATGGCTTCGGCGATGCCCATGCCGGGTGGAGGCGCATCGGCGGTGAAGCACAGCAGGGTTTTACTGCCCAGCTGCCGGGCGATGCGCGCGTACCGGTCAATACGGCGCAACTGCTCCTCGCGCTGGGCGGCGTCAAAAGCGAAAAAGGGAAACGCCATAATCGCCGCGACCTGAAGGCGGTTTTTCGCCAGCTGGCGCTTGAGGTCGCTTATCGTGTGGCGCGTGAGGTAGTCGTCAATCCTGCCCGATTCTATCTCCACGCCTTCATAGCCGTACTTGCCCAGCAGGTCTAAGGTCACCTCTAGCGGTTTGTCCACCCCGCAGGTGATGGTGTTAAAGCATGGTCTCATGGACAGCCTCCGTGAAAGGGTTGTACTGATCGATTCTCCGTGCCGGGTGGATTCCTGCATGGCAACGGGGCATTATGCGTTGTTTCAAACGAATGAAGCACGAATTCTCAGAAAATACCGTGGAAACGCGCAAAAAAGTGCTTGACAAAACAGCAAAGGCAAACTAAGATGTATATCGCAGTACATTCAGCTACAATAAGGTGGTAGTAGACAAAGCAGCCGCAGGGTTGTACTGATTGTGGATGCAAACGTCGCGGGACGGATGCATCATAAATCTACTTTTCATGCGCAAAAGGGGGTATCAAACAAAATGAAACGCAACGGCTTTACCCTGATCGAGCTGCTCGTCGTCATCGCGATTATCGCGATACTGGCAGCGATTCTGTTCCCGGTGTTCTCTCAGGCGCGGGAGAAGGCGCGTGCCACCACCTGCCTGAGCAACGCCAAACAAATCGGCACTGCGCACCAGATGTACGGTCAGGACTACGATGAAACGCTCATCCCGTGGTTTGTGCCAAGCGGTTTGGAGCGCAACGAACTGCGCGATGATTTGCGCAGCTGGGTGCAGAACCTTCAGCCTTACATCAAAAACGGCGAGCCCACTCGTCCTGCCTCGAACACCTTTGTGGGAATACCGCCAAATGGCTTGATGCGGTGCCCTTCCTTCAGCGAGGAGCGGTGGAAGACGATGGCGCATATGCCCGATTGCGATGGTCCTGGCGCGCTGGATGCGTGGGTGCCCATTCGCCTGTACCATGCGCACTACGGCATCGGCTTCGGCGTGCAGGGAGGCAGCTGTACCCAGCAGGACCCGTACTACTACTTCGCGGGCAGTGATGTGCGCTGGAAAGTGATGGCGCTGGCGGAGGTCAACCGCCCTGCCGAGAGCGTCATCGTAACCGACGGGATGACGGGTCTGCTGTCTCTGCGAGGCGGGCACGGTTTCCCTGCATTCGGCACCACGATGGGATGTGAGTCCGCCGACTCGCATCAGGGCGGTGGCACGCACATCTTTGTGGACGGTCATGCCAAGTGGATTGCGCGCAACTCCGAGCGCTATCTCCTGCAGGATGCCAGCGGCTGCTGGTACAAGCGGTACTACGCTATTGATAAGTAGTATCTTAGCGTAGCGCGAGGACACTGGCATGAAAAAGAACCTGCCGGTAGTCATTCTGGTGCTGATAGTGCTGGCAGCGGTGGCTTACTGGATGAACACACGTCCTCGACCGCTTCCTGAGCCGTCGGCGCCCGGCTACTACACGGGACCGATGAAGGGCAAAGGGGCTAACGCCACCGTTGCACCCGAGCAGTTTCCTCGCTGAGCCGAGGAGGGGGCGCTCCTGTTTCGGCGGGGGCGCCCTGCCCTCTTATTGCGCGACGGCGGACTGGTGGCGTGGAAGCGACTCGTAAGATACCTTTGCGCTGTGCCAGAAGGCGAACACAGCGATTAGTAACATTACTGCCAACACCAGCACTATCATCCAGACGGGCATATCCAATGCATGGCGGTCATCGGGCTTGCCATTGCGAGACATCTTTTGCGCCTCCAGGATAGGAGGAACGAAACTCCTCACCATACGGTCACAGTATAATAGATGCGGATGAATGTGGCAAGCTTTCTCTGCAAGCCGTTCGCAGGAGGGAGAAGACATGCCACAGCCCATTTCAGAACGGCACCCATTGCGCCAGCTTTTCGGAACGCTTGTGGAGCAGGCGTTCACGCGCGTCCTGCAGGAGTATCAGCCCGACGTTTTGCGCTACATGGTGAACCTGCTGACCGAGTTCACCCATATAGACAACGTGTATCGCATCCGCGACGCGCGAGGCAGACCGCTGATGGAAGTGGCGGAGATGCTGGCAGAGGGCGATGTGCTGTTGAACGCTACCTCCTTTGCCCGGGAGCGAGAGGTGCACCGCCACATCGGCGACTTCACGCTGTTCTGGTCCGGTGTGTATCCTGAAGCCATGCCGCGCCTGCGCCACGCGCTGAGCAAAGATGCCCTGATCGACTACGTCCAGCAGGGCAAAAAGTCCTATTACATTGTCTCCACCTTTGAAGAAGGCGAATGGCGGCACGAAGCGCCGCTGTTCCGACGGCTGTCCGAGCGTTTCGAGCTGTATATGTTCGGGCTGAACCTGGTTCGCCAGGGGTGGGAACGGCTGGCACGTGAGCATTTCGAAAGGTGGCGGAGCGGTCTACAGTAGCGACCGATACAGCCCGACAAGTTGTCGAACGTGCTGTTGCAGGGTATAACGTTCGCACACAACCCGGCGGGCGTTCGCCAAGAGCAACTGCCTCCGCGTACCGTCCTCAAGCAGAGTGCACACCGCATCGGCGAGAGAACCGACATCGTTCGGCGGCGATAGCAAGCCGGTGCGTCCATGTTCGAGGATTTCCGCAGGCGCACCGCGATTCGCCGAAACGACAGCGGTGCCGCAAGCCATCGCCTCGAGGATAACCAGACCAAACGGCTCGGGACGGGTACTGCAATGCACCAGCACATCCGCCGCGGCGATAACGGGCGCAATGTCGTGCAGGAAACCCAGCCACCGCACCGATGGGTGTATCGTCCGCGA
This sequence comes from Chthonomonadia bacterium, assembly GCA_013314755.1. Lineage (GTDB taxonomy): Bacteria > Armatimonadota > HRBIN16 > HRBIN16 > HRBIN16 > HRBIN16. The sequence goes on from JABUFA010000013.1 coordinate 8,274, forward strand.
CATCTCGCGTACTCTCTGCGCGTAGCGCGGGTCCCCCATGCTGTCGTCGCCGGCGAGCCAGAAGGTGGGTGTGTGGCGGTTCGGGTGTTCTGTCAGCAATCTCTGCGCCATCTGCAGGAATAGATGCTGACCCTTGAAAGGCATAATCCGCCCCACGTGAAGCACTACAGGGGCATCTGCAGGGGTTTCGTATCGCTGGCGTACCTGCGCGCGCTCTGGTTCGCTCAGGGGGACGAACGTTTGCACGTCTACACCGTGTGGGATATGGTGTACTTTGTGCGCCAGCCCCCTGCCGAATTGTCTTTGCAGAACCTCCGAGTACGCCACTACCGCGTGCGAGTAACGGTGGGCAATCACTCGGAGCCACATCCTCTGCCAGGGGTAGGGAAACAGGTCGTGTATTGACCACACCATCGGCACGCGCAGGCGCCGGCAGAGCCGACCCGCATACCAGCCCGCGCGGACGGAATAGGCGTGCACCAGGTCGCTGGACGCAATTGCTTCGGACAGCCTCTGCAGGTCATGGGGCGATGGTTTCTGTCCGCGCCACAGAGGAGGAAACGCTATCGGGAAGACCTCCACGCCCAGGGTACGGGCTTCCTCAGCCAGTGCGCCCCTCGGACAGGCAAGAGCGGGCTGTATCTCGTCGCGTGGCAGATGTTCCAGCACCCGCAGGAGGCTGATTTCTGCCCCACCCAGCCCATGCCACTGGTTAACATATAGAACCCGCATCACCTTTCCCATGCTCGATAGGCATCCACAATCTGCGGAGTAATCCTGTGCCAGTCATATCCTTCGGCAAACTCGCGCAGGCGGGCGCGAGCGATGCAGTCACGGCTGTTTTCCACGCTCTGAAGCACCTTCTCTGCCAGACCCCGCGTATCGTGCGGTGGGGCGGATGCACATACCTCGCCTGCCCACTCGCTGAGAGCTGGCACGTCGGCGATAACCGCTGGGGTGCCACATGCCAGCGATTCCAGCACCGGCAAACCAAACCCCTCGCGCAGGGAGGGAAAGAGCAGGAGGTCGCAGACCTGATACAGCTCGCGCAGGCGTGCGTCGTCGACGTGAGGCTCTACACGGATGCGGTCGGCAACGCCCAGTCGGTGTGCAAGTCGCCAGAGTGATGTCGATAACGGCTCCCCAGCCTTAATCCAGCGCACCGCATATCCCCCCTGACGCAGGTGCGACAGCACATGCAGGATGGCAGGAACGTTCTTATAGGGTGCGTTGGAACCCACATGCAGTATCGCTATCTCCTGTGGGTGAAGACCGAGCGTTTCGCGCCGGCGGAGCCGTTCGCCCCCTGGCAACGGCGTGAAAAAGTCGGTATCCACGCCCTGGTACACCACTCTTATCTTTTCTGCAGGAACGCCCAGCAGACGCTCTGTATCCCGGGCGGTGGCATGACTGCAGGCAATCACGCCGTTGGCAAGAGCGATGTCCCGCACCGTCAGTCGGTAAAGCCACTGTCCGAGACGTCGGCTGAGTGTATGGCGATAGATGCGCGTTTCCACCAGCGGAATCAGGTCATGGCAGGAAACGACCTTGAGGTTTGCTGTGAGCGCGGGTAGTAGGAAGCTCTCACTGTGGTCGACAAGGTGCACAATCTCGCTGGGCCGAACGCGGCTTGCCAGGCGCTGGAGGTGGCGTCGGGTGTGCAGGACGTACAACACGTGAACCACAACACTGGGCAGACGCGAGCGCAGAACGGCTGGAGGGATGGGGCTGGCATAGTATATCTTGGATGGCACAGGCAGGTAGCGGTGCAGGCAGTGCGCTACCCGTTCCATACTCGGAGAGATATGAGGATGTGCCATGAAAATGGTCACGTGCATCACGTGGAATCTTTCGCCATATCGTGTGCGAATCACTACCCCTGAAGCAAGCTTCAGCAGTCCAAAATCGCAACTTCCAGTTGCAGGGATGCCTTCCTTCCCTCAATCTTACTGCCGTCCTTAATCTAACCCTAAAGAAACCTGTGAAATTTGCCGATGATAATAACAGCAAATACGTGCAACAAAGAGCGAAAAATGAACAAACAGGCGCAAAGAAAGAACGAGAGTAATTTCAGTCATGAAGTGATGAGTGTACGCGAGCTGGCGGACTTCTTGCGCATTTCTGTGCACACAGCTTATCGGCTGGCTGAGCAGGGTAAACTGCCCGGCAGAAAGGTAGGCAAATACTGGCGATTCCACCGCGATGTGATTGTAGAGTGGCTGGCGACACATGGAGAAGAGGATGCGCTGTATAGATCAGCAGGAGGAAGCGGTGAATGAGCATTGCAAGAGCCAGAACAGCAGAGAATACCCGGGCGGCTTCTCCGTTTCGGCTGGTGTCTTTGCCTCAGGCGACTGCAAAGGCGTTGGAACAGCTCATGGACACGATGCTTACCGCGCTGCACGCCGAGACAGGGACCATCTGGCTGGAGCACGAGGATAAAACGTACACCCTTGTTCTGCGTGGTATCACCATCCAGAACGCGCAGGCGCTCCAGCAGGCAATAAACACCTGCGGACAGTCCCAGTCCTATCCAGTTGGCATACAGGTGCAGGGGCAGAACTACGCGGTAGCCTGCGCAGGCTATCCTCTGCTCAGGATTTACCTCGCGGTTAAGGCGGAAGAATTGCGCTCTTTGCACCGGCGGCTGATGCCTCGCTTTGCGCGCCTGGCACAGACCCTTCTGCAGACAACCAGCTCTCCCGTGGGAATGCCGGCGGATGATGCCACACATCAGGCGTATCGCGTGGTGGTGGAATCTTCCCTGCGCCGATTAGCCGAGCTGATGCGGGCGGTGGGATGCACATTGCTGTGGTTTTCGCCGTGGAGCAACTCGTGGCACCGGTTCGCTGTAGGGAATGTGCCGGTATGGCTGTATCAGCAGATGTGGGAGGTGCCCTCGTCGGGTGAAGGACTGGACGTGTGGGTAGAAGAGATGCACTCTCTCATTCGCCAGCGTGGATATCATTGTGTGGCGGATACGATGAGCGTGCGCGACATAACCAAAGGGTGCATTTTCCTGTGGCGCGAGAAAACGGATGGAGACTTCGCTCCCGACGAGATGGAATGGCTTCGCGTGACAGTAAGGATGATTGCGGCATCGCTGGACGTGCTGGAAACGCAGACCAACCTCCTGCAACGGGTCTATCAGGACCCGCTTACCGGCGTGTTCAACCGTCTCTACTTCGAGATGGTCTATCGGCAGACGCTGTATAATGCGCAGAGGCATCCTCGTCCGGTGTCCCTGTTACTGCTGGATATCAATAACTTCAAACGAATCAACGACATGCTGGGACATGAAACAGGCGACCTGGTTCTGCAGATTGTTGGACAGGTGCTTCAGCAGGTACGCGCGGGAGATGTGCCCGCCCGGTATGGTGGCGATGAGTTCGTGGTGCTCCTTCCGGATACCGATAAGACGGGCGCACGGGTGGTGGCACAGCGCCTGCAGAACGCTCTGAAATACGCTACCGAACAGCTCGCTCTGCCCTGCGCGGTCACGGTCAGCATTGGCTGTGCTACCGTCACCAACGGCGACCTCGGGTTACTGCTTTTAGCAGACCAGGACATGTATGAGCAGAAACGCGCTGAGAAAACCCCTGCTGAATAGCCTCTCTGGTTGACACCTTACGCTGGTTGAGGTAAACTGAATCTCGTCACACAAATCCCTCGCAAAGGAGACCTGTTGTGCGTTTACTGGAGACCGTGCGTTCGCCCGCGGACCTGCGTTCGTTGAGCCGGGAGCAACTGCATCAGCTCGCGGCAGAAATCCGGGAGACCATCATCGAAACCCTTTCGCGTACCGGCGGGCACTTAGCCTCCAACCTTGGCACCGTGGAGCTGACCATCGCCCTGCACAGTGTATGGCACATGCCGAAGGACAAGATTATCTGGGATACGGGGCATCAGGCTTATGCTCATAAACTGCTCACAGGCAGGCTGGAACGGTTCGGTACGTTGAGGCAATATGGTGGTATCAGCGGGTTCTTGCGTCGCGACGAGAGCGAGTACGATGTGTGGGGGGCAGGACATGCAGGCACGGCTATCTCCGCGGCGCTGGGGTTTGCCAAAGCGCGTGACCTGCGCGGCAGCGACGAGCGCGTGGTGGCGGTGGTTGGCGATGCGGCGCTGACCGCTGGCATGGCGCTGGAGGCACTGAACAATGCCGCGGAAGCACAGACGGATATTACCGTGGTGCTGAACGATAACGAGATGTCCATCGCCGAGAACGTCGGCGCACTGGCGACCTTCCTGTCCCGTCTGCGTGCCCAGCCCTGGTACCAGCGGGTTGAGCACCGCGCGAAGGAGGTGCTTGAAGGACTGCCCGGCAAGGCGCGGATACTCGCCAAGCACGCGCGAGGGTTGAAGCACGGTATCACGCACATCATTGCGCCCGAAAACACCGGCGCTATCTTCGAAGAGATGGGCTTCGAGTACATCGGTCCGCTGGACGGGCACGATATCGACCTGCTCGTGGACGTCTTCTCCCACGCCAGGGATTTGAAAGGACCCGTGCTGATCCACGTCATTACCGTCAAGGGCAAGGGGTACGAGTTTTCCGAAGCCGACGCACGGCGGTATCATGGCGTGACCCCCTTCTGCATCCACGACGGCAAGATGGAGAAGAAGACGGAGGGTGAGACCTACACGCAGGTCTTTGCGGACGAACTGGTACGCATCGCTGAGGAAAACCCCAAAGTGGTGGGCATTACCGCCGCCATGCCCGACGGAACCGGGCTGGTGAAACTGCAGGAACGATTCCCCGACCGCTACTTTGACGTGGGCATCGCCGAACAACACGCGGTGACCTTTGCAGCAGGGTTGGCTGCCGAAGGGATGATTCCTGTTGCCGCTATCTATTCCACCTTCCTACAGCGTGCTTTTGACCAGGTTTTGCACGATGTAGCGATACAGAATCTGCATGTGGTGCTGGCGCTGGACCGAGGTGGGCTGGTTGGCGATGACGGTGCAACGCATCACGGCGTATTTGACCTGTCCTATCTTCGACTCATTCCCAACGTGGTTATTATGGCACCGAAAGATGGAGCGGAACTGCGGGCGATGCTGAGGTTTGCTGTTGAGTACAACGGACCCATCGCCCTGCGCTATCCGCGTGGTTCTGTGCCTGCCATCGACTGGGGCGTACCCGAATCGCCCATTGAGCTGGGTAAGGCAGAAGTGTTGTGCGAGGGACAGGACGTGGCGATATTCGCCATCGGTTCGATGGTGGCAACCGCTTTCGCGGCGGTGAAGCAGTTGGAACAGGAAGGAATACGCGCCGCCCTAGTCAACGCCCGGTTTGCCAAGCCCCTCGACCGCGAGACCATCCTGCGCTTCGCCCATCGTGTCCCACGTTTCGTGCTGGTGGAAGAGAACACGATGTGCGGAGGCTTCGGTTCGGCGGTGCTGGAGCTGCTGGCGCACGAAGGGGTGACAGATGTACAGGTAAAGCATCTCGCAGTGCCCGACGAGTTCATTGAGCACGGCTCGGTGGACATTTTGCACAGGCTGGTGGGGTTGTCTGCAGAGCATATTGTGGAGGCAGCTCGCGCCCTGTGTGGAGCACCGCGCCCGGCATCGGCAGTGCTTGCCGATTGACAGCCAAACCGAAACTTTGCCTGAGCCTTTGGGTCGAGTAAAAGTGAGACTCACCCAGGAGGAGCATTTCGATGAAAGGCTTGAACATCTATCTGACAATTGGTTTGTTACTATTGACGGCATCCGTCGTCGGGTGGTTGGTGCTGTTACTGGCGCAGTTTGCCCACTGGTTAACTCGCCTCGCGGGGTTCATCAGTATTCCCTTCCTGCTGTACGGCATCTATGTGCAGGTCAAGAAAGGAAGCCGCGCCCTGCCAGGAGACACACACGATATGCTGGACGAATAACCGTTCAGAACCGTTCTGCCAGCGTGGTAAACGGGTAGTACTTGGGGAACAGGTCGTCCAGAGTGTCCGCTATGTCGGGCTGGGAGAGGGTAATCAACCCCGCGGAATAGGCTTCCGAAGGCGAAAGGTAGCCTCCCACAATCTGGCTCCAGACGTGAACGCCCCCACGTGCCCACCCGGCAGACTGAGAGGTTTTGGGGCTATCCTCTGCTGTGAGAATCGCCTGGTGTGCGCCTCCGGGCACAAAACTATCGTCTACCACAAGACGTATTGTCCCCTGCCAGCTCCTCCAGTGTGGGCGCAGGTGTTCTATCAGCGCGGGCAGGTGGATGATACGGAGCATATAGGTTGGGCGCAGGCTCGCCTGCACGCGCGTCAGCAGTTCATCCTCGTTATCGGTCAGCCAGGTGCTCCATTGCTGGGCACGGTATACAGGGGCATACACGCCTACTGTTTCCGCGAGGTTTGCGCTGGAAAGAAAGCCGATAAGAGCACGTTGTGCACGCGATGTGATAAAGATTATTTCACGAACTTCTACACGATTGCGCCCGGATTGCACCTCGTAAATCATGTAGCCCTCCACACTGCCGTGGAAGTCCGCCACCACCGTCTGATATTTCTGCCTCAGAATCCATTGCCATCGCGCGGGTTCCCGTTCAAAGCCTCCAGGGGTGTTTTGCAGGTGCACCTCCTGCAGGCGGCGCAGGTGAGCAAGGTCTTCCCCCCGGTAGGGGCGCACGAAGCGGCTTTCCGAGTAAGGGGGCAGAAGGCGGGAGGGTATCTCGCAGGACCACTCTACGGAGGCAATCTCCCATCCGAACTTTCGGTAATAGCGCGGGGAGAAGGGATAGAGCATCGACAGGGGAGTCTTTCTGTCGTAAAGCCACCTGATGGTATCTCTGAGAAGCGCGCCTGCATAGCCTCGCCGGCGAAAGGCTTCATCGGTGGCTACCCCGGCGATACCTGCGATGGGTATGCGCGCTTTACCCAGTACGAACACGCCGGGAACAACCGTCAGGCACGAAATCAACCTTCCTTTGTCCACCAGCACGCGCCGCTCCAGCAGGTCAAAGAAGGGGTCAGAGTAAAATATATCGCGTGCCAGTTCAACGTCCAGATTAAAAGCACGACACATCAGATCCAGCATCTCGTCCAGTTCGCTGGAGTGAGGAGCGCGTATCTCCATGGTGATGGCAACCCTCGTCAGTAAAATGCAACGAACATAAGGAGATTTGGACAGCCCGGATGGGAATCCTGCCTGTAAAAGTGGGAGATTACGTGGTGCTGCGCAAGCCTCACGCCTGCGGAAAAAATCGCTGGCAGGTGGTGCGGCTGGGCGCGGACGTGGGGTTGAGGTGCATGCATTGCGGCAGGCGAGTGCTGTTGCCTCGCGACGAGTTTGAACGTCGCCTGCGACGACGGCTGTCTGAGGAGGAATTGGGGAATGAGGCATCTGGCGATTAGTGCTCTTGTGATGTTGTGCTGTGTCGGAGGCGCGCTGGCACAGGAGGAGGTCAAGGTGGTGTGGTCATCGCAGGTTATGGATGTGCCACCCGACCCCTTCTATCAGCTTGTCGGGTCCTCCGAACCGAGCACGGTCGTGCAAGCGGTGGCACGATGGGCTGGCTGGGATAAGGGAGAGAGACTGGATTGCACAAGCACAGGCGAATCCCTTCGCGCGGTGGCTCTGCGTGAGAACCGAACGTGGACACTGGTGCTTTGGAACAGTTCCGACCAGAAAAGCAGGGTGGCGATAGAGGGATACCTGCCCGCCGGCGTTTATACCGTCGAGCGACTGCTGATGGCGGATGGCGGCGGTATCACCCTCTTTGAGCGACGGAACGGGCTTCGCCAGAGCGCAGCGGGCAAAGTGTCGCGCACCGAGTGGCTGAACCCCCGGTCGGGGATGGTGTTGCGCTTTGTGGAGCGGGTGCAGACGGCAGAGGAAGGGCTGGGTGCGCTTCGGCGAGCAATCTGGCAAAGTCATGTGTCCCCGGGCGTGCTGTCGAGGCTTGCCGGGCTGATGCGCGAGATGGACAATCACTGGTACCAGGTGCGTGCCAGCCTTCGCAAAAATGATGTGCGTATGGCGGCGCGCGGCGTCCATCGGATGCTGTTCCTGGCAAGTGGGGTACGTGTGGCATCGTCCAAATACCCGGGAACAGAACAGGTAGCCATCCTCGCCGAATCGCTCATCGACGCCCTGTCAGAGCTTGATTCGGCAATCCTGAACATCGTGGTTACCGTGCGTTGTGAGGGGGAGAGGTTAGAGGCACAGGTGGCGAACGCAGGCACACAGGTCTGGAAAGCGCTCCGTATCGCATCAAATGTCGGCACGGATGAACCGGTTGTGCTGGCGAACATGAAACCGATGGAGCGTGCGGAGGCGTCTTTTAAACTGAAGGGAGAACTACCGCTGGCGACGGTGAACGTCAGTGTGCTGTTCAACGGCGGCTACGCTCGCCTGAGAGTGGGTTGTATCCTGCCAGAAGAGGAGAAGGAGGTAGAAGGATGAGACCCCTGGTTTGGTTGGCTTTAGCGAGCCTGATGTGGTATCCGCCCCGCCTGACGGTTACCCCGGAGGCGGGAAGCACGGTGTCGGATGTGGTGGAGATTCGTGTCACTGCCAGCGAGCCGCTGAAGCGGTTGGAGTTCCTGCTGGACGGCACTCTGGTTGGAAGCGATACCAGCACGCCCTACACGTGGACATGGGATACTCTTTCAGTGGAGGAAGGGGAACATACGCTGACCCTGCGGGCGATTGACATGAACGACAGGGTGGCGTCCACCGAGGTGCGCTATGTGGTGGATAACGGCTTGTCGCGGGGTGGGCAGTTCTACCTGGAAAACGCACGTCAGCAGATAGCGTCCCGGATGTGGAGCGAGGCGGCGAAGTCGGCGAGGAGAGCGGTACGCCTTCTGCCGGACGATGGGCAGGCGCATTACCTGCTGGCGCAGGCGTGGCTTGGTGTATCAGATTGGGCAAAGGCGCTGGAGAGTGCGGAACGGGCAGTGAAACTGTCGCCCTCAGCCGAGACGCTTGGCTTGCTGGCGGAAGCGCAGGTTCGTGTGGCGTTTTCACAGCCCACCGATGACGAGAAGCGGTTCTCCTCTTTGCAAAGTGCAGTAGAATCTGCCCTTCGCGCGGGGGAACTGCGTCTGTCCTCGGCGAAGACCCCCGTGGAGAAAGCGCGAGCACTGGCTTCTCTCGGCAGGCTGGAGGAGGCGGCAACCGCCTATCTGCAGGCAGGCAACACACCACAGAATCACTTGTCTTCCGCACGCTGTTATCTGCTGGCAGGGCGCTGGCAGGACGCTGACCGAATGTGTAACCTTGCGGAGCGGCGGGCAGCGGATAAAACGGTGGTCGGTATCTATCGTGCGCTGGCACAGGCGATGCGTGCTCGTACGGGCGATTCCCGCACCATGCTGGAGAAGCTGGAGGAGAATGAGCAAACCCGGTTGCTGATTGCGCTGGCACGGGCGGATGTCGCTCTGCGGGAAAAGAAGGCTCCGGAGGCGTTGCGCTTGCTGGTGTCTCTTCCCCAGGAGGGTTCGGGTGCGCTGGATACTCTGCTGATGACGGGGTTTGCAGAGGCGCGCGATTTCCCTCGGGCGGAAGACCATTTCCGCAATGCGCTGGTGCGCAACCCGCTGAACTGGCAGGCTCTGGCGCAGAAGGGCTACGAGTCGCTGGCAGTGGGTTCCATCGTCAATGCGCATCGCTACTTCAACCTCGCCGCCCGTATTCGCCCCGATGATGCATGGGTGCTTTGCGGGCTGGCTCTGTGCGAGCAGAACAGGGGGCGTGCGGTGGAACTGGCACAGCGGGCGGTCAAGCAAGCTCCATCCGACCCGTGGACACTGGTGGTGCTGAGCAGTGTGCAGTGGCGGGCGGGGCAAACAGAAGAGGCGATGCGAACCATCAAGAGGGCGTACGAGATGGATCGCGAAAATTACAATATCGGCTCTCCGCCGGACGTACGCCGGGCGGGACAGATAGCGCGTATCTTCGGGCGGAGACCGGCGTTGCCGCTGGATTAGCGCGAGGAGGAACGACGATGCGATTGATTGTCTTCAGCAAGATGTTTGCGCAGTATGATGTGGATGGTCTGATAGCGCTTGGGCAGGAACTGCGCACGGAAGGATGGGACCTTGCCGTTCGAAAAGGGCATCCTGTGAACCCGGACAACGCCGAAAAGGCGCTGCCCTCCGCGGTCCGACGCCTGCAGGATGCCGGACAGCCCGTGCTGGCGATAACAGGTGAGACCAACCTCCTGTATCCCAATACTCCCTACGTGGAGCCGTTAATGCGGGCAATGGATACCGCCGGCGTGCGTCTGCTGAAGATTGGGTATTTTCTGTTCGACCCAGCCAAACAGCAGTACTGGCAGGAGGTGGATAACGTTCGGCGTGCGCTGGACGGCTGGCAGAAGCTCGCTCGGCGTTACAATGTAAAGGTGCTTTACCACACACACAGCGGACCGGCATATATGGGCACGAATGCCTCCGCGCTGATGCACCTGCTTCGCGACTTTGACCCCTCGGCTATCGGAGCGTATCTGGACGTGGGGCATCTGGTGATAAACGGCGAGCCGTTCGCCTTCGCGCTGGCGATTGTGCGACCATACCTTGCCATGGTGGGACTGAAGGACATGAAGCCGTTTCTGCAGGCGTCCGGCGATGAGCAGAAGCTGACGTGGGATGTTGTGCCCGCGGGTCAGGGCGGCGTCGCCTGGGGCGAGGTGTTCCGTCTGCTGGCGAAGGAGGGGTTCAACGGTCCATGCTCCATCCACACCGAGTTTCATGCGCCGTCCGAATCCGCCTTTGTGAAGATGGTGCAGGCGGAGGTGGCTTACCTGCGCAAGAAGCGGGATAGCGCCCTGGCAGGCGGCTGAGCCCTTGCATTTGCCCGATTCTTCAAGTATAATCATACCGCTTGTCCGAAGACGCAGGCGCTCGCAAGAGCTTAATGGGGTTCCGCCTGCCGAGGCGAAATTGAACAACCGTCAAATCGCGTCGTTCCGCGCCTGATGGGTGCGGGCGGGGTTTGTGTACGGGGAGCCTTCGCCTCTGGCAGGTTCCCCGTTGTGCTTATTGGGGGCGCGACAGGGAAAGGAGGTGGATACCGTATGCGAGCAAAGCCCAATCCGCAGAAGGTGGCGCAGGTTGAACAGCTCCGCCAGTGGCTGAGCACATCCAAGGGCGTTATCTTCACCGACTATCGCGGGCTGAGCGTGGCACAAATCACGCAACTGCGCAAACAGCTGCGCCAGAATCAGGCGGAGTATCATGTGGTCAAAAATACCCTCTTCCGACTTGCCTCGCAGGGGCTGATCAGCGATAACCTGGACGACATCCTGCAGGGACCGACCGCGGTCGCCTTCATTCACGGGGACGAGGCCGCGGCGGCGAAGGCACTGTCGGATGCCATCCGCGAGCTACGTACATTGTCGGTGAAGGGAGCCGTTCTGGGCGGCAAGCGTTACGATGCCGAAGCCGTTCAGCAGCTGGCGAAGCTGCCTCCACGCGAGGTGCTGCTTGCACAGGTGGTGGGCGGAGTGCAGGCGCCCATTACGGGATTGGTGGGTACTCTGCATGGTATCCTGCGTGACTTCGTGTACACCGTTCAGGCGATTGCCGACAAGAAATCTGCGCAAAGCGCGTAAGGAGGTATAACGCTATGGCACTGAGCAAGGAAGAGATTATCGAAGCCATCAAGGGCATGAGCGTGCTGGAGCTCAACGAGCTGGTGAAGGCTCTGCAGGAGGAGTTCGGTGTGACCGCTGCTGCTCCGGTGGCAGTGGCAGTACCCGGCGCGGCTGCAGCAGGCGCACCGGCTGAGGCCGCACCCGCCGAGGAAGAGAAGACGTCCTTCGACGTGATTCTCAAGTCGGTGGGCGAGAAGAAGATCCAGGTCATCAAGGTGGTGCGCGAGATTACCAACCTCGGTCTCAAAGAGGCGAAGGACCTGGTGGAGAGCGCGCCACAGCCCATCAAGCAGGGCGTGACCAAAGAAGAGGCGGAGCAAATCAAGGCGAAGTTCGAAGCCGAAGGCGCAACGGTGGAAATCAAGTAGAACACACTACCGCCTCTGCACGCCGGTGCTCCAGAGGGGCGCCGGCGTTTTTGTTCCTCTCTGGGTTGCAGTCCCCGCTTGCCTTCATGTAACATGTACCCGCTATGAATCGCAAACAGCTTGTCATGGCGCTGTTATGCGGGTGCGTATGGATAAGCGGAGGGGGATGCGAATCGCCGCGCGCACAACGGCAACCTCCGCCTCGCCAGCCCGCTCAACAGCAACCAAGCGTGCCTCCCCTCCGGGTGGAGACAGAGTCTCTGCAGCTACAGTGGCGAGAGCCGGGCAGTCCCAGCCGAGTGGTGTGGGAGGCATCTGTTCCCCAGGCGCAGGCAAGCGGCGCCCAGGCAGGAGCAACGGGTGAGTTTGAAAACGTGCGCTGTGTGCTGTACGAGGAGGGAAAGCCGACCACCGATATGTATGCGGGGCGCGTACGCGCCCTGCAGAGGCAGTGGCGCGTGGAGGCAAGCGAGGGCGTCCGTGCCTATTCGCGCGTGAACGGCGTGCGCCTTCGGGCAGATAGGGCGATATGGTGGGCACGGCAGAATCGTCTAATAGCACGGGGGAACGTACAGGTTACCGGCAAGCAGTTCAGCCTGCAGGCTCGCGAGGTGGAACTGGACACCGCCCTGCAGGTGATGCGCGTGTTATCGCCTTGAGACCGAGGGATAAAAGGATGAGTTTGGGGCAAAAACTGATAATGATTTTCTCTTTGAGCGTTATCACGATACCTGCTCTGGCACAGGTACAGGTGGGGCAATATCGCCTCAGCCGCTACCAACAGATTGTGACCGAATACAAGCGGGATGGTACCGTTGTGGTGAAGGTGACGGGCAATCGTGTGGTGCTGGAAAGCGCGGATGGACAGGTGCGCATGGAAGCCAGCGTCATCACCGCCGAGTCGCGCCTGCGAGCCGGGCAGGAGACGCGCCTGACGAGGGCACGAGCCGAGGGGCAGGTCACCTTCCGCCTGAGCCAGCCCAAAGAGAATCGCGTCGCACGCGGGCGAGCAGGTGTTGTTGCATACGACGACGCCACTCGCCAGGTTACCCTGCAAAACGGCGTCTTTGTGGAGGTAGAGGACCCGCAGTTTACCGCCACACAGAAGGGCGACAGAGGTACCATCTATCTGGGCGAGGAGGACCTGCGGGTGGTGTTAGAGGGTGACCCGGAACGCACCGAGACCACCATCCAGCCCAAACAGCCTCCGGCGGAGGGGGCGAAAAAATGATACTTCGCGCCCAAAACTTGGTCAAAATCTACAAAGGTCGCCGGGTGGTGGACGGCGTGTCCCTGCAGATGAGCGCGGGCGAGATTGTGGGTCTGCTGGGACCGAACGGAGCCGGAAAAACAACCACCTTTTATATGATTGTGGGGCTGGTTCAGCCAAACGATGGGCGGGTGTGGCTGGATGACCGCGAAATTACCCGCCTGCCGATGTATGCGCGGGCGCGGATGGGCATCGGCTATCTGGCGCAGGAGCCATCGGTATTCCGCAAGCTGACGGTGGAAGACAACCTGCGCCTGGTGATGCAGTTACAGGGCTTGCCTGAGAAGCAGATACGCCAGCGGGTGGACGAACTGCTGGAAGAGTTTCATATCGCGCACCTGCGTAATTCGCGGGGCTACGTGCTGTCGGGAGGCGAACGGCGCAGGGTGGAGGTAGCGCGGACAATAGCCGCTTCGCCCAAATTCATCCTTCTGGATGAACCGTTCACCGGCGTCGACCCCATCGCCATCGCCGACCTGCAACGTATCATTGCGCATCTGCGCGAGCGGCTGGGGGTGGGTATCCTGATTACCGACCATAACGTTCGGGCGACCCTGCGTATTACCGACCGGGCGTATATCATCCATAACGGCAAAATCCTGACCGAGGGGAGCTCGGACAAACTGCCCGAAGACCCCATCGCCCGGCAATTCTATCTTGGCGAAGAGTACGAGCATATTTAACTCATGCGTCTCAAAGTCATAGACCGTCTGATACTGCAGGAGCTCATCGGACCGTTCGTGTTCGGTGTGCTGTTGTTCACGGTACTTTTCTTTGCAGGTGGCAACCTGTTCCAGCTCACGGAGTACCTGGTGAAGGGAGCCTCTTTGTGGACGGTCGGGCGCATGGTCCTGCTCAGCCTGCCGCAGATTATGGTCAAGACCTTTCCCATGGCGATGTTGCTCGCCTCTCTGCTCGCTTTTGGCAGGCTTTCCAGCGAAAGCGAGACGGTGGCGCTGTACGCCGCTGGCTACAGCCTGACTCGCATCGTGGCGCCGGTGCTGGCGATGGGGGCGGTGGTCAGCCTGCTGGCGATGGGCTTTAATGAGGTCGTCGTGCCTCCGGCGACCGCAGAGATGTGGCGATTGCGCACGGCGGTTCTGCGCCAGATAGGGGAACGGGCACAGCCTGTCACGCAGACGGTGATGCGGGCGGGGAAGGTGGAAACGCTGATTACCGCTCAGGGCGGTGTAGACCTGCAGGCGGGCATCCTTTACGATGTGACCGCGGTGCAGTTTGCGCCCGCTTCGGAAAGCTGGCGTCCGGTGTTGATTGTACATGCCCGTCGTGCCAAATGGCTGGGCGGACGGGAGTGGGACCTCTACGATGGCTACTGGATGACGGGCGATGGGCGGGTGTGGGCAAAGTTCGAGCGCACCAGCACGCGCCTTCTGCGTGGCGGACTTCGCAAAAGCCTGCGCGAGATTGAAACCGATCTGGTGCCAGACCCCGACAGCCGCAGCTTCCGACAAACTTTAGAGCGTATCCGCCGGTATCGTCAGGCGGGCGAGGACACCCGGCAGATGGAGGTGGAGCTGTACAACAAAATCTCTCTGCCTCTTGCCAGCCTGATTTTTGGCTTCGTGGGAGCACCACTGGGCATCCGCCGACAGCGCAGTACCGCCGCGGCGGGATTTGCCCTGAGTATCTTTATCATCTTCCTGTACTGGGCGCTGGCGCAGTATCTGTTCATTCTGGGACGCGGGGGCACGCTGTCGCCCCTGCTGGCAAGTTTTCTGCCCGATATTCTGGGGCTGGTTGCGGGAATCGTTATCCTGTGGAGACGCGGGCGGTGAGGAGGTCTTTGATATGCCTGTACGCACCATCATCATCGGACTGATTTTCATCGTGGTCAGCGGCTTTATCGCCTATTTTGGCGACTGGCTGGGGCGCTATCTGGGCAAACGGCGAATCTCCGTGTGGGGACTGCGTCCACGCCATACCGCCATGCTGATTACCAGCCTCACCGGCTCGCTGATTGCCTTCCTGACCATTGTGGCGGTTCTGGCGACGGCGCAGACATTCCGCGAAATCATCGTGCGCGGCGAGCGCATTCTGGAACAGTCGCGCCAGATGCAGAGGCGATACGCCCAGCTCACCCGCGACTACCAGCAGCTCCAGCAACAGTACGATGCCGCCGCCCAGCGCATCCGCGAACAGCAACAGCAGATGGAAGAAAATACCCGCCAGCTGCAACAGCAACAACAGCAACTGCAGGAGGTAAGGGCGCAGCTTCAGCAGAGGCTCCGGCAGGTGGTGGAATTGAACCGGCGCATCGCTGAACAGAGCAGGCAACTGCAAACCCTGCAGGCACAGAACAGCGCACTCAAAGCAGACAGCGAACGCCTGCGGCGGCTGAGCAACCAGCTTCGTCAGACGAACGCCCAGCTCCAGCGCCAGGGGCAGTTCCTGCGTGAACAGAACTCCCTGTACCAGCAAAACAACACCGAGCTGGCATCGCAGAACATGCGCTACGCCAGCGAGAACGTGCGCCTGAACACCGAGAACGTGCGTCTGCAACAGCAGGCAGACAATCTGCGCAGGCAGACCGAACAGCTCGAACAGCAAAGCCGACAGCTGCAGCAACAGGCGGACGTGCTCAGGGCAACGGTTCAGCAACTGCAGGCGCAGGAAGCCGAACTGCGCGGGGTCATAGAACGGCTGGAGCAGATGAAAGAGAAGCCCATCGTGGCACGCAAAGATGAGGAAATCGCCCGGCGGGTGATACCGGCTGGCTTATCCGTGCGGAGCGCCCGCAACGAGGTGTACCGTCTGCTGGTAGAGGCGGGGCGCGTGGCACAGGCAAGGGGCGCATCGGCAGGAAGCGCACATCGGGCGGCGTATGTACCCTTAAAGCGCATCAGCATGCCCACGTCGGCGGGAGGCAGCACGGAAGTAGTTGCCGATGAAGCCATGAGCGTGGAGGTGCTGGCAGAGCAGATAGCGCGGTCCGAAGAGCCAGTGGTGGTGCTGGCGGTGGCGGTGCGCAACAGTGTGGCTGGCGAGCCGGTACAGGTGGAACTGCGTCCGTATCGTAATCGTCTGGTGTATCGCAAGGATGAGGAGATTGCCCGCGTGCGAATCTGGTCGGGGCGCAGTACGGGCGAGATACTGAACACGCTAATTGAGTTCCTGCGCGACGAGGTGCGCTCTCGTGCCATTGAAGCGGGAATTATCCCCCGCGTTGACGCTGAAGGCGAGCCGTCGGTGGGCACAGTGACGAGCGCGGAGCTGACCGACCTTGCCGACCGCATTGTGCGCGAGGGCAGAGGGCGTTACGTGAACGTGGTGGCAGTAGCGGATGCAGATACCTACTCCGCGGACAGTCTGCGCCTGCGGTTCCGAATTGTACAGTAAGGGAGGTTACCACTATGTCCTCGTCGGGCAAGCCGTATGTCCTGGCGATAGACCCCGGACGCAGTAAGATGGGGCTGGCAGTGGTCTGCAACGACGGGCAGATACTGTATCGGGCGGTGCTGGAGCTGGATGAGTTCGTTCAGGAGATGGTCGCGTTGTATCAGCGTTTTCGCCCGAAGTGCATCGTGATTGGTGGGGGCACCGGCTCGCGCGAAATGGAGCCTATGCTTCGGCAGTTCATGCCCGGCGTGCAGGTGCACGTGGTTGACGAGGCGTACACCTCCGAGGAGGCGCGTCGCCGCTATCTGCGTGAGAACCCTCCGAAAGGCTGGCGGCGTCTTATCCCACCCTTCCTGCGTGTCCCAGACCGACCGTATGATGACTACGTTGCCATTATTCTGGCGGAGCGTTACTGGAGCACAGTCAACCGGGAGAAACAGCAATCATGAACGATGGGCAAAGGCTGGTCGAGTGGCGCTTTGACCGCCCCGACGTGCTGAGGGTGTGGCGTGCCAACGGTGAGGTACCTGATGTACGCTTTGAGGGCGGGGCGATGTACTTCCGCACCACCGGCGGTGACCCCATTCTGGAATATCTTCCTCTGCTTGACCTGCCCGCGGCGCCGCATCAGGTGGTGGAGATAGAGCTGATGTCCAGTGCATCTGGCGTCGCCGAACTGTTCTGGAGCAACACCACCCAGTCGCCGTACGGCGGTTTCCTGCCGGAGAAGCGAACCGAGTTCTCCGTGCAGGGCGACCGAAAGTGGCATACCTATCGCGTGTTTCCCTTCTGGCAACGGGAGGGACGTATTGTGCGCCTGCGGTTCGACCCGCCAGCCATGAGCGAATGCGCCCTGCGTGCCATTCGCATTGCGCAGATTGCCGACGTAGCAGCTTTGCCGGCGAAACGCTCCTTCTCCTTCCGCAATACGCTGGACGGCTGGCAATCGTGGCGAGGTGTCACGGCACAGCCCTCTCCGCGCGGAGTGCGCCTGAAACTGCAGGAGCCAGATGGCTTTTTTGCAACGCTGGTGCGCGTTTCAGCAGAGGATTTTCCGGTGGTAGCGCTTCGTTTGCGTTCGTTGAAAGCGAGGCGATGCCAGCTGGTGTTCGCCACCACCGGGAGCTACGGTATTCAGCAGTACACCTTTGAGGTCTTCCACGACGGCGAATCGCATCTGTATAACGTGGATATGCTGGGCGCGCCGGGCTGGAACGGCGAGGTGGTGATGCTGGGCATTCGCCCAGGCGAGCAGGCAGGAGATGAGATGGTGCTGGAGCAGGTGCAGGTAACCGCTCAGCCTCTGGGCGAGCCTCGCCTGCGCGTTCTGTTTTTCGGGGTGGAGGATGCGTTGCCTCGCACGGGTTCTCCCGTCACCGTCACACTGCGCGGGGTAAACGTCGGCGGACAGCCGGCGCGGAACCTGACTGCAGCGCTGAGCCTGCCTTCTACGGCGCGTATCACGGGCAAGCCACAGGAAAAGGTAACAGAACTGCCCTTCGGCGCGGAGGCGGAATGGCGCTGGCAGGTGGTCTTTTCCCGCCCGGGCAGGACCACCATCGGGGCGCAGGTGCGGGCGAGCAATATGCCCCTTGTCCGCGTGAACGCCGGGGCAGAGGTCACTCCTCGGCTGGTGCAGGTGAAGTCGCAGATTGTGCCGGCTCCAGTGCCTGTGGAGCCGAAATACCCCGTGGGGGTATACTACTTCCCGGGCTGGCGAACCGCAGGGCAGTGGCTCCCGATTACCCGCTTCCCGGAACGCAAGCCGGTGCTCGGCTGGTATCGCGAAGGGGAACCGCAAATCGCCGACTGGCATATCAAATGGGCGGTCGAGCACGGCATCACCTTCTTCGCGTACGACTGGTACTGGACGCAGGGGGCGCGAATCCTGGAACACGCTCTGCACGACGGCTACTTCAAGAGCCGGTATCACCGACATCTGCAGTTCTGCCTGCTATGGGCGAATCATAACCCGCCGAACACCTCCTCGCACGAGGATTGCCTCGCCGTTAACCGATACTGGATGGAGCATTACTTCCATCGCCCTGAGCACCTGCGCGTTGACGGCAAGCCGGTGGTGATTATCTTCAGTCCGTATCGTCTGCGGGCGGATATGGGTAGCGACGGGGTAAAACGCGCTTTCGACGCGATGCGCGAGGAGTGCCACAGGGCGGGACTCGGCGGGCTGTACATCATCGCCTGCATCGGCGGGGCGGGAGAGGTGCAGATAACGGCTCGCGAGGGCTATGATGCCGTCACCGCCTACAACTGGCCCCATCTTGGGATAAAAGGGGATACAAAGTGGGCGCCTTTTGATACCCTCATTGACGGCTACCGCGAACAGTGGGAGAGTATCGTGTGCAACAGCCCCATCCCGTTACTGCCGCCCGTGTGTGGCGGCTGGGACAGCCGACCGTGGCATGGGCAGTCGGCGTTGGTACGCTATGGACGCACCCCCGAGAAGTTCAAACGCCACCTGCAGGACGCCCTGCGCTTTCTGGAGGAGCATCCGCGGTCGGTGGTGCCGATGGTGCTGATTGAGGCGTGGAACGAATGGGGCGAGGGCTCCTATATTGAACCGCACAGGGAGTTTGGCTTCGGGTATCTTGATGCGATTCGCGAGGTATTCACCTCCGCGCCGAAGAAACATGCCGACCTGACCCCTGCCGATATCGGTTTGCTTCCGCCTCAGGTGGAGATAATCTCGGTGGCGATGCCACGCTGGGAGTTCAGGCAGAGCACGCTGGGCTGGGACGCTGGTATGTACATTGGGGAGGTGCGCATTGAGAACGGTGTGCTCACCACGCAGACCACCGGCAACGACCCCGCTTTCTTCGGTCCGCCGGTGCAGGTAAACGCCTCCCGGTATCGCCGGATACGCCTGCGGATGCGCCTGGAGACAGCGGGTGAACCATTTGAGGACATGGGACAGATATTCTGGACGACCATTTCCGCCGCAGAGAGCGAGGCGACCAGCGTGCGCTTTCCGGTGTTTGTGGACGGCAGGTGGCACGACTACGTGCTGAAGTGAACGAAAATCCCCGCTGGAGAGGTGTGGTCACGCGCCTGCGTCTGGACCCCTGCACGCGCGCCGGAGTAAAGGTTCAGCTCGCGCTGATAGAGCTGCTACCTTAGCACGCCTGCAGAAGCCAGCCTGGCAGGCGAGTGGTCGCCCGTGCTCACCTCTGGTGACCACAGCAGGAGAGCAATCAGAACGCTCACCGCAATCAGTATCATGAAAATCAGGTTGCGCATACTACTGTTATCGGCTGTTCGCCCCTTCTTCTTCACGGGCTCTTGAAAAAACCAGAAAAACACCGGGTTTCTGATGTTGACAAACGTGAAAAGCGCGTATATAATGGCTTTGAAACGTTTCAAGAGCATCGCCGATGAAGAAAAGACCAACGATTATCGAGGTGGCTCACCGGGCGGGGGTATCTGTCGGCACCGTATCAAACATACTGCGTGGTGCCGAACACCTGCATCATCCCGACACCGTTCAGAGAGTGATGCAGGCGATACGCGAGCTGAACTACCGCCCGAGCCGGGTGGCGCAAAGTCTGGTCACCCGGCGCACCCGCACGATTGGTCTGGTGATAGAACCCCAGCACGGTCGTCTGACTACAAACCCTTACCTGGTGGGAGTACTGGACGGCGCACTGGAATATACGACCGAGCAGGGTTATCAAATTAAAATCATCACCCTGACGAGAATCGATAGAGATTATATGCTGGAGCAGGTCCAGGACCACACGACGGATGGCATTATGCTGGTAGCCCCTCGTTCCGACAGTCCACTTCTTCGATGGGTGGTGGAACACGGAGTACCTGCGGTTGTGGTCGGTGCGTGGCTTCCTGAGAAACCTATTCCCTGCGTGGAGGTCGATAACGAAAACGGCGTGTATGAGGGTGTGCGTTACCTGATTGAGCAGGGACATCGCCGAATAGGTATAGTGGCAGGTCCCCTGCATCAGACCAGTGCTGTGCAGCGAGAAAGAGGTTATCTTCGTGCGCTGGAAGAGGCTGGTCTCGCCTTTGATGCCCGCTGGCTCTATCGCGGTGACTATACTTTTAAATCGGGCGAACAGGGGGCACTGGCTCTTCTGGAGCGCGACCCTTCTTTGACCGCCCTGGTGTGCAGTAACGATGCTGTCGCTCTTGGAGCGCTACAGGCACTGCAATCCCGGGGGATTCGGGTGCCTGACCAGATCAGCGTGCTGGGATTTGACGACCTTCCAGAAAGCACGCTGATAACCCCACAACTAACAACGGTTCACCATCCACGTCACGAGGTTGGGTACCTGGCGGCACAGGTGCTTCTGGAACAGTTGCGCCAGCCGGGTGAAGCTGTGGTGCGCCGTATGGTACCTACCAACCTTGTGATTCGCCAAAGCGTTGCACCATGTGAGCGAAGCCCAAAAAACATTTCCGAGGAGGTAGTACAATGAGACGCAACGGCTTTACGCTAATCGAACTGCTCGTCGTCATCGCGATAATCGCGATTCTGGCGGCGATTCTGTTCCCGGTGTTCGCCCAGGCACGGGAGAAGGCGCGACAGTCTTCGTGCCTGAGCAACATGAAGAACCTGGCACTTGCCAATCTGATGTATGCTCAGGACTATGACGAGACCTTCTGTGCGCAGGGCGAGCCGACCGGCAATAACGGCTGGGGCTGGCAGATGACATGGATTGTGCATACCCAGCCGTACATGAAGAACTACGAGATTATCCGCTGTCCCAGCGACCCGCACCAGGTACCCGACTGGTCAGGTCCCAAGTACAGCTATGTCGCCAACGGCGTGATTGCTGGTAACTGCGGTGGAAGCTGGTACTGGAAGTTCATCGGCGTGATTAACGCCTCACGTTCGTGGTTTGAAATGACCCCCCGGGCGGTAGCGGGTGTGGCGTTGCCTGCCGAGACCATTCTGCTGGCAGAACGCCACGAAATGCCTCCCAGCTCATGGATGCAGCCGATGCATGGCGCCTTCTCGCCATGGGCAACCGTGCTGATTGGTCCTGATGCTGTGGATGCTGGGAACTCGTTGCCCGGACAGCGCACCTCTGGAGGCGACGGCACCTGGGCACCGCCTGTGCCCAACTCGGACGGCTACATCGCCACGAGGCACTCTGGCAAGAGCAACTTCGCTTTTGCCGACGGGCACGTGAAGGCACTGAAGCCGAGCAGCACCGTGCAGGCAGACCCCAATCTCTACAACAACACGGGATGTCACACCGGCTTCTTCTATATGTGGGATGCTACTCGCACCCAGTAAGTGGAGAACGAGTGCGCTGGCGTACTGCACGCCAGCGCACAGGCATCAGGAGGCACAACGGTGAAGCGACTACTTGCGCTGATGATAGTTGCTGTGGCTGTGGCGCTGACAGGATGCGGCAAGAAACAGCAGTTTGGGGACAAACCGGAGGACTGGAAAAAGACCGAGCCGCCGCCTGATTACCTGCGAGCGATTGCTCCGGCTACGGGCGGTCAGTCGTTGCAGGGAGCGCCCAATGCTCCCGCTGGCAACGCCCACCAGACTCCGCCCGTCCCAGCTCCTTCTGGAGGCACTCAGCGAATGCCTACAGCACCGCCACCGTCAGGGCGATAGGGAAACCAGGGCAGGCTATCTACCTGCCCTCTCTGTTTACTCCAGGGTCAACAGCCTGCTCCAGGTGGTCTGTTCGGCGCGGCTGTGGGTGGTGAAGTGTGCGTCCAGCTGAATTTTGTCCCCACGCCGAAACTCCGCACATCCCAGCGCCCTAGCGGGTATCCGCACCACTACCGTGTAGCGCGTGGCGACGTTCCAGCTTTTGACCTCCAGTCGGGGGTCGGAAACCTCTGTCGGTTCACTGTCCCCAAACCATACTGTGCATTCCACCGACTCTACCGCGCGCAGGCGCACCGTGCATTGCATCCGTTCCTCGCGGGGTATCTTCTGCCCGGCGTACAGAGAGGCATCAAGCCAGTCCGAACCGTGTATCGCCACCAGAAGGTGCGACGCCTGCCAGCAAAGGTACAGGTCTGCTACAGGAGAGTCGCTGTCCGGCTGTATCCATGATGCCTCTCTGTCCCATAGGTGCAATCCCTCCATCGCCTGCTTCTTTGCAGGAGGAACAGATTGAGGCTCTGGTTGTGAAACGAAAGCTGCCTCGGTGTGCAGGTGGTTGACCGATACGCTCTGAAACCCGGTGGTCAGCTCCTCGTAAGGCTGATTATGGATGTCCACCAGCCCCATGTTGTAGTTCTCGCCGTCTCCACGCCCAAAAGTTGGCTCGTCGTAGTACTGGAACCAGTGCGCGCCTATCACATACGGGCGACGCACGTAGTCTATCAGATTGATGCGTGCCCCCTCGGCACGTTCGTGCTGGGTTTGTACGGTTGGGAAATTGGTCTCGGGTGGACTGTTGCGGTTGCCGCTGCGGTTCTCATGCGCGCAGAAGTAGAACTCGGTGATAAGCACAGGCTTGCCTGTCAGACGGTGCAGGGTGTACAGGAAGTAGTGCGCGTTCGAACCGTCAATCCAGTCCGCACCGTGATTGGTGGAAACCACGTCCACGTATGGCGCCGAGGCACGTGCCACCTCCGGCGGATAAAAATCGTGGTAGCGGTCGCCCAGGATCAGGTGGTGACGGTCATAGCGACGAATGGAATCATGCATCAGTTTGTAGTAGCGTTTCGCCAGCAGTCCGACGAATCGGTTGATAACCACCATTCCCGCTCCTCCGGGGATCAGCGTAACCTGTTGAATATCCTCGAACCTCCTGGCGTCGCCGATGTCAAAGTCGTGGCGCATTCGCTGGATGTCGCCTTTGTAGTGCTGGCGAAGCAGTTTGATCAGCTCGCGTCTGGTCGCGTTTTGCGCTGGCTGTTTGAGAAAATGCAGAAAGAGGCTGTCATCCCACCAGCCGAGCTCGTTATCGGTAAACCAGCCAAGTAGATGGGGGTCGTCTCGGTATGGAGCGGTCAGGTCGCGCACAATTTCATCCACCTGTTGTGCTGTCTGGGGGGCGAACATATCGTTCCATGGCATCCCCAGCCGTGAGCCAACGTGCAGGACGACTGTATAAGGCATTGCCTTCTTCCAGTGCGTGCGCAGTGTGTCTACGTCGCTCCATCCGCCGATGGTGTTGAATCCCCACTGGCGCAGACGAGCGAGGGTATCCTCTGTCCATTGTGCAGGGTGCGCATAGAAGCGCATGGCGCAATAGGCTGGGTTCTTCTCAGAGTACCGGGACTCGCCCATGTTTACGCAGTTAACGCCCAGTGAGAAGAACCGCTCGCCCTGAGGGGAAAGAAACCACCATATCCCTTTATGCTGGGTGACGCGGTAGAAAGACATCGGCACCTCCTCTTGAGAGTGGCGGAAGGCACGGCAGCCGCACCTTCCGCCGCTGTGTATCTCAGCGTGCTGGTCTGCCAGCTTGCTGGGAAGCCGGAGCCTGTCGGGACGCTCCCCACAACAGCATCCGCGCCGATTGTTCGTTGCCGTATGCCAGTTCGTTGACCAGGAACTGCTTCTCCTCGGGCGTGAGTTTGTTCCAGTCGCCTCCGGTGCGCCGGGCAATCTCGTGCAGGCGGTCAGCTTGCTGCACCTGCTCTGTGGACAGCCCACCCGAGGCATTGGAGCAGGCACGCAGATTCACCACGACCGCCACCCCTGCAAGCACGATTATCAGCACGATGAGCGGTAGACGTGATTTCATGGTTCGCTCTCCATCTGTCACGGCGCGTTGATTAACCAGCGTTTGGCGTCCAGCATCGCTGCCGGCTGCAGCCACTTGGTATGCCCGTCCGCAAACGCCACATTCGAACCGCCGCTATGTTTGCGCCACGCGCGATTCAGTCGCTCGTTGTAGTCACCCGGCGGGGCGGGGAGAACAATCAGGTTGACCAGCCAGTCCGCGGAGACCATCGCCTCCGTGCCCCAGCACCAGTCCACCTCTGTGTTCGCGTAGGTTGGGCTACCACACCACCAGTCGTTCACGTTGGTAAGTCCCTCTACCAGCATGAAGATTTCGGCGGGGGTGGGCACGGCGGCGAGGGCAGTTGCTGTTTCGGGCGCACCATAGGTAGAGCCCACGGTAATCACTCCCTGCCCGTTGGGCACACCGAAATGGCTGGGATTCCAGAAGGAATTGGCATGAAAGGCGTTGGGCATGTAGGAAAGGATGCCTGGTTGCCGGTCGGTACCTGCAAAAGCAGAAATGATGCCGGCGTCTACTGTGCCTGCATCAGAGGTGCATCGGTAGATGTCGCGGTTCTTCAGGTAAGGACCGACACAGCGCACACTGGACCAGATGTAGTGATTGGCGGGCCACTCGCCCCAGCGGTTCTGGTCCACGAACTCGTTTTTGGGGAAGGTCTCATCGTAGTCCTGGGTGTACATCAACACGCCGAGCGCGAGCTGTTTGAGGTTGCTCAAGCAGCCCGTTTGGCGAGCCTTCTCGCGTGCCTGGGCGAATACTGGGAACAGTATCGCTGCCAGTATTGCAATAATCGCAATCACGACGAGGAGCTCAATGAGCGTGAACGCGCTTTTCCTGGACGTGACCATCGGAAGACGCCTCCTTGATAAATCGTTTTATCAATTCGAGTATAGCACTCCATGCCAGAATTGTCAATCGGTTTTTCGCACAAACCGCGCAAAAAATTACGAGGATTCTTTCGGTGGCGGAGCGGTGGATTGCCGCACGGTCAGGTGTACCGGTAACGTGTACTGTCTCTGGGCTACTTCGCGCCCCTCCACCAGCGCAATCAGCACCTGCGCGGCGAGTTTGCCCATCTCGTAGATGGGCATGTGCACACTGGTCAGCGGGGGATTGGTCATCGAAGCGAACCAGGTATCATCATAGCCCACAACGGACATCTGCTCGGGGACAGGTATCCCCTGCTCGCGCAGTGCCCTGATGACTCCCTCGGCGCATAAATCGTTGGCGGCGAAGATAGCGGTGGGGCGTTTGTGCTTCGGCAGCTGCAGGATGCGCTGAGTGGCGGAGTAGCCATCTTTCCAGTCGAATCCCGCCTGCACCATCCATTCCGGCTCGGGTTGCAGCCCTGCCT
Organism: Chthonomonadia bacterium; assembly: GCA_013314755.1. Lineage (GTDB taxonomy): Bacteria > Armatimonadota > HRBIN16 > HRBIN16 > HRBIN16 > HRBIN16. The sequence goes on from JABUFA010000013.1 coordinate 33,922, forward strand.
GCTCCATTGCCTTCAGGTAGCCCTGCAGACGCGGCTGGGCGGTGGACACCTTCGGGTCGCCGACAAAATGGGCGATACGGGTATGTCCGAGCTCTATCAGATGCTGGGTGGCAAGGAATCCGCCATGCTGGTCGTCGGCGTTGATGGTGCAGACCTGTTTGTTTTCGGTGGCGTATACCACCGCTACCGCCGGAAACTTCACCTCCTGACAGCGTGCAATCACCGAGCTGTTCGGGCTGGGGAGCACCAGTATCAGCCCGTCCACACGCGGGTCGAGCAACATTTTTTCATCCGCCGCGTTCCAGTCGTTGCCCACTGCGGTGTGGAGCATTAGGTTATAGCCCTCGTTCACCACCTCTTCGAACACGCCGCTCATTATCTGGTCAGAAAACGGATTACGGTCGATGAACGCGCGCGAGTAGGGAAATACCAGCCCCAGCACGCCCGTCCTGCCGGTGACCAGACTGCGTGCGAGCGGGTTGGGAGCGTAGCCCAGCTGTTTCGCCGCTTCCAGGATACGCTGGCGGGTTGCCTCGCTGACACGGATGCGCCGACCGGCGGTGTTGTTTAACACTGCCGACACCGCGCTGACGGAAGTGCCCGCAAGTTTTGCCACATCACGAATGGTAACAGCCATAGGCAATCTCCTGTTTCTATAGTGATAAAACATTTTATCATAACTTTCTGCCGGTGGTCAACAGGCTCTTGTTGGTGCCTTTGAGAGAAAGGTGCAACCTGTTCTGCTTGACAGGTGTCAGTAGAGGTGATAGCGTATAGATACAGTGTGCCTTTTGCTCAGGAGGGTGAAATATGTGGCGTGTGCTGCTGGTCGCCCTGTGGGTGAGTACGGGGCTTTGCTCGGCAGATACGGCGCAGAGGGTCAGCCTGCGCTACTACCTTGCTCCGACGCTGGAGGTTCCGGTCTACACGTCGGGACAGCGGATGGAGCCAGCCACAAAGCCCGCGGAGCGTTTGCGGAAACAGCCAGCGTATCGCTCCCGAAAACCGGTTTACCTCTCCGCACGAGTCGGCACGGGCGCCGATAACCTATTCACGTTCGTACTGGACGAGTCGCGAGGCACCGGCAAAGGTTATGACCTGCTCTACGCGGATACCAACAACAACGAGGACCTCGCCGATGAACGCCCCATCCGCGCGATATACCTTCGGGACGCCTTTGCCTTCGGTCCGATTCCCCTGCACATAGAGGTCAACGGCAAACGCCAGCTCTACCATGCGATGGTGAAGATGGGGCAGATGGGACCCAGCGCCTGTCGGCTGAACAGCGCATGCTATACGCTGGGCACGATGTCCCTGAACGGCAAGCGATACCCGGTGGCGCTGGTGGACGAAAACGCCAGCGGACTGTTCAACGATATGCCCGACCTTGAACGCAGTGACCGGGTCACCGGAGACCTCCTGCTGATAGACTTCAACGGAAACGGACAGTTTGACCGGGAGTATCCGGTGTCTGATGAGGTGCTGGCTGGCGCGGCTCGCTTCATGCTGGGAGGGAAGCTATACCGGGTGCAGAAGCGGGCAGACGGTCTGGCGATAACCGTAAGCCCGGACAACACGCCGCTGGTAGAGGTACGCTCCGACTTCGCGCAGTTTCGCCTGTCGCTGGTTAACGAGCTGGGTGTGCTGTCGGTGCACGCTACGACGGGCGTCGCGCAAGTACCCGCAGGCAGGTACGGCGTGCTGAGCTGGGTGGTGCAGAAGCGGGACGAGTCGGGCAGGTTGTGGCGGATACAGGGGGGCTATAATGCCACCATGCCAAAGCCGCCTTCGCTGGATGTTAAACCCGATGCTCCCGTTCGCTTTGGACTCAGTTCACCTCTGAAGGCAGGCGTGCAGGTTGACCGGATAGGCGAAGGATATCTTTTCACGCTCCAGTTCACCACCGCCGCCGGCGAGCAGATATCCGACCTCACGGTGGACGCCTCGCGACCACCACAGCCCATTCTGCGCCTGCTGGATGCCGATGGAAAAGAGCTGGCGGTGCTGAAGTTTGAGTACGGTTGAGGGTTTACCTGTTCGCTCTCGTGGAGAGCGCCGCACGACTGGAAGGGCAAGAAGATAACCCTTGTGCCAGTAATGGACGCGGGACCTTTCGAGGTCGCATCGGAAACGGTTGAACTGACTCTGTAATCAGGAGGTCATGCACATGCTTCGCACGGTATGGGTTGCCCTGCTGATGGCGATGGTGACTGCCTGCCAAGCCCAGCAAGAGCAGATAACCTTCGCGGGCAAAGTGACCACCCCGGAGGGGAAGTCTGTTGGCGGGGCGGAAGTTGTGCTGTATGCCGCTCAGTGGGACGATATCTGGCTGAAGATGCGCACTCCCATATTGCAAAGGGTCAAAACCAGCGAAGGCGGGACGTTTGAGGTATCTCACGAGCGCGGTAAGTATCGGGAGTGGACGATTCTCGTGTTCAAGCCCGGCTACGGCGTGTGGGTGAGGCGATTTGCCGAGAGCAAAACCGACCTGAATATCTCCCTGCCCACTGCCTTGGCAGTGTCGGGCATCGTCACCGGCACACAGGGCAAGCCGCTGGCGGGGGTGAAGGTGCGTGTCCAAACCCTGATCGTACCTGGACTACCTATGAGTTTCAGTGAATGGTTCACCTGTCCGGATATTCCAGCCCTGTCTGCCGTTACCGACAACGCGGGCAGGTTTCGAATCGCTAATCTGCCTCCCGGTGCTCAGGCTCGCCTGCTGTTTTCTGCCCCGGGCTACGCGAGGGCGTCTGTAGATGCCAGAGCGGGGGCGCCACCGGTGACCGTTGCCCTGCCAAAGGAGGTAAGGATTACAGGAAGAGTGCTCCATGCTGATACCGGAAAAGGTGCGGAGGGCGTCGTTGTGCGCGCGGGAATGCCCTTCTCGCCTGTTTGGGAAAGTTACGAATTGCCTTCTGCCCGCACCGATGCCAGCGGCAGGTTTGTGCTGGCGCAGTTGCCGCCGGGAAAGCACATCGTTTGGGTGGACTTGCGCCTGACGAAGCCGAACCTTGTCGCCGCTCCGCAGAGCCTGCCGAAGACGGAGGAGGGCAAATCGCGCAGGTGTCCCGACTTTCTGCTGAAGCCGGGCATCCCCGTGAGTGGAACGGTGCGGGACGCTCAGACAGGACAGGGCGTTGCGGGGATACAGATAACCTCACAATATCGTCAAGTGAGCGTGGTACCGACAATTTGGGGACCGTCCACAACCTCCGCGCAGGATGGTACGTTTACTCTCTATCTGCCAGAGGGCGACTGGTCGGTGGATATCCAGTCCAGCAGGGGCTACAGCCGAGCCGACCAGGCGCAGGAAATCAGCCTGAAACGAGACAAGAATCCAACTGAGCTGCATTTTACCGTAGTCCGCACAGCACGCGCGATTCTGCATGTGACGGACCCAAACGGCAACCCGCTGGACGAGATAATCGTGGAGAGTGCCGGTTTACTGAAAGCGCAGGAGAGAGGCGTTTTCGTGCTGGAACCGCTGGAACCCAATCAGAACCATAAACTTCGTGTAGTGGACAAACAGCAAACTCTGGGCGCAGAAATCGCCTTCACGCCGCAACCGGGGCAGGAGGTAGAGGTAACCGTCACACTATCTCCGCTGTTAACCGTTTCAGGGCGGCTGGTGGACCGTAACCGGCGACCTGTTCAGCAAGCAGAGGTTGTACTAGTGCAAAGAGAGCAGCTCGGCAGAGCATGGATGATGATGCCCAGACTCACGGTGCCCGTCCAGCCTGACGGTCGGTTTGTGTTGCGCGTTCTGCCTGGGCGATACGCCTTCCTTTTTAGCAGTCTGGCCACAGCTCCACTCAGCCTGCCGGAGACGCCGATTGACACGGATAAGGACCTTGGCGAGATTGTGCTGGAGCCTGCTACAGGCTTTATTGCAGGCAGAGTGTATAACGCCGATGGAGAGCCTGTGGCAGGGGCGTATGTCAGCGTATATGATGAGACGTTGTTGATTTCTAAGCAAGCAACAACAGACAATCAGGGGCGCTACAGGGTAACGGGATTACCGGCTGGTAAGAAGATGATGGTTCAGATAACCGCGGAAGGTATGACAGGCTACCGTATTGATGTACCAGTAGGCTCGGTAGACGTCAACTTCGTGCTGACGCCATACCAGGTCCGGTTGCCGGAGGCGCGGCTGAAGCCGGGCAGTCCTGCGCCGCCGCTGTCCGGGCTTCGCGTGCTGTCTGGCAGGTCGCTTCCGCGCCTGAAGGGACAGGTGGTGTTACTGCAGTTCGCCTCTGCCTATAATCCGGCGGTGGAAGAACAGTCGCGCTGGCTTCGGAAACTGCAGGCTCGATATGCCTCGCGCGGTCTGCGCATTGTGGCTGTGTACGATGCTTCGCTCCCGTTGCCTCAACTGCAGGCATACCTGCGCGCCCAGCGGCTGCCTTATGTCGCCTGCACCGTGCCTCCGGGTGCGAAGCTGGGCTGGGATAGCGCGGTCTTTCGCGCGTATGGGGTACATTCGGTTCCCTCGCTTTAGCTGATAGACCGGGCGGGCAGACTGCGCCTGATTGACGCAGAACCCGCCGAGGTGGAAAGGGCATTGCAGAGGGTATTATAAGGTCGCATATTGTAGGGGCACACGGCCGTGTGCCCCTACCGAATGATGCGTGTGCCCCTACCGAATGATGCGTGTGCCCCTACCAAATGATGTCTGTGCCCCTACCGAATGATGCGTGTACCCCTAACACAACAACCCGTGTGACCCTATGTTGTACTTTGCATTCACGATGCCAGAGCCTGTCCCTCGGCGGGGATGTCCTCCCGATAGTCGCAGTCCTTGTTGGAACACACGATGCCCACGACCTCTTTGCCGCTGCGCTTCTCTACCAGCAGGCTGTGACACTTCGGGCAGATGCCTCCGGTGGGCTTATCCCAGACGACGAACTGACAGGCGGGGTAGCGGTTGCACCCGTAGAACGCTCTGCCTTTGCGGGAACGCTTCTCCACAATCTTGCCCTGTTTGCAGGATGGGCAGGTAATATCGGGGGCGTTCAGGGGACGTCGGGCTTTGCACTTCTCGTTCGTGCAGGCGAGGTAGTCCCCATACTTCCCCCAGCGAATCACCATGGGCCAGCCGCACTGTTCGCACTTCTCGTCCGTTTCGCGGTCGGGTGGGGCAGGTTCTCCGTTTTTAGTGAGTTTCAGCACTCCCTTACACTCCGGGTAGCGTGAGCATCCTAAGAACCTGCCGTAGCGTCCTGTGCGTACCACCATCTTACTGCCACAGAGGGGGCACTCGTAATCGGTCTCCTGAACCTGCACTTGTACCCGTTCCTCGCTCTGCTCGCTTTCCGCCAGCTTTTGCGCGAACGGTCCATAGAACGCCTGCAGGACCTCCGTCCACTCCCGGTTGCCTTCCTCTATCTCGTCCAGCTGCTGTTCCACGCCCGCGGTGAACTGCACATCCAGAATATCCGGGAAGTGCTTCACCAGATAGTCGGTGACAGCGATGCCCAGCGGGGTGGGGTGGAACCGCTTGTCGCGCAGTTCCACGTAGCCCCGCTCCACGATGGTGGAGAGGATGGTGGCGTAGGTGCTGGGTCTGCCGATGCCTTTCTCCTCCAGCGCCTTGACCAGTGTGGCTTCGGTGTAACGAGGCGGCGGCTCGGTAAAGTGCTGTTCCGGCACAAGGGCGAGCAGGGTCAGTATTTGCCCTTCAATCATTGGGGGCAGGGGCGGTCGCTCTTCATCGCTCAGCTCGCTGGTGTCTTTGCCCTCCACGTAGATGCGCATGAAGCCGTCGAACTTCACGCTGGAACCGGTGGCGCGGAAGGTATAGCGGTTCGCCTGAATGTCCACCGTCACCACGTCCAGCACCGCCGGAGCCATCTGACTGGCGATAAACCTCTGCCAGATCAGGCGGTACAGCTGGAACTGGTCGGCGGAGAGATACTGCTTCACCGATTCGGGCGTGCGTGTTACGGAAGTAGGGCGAATGGCTTCGTGGGCATCCTGGGCGCCGCGGCGCGAGCGATATTGCGGCGGTTTGGAGGGCAGGTAGGGGTCGCCAAACTCCCCCTTGATGTATTCACGCGCCTGAGCCTGCGCCTCGTTCGCCACGCGGGTGGAGTCGGTGCGCATATAGGTAATCAAACCGACGGAGCCCTGTTCGCCCAGCTCCACGCCCTCGTACAGCTGCTGGGCAACCTGCATGGTGCGTTTCGCGCTGAAGCCCAGTTTGCGCGCCGCTTCCTGCTGGAGGGTGCTGGTGATGAAGGGCGGAGAGGGATTGCGTTTGCGCTCGGTGCGCTTGATTTGCCCGACGACATACTGCGCCCCCTCCAGCTCCTGCAAAACGGCGTTGGCTTCCTGCTCGTTATGTAGTTCCAGCTTCTCGCCGTCGCGCAGGCGCAGGGTGGCGTCGAAGGCATTATCAGGGCTGTCGGGCGTCAGCCGGGCGGTGATGGTCCAGTACTCTTCGGGCACGAAGGACTCGATCTCGCGCTCGCGGTCCACCACCAGGCGCACTGCCACCGACTGCACGCGCCCCGCGCTGAGAGTGTTACGACTGGCTTTTTTCCACAGCAGTGGGCTGAGTTTATAGCCCACAATGCGGTCCAGGATGCGTCGAGCCTGCTGGGCGTTCACGCGGTTCATATCGATATCGCGCGGGTTTTGCAGTGCCTGCTCCACCGCCTGCCGGGTAATCTCGTTGAACTCGATACGCCTTGCGTTCTGCAGCTTCAACGCCTCTTTCAGGTGCCAGGCGATGGCTTCTCCTTCGCGGTCGGGGTCGGAAGCCAGATAGACCTCCGATGCCTGCTGAGCCGCCTCCTTCAGCTTCTTCAGCACCTCCCGGCGTTCGCGCAGGGTCACGTATTCCGGTTTGAAGCCGTCCTCCAGGTCCACGCCGAACCTGTTTTCGGGCAGGTCGCGCACGTGCCCCATAGTGGCTTCCACCCGGTATGCGTCGCCCAGAAAGTTCTTCAGTGTTTTGGTTTTCGCCGGCGACTCCACAATGATGAGCGGTTTCGCCGTATCCGTACTCTTTTTTCTACTCATAGCCCAGCTCCCGTAACGCCCTTGGGTCGCGTCGCCAGTTCGGTATCACTTTGACTACCAGTTCCAGGTACACCTTGCTTCCCAGAAACAGCTCCAGCTGTTTGCGGGCTTCCTGCCCGATGTGTTTGAGCATCTGCCCGCCCTTACCGATGACAATAGATTTATGTCCCTCGCGCTCCACTATCAATTCCGCGCGGATATACTGTACCCCGTTTTCCCGCTCCTGCCAATCGGTAACTCGCACGGCGATGCTGTAGGGTATCTCCTCGCGCAGGAGGCTCATCGCCTGCTCGCGCACGATTTCCGCCGCCCACTGCTCGCGCGACTGATCCGAGCGGATGTCCGTCGGGTAATAGAACGGCGCCTCGGGCATCGCCAGCAGTATCTCCTCGCGCAAGCGATAGACCGCTTTCGGGTCTTTCAACGCGGAAAGGGTAATATGCCTTTGAGCTTCTGGCAACAGTGCCGCATACGCCTGCATCGCCTGCTCGGGATACTTCGCGGCGTCCCGCTTGTTACCGATTATCCACACCGGCACGCCTACCCCTTGTAATCGGCTGGCAAGGTCTTCGTCTTCAGGGGTCGGCGGATGGCGCAGGTCCACCACCCACAGCACCAGGTCAATGTCCTCCAGCGCAGTATCTATCTGCTCCTTCATGAACTCGCCCAGGCGGTCTTTGGGCTGATGCCAGCCGGGTGTATCCACAAACACCACCTGCCGGTTACCTTCAGTGTATACCCCTCGCACGCCGCGACGAGTAGTTTGAGGGCGTGAGGTGATGGCAGACACCTTCACTCCCAGCATCACGTTCAGTAGAGTGGACTTGCCGACGTTGGGCTTGCCCACGATAGCCACAAAACCGCAATGGGTTGGAATAGTCTCGTTACTCATTGTTCCGTCTATTGCTCCTCAGAAGCACGCAGGTATATGTACCAGCAACTGCAGGGCGGTGTCAAGGTCTTGGTGAAATCGTCGGGGCACGGGCAGGGATGCTTAGTGAAAGCCTCGCCCCTCAAAAGGGCACTTTGCAGGAGAATGACACATTTTGTTGAATCGAAAAGCGAGGACATCGTGGAGGAAGAGATAATGCAGACCGGGAAGGACACGGCACTGGTCGCCGTGCAGATGCGCATCACGCTGGAGGATTATCAGAGTGAGAGGCATCTGGCGAACCGCATTGACCATCTGCTTGGTTCCGCGCGTTCGCGCGTGAAGCCAGACGCCAGCGCTATGGTTGTTTTTCCCGAAGACGTTGGGCTGGGGATGCTGTTCATCGACGACTACGAGGCGGTCAAGGGATGTAAAAGCATCTACGAGGCTGCTGAGGTACTTTCCCGGCGATACGCTTCACCTCTCCAGCAGGTGATAGACACCCACAAAGTTTCCCCCACGCGAGCCCTGCTGGTGGTGCTGGGCAAGAAGCTAAGAAGCCGCTATCACCGGATATTTTCGCAGCTCGCACGCAAGCACCGAGTGACGCTGGTAGCAGGCAGTGCGCCGCTACCCGATACAAAGCGCGTCTCCGAAGTATACAACACCAGCTACGTTTTCGACCACCAGGGCAGGCTGATTCTGTCTCAGCGCAAGGTACACCTCATCCCCTTGGAACAGCAGGAGGGGATGGACCTGTGCGCGGGCAGAGTAGAAGATTTGCGCGTGGTAGATACCCCTGCGGGCAGGCTGGGGGTTGCCATCTGCTGGGACGGCTTCCATGCTGACGTGGTAGAGACGCTGGTGAAGCAAAAAGCACGGCTGATTGCCCAGCCCTCATTTAACCCCCTGCCATGGACACCGGAGCAGGCGGAAAGCTGGAAAACGGGCTTATGGCAGGCTTGCCAGCAACATCCCGAAATCATCGGCATCAACCCGATGATGGTGGGCAGGCTGTTCGAAGATGTAGTTGTTGAAGGACGCTCCAGCATCGTCGCTCATGCTTCGCAAACCCGCGATGGTTCGGGATACCTGGCACAGGCAACCAGCGCAACAGAGGAAGAGATTCTGATAGCACATATCTCACCATCTTAATCCGTTAATGTTGATAGGGAGGAAACAGACAATGCCGCACATGCTGGTCATGGGTATTGACGGTGGACAGAGCACCACCCGCGCGCTGATTGCGGATACCGAAGGTAACCTGCTTGGTCTGGGAGTAGGAGGAGCCGCAAACCACATCCATGAACCCGGCGGACCGGAGCGACTTCGCCAGTCACTGCGTGATGCGGTGAACGGTGCACTACAATCTGCTTCTTTGCCCCCTGATACCCGATTCGCCGTGGCGCTTTGCGGGATGACCGGTGGTGGTGCGCTGGTCGAAGAGATTTGCCAGCAGGAGCTGCCAGCCGAGAAGGTGGTTGTAACACACGATACGCGCACCGCGCTGTACTGCATCACCCAGGGGGCACCGGGTGCGGTGGTGATAGCGGGCACAGGCTCGGTGGCGTACGGGATGAACGAGCTGGGCGAGACCGCTGCGGTTGGGGGATGGGGCTATCTGATGGGCGATGAAGGGAGCGCATACTGGATTGCCCTGCAGGCATTGAACGTGTGCACCCGCGCCGAGGACGGGCGCATTCCCAACACGTGGCTCAAGCGTGCCATTCTGACGCATTTCGGTCTGGATAGCTTGCGTGCTCTCCATCAGCGCATTTACTCTGGACAGATGTCCCGTGCGGAAATCGCCTCTGCCGCCCGGGCAGTTTCGGACGCCGCCAGACTTGGTGAACGCATGGCAATACGCATTCTGGGCAGTGCGGGCAGAGAGCTGGGAATGATGGCGGTTGTGGTTCTGCGTAAGCTGGGAATGCAGTATCAGCGTGTCAAGGTAGGGATTGTTGGTGGAGTTGCCAATGCTCCGCAACCTCTGCACGAGGCGTTTCGCGAGCGGGTTTATCGCAGCACTCTGGCAGAAGTAGTCTCTCCGCGCTTCCCAATGGTGGTCTCGGCGGTTTGTATGGCGCTGGAGCAGGCGGGTGTGCCCGTTGGAGAAGCCATGTGGCAGAGGCTGGAACAGCAGGCGAATAAACTGCCAGCTTAGGCACTGGCGGAGAGGTACTGCTGAACAGCCTCCAGGTTCTCCATTACTCCATCGGTAACAAGCAGTACCCCTTCTCTACCGGCAATAAATCTGGCTTCTTTGGTGGCATCGCTTCCCGCCACGGCGGGAGCTGCACGAAATTTGATTTTGCGCATAAGCTTCGTTTGTTAGAGGACGTATGCCATGTCGTCCGGCTTTACTGTCTCCGAGACCTCCATAACGAAGCATGCAAAATGCCCATCCTGCTTACGTAGCCGTATACATCTTTTTTCTTCTAGCAACAGATAGTTGACAAAATTTTTCTGCAGTGCTACAATAGCCCCAGGAGGCACGCAGACGATGGCTTCGGTGCTGGAAAGGGTCTCGGCGTTATACTCTTCGCTGAATGAGGCGGAGCGCAAAGTCGCGGACTTTGTGCTGAACAACCCTGAAGCGGCGCGAGGCTGCAGTGTGATTCACCTCAGTGACCTGAGTGGCGTCAGCGAAACCACGGTGGTGCGCTTCTGCCGTTCGATCGGCTTTAAGGGGTACGCCGATTTCAAGCTCGCGCTGGTTGCCGACCTTGCCCCACATCGGGAACCAGCCCCTGATGTGCACGGCGACGTCTCCACTGAGGACGACCTGCCGACGCTGGTGCAAAAGGTGCTGAACATGGACGTGCAGGCGGTCGCCAGCACGATGGACCTGCTGGACATGACGCAGTTCGAGCGGGCGGTGGCTTCCATTGCCGGCGCGAGGCGGGTGGCGATATTCGGCGTGGGCAGTTCACTGCCGGTGTGCATGGACCTGCAGTATCGCCTTCAGCGCTGTGGCGTCAACACCCTCTTCTCGGTGGATGACCATATTCAGGCGATTAACGCGGCACTGCTGGAGCCGGGCGACGTGGGGCTGGCGGTCTCCTATTCGGGCGAGAGCCGGGAGACCATCGAGTCCGTTGAGCTGGCGAAGGAGGCGGGTGCACAAACCGTTTGCGTCACCAGCTTCCGACGCTCTCCACTGGCGAAGCTGTGCGACATCTGCCTGATTACCTCCGCCGGACGCACGCAGTGGCTGGATGAGACCATTACCGCCCGGCTGGTGCAGCTGGCGCTGTTTGATGCCCTGTGCGTTGCGCTCGCCCGCCAGAAGCGCCACGAAGCGGTGCCCATCCTGCAGAAAATCGCCCGTGCTGTGGAACGAAAGAGGCATCCCGTATGACCAGCTCTTTGCAGTTGCATCTGGGGGTGAAATCCGACCCAATAGAATACCGCTATTCCTATCCCTGGCTGTTCCGCCTCGCAGGTGAGGAGGGCGTGGAGTACATCCAGCTGGGCAGCACCTTCGAGTTCTACCTCCTGCCCGATGAGTTCTTCCACTGGTTGCGCGAGCAGGCAGAGCGGGCTGGAGTGCGCATCCACAGCCTGTTCACCGCCCACCGCGAGCTGGGGGGCTTTTTTCGCTACGAACCGGGCTGGGAGCAGGTAGCGCGACGCATGTTCGAGCGCTATATCCAGATTGGCGCCATCCTGGGTGCAAAATCGGTGGGACACAACCCGGGCGCCCTCCTGCGTGACCAGATGCACACGAAGGCTGAGGGCGTTGTCCGCTATCTGCGTCACATGAAGGAGCTGATGCACTACGCGCACGAGGTGGGCGTGCCGTGGTTGACCATTGAGCCAATGTCCTGCCTCGCGGAGCCGCCAACCCTGCCCGATGAAATCGCGCGGATGGGCGAGGAGCTTTCCGCCTATCACCGAAGGCATCCAGACACCACCTCCCGCGTGGGGTTCTGTGCTGACGTCTCGCACGGCTATGCCGATGAGCGCGGAAACGTGGTGTGGGACAACCTGCAGACCTTCGAAGCCACCCTGCCTTACCTGTACGAGGTTCACCTGAAAAACACCGATGCGTTGTTCCATTCCACCTTCGGCTTCGGGGAGCAGGAGCGGGCAAAAGGCATCGTGCGGGTGGAACAGTTCCGAGATATGCTTCGTGCGAACGCGCACCTTCTGCCCGTGAACGAGGTGGTCGGTTATCTGGAGATTGGCGGACCGAAGCTGGGGCGCGATTACAGCGACCCGCAGCTGGAGGAGTCCCTGCGCGAGTCCCTGCGGTATCTGCGCGAAACGTGGTGTGTGCCTGTTCAGCCCAGTGTACCCTCCCTTGCTCGCCAGGAGACGGCAGGTGTGGAGCCGGTGCGCTTCTCGGCGTCGCTGATGTGTGCCGATTTGCTCAATTTGGAAGCGCATGTACGCCAGCTGGAGGCGATGGGCGTGCACTACCTGCATTTTGACCTGATGGATGCACACTTCACCCCCAACATGCCAATGGGACTGGTGGTGCTGGAACAGCTGCGCGAGCGCACCGCATTGCCCTTTGATGTGCACCTGATGGTGGAAAACAACGACCTGTTTGTGCGCAAGCTTCTGCAGGTGGGGGTACAGATGATTTCGGTGCACGCCGAATCGTGTGTGCACCTTGACCGCACGCTGAGCCTGATTCGCGAGGGCGGCGCCAGAGCAGGAGTAGCCCTGAACCCAGCCACGCCGCTGGACGTGCTGGAGTACGTGCTGGATAAAGCGGATTTCGTGCTGGTCATGACGGTCAACCCGGGCTTTGCCGGGCAGAAACTGGTTCCCACTGCTCTGCGCAAGGTCGCCGATTGCCGCCGCTATCTGGACGAACGCGGTTTGGAGGGCGTACCCATTCAGGTGGACGGCAACGTCAGCTTTGAAAACATCCCGAAGATGGTCTCCGCCGGCGCGGATATTCTGGTGCTCGGTTCCAGCAGTCTTTACCACCCGGATGCGAACCTCTGGAGAAACTATCAGAAAGTGTTGAGCGCGGTGCGTGATGGACTGCGGCGACGCATCGGGGAAGAGGTTTGAGCCATGAACGCGCTGGTGCTTCACGCGGTAGGCGATTTGCGATATGAGCAGGTTCCCACCCCGCAACCCGGGGCGGGCGAGGTGCTGGTGCGCGTGGCGTACTGCGGGGTATGCGGCTCCGACATCCCGCGAATCTTTGTCAAGGGAACCTACCGCTTCCCGCTGATATGCGGTCACGAGTTCGCGGGAGTGGTAGAGCGGTGTGGCGAGGGCGTGCAACGGGTATCACCGGGCGACCGGGTGACGGTCTTTCCGCTTCTGTGGTGCGGCAGGTGCTCGGCGTGCGAGCGCGGCAGGTATGCGCAGTGTGAGCACTACGATTACCTGGGATCAAGGCGGGATGGGGCGTTCGCCGAATATGTGGTTGCTCCCGAACGTAACCTGCTGAAGGTTCCGGATGGCGTCTCCCTGCAGGAGGCGGCGATGACCGAACCTGCGGCGGTGGCATACCATGCCCTGCGTCGGGCGGGGGGAGTTGCGCCGGGTGAAACAGTAGCCATCTTCGGGGCGGGACCTATTGGTCTGATGGTGGCGCAGTGGGCAAGGGTGATGGGAGCCTCGCAAATTGCGCTGTTTGATGTGGTGGACGAGAAGATTGCACTCGCGCAGAGGCTGGGCTTCACTCATGCCTATCACTCCCACCGTGCCGAAGAGATTATCGCTTCGCTGACGCAGGGCAAAGGTGCACATGTGTGTGTGGAGGCGGCGGGTGTGCCGCAGACGCTGTTACAGGCGTGCGCCTGCGCACGGAGCGGGGGACGAGTGGTTCTGCTGGGCAATCCGGCTGGGGATGCAACCGTGCCCACCGGTCTGTGGTCGCAGCTGATGCGACGCGAAGTGAACCTGTTCGGCACGTGGAACTCGGAGTATGCCGTTTACAGCGAGGACGACGACTGGCATACCGCCCTGCGGGCAATGGCGGAGGGATGGTTGCAATTGATGCCGCTGGTCAGCCATCAGGTGCCGCTGAGCGAAGCGGTGCACACTCTACATGCCATGCGCGAGGGCAAGGGCTTCTTCTGCAAGGTGCTGATTCAGCCGTAGTCTAAAGACAATCAATTGGTTTTGGAGTGCTGAAGCTTGCTTCAGCAAATCCGCAACCTGTGACCTTTTTGCGCTGAAGCATGGCTTCATAGCCTGCTTGAGCAGGCTTCGCCAGGTGTTGCCTGCGATTTCAAATCGCAAGGTTGGGACAAACAGAGGGGAGAAAGCATTCCTCCAACTGGAGGTTGCGGGCTACTCATGACAAAGCCTCCTTCGGAGGCTGACCTTTTTGTGCTGAAGCATGGCTTCAGCACTCCATATTAACCTGATAGTCGTGTGATGTTCAGTCTATACAGGAGGTAGCAATGCTTGCGGCGGTACTGGAAGAACTGGGGCGGTTGGAACTGCGCGAACTGCCCGAACCGGAGATAGACGACGACTCCGCGTTGTTGCGCGTCGAGGCGGTGAGCATCTGCGGGTCGGACGTGCGCATCCTGCATCACGGCAATCCGCGCGTAAAGCCCCCGGCGATTATCGGGCATGAGGCAGCGGGAGTGGTAGTGAAGGTGGGGAAGAACGTCACGCGCGTGAAGGAGGGCGACCGTGTGGCGATTGGCGCGGATGTGCCCTGTGGGCAGTGTCGCTGGTGTCGCAACGGGCTGGGCAATAACTGTGCGATTAACTACGCGGTGGGCTATCAGATACCGGGCGCGTTTGCGCAGTACATGAAACTGCCCAAGCTTCTGCTGGACGAGGGTCCGGTGACGCGCATTCCCGACAGCATGGACTTCGAGACCGCTGCGCTGGCGGAGCCGCTTGCCTGCGCCATCAACGGCATGGAGCTGGTAAACATGGGGCTGGGTAAGTCGGTGGTGATTATCGGCTTGGGACCTATCGGGTGTATGCTGATTGACCTTGCCCGTGCGATGGGGGCGTCCAAAGTGATTGCCGTTCAACGCAGTAAGGCGAGGCTGGAGCTGGCACGCTTCTACGGAGCAGATGTGTACATCTGCTCGGAGGAAGAGGACGTGGTGGCGCGATGTGTAGAGGAAACAGGCGGTGAGGGACCCGATATCGTGATTACCGCCAGCGCGTCGGTGGAGGCACACGAACAGGCGATAGAGATGGTGGCGCATCGAGGATATGTGAACCTGTTCGGCGGCTTGCCAAAAGGCACTCGCCCGATGAGCGTGTACTCCAACACGATTCACTATAAGGAATGCTTTGTGACCGGCTCGCACGGGTCGGTGCCGCGTCATCATGAGCTGGCGGTACACCTGCTAGCGCAGGGCAGGGTGCGCGTGGCGCCGCTGATTACCCATCGTTTCCCCCTCTCTCAGATCCATCGCGCCTTCGAGGTGATGCAGAACCGCGAGGGCATGAAGGTAATGGTTCTGCCTCATGCGTAGGGAAAGAAAATGCCCCCGCCGGCTCCGGCGGGGGCGCGGATAACAGATGGATTACCGCGGTGCGCGGTCTGGCGGCCATCCACTGGCGGGGATGGTCGTCCACTTGCGTCCATAGTTAATCAGCTTAGCATGTCCATCAAAGAAGACCGCATTGTAGCCCTGGGAGTGGTTGAAAATCGTGCGCCGCGCGGGGTCAGAGGCGTCAGCGCCATCCCAGCCGAACACGCCACGCTCGGTAAACAGGATGCGTTCCGAGAACCATTCGGACCTTTCGCTGGGCAGTTCGTCGGTCAGGTCCTTGATTGTGCCATCAGGATACCGGACCATGGGAAAGCCGCTATTGCGGTGGTTGTATATCCAGTTGGGGAACCACTGGTAGGACTGGGCGCCGTGAGCCATATTACGCTGGCTTGGATCCCGGTATTTGTCCGACGGGCAGTACCAGATGTTCTTGTTCTTCTGGTACGGACCCAGCTGGACATGCATGAGCGTGCGATAGAACTCGAAGCCATAGGCACACCCTGTGTAATCAGGTCCGCCATCACCCGGATTGAACCCTACCCAGGCACCGCCCGGCCAGCCCAGAGAAGGACCATGGTCGATGCACTGAGGGGTACCATAAGAGGAATAGGGATTCACATCCGGGTTTACTTCCCAGTTGCGTGGGCCGGGGTAAGTGCCCATGGGGAACTTCTCGTCATAGTCCTGCGAATACATGCGCACGGAGAGACCAATCTGCTTGAAGTTAGACAGGCAGGACGTCTGACGCGCTTTTTCTCGCGCCTGCGAGAACACGGGGAACAGGATAGCTGCCAGTATCGCAATAATCGCGATGACCACCAGCAGCTCAATGAGCGTAAAGCCCTTCTGTTTCATGGATAACCCTCCTTTTTGAGATGTTTTTGTTTGGTTGTTAGCGCGGCGCGGGAGCGGTCGCCCCTGGCGGGGTCATCCCTCCCATCCTGCGCTGAAACTCCGCCTGTACATCCTGTGGAATCGGTGGTGGCTGTTCTGCCTTGCCGAACGGTCGTTTGCCGGTAGCCAGCATGTAGACGCCGCCGATAATCAGCAGGACAACCACAATCACCACGACTGCTACTGCGGGAGACACCTCACGCTTCATGAGCCATCACTCCTTCCTCTTTTTTTGTGAGCCGCATGTCGCAGAGTGCGCGGCTCGCGCCACAGAACGGGCACCGACAGGATATACGTGCGCGGGGTGGACTGCCTGCCGCTGAGCCATTCGTCCAGCACCTCCACCGCGATTTCGCCCAGTCGGGCAAAGTCGGGCTGAGAGGTGGGGAACGCCGGCTGGAAGAAACGCGAAGTTTCCAGGTCATCGAAGCCCACCACACAAACCTGCTCGGGCACGTTAACCCCTATCTTTTGCAGGGCGCGGATAATGGGCACAGCGGTGTTGTCCTCCCAAGCAATCAGGGCGTCTGGCTGTGGCGACAACTGCATCAGCCGAACCGCAATCTCTTCAGCAATCGAGCTACTGAGCATGTGCAATCGGTCGGTGAAGTCTATCCAGTTCAGGTAGCTCGGCGGTACGGCGATACCGGCGTCCTGCATCGCGGACAGCCAGCCTTCTCGTCGCTCGTGGATGGAGCGATGCAGACAGTCGGCGTTCAGATGCAGGAAGGCAATGCGGCGACGCCCATGTGCCAGCAGTGCCTGCGTCATCTCGTAGCCCAGCCGGTAGTTGTCAAACAACACCATCGGACGCTGCCATTCCTCGTAGCCGATGTCGAACAGCACGATGGGCACCTCGCGCCAGCGACGGAGCAGGTAGTCCTGAGACAGCTGAGAGCGGAAGCGCGTAACCGGATAGAGGATGACTCCCTGCGCACCCGCCTGCAGGTGCTGTTCCACCAGCTCCTCTTCGTGGCGCACGTCATCTTCAGAGCTTGCCATCAGCAGCTGATAGCCCCGCTGACGCGCTCGCCGCTCGATGCCGTAGTACGCCCGCAGGACCAGCGAGGCATTTGAGCGCGGAGCGATAAAGCTGATCAGGCGCGTTCGGGTGGTTGTGGTGGGCGCCGAACGCAGGTAGACACCGCTACCCTGCCGCGACTCCACCAGTCCCTCCGCTTCCAACAGAGCAATCGCCTTGGCGATGGTCGGACGGCTGACGCCCAGCATCTTCTGCAGTTCGAACTGCGTGGGCAGTCGGTCGCCTATCTTCACATCGGGGCGGCTGATCCACTCCGCTTTGATGCGCTCGGCTAACAGCACGTATGTCGGCAACCGTTTCAGGGCGCTCATGGTGCTCCCATTGTAAATCATGCTTTCAAATTTGTCAAGCATTTTTGTTCCGACTGTAGAAAAAATTCATGGCTCAGGACCCGATATCATGCTAAACGAAGTGGAGTCAGCCATTTTTTAGATTCTTCACCCACATAAGTAGATTGACAAGAAACGGAAACGCGTACATCTTGACGTTCGCCACAAGTTGTGGTACATTCCATATCGCGAGCCGACGTAGCTCAACAGGCAGAGCAGCGGTCTTGTAAACCGCAGGTTAGGGGTTCGAGTCCCCTCGTCGGCTCCAGCGGCACCCCGATGTCCGCGTCAGCGGAAAGGAGCATTCAGTGACGGTCGGCGCACGGGTGGGCAAATATCTCATCCTCCGCGAGATTGGCGGGGGCGGAATGGCGCAGGTGTTCGAGGCGGAAGACCAGACCATCGGAAGGAAGGTGGCGCTGAAGGTTCTGGCAATTCCCCCCGCTGTGCCCGAAGCCGAAAAGTCTCTCCTCATCGAGCGGTTCCAGCAGGAAGCACGCGCCGCAGGGAACCTTTCCCATACTAATGTGGTGACCCTGTACGAGGTCGGCGAGGAAAACGGGGCGCATTATATTGCGATGGAACTGCTGGAAGGCAACACCCTGCGCGAACTGCTTCGGAAACAACACCGATTGCCCGTTGACCAGGCGCTGTACATTCTCCTGCAGGTCGCACGTGCGCTGGATTACGCCCACAGGCAGGGAGTGATTCACCGCGCGGTAAAGCCAGATAACATCGTGGTTACTCCCGAAGGGCTGGTCAAGGTCACCGATTTCGGTATCGCCCGGGCAGCAAACGACCTGTTACGCACGCAAAAAGGAGTGCTTCTCAGCTCACCGGCGTACCTGTCGCCGGAGCAAATCCTCGGCGAGCCGGTAGACCATCGCACCGACATCTTCTCGTTAGGCATCACAGCGTACGAACTGCTCACCGGGCGCCACCCGTTCGACGCGCCCACCGCTACCGCAATCATGCACCGCATCGTAACCGACAGCCCCGATCCCGCTCCCGAACTGCCACACTCTGCGCAGGCGATACTGCAACGTGCCATGGCGAAAGAGCGCGAGGCGCGACCCTCTTCTGCCGTTGCGATGATAGAAGAGCTGACCTCGGTCTATTATGGCACTGCGGTGGTATCGCCAGAGGCGCGGATGACGTTACCGACCACGCATCGCGAAAAGGAGAGAATACCGATGAGCACCCATTCAATCCGTCCACACCGTTCATTTCGCCCGCTGTGGTGGGCAGGGATACTGGTCCTTGTGCTGGCGGTGGGTGGATTCATGGCGTGGCGTTTATGGACACCCCCGGCGGAACAGTTTGGCGTGCGAATTGTGGACGTTGGCGAAGCGTCTTCAGGCACGCCTACCGTCGCAACCAATTTCGCGTTGAATGATTTCGAACTGAGCCCGGGTTCGTGGCAGGCAGAGACCGAAGGTCTGCGGCTGGAGCGAGCACGTGGCGGCGCCAGTCAGGCGGCATACTGGCTGAAGGTGAGCGGCGTTCGGCTGGAGGCGGGCGAGCAGGCGTCTATCTCCTGTCTGCCTGAAACACGTGACTGGTCGCGCTTTGGCGGCATCATCTCGCTGGATGTACTGGTTCCCGGCACCGCTCCGCCCGACCTGCGCGTGCAGATAGAGGTGGAGGATTCCACAGGTGGTCTGCAGGCGATGCCCGGCGATGGAGTGATGCTGGCGCCCGGCAGATGGTCCGCTATCACGTGGAACGCGGGACCTGTGGCAAAAGATGTGGCACGTTTGCGGATAAAGCTGGTCTGTGGGCAGACGCCCTATCGCGGTTACTTTGGCATTGACCATGTGCGGGCGCAGGGGACAGCGCCGTCTGCGGCAGCTTTGCGCTACAAGGTGCGCATCGGTCCCTTCACCGATAACGCCTCCTTAGAGCGAGAGACGGCGCGGCTCAAGTCGCTGGGCAAGTCGCCCTTCCCCGTGCGCGAGGGCGAGAAACGATACCTGCAGGTCGGCGCCTTCACCACCAGAGAGTCCGCCCAGCGCGAGCTGGATATGCTGGTGTCGCAGGGGTATAAAGAGGTGCGGTAGTGGTTCCTCCGCCGTGAAGAATGCAGAGGTGAGCATGGCAGGCATACATCCTTTTGACCTTCAAGCACGGGTAGAACTGGGTATCCGTAACCTGACCGCACTGCTTGATACCAGCAGACCCGGGCAGATGTACTTTCTGATAAACTGGAGAACTCGTCCGCCTCGCGCTGACCACTGTCTGTGGGATTGTGGTGACGGAAGTGGACGCCATATCGACGCGCTGACGCTGGCGCGCATCATGGTCAAAAAGGGTTCGCCCGAATCGCAGAGGTCAAAAGAAGAGGAAGCGATAGAGCGATGGATGTTCCAGTTGCTGGGAGAAGATGGGCTGTCATGGTTGCCAAACGAACCCTGGGCGGAGCCTTGGGGAACAAACGTCCTGCTTGTGGATTGGCATCGAGGGGAGAGGGCAGCGGAAATCAGCTGGGCGCAACGGGGCACACTTCTGGCACTGGTCAGCCGCTACCGTGCTACTGGAGAATCTCTCTACCTTCGCCACGCCAAACGGATGGTGGACGCACTACTTGCGGTAGCCATGCGTCATCCTGATGGACTGTTTTACCCGGAAGGCTATTACAGACCCGGCGGCTGGAGATACCAGCAACCACACTTACACCCTGGCATCGAAGAATACAACGCGGCTGTGGCAATCGCTTCCGTTCGGTTATACGAAGCCAGTGGCTATGAACCTGCACTGAATCTGGCAAAAGGCTTGATAGATTTTGCTCTGCGCCATGCCACAGGATACACTCCCGATGGTGCGTTCCGCCCACCACAGGGAGATCTGGAGGGACATTTCCATACGCGCACCAATTTCATTTTGAGCGTGCTGAAGCTGGGATTGGTTCTGAAGCAGGGCGATTACATCGACTGGGCGAGGCAGTATTATGAGCACGCCAAAACATACGGCACAGATTTCGGATGGTTTCCAGAAGGTCTGTTCCTCCGCCATGGCGAGGTCTGTTGTTTTACCGATATGATTGAAATGGCGCTCCTGCTGGCAAAACATGTCTCTCCCCACTACTATGCGGATGCCGAACGCTTCGGCAGGAATCAACTGCTGGAGAGCCAGTTTCTTTCTCTGGAACGTCTGCAACAGGCTGTGGAGCGCATCGCGGAGAACGACGAGCCACCTCCCTGGGATGGGCGATTTTCACGCTATGCAGGTGTTACCGAGAGCCAGTTTGGCGGCTTTGCTTCACGCAGCACGTTAAACGATGCTTTCCACCTGGATGCGCCTGCGTTGATGCAGTGTTGCAACGCCGCAGGAGTGCGCGCTCTCTATGATTTATGGCGATATGCTCTGGACGAGACGTTTTCTGAGGGAGCCCTGCAGGTGACAGTACACCTGCGCTTTAGCGTGGAATCCCCTTCTGTACGGGTGGTAAGCTATGAGCCGCGCGAGGGACGAATAGACATTCACACCAGGCGCCCATGCCGCGTACTGGTGCGGCTGCCTGCAGGGGTAGAACAGGCACGGGTAAAGCCGACAGAAAGACCAGTATACGAGCTGCAGGCGCAAAATGGGTACATCAGCATGACTCTGCAGGAGCATGAAACGGTGTCTGTGCACTATCCTCTGCCTGAGCGCATAGCACATTATGAGGTGGGCACATCGGAGCGACCGCTGCGCTGTACGGGATACTGGCGGGGCGAGACGCTGATGCGAGTAGAGCCTGCAGGGCTTTACTATCCGTTGTATCAGCGTTCGTCAGACCTCGAACCTGCCCAGCCAGCATTGCCTGCAGGCAATCCGATAGAATCCCTGTAGCAACAAAAAACGAGGAGCATACACCATGGAAGCGGAACCAACCTATCGCCTGCCCGACGACCTGTACCGGCTGGTAAACCCGGATCTGATTTATCGCCCGAAAGACCTGGTGGTTGCCTGCTACACCTTTCCACACTATCATCGTTCTGCGCTGAACGACAGATTATACGGAGAGGGCTGGACAGAGTACGTGTTAATGCGGGGTGCTCGTCCCTGGTTTCCCGGTCACGACCAGCCGCGCACGCCACTGCTCGGCGAGCTGGACGAACGCCAGCCTTCTACCTGGGAGCGATATATTGACCTTGCCACCGGCGCGGGTATCAACGTCTTTATCTTTGACTGGTACTGGTATGCGGGGATGCCTGCACTGCATGAGGCGCTGGAGGAAGGTTTTTTAGGGGCACGAAATCGCGACAGGATGCAGTTTGCAGTAATGTGGGTGAACCATTCATGGGCGTACTGGTTCCCAACAGTGGGAACGGAGCCACGTGACGAGTGGGGAGTTGGGTGGGAACCGCTTTACGACGCTCCTGAAAGCGCCGAAGAGGTGTGGCGCAGTTTAACCTATATCATTGCGCGCTACTTCCATCTGAACTACTGGAAGATCGAGGGAAAACCGGTGCTGCCCATCTGGGATGCTTCTCGGCTCATCCGAGCGTTCGGGATGGAGGGAACTCGAAACCTGCTGGATGAGCTTCGGGCTTTTGCACAACGGTTAGGTCACGAGGGCATACATTTTCATGCGGTGTGCCATGAGGGAGGTATGCAGGAAGCAAAGCACCATCTCGTTGAGATAGGCGTAGACAGCTATGGGCTTTACAACACCATCGCCGAAGCATCAGGCTGGCGCCCCCGCGAGGAAGAAATCCTGGATTGTCGGGTACTCGCTGCCGATGTGGTAACGAAGGTATGGCACGCCCTGGACAATCTCCAACCGTTACCTTGCTTTCCGACCATCAGCCCGGGGTGCGATGGTAGCCCCCGTTTTGCCATGCCCGAACGCCCCACCCAGCCTGACCGCCATAAATGGCCAGGCACGGTCATTGCTATCAATGACCATCCACATGTGTTCGAGGCGCTGGCGCGTGCGGCGCTTGGTTACCTCAATGCCCGTCCCAATCTGCCTCCTGTGCTGCTCATCGGCAGCTGGAATGAGTGGACCGAGGGACACTACCTCCTGCCGGATACCCGGTATGGCTTTGGTATGTTGCGGGCGCTTGCTCGTGCACTGCAATAGCAAGCGAAGCACCGGCGGCGATTAGAGGTTCTTCTGGCAGGCGTATTTTCTTTATAAATTTGGTACACTACCAGAAACCACTTGACAACTTTGGTATTAGGTAGTATATTACTTGTAGACCACAGGTGCATGAAAATGAACCAAAGGCACAAAACATCTGCAACAAGCATGGTGGTAGAGCAACTGCGCCGTGGTGTGCTGACAGGGCGCTACCAGGAGGGCAGCTGGCTACCACCGGAGCGCGAGCTCGCAGCAGAGTACGGTGTCAGCCGCTCTATCATCCGCCGAGCCATTGATATACTGGCTCGCGAAAACCTTGTTGTGCGTTCGCCCCGCTGTCGCCCAGTGGTACGCCGCACGCGGAACACGCGAGCGATCAGACACGATACGCGCAGGCGTACCCTGCAGCTGCTGCTGTGGCCTGTATCGGTGTTTGCCGGCAGTGCAGCTATCTTGCGCGGTATATACCAGGCTTTAGACCACACCAGCTATCGGCTCATCGTGGAAAGCCCGCGCTCCGCAGGCTGGGAGCAGATATTACAGGACGAGGCTGTGCTGTTGCAGCAGGTGATTGAAGAGCCCGATGTGGCGGGAGTTATCGTGTGGTATATGGGGGGAGAACATAACCTGCCCGTGCTTCGACGAGTCCGGGAGGCAGGTATCCCCATTGTGTTCATCGATCGTTTGCCGCCGCGCGCGTTTCCTGCGGATTTCGTGGGGGTAGATAATCGATATGCTGCCGAGCAGATAGTCAAGCACCTGATCGAACTGGGGCATCGCCACATCGTGCATATTACCAACATGGACCATGCCTCCACCGTGCTGCACCGCAGGGAAGGTTATCGCAGTGCCCTGCAAAAGGCGGGTATTGCGTTTCGCCCCGAGTACGAGCTGGTGGATACCAGTTCCACAGAGGAACAACGTGTGCAAAACAGCTGGTATATTGCGGAGGAGATCCTCAACCTGCCGGGACCTCCTACAGCCGTTTTTGCGGTCAACGACTCTACCGCGCTGAACATTGTCCACGCTCTTCGCGAGAAGGGGGTAAGGGTACCGGAGGATATTTCGGTGTGCGGTTTTGACGGGCTGGAACGATGGATGCCAGGACCACGTTTCCTGACCACCGCTGACCAGCCCTTCGAGCGCATCGGGGAAGCAGCGGCGCGATTGCTACTGGAACGAATCTCCGGCGACATGGATAACGTCTACCAGCATCTCATCTACGAAGCGCCGCTCAGTGTACATGGTTCCAGTGGACGGGCTACCCTCGTTCATACCGATTCGGCTGCCATCACCTTTCAAAACGACCAGAAGGGGGGAAACATCTCATGAAACGCTCGTCAACCGCTTTCACGCTCATCGAATTGCTGGTGGTTATCGCGATTATCGCGATACTGGCAGCGATCCTCTTCCCGGTCTTTGCGCAAGCCCGTGCGGCAGCGCGCAAGGCGAATTGTCTGTCCAATATGAAGCAAATCGCGATGGGCATCCTGATGTACATTCAGGACTACGACGAAGCGGGTGTGCCCAAGCGCGCATTCACTGACCCGTCGGCATGGTTCACGGGCAGAGAGATTATTTGGAAGGACCTGGTCATGCCCTACATTAAGAGCGGAGGACGCCCCTATGATGGCGGTCGTACCTATACCACCCCAGGCGACGGTGGAATCTTCCGATGTCTCGAGAACACCGCCGCGTGGTCCGCGGCTACTGTGGTTTACTGGGGTGGTTGGGGACCTGGAGTGCCCGGAGACGAGACCTCACGCTATCCGCGCAGCTACGCCCTGAACAACCACGCAGGGCACAACGAAGCCAACCGTGAGGGCGCCTTCTGGCCCGACTTTGCCAATGGCGTCTTTACTCCTGGCAACCTGTCGCTAATCCAGCAGCCAGCAAGCACCATTATGCTGGCAGAGACACGCATGTTCTTCCCCGAAATCTGGGGGACCGCTATGGGGTATGCGTGCACCCCGGATGGTATCCCCGTAGGAGGGGTCCCCACAGGTTGCATTCAGGGGCATAAGAGCGGCATGACCAACTTTGCCTTCTTTGACGGGCACGTGAAAACGATACGGCTACAGCGCTCTGTAACGGACGACCTGTGGGATGCGTTTGCTCCCAACACCGATTGGGGCGGCGGCTATACCGGCGCACAGGCGCAACAGGACGTGCTGAACGCTATCAACTCCCTTCAGGAGTGGACCACAGGCATTTAAGTCTGACGCTTGCCGGGCGTCTCTGGCGGAGTGCAAACTAGTCGGGGACGCCCGATATGCCACACTGAAACAGGAGGTACATCTGTAATGAGGCAGCAATCCGCTCCTAAGCAAAACGTCTCGCCAATCATAGTCATCGTCGCTGTGCTGGCGCTGGTACTGTTCGTTGCCTGGCGTGCGTGGGTTGCCTTTGCACCGCCGCGGATAGGCAAGCTACCTCCTCCTCCCACGCAGGATATTGAATATATCAACCAGAAAGCGCGCGAGGTACAGGGGGACTTCAGCAAGCTGAGCCCTGAGGACCAGATGCGCGTTCAGCGAATCACCCAGGGATTTGGTCCCGCCGCCATCGCCTCAGCATGGCGGAGACAGCAGCAGGGCAACACTGCAAGGTAACGCACTCTCTGTTCTTTCAGGGGGCACGCAGGCGTGCCCCCTGATGTGCTTTACTTATCCTCCGGACGGATGCCCATACCTTTGCGGTTGGGATAGGGCGGTCGCTTTGGCGGGATGTAGGGGTTGCGCTTGAGTTCGTCCAGCATCAGCTGTATCGCCGCATCCAGCTGCGGGTCTTCACCGTTGACCATCAGCGCGGGGTCGTCGATGACCTCGATGTCAGGGTCAACACCGTGCCCCTCAACACCCCAGGTCCCGTCCTTCTCGTAGAAGGCAAAGGTGGGCGCGGAGGTGTATCCACCGTCTATCAGGCGCGGATTGCCGGAAATGCCTATCAGACCGCCCCACGTGCGCATGCCGATAAGCTTGCCCAGCTTCGCCTGACGGAAGTAATAGGGGAAGGCATCACCGCCAGAGCCCGCCAGTCCGTTAATCAACATGCACTTTGGACCGAAATGGGCATCGGGCGGCCAGGGCCAGTCGTTGCCGTCGCGGCGTGCCCAGTAGTTGGTCAGCGGGCGGTTCAGCAGTTCGATAAAGCGTGTGGGTATCTGTCCGCCGCCGTTCCAGCGTTCATCGATAATCAGCGCGTCCTTGCCAATCTGCCCGATGAACTGCCGTACCAGCTCGTTCTGTCCGTCTGTGCCGGTGTTGGGCACGTAGATGTAGCCCACGCGCCCGCCGGTTTTCTGCTCCACGTAGGCGCGGTTGTGCTCTACCCACGCCCTGTAGCGCAGATTGCTGTCACTGCCCAGCAGGCGTACCGGAACCTCACGGGCGGTATCATCCATAAAGGGTTTATCGCTGACCGTGATGGTGACCACACGGTCTGCCATACCCTGAAACGCCGCCCACGGGTCCTTGCTGGTGTCTATCGGCACGCCGTTTACCGCCAGCAGGTAGTCGCCCTCTTTCACCTTCACGCCGGGCTGGCTCAACGGTCCCCGTGCATCCGAGTCCCACGGCGCACCCTGATAAATCTTGCTGATGCGATAGGCGCCGCGGTGCAATTCGAAGTCGCATCCTAGCAGACCGACCGTGGTGGAAGGTGCCTGCTCGGTATCGCCGCCGGAGTAGTAGGCGTGTCCCACGTTCAGCTCGGCAATCATCTCACCGATGACAAAGCTCACGTCCTCGCGGCTGACGCAATCGTCCAGCATCTGCGCGTAGTGTTCGCGCATCGCCTTCCAGTCCACGCCGTGCATGTTGGGGTCGTAGAAGAAGTCACGCTGGATGCGCCAGGCGTCGGTGAAGATTTGCTTCCACTCGGCGCGAGGGTCAATTTCGGCGGTCATCCCGGCGGTGACCACCGGCTCTCCCGTTGCGCCGGGAGCTGCGTCCTGAATGGAGGCGGAAGTGCCTCGAATCACCAGAAGTTTCTTGCCGTCTGCGGAGATGTCAAATGCACTGGCGCCGGAGGCAACCACCTTCTCTTCGCGCTTCTCGTCGGTGATGTCGAACAGTTTGATGGCAGGAGGCTCTTCACTGCCACCGACCGGCAGGCGCACGAAAATCAGCTGCCCCCGGTCGTTCACCGCCAGCCT
The DNA here is from genome assembly GCA_013314755.1 of Chthonomonadia bacterium. Taxonomy (GTDB): domain Bacteria; phylum Armatimonadota; class HRBIN16; order HRBIN16; family HRBIN16; genus HRBIN16. The sequence goes on from JABUFA010000013.1 coordinate 60,750, forward strand.
GCCGAATCGCCCTGCTTTGACCGGCAGCTGTATCGCGCGCGCCTCAAAGCCGTCGATGTCGATATTCACCTTCTGCTCGGGTTTGGCAGAGGGTGCTGCTTCGGGTTTAGCAGGCTGTGCCGGCGCAGATGGTGCACCTCCGATGCGCTCCATCTTCAGGTCCAGTGTTTCGCCGGTGGGCGCCCGTACCGTACCGGTCAGGGTATTGCCGGTGATTCGGGCATTGAGGCTCAGCACGGTTCCGTCGGGAAGAGTAACGCTCAGCGCCAGCTCCTTCGTCGCCGGGTTGAAGGTGCCGCTGACGGACGCGCTTCCCAGCGGGGTTTCTACCGTGCCGGTGACGGCGTTGTTCGCCTCCAGTTTCAGCCGGGCGCGGATGCTAATTGAACCACCGGGTACCGCGCTGCCGGTTACGGTGCCGCTCCATTCGCCGGTGACCTCATCGGCAGGGGCTGGCTGAGCAGATGGTTGGGCAGGCGGCGCCTCGCGTTTCTCAGGCTGCTGTTCCTTGCCCTTCTCGCCCCATTTCTCTTCGTCCGTCTTGGGCAGGTACGGCGAGGCGATGTCCCCGCGCAGAGGTACTGCCAGCAACACCTGTGTGCCGGTGTATATCCACGTGGTTCCAAGGTCCTCGTAAATGGGGCGGAAGTTGCGATGGCTGACAAAGTACAGGTATTCGCCCTTGCGGTCGAAGACGGGCGAAATGTCGTTGAACATGCCGCTGGTGACCTGTGTCTTCTCGCCGGTCTCCACGTTGTACAGCCAAATAGACGAGTTGCGCGTGCGCTCGCCGTTGCGGGCGTAGGCAATCCAGCGGCTATCGGATGACCAGCTTGGGGTTGGCGCCTCCGCCCAGGGGTCTTTGTCCACCAGGCGTGTCTCGCCGCTGTCCATGCCGTAGAGGTAAAGCGCGCCTGTCTTATCGCTGAAAGCGATGTATTTGGAGTTCGGCGACCACACGGGGTTATAGCGGAAGCAGGTGCCGTTCTTCGTCAGCTGTTTCGGCTCGCCTTTGCCGTCTGACTGCACGATGTACAGTTCGTACTCCCCGGTGGCATCCGAGAAGTAGGCAATCCACTGTCCATCAGGGCTCCATGAAGGGTCGCGCTCGGCAAAGCCGCTGGTGCGCGTGAGGTTGCGGGGAGAGCCGTTTTTGGCGGGCAGTGTCCAGATGTCGCCCCGCGCTTCCACCACGGCGCGTTTGCCGGTGGGCGAGATGCCCCATCCCGCGATGAACCGGCTGACATCTACCTGGCGCGGGCGAAGCGTTGGACGTGCTCCCGGAATCTGCACCTGCACAGGCTGAGCCTTACGTGTCTGCAGGTTGAGCAGATAAAGATGTGAGCCCTGTTGAAACACGATTTCGCCCTCGCCCTTCTCGCCGGGTCCGATAGAGGGCCATTTCACGTCGAAGTCGGTAAAATGTGTAATCTGCTCGCGCCTGCCGGTGCGGGTGTCGTAGCACCAGATGTTGAGACGGTGTTCGGGACCTGCGTCCGACAGGTAGTACACCTTATCACCGTGCCACATGGGCAGGGTGTCGGTTCCTTCCCAGTCGGTGATTCGCTTCGACTTTTTGGTGCGCAGGTTGAACAGCCAGATGTCGGTTGCCATCCCGCCCCGATACCGCTTCCACGTGGCGAAGTCGGTGGAATGAGGTGTGTAGGCAAGCCATGTGCCGTCCGCACTGATGGAGCCGTTGACGCCGTAAGGAATGGGCAGTCGCTCCGGCAGTCCTCCCTTTGCGGACACCACGTACATCTTCTGCCCGGGACCGAAGCCCGTCATGTTGGAAGCGGAGAAGATGAGTTTGCCGTCGGGTGTCCAGTCGCTGAGCCATTCGCCTGCGGGGTGGTGCGTTACGCGGTAAGGGATACCTCCCTCCAGCGGTACCGTGTAGATGTCCCGGTTGCCATCATAGTTGCCCACGAAGGCAATGGTCTTTCCATCGGGACTGAAGCGGGGGAAGGTCTCCTGTCCGGGGGGACTTGCCAGTGGCACCGCCAGCCCTCCCGTTCGCGGAACCACCCACAGGTCGTTGGCGTACACGAACACGATATGCGTTGCGCTCACATCGGGATAGCGCAGCATCCCCGGATGGGGAATGGTGGTTTCCTGCGCGGCGGCGTTCCAGCCCATTGCCGTGCAGAACAGCACACCAATCGCGACAAGCGATGCTCTGAGTCTGTTGCTCATAACCACTCTCCTGCTATGGTGTTACTGTTTCTTTCGTCACCGCCTGTTTACTTTACTGCATCCGCGCGCTTGCCGATTTGACTTCTTGTCCAAATTGGGGTAGAATAAAGCGGTCTGAGCCGGTAGCTCAGCAGGCAGAGCATCGCCCTTTTAAGGCGAGGGTCGTGGGTTCGAATCCCACCCGGCTCACCAGCACCTCTGCAGGAGTTCCCCTTGCGCCGATAATAACACACGATGAGACAGGGAATCATTGCCAGATACCGGGATTTTTTGCCCGTGAGTGAGCGTACCCCTGTGGTCACACTGCTGGAGGGGGATACGCCGCTGATCCCCGCGCCGCGCCTGGCACAGGCGATTGCGCCACAGCTGCAGATTTACCTCAAATACGAGGGGGCAAACCCCACCGGCTCGTTCAAAGACCGCGGCATGACGATGGCTATCTCCAAAGCGGCTGAACAGGGAGTGCAGGCGGTTATCTGCGCATCCACCGGCAATACCTCTGCCTCCGCAGCTGCCTACGCCGCACGGGCGGGCATGCGCTGTTATGTGCTGTTACCATCCGGCAAAGTGGCGCTGGGTAAACTTACGCAGGCACTCATGCACGGCGCGAGGGTGATTGCGGTAGATGGGAACTTCGATTCCGCACTGGAGATAGTGCAGCGCATCGCAGCACAGTATCCCATCACCATCGTCAACTCGGTCAACCCTTATCGGGGAGAGGGGCAGAAGACCGCCGCCTTTGAGATTTGCGATGAGCTGGGCGATGCGCCCCACTATCACGCCATCCCCGTGGGCAACGCACGCAATATCGTCGCCTACTGGCAGGGGTATAAGGAGTACTATCTGCACGGCAGGACCACCCGCCTGCCGAAGATGCTGGGGTTTCAAGCCTCCGGCTCCGCTCCGCTGGTGGAAGGGCGCGTGATTGAGCATCCCGAAACGATAGCCACCGCCATCCGCATCGGCAATCCTGCCAGCTGGAAAGAGGCTATCGCTGCGCGGGACGAATCGGGCGGGCTGATTGAGAAGGTGACCGACGAGGAGATTCTGGATGCCTATCGGCTGGTGGCGTCTTTGGAAGGGGTGTTTGCGGAGCCGGCATCGGTCGCTCCCATCGCAGGGATTCGCAAACTGGCGCAGAAGGGATACTTCCGCGAGCCGGCGACAGTTACCGTGACCCTGACCGGGCACGGGCTCAAAGACCCCGACACCGCCATAGAAGCCTCTCGCGTCGCGCCGATACACGTGCCTCCCGAGATGGATGCCGTGTGCCGTGCGCTGGAGATTTGAGGGCATCGCGCAGGAAAGGTCGGTTCTTCTGCAGAACTCTCGGATACCATGATTTTGCAGGGCAGAAAACTCTCTTCGTTACAGCGCGACTGGATACTGTTTGCCGGTCTGACCTTCAGCTTCTCCTTTGGCTTCGCCGTGTACAACGGCATCTTTCAGAACTTTATCCGCGAGGTTCTGCACGTTTCGCCCTCGCAGCTGGGGGTGCTGGAATCTCTGCGTGAAGTGCCCGGACTGTTAACCGCCCCAATCGCGGGCACACTGGTAGCGCTTGCCGAGCCGCGCTTAGCAGGGGTAGCTCTGCTGATATGTGCGCTGGGCATCGGCGCCACTGGAATCGCTGGGGACTACTGGACCCTGGTCGCCTTCAATGTGTTCTGGTCGGTTGGTTTTCATCTGTGGTCATCTGTATCGCCTGCAATCACCCTGTCCCTGGCGGGAGGACGCGAGGGGGGCAGACATTTAGGGCGAATGAGTGCGGTTGGCTCACTGGCGGTGCTGGTGGCACTGGTAACGGCGAAGGTGTTGAAGGCGCACTTCTCTTACAAGATTCTGTTTTTCCTCGCAGGAACAACTATCGCAATATCTGCACTGATGGCTTTTCTGCTCTCCTCCCATGCTACCAGCGGCAATCGCCAGCCCATTATCCTGCGGCGAGAGTACAGCCTTTACTACCTGCTGACCTTTCTGGAGGGGTGTCGCCGGCAGATATTCAGCACCTTCGCCTCGTACGTGCTGATACTGGTATATGGCACGCCGGTACAGACCATGCTTTCGCTGGCGTTCGTGAACGCCTCACTGGGCGCGATAGCCGCACCGACCGTCGGCAGGCTGACCGACCGCTTCGGCGAACGGCGGATGCTGACGCTGTACTATGTGCTGATTGCCTGTGTGTTTGCGGGCTATGCCACTCTTCGGGATGTGCGCCTGCTGTATGCGCTGTTTGTCACCGACAGCGTGCTGTTCAGCTTCAGCATGGGCATTACCGTCTACTTGAACCGTATTGTGCACAAGGGCGATCTCACGCCCAGCCTGGCGATGGGCACTACCATGAACCATGTGGCGGCGGTGATTATGCCTGTGCTGGGCGGGGTGCTGTGGAAAGTGCTGGATGATTATCGCATCCCGTTCTGGATAGGTTTTGGGGTGGTGTTTCTGTCGCTGATGGCGGTTCAGCGCATCCCCCGCCGCTCACCGCTTCCGGCTGAGCAGCTGCATGATGGCGTCGGCTAGCTTGTGCGGGTCGTGACGCACCACGTCGGTCTGGCTGATGAAGTCGCCTGCAATGGTACGATAGCCCATCGCGCGGATGCGGTCGATATCCGGTTCCACAAACTCCGCTCCTGATTTGCGGTATCGTTCCAGCAGTTCGGGCGAGGGGCGCGTGGTATTGACCAGCACGTAGTCGAACAGGCGAACGGGGCAATGTGCCTCAATGGCGCGGACGTGGTCGCTGGCGGTGAAGCCGTCGGTTTCGCCCGGCTGGGTCATCACGTTACACACGTACACGCGCAGGGCGTGGCTGTGGTGTATCGCATCCGCAATACCATCTACCAGCAGGTTGGGGATAATGCTGGTGAACACACTGCCCGGACCCAGCACCAGCACGTCTGCCTCGCGGATTGCGTGTAATGCTTCGTCCAGGGCGCGGGCGTTGGGTGGGTTCAGCATCATCTGGCGGATTTTGAGCGGTGAGGTGGCGATGGCGGTCTCGCCTTCGATGATGGAGCCGTCTTCCATCTTCGCGCGCAGGCGCACATGGTCTAACGTGGAGGGCAGGACGCGCCCGCGAATCGCCAGAACCTTGCTGGTTTCGCGGATGGCACGCTCGAAGTCGCCTGTGATATTGGTCATCGCCACGATAAGCAGGTTGCCGAAGCTGTGCCCGCCAAGCCCATCGCTTCCGCGAAAGCGATACTGAAACAGCTCGGTCATTATCGGCTCGGCGTCGGCGAGGGCAACCAGGCAGTTGCGAATGTCGCCCGGAGGCAGGACGCCAAACTGCTCGGTCAGCCTGCCCGAACTGCCTCCGTCGTCGGTGACGGTCACTACGGCGGTGACGTTGCTGGAGTACTGTTTCAGACCGCGCAGGAGGGTGGATAGCCCGGTGCCTCCGCCCACCGCTACCAGCTGCGGACCCATCTGCAGATTCCTGCGGCTGTAGATGATATGCGCCAGGCGACGCCCAGCCACCGGGTCAATGGCACACACAATCGTGCGCAGCAGCCCGCGTATCGCCACCGCGCTGACAACAAATCCCAGCACGATGATTCCTGTGCCAACCAGCGTCCATACAAGCTTGCCCTGAGCACCTGTGCCAGCCTGCCAAGAGGACTCCTGCAGGCGACGGTGAAGCCACGTCAGCACCTCGGGAAAGCGAACATCCAGCACGATAAGCAGACCGATAAACATCATCAGCACGCCCACCAGCGCCAGCAGGAGCCAGCGTTTGACCAACATGCCGGGAAGCAGCCAGCGGGCGCTGGGCATACGCAGGATATGTCGGAAACCCCAAGATTGACGCACGGACAATCACCCTTCCAAAAACGCCTGCGCGTTTCGGTTCACGTCGCGATGCTGGATGTTCACCCGGTATCCCTTCTCCAGCAGGAAGCGTCCTACCTGCTCCGCTATCACCACCGAGCGGTGCTGTCCGCCCGTACAGCCGATGGCGATGGTCAGATACGCTTTGCCCTCCCGGATGTACTGGGGCAGAGTGAAGTCCACCAGCTCTTCCAGCTTGCTCAGGAACTCTTGCGCCAGCGGGTCGCTGAAGACGTAATTGCGAATCAGCGGGTTGCGCCCGTCCAGCGCACGCAGGTGGGGCACGTAGTGCGGGTTCGCCAGAAAGCGTACGTCGAACACCAGGTCCGCCTCCGGCGGCACGCCGTACTTAAAGCCGAACGAAAGCACGTTCACCGCGATGCCCGCCTTCTGCTCCACCACACCGTATTCGGCTTCAATCTGGGCGCGCAGCTCGTGCGGAGCCAGCCGCGAAGTATCTATCACCCGGTCTGCGCTGGCACGCACCTCTTCCAGCAGGACGCGCTCCGCCCGGATGCTCTCCAGAATGGTGGGGTGCTGGTGGAACAGGGGATGCTTGCGGCGGGTCTCGCGGAACCGCTGAACCAGCTGTTCGTCACTGCAGTCCAGAAACAGTATCTGGATGGGCACACCGCGCTCCGCGACAAGGCGCACGTTCTCAATCAGCTCTGAGAGCATCTCGCCACAGCGGGTATCGATCACCAGCGCGACGTACTGCATCTGCTGGGGGTGCTCCTTGCTCAGGTCCACCAGCATGGGCAGGAGGCGGGGAGGGAGGTTATCCACGCAAAAATAGCCCAGGTCCTCGAAAATATGCGAGACCAACGTCTTCCCCGACCCCGACATGCCGGTAATCAACACCCAGCGTTTGCTCTTCATGCGGTTCCCCCTGTCGCGTTCCAGCTGTATTGTTCCACAAAGCTACCCGTGATGCTTCTGAGGTTCCAGCGCGTGGCTGAACACACTGCTGAAGATGCTCATCACCACCGAGCCGAACAGCGCGGCGAGCGGTCCTTTCACGTCGAACTCCGCCAGCAGCTCCCCAGCCAGCCAGAACAGGAAAGCGTTAATCACCAGACCGAACAGCCCGAAAGTGAGGCAGTTCAGAGGCAGGGTCAGCATGACCACGATGGGGCGGATGAAGGCGTTGATCAAGCCAATGACCAGCGCGGCAATCATCGCGCCTCCGAATCCGCTCACATACAGTCCCAACCCCAGCGTTTTGCCAAGCCACACGGTCAGCAACAGAGCCAGCGCGTTCGCAACCCAGCGTAAAATCAGCCCGACCACGTTTGCTCCTCCTTATGCAGTTGTGTGTATATCGTTTGTGCCAGCGAGCGAGGTATGAATGGCACCTCCGCAATCTCTTCGACACTCGCCTCTTTCAAACGTTTCACCGAGCCGAAGTGCTTGAGCAGAGCCTGCTTGCGCTTGGGTCCCACTCCGGCAATTTCGTCCAGCACGGAAGAGGTGCTGCGCTTGATTCGCAGTTTGCGATGGTACTCCACGGCGAAGCGGTGCGCCTCGTCGCGGATAGCCTGAAGCAGGTGCAGGGCGGGCGAATCTTTGGGCAGTATCAGCGGCTCCGACCGACCGGGCAGGTAAATCTCCTCGAACCGCTTGGCTAAGCCGATAGCGGGCACTTTCAGCCCTACCTCCTGCATCGCCTCTAAGGCGGCGTTCAGCTGTCCCTTGCCGCCGTCTATCAGCATCAGCTGAGGCAGTTCGGTGAACTTGGGATTGCCCTTTTGCGCCTCCTGCAGGCGTCGCGTGACCACTTCCTTCATCATCGCGAAGTCGTTGGGCGTTTCGGGCAGGTATTTGATGCTGAACCGGCGATAGTCGCCCTTGGAGGGCTTGCCCTCCTTCATCACCACCATCACTCCCACGGGCGCGAAGCCCTGGAAGTTCGAGATGTCGTACGCTTCAATACGGCGGGGCAGGGTGTCCAGCCCTAAAGCCTGCTGGAGGGCAGTCAGCACCGCCTCTTGCTGTGCCCGTTTCTGCAGCCATTGCTGGCGCGCCTGCTGAAGGGCAAGCTCGGCGTTGGTCAACGCCATCTCCAGCAGTTTCTTCTTGTTCCCGCGCTGAGGAGTGTGCAGTTCCACCCGTTTGCCCTTCTTCTGCCGGAGCCACTGTTCAATGATGTGCGCCTCCTCAATGGGCGAGGGCAGAAGGATTTCGCTGGGCACATCCTGCGCCTGGTCGTAGTATTGCTTCAGGAACTCCTGAAGGGCGGCGCGCTGGTCCTCTTCGGTAGCACCGTCCAGGAAGAAGTGTTGCTGTCCGATCAGCTTGCCCCCGCGGATGAAGAACATCTGCACCAGGGCGCGCTGTTCGTCGGCGGCGTATGCCAGCACATCCTGGTCCACCATTTCGGTAGAAACCACTTTCTGCTGGGTAATGACCTGTTCCACGGCGCGTATCTGGTCGCGCAGAGCGGCAGCGCGTTCAAACTCCAGACGTTCCGCCGCCTCCTCCATCTGTTTGTATAGCGATTTGAGCAGCCGCTCGTGCTTGCCGCTGAGGAACATCTCCACCTCGCGCACCGTCTCACGATAACGCTCCTTATCGGCGAGTCCGGCGCAGGGCGCGGGGCATTTGCCCATGTGGTAGTACAGGCAGGGTTTGCGCACCGGCTCGCCCGTGAACGCCTCGCCGCAGGTGACCAGCGGGAACAGGCGGTTCAGCAGGTGGATGGTCTGGTACACGGGGCGACTGCCCGAGTAGGGACCAAAGTAGCGGTTGCCATCGTTTTTGGCTCTGCGTGCCAGCAGGAGGCGCGGAAACGGCTCGGCGGTGGTCAGACACAGGAAGGGATACTGTTTATCGTCGCGCAGGCGGATGTTGTAGGGCGGGCGGTAGCGTTTAATCAGGTTGCACTCCAGCACCAGCGCCTCCAGCTCGGTGTCGGTGACAATCCATTCCAGGTCTTCTATCTTCTGAACGAGGCGACGGGTTTTGAGGGAGTTTTCCGCGCTTTTGTGGAAGTACGAACGCACCCGCGAGCGCAGGGAGACCGCCTTGCCCACGTAAAGCACATTGCCCTGCGCATCCTTGAAGATATACACCCCCGGCAGGGTGGGGAGAGCCTGCAGTTTTTCGTTCAGCGCGTCACTCACGCTATCATTTTAGCATAATTTACTTCTCTTGAACCGCCTTTTTGGACTGCGGAAGCCGTGCTTCCGCCATCCACATTGGAATGCTTTCTCGGACGCGGAAGCAAGCTTCCGCAATCCATATTGGGGCTGTCTCTTTGGACTGCGGAAGCCGTGCTTCCGCAATTTACTCTCTCTTTTGGACTGCGGAAGCCATGCTTCCGCGAACCGCACCTCCGCTTTTGAGAACAGCGGAAGCAAGCTTCCGCACTCCATATCTGGGAACAGCGGAAGCAAGCTTCCGCAGTCCATATCTGGCACTTCGATTGAAGCTGGTTTCAGCAATCTACATCTGGCACATTGACGCAGTCATAAGGAATATCCGCCAGTATTTTTTGCAGCTCAGCCGGCGCATGTTCCTTAAACCATTTTGCTGAACAAAAGGGATATTGCTCCGCACAGGCTACCAATCCATGTTTAACCGGATTGTAGTGTACGTAGTTCAACCGTGCCAGATAGCTTTTCTCATACGTCAGGCAGGTGTCCCAATACTGAAACCAGACCTTGCGTCCCGGCGTACCGTCCAGCGCGTTGATGGCTCTCGCCGTCTGGGAATGCAGGTGTTGAATCAAACGATCTAATGACACACCATCCTGCGGCGACTGGGCAATGAAGTGGTAATGATTGGAAAATAGCGCCCAGGCTTGCAGTCGCCAGCCACAGGCTTGCATGACCTCGAAGAGAGTATCTTGCAGGATGCCAAGCTTTTCTGGTGTGTTGAATAAACGCTGCTTGTGCAATGTGGAAGCCGTGACCATATAAAACGTGTTGGGGACAAAAAGATGTAGCGGGCTATGATGCCAGATGCCGACTTTTACCTCCTCTTCCATCGACCCTCTCTTCCTTTTTCACCATCCTTTTGGGCAGCGGAAGCAAGCTTCCGCACTCCATACTTCACACACTCTCTTTTGGACTGCGGAAGCCATGCTTCCGCGAACCGCACCTCCGCTTTTGAGAACGGCGGAAGCAAGCTTCCGCACTCCATATCTGAGAACAGCGGAAGCAAGCTTCCGCAATCCACATTTACCCCAACAGATGCTCCAGACCCACTACCAGACCCTGCACGCTTCGCGCTTTGCGGATGGCGAGCAGGACGCCCGGCATGAACGACTGGCGGTCTATCGAGTCGTGGCGGATGGTTAGTACCTCGCCCTGTCCTCCGAAGATGACCATCTGGTGGGCAATCAGTCCGGGCAGTCGCACGCTGTGCACGGGCACGTTGGCGACCGAGGCGCCGCGTGCTCCCTCGAACTTCTGCTCCTGAACGATCTGGCGTGGCTTCTCGGTGCGGGCGGCGGCAATCATCTCGGCGGTGCGTATGGCTGTGCCGGATGGCGCATCAATTTTGCCGTCGTGGTGCAGTTCGATAATCTCCGCGTTGGGGAAGTAGCGAGCCGCCTCCTTCGCGAACTGCATCATCAACACCGCGCCGATGGCGAAGTTTGGCACGATGATGCAAGCGGTGCCGGTACGCTGAACCGCCTCGCGCACGTCGGAGAGCGTTTGCGCCGAGAAGCCGCTGGTTCCCACGATGGGGATGACGCCGTGCTCCAGCGCGGTGTAGATATGGCTGACCGCCGCGCCCAGCGTCGTGAAGTCTACCAGCACATGGGGCTGAGTCTGCGTCAGGGCGTCGGCAAGGTGGTCGGTCACGGTGATGCCGATGGGGTGTCCAACCGCTAACGTACCGATATCTTCGCCCACATGCTGTTTGTCAATCGCGCTGACCAGCGCCATATCCTGCTGTTTCAGCACCGTCTGCACCACCAGCGTGCCCATGCGTCCACACGCACCAGTAACCGCCACACGAATGATGTCTTCGGCGTTAGTGTCCTTCATGATGCCCATTGCCTCCTTCTGGAAGAGTTCCGATAACAGCGAGTGTCATCGCGCCGTGACCGAGCAGGTCGCGTGCCACCTGCACCGCCTGCTGAGCGTCCACCTGCTGGATGCGTTCGATCATCTCGTCCACGCTGATCACGCGCCCGTGAAAGAGCACGCTTCTGGCGTTAGAGGACATACGCCCATTCACGCTTTCGGTGCTCATCAGCAGAGCTCCTCGCAGCTGGTGTTTGCTTCGCTCCACCTCTTCTTCGGTGATGTCGCCCTCGCATACCTGCTGAATCTGGCTCAGCACCACGTCCACCACCTGCGGATAGTTTTCTGGACTGCAGTTCGCGTGGATGGCGAAGTATCCTCCCTCGCGATAGGCGACCGCGGAGGTGCTGATATGGTACACCAGCCCGCGTTTTTCGCGCACTTCCTGAAAAAGGCGACTGCTCATGTTGCCGCCCAGCAGCGTGTCCAGCACGGCAACGGTATATTTGCGCTCATCGTACAGCCCCACGCTGGCTGTGCCCATACAGAAGTGCACCTGTTTCGTGGGGTGGGGCAGGAAGCGGTTTCTGGCGTGGGCGCGCGCCTGGCGCAGTTTGGACGGGGAGTGGCTGGTGGGCAGGTCGCGGAAGAAGCGTTCCGCCAGCGCGACAAGCTGCTCAGGGTCAACCTGTCCGGCGGCGGAGACCACCGCATTGGAAGCGGTGTATCGCTCCTGCATCACCTGCAGTATCCCTTCGCGCGTGAAGGCGCGGATGGTTCGCTCCTCGCCGATGACCGGGTGCGCCAGCGGATGCCTGTACCACAGCGCCTGGGCGAACAGGTCGTACACGTACTCCTCCGGGTAGTCCATCAGCTCGCGCAGTTCCTGAATCACCACCTGTTTCTCGCGCAGGATGTCTTCGGGATGGAGGCGCGGTGCGGTGAGCATATCCGCCAGCACGTCCAGCGCAACCTCCAGGTCCTCGGGCAGAACGCGCACATAGAAGGCGGTGTACTCTTTATCGGTCTCGGCGTTGATGTAGCCGCCACGCCCCTCAATTTCGCGCACGATGTCCAGCGCGTCGCGACGGGCAGTGCCCTTGAACAGCATATGCTCCACAAAGTGGGAGATTCCTCGTTCGTGGGGGCGTTCGTCCCTTGAGCCAGTCGCGAGGTAGACTCCCACCGCCACCGAGCGGGCGGAGGGCACAGGTTCGCACACGATACGAAGACCGTTAGATAGGACGAAAATGTCTGCAGGCATGTTGTGGGCTTGTCCTCATCCTTTGCCCCTCTCCCGGTGTCGGGAGAGGGGATTTGGTCTGTGTGCCGTTAGCGTTTCGGGCGGAATCGTGCGCGGGGCGTATCGTCGTCGCCGCGATGGCGACGCGCCTCGGGTCCGCGCCCGTAGCCGGAAGGCTCATGTCCACCGCCGCCCGGACGCCCACCGCCGGAAGGCTGAGACGCGCCGGACGCCTGGCCGCTGAACACGTTATGCAGTCCGCGTGCGCTCAGGTTGATTCTGCCGAGGTTGTCAATCTCCACCACCTTCACCAGAATCTCGTCGCCGACCTTGACGAGTTCGTCGGCTCGGCGCACGCGCTGGTCCGACAGCTGCGACAGCGGCACCAGCCCTTCCTTGCCGGGCAGGATTTCCACAAACACTCCCAGCGAGGAGGTGCGGGTGACCTTGCCCAGGAAGGTCTCGCCGACCGCCACATCGCGGGTGAGATCTTCGATCATCTTGCGTGCCCGCTCGCCGCTCTCTTCGTCGTCGGCGGCGATGTACACGCGCCCGTCCTGTTCAATCTGGATGCGCGTGCCCGTGTCGGCAAGGATTTTCTTGATGATGCGCCCACCCGGACCAATCACGTCGCCGATTTTATCGGGGTGGATTTCCATCACGATGATGCGCGGCGCGTAGGGGCTGATGTGGTCGCGAGGCTTGTCGATGGTCTCCAGCATCTTTTCGAGAATGTACAGCCTGCCCTGTCGCGCCTGTTCCAGCGCACGCTCGAACACCGGTCGCGGAATGCCCGAAATCTTGGTGTCCAGCTGCAGGGCGGTGATGCCCTTCGCGGTGCCTGCCACCTTGAAGTCCATATCGCCGGAGAAGTCTTCCATGCCCTGAATGTCGCTGAGCACCACCCATTCATCGCCCTGCGTCATCAAGCCCATGGCAACCCCTGCCACCGGCGCCTTAATCTGCACGCCCGCGTCCATCAGCGCGAGGGTGGAACCGCAAACGCTCGCCATGGACGTGGAACCGTTGGATTCCAGCACCTCGGAGGTGAGCAGGATGGCGTAGGGGAACTCCTCTTCGGGCGGGATCATGGGACGCAGGGCGCGTTCCGCCAGCGCACCATGCCCGATTTCACGCCTGCCCGGTCCGCGCAGGGGGCGCGTCTCGCCCACGCTGTAGGGTGGGAAGTTGTAGAAGTGCATGTAGCGCTTGAAGCCGTCCTCCTCCAGCGTATCAATGATCTGCGCCTCTTCCATCGGTCCCAGCGTGACGCTGGTGAGCACCTGCGTCTGCCCGCGGGTGAACAGCGCGGAGCCGTGTACCCTCGGCAGCAATCCCACCATGCAGCTGATGGGGCGGATTTCGTCGTATTTCCTGCCGTCGGGGCGCACTTTATACTCGAGGATAAGCCGGCGTACCTGCTCTTTCACCACCTTATCGGCGGCTTCGCGCAGGTCGGTCTCCTGCTCGGGATATTCGGGCAGAAGCGCCTGCACAATCTCCTCCTTGAGCAGTTCAATAGCTTCCTCGCGGGCGGATTTGTCGGGCTGTTGAATCGCCCCAAGCACCTGCTCGGCGAACTGCTCGCGCACGCGGGTCAGAATGTCTTCGGGCACGGCGTAGATGGGCACTTCTGCCTTGACCGTGCCCACTTTGGCGGCGAGCTCTTCCTGAACGGCGCAGATGGGACGGATGTACTCGTGCGCGAGGTCGAGCGCCTCCAGAATCTGCGCCTCGGTGATTTCGTTGGCGCCCGCCTCCACCATCACGATGTAGTCTTTGGTTCCCGCCACCACCAGGTCCAGGTCGCCGTTTTCCACCTGGTCAAACGAGGGGTTGATAATCCACTCGTCGTTCATCCTGCCGATGCGCACGGCGCCGACGGGTCCGTTGAACGGGATGTTGGACACGGTCAGCGCGGCGGATGCGCCGATGATGGAGAGCACGTCGGGCAGGTGCTCGTTGTCCACCGAGAGGGGCATGGCGATGACCTGCACCTCGTTACGCATTCCGCTGGGGAACAGCGGACGCAGAGGGCGGTCGATCAGGCGGGCGGTCAGCACCGCTTTGTCGCTGGGGCGTCCCCCTCGCTTGATGAAACCTCCCGGAATCTTACCGACCGAATATTTGCGTTCTTCATAGTCCACCACCAGCGGGAAGAAATCGATATCGGTTCGCGCTTCCCGGCTCATGGTGGCGGTGCACAGCACGATGGTGTCGCCCGAACGCACGAGAACGGCACCGTTTGCTTGCTTGGCGACGCGGCCGGTCTCAATCTGGATCAGTTGACCGGCGACTTCCACTTCGACGGTGTGTATCATGGATAGATGGAACTCCTCTTGGTGAAATCTTCATATCTGGCTGTATAACAGGTGTTCGCTACTGCTTACTGCGGATGCCCAGCGAGCTGACCAGCGCACGGTAGCGTTGAATGTCCTGCCGAGCCAGATAGTCGAGCAATCGCTTGCGCTCGCCCACCAGCATCATCAACCCGCGCCGGGTGTGATAGTCATGCTTGTGCTGGCGCAGATGCTCGGTGAGCAGGCTGATGCGCGCGGTCAGCAGTGCAATCTGCACCTCTGGCGAGCCGGTGTCGCCTTCCGACCGCTGGTACTTCCGAATAATCTCGGCTTTCTGCTCTTTGGTCAGTGGCATTCTGCGTGCATTTCCCCCTTCCGTTTGGATGGTTTGTGGTGCGTCGCTTCGCTCTCACCGTCTACGTGCCGTTCTACGGTTGTCCCCAGGGGGACAACGGCACAACGGCAGCAGGCGATGCTCCGCAACGCACCATTGTAGTTTAGCATATTTGAGGGGAGAAGTCAATTTGACAGACCGATTGCTCTGTTGGCTACCCTGTCATCTCCCGTGCCAGTTCTGCCCACAGCTTCAACCTCTGCCAGTTCGCGCCCACCGTTTCCACGTCGCACAGCTTCAGCACGTGCACGGTGTCTCCAGCCGCCCGGTGCCGCTGATACAGCTCCTCGCGCATCTGCTGGGGCGAAAACTCGAACAGCACTTTCGTCGGGTGCGAGTGTACCTCCAGCGCAAAGCGGTTGCCCAGCGCCTGAATCACCGGCTCCACCGGCGTCCACGGGCTGACGTGAAACAGCCGGAGGTTGGGCAGGTCGCGGATGATGGAAGCCTTTGCCGACAGGTCCTCACAGCCGTGATAATACACCTTGCCGAACAGGCTGGCGAGGCGCGCGTTGTAGGGATGCACGAACTCGGCGTACATGCGCGGCGATAGCGAGGCAGAGGACTGCGCATGAATGTACGCCCAGCATCCACTCAGAAGGTTCTCCCTGCCAGGGGGTACGGCATCGTAAATCATGTGTATCGCCCAGCTTGCCTCGGCGTCTACGGCTCCTGCAGACTCCCGGGTGCGGTGATACCGAATCATGCCCTCGGTGATGAAATCCATCAGCCGATGCACGAACTCGGGATGGTCAACCACGTCATACAGCAGGTTGTCCATACCGCGCAGGCGCACTGCCCACTCAAACGGTCCGTAGTGCAGTTCGTCGCTGTGAAACTTGATGGGCAGAAGTCCCCCGGTCAGCTCCATCGCCTGCTCCTGCAAAGCAGTCTTCTCGGTGGATAACTCCTCATAGGGAGGATAGTGCAGGTGTTGCAGGTCCTGCTCGGTGCACAGGGGCGGCACCGGTTTATACGCGCCCAGCTCCGCGGTGCGCACGCTTCCGAGAGGCACTCCCCACAGACGGCTCTCCCCGGGCGGATGGGGCGTTGCCAGCCAGACGGTGGGAAGCAGGGGTTCATCGTCGGGGATGTGCTGGGCTTTCCACAGTTTTGCTCGCAGTTGCACCTCTATACGGCGCGCCAGCCCCGTTTGATGCTGGAACAGATTCGGTGGGGCGATTTCGCGTTCCCAGACATGGGTGTACATCGCGTAGTGCACCAGCGTGCGCGGAGGGCACAGAGCATGGAACCGCACCCACAGCTCGCGCCGTCGCTGGTGTTCCTCGCTCTGGGATACCTCCAGCACCTGATGCGCCAGGTCGGTCAGCACACTATCGGGCATTGATGGTCTCCTCTGTTTGGCTATGGCTCCTTTCGCCGTCCGCGCGGATGTCCCTGCAGGGAGGAGAGGTCAACACCGCCCATTATCAGACCGGAACGGCGTCTGCGTTATTATCAATTGAGCTTTCTTATTAGTGACATAATATGTGTCAAAATAGGATATTTCATATCTATTTTGCTCTTTTTTATCATATTAAGTGACAATAAATATTTGTAGAACCTCGATTGATCACGCAGTAAGCGTGAGGTTCTACAGGGTCGATGTAAGCCAAACTACTTGACACGCATGGAGAAATGGGGTATAGTAGTAGCGTGCGTGCAGCGGCGTGGCTCCGAATTTAACATTTTCGGGGTGTTTTGTTGAAATTTGTGCCGTTGTACGGCGTTTCACCCGTCCTTCGGGACGGGTGAGGATTGAAACCAATATGACTCACCAACTGACCAGGTATAGTGAGTTTCACCCGTCCTTCGGGACGGGTGAGGATTGAAACTGCAATGAGAATGAGCAGGGCCTCTTCATCGATAGGTTTCACCCGTCCTTCGGGACGGGTGAGGATTGAAACCCATTTGCCGCGCCAGCCGAGTATCTCAGGCGAGTTTCACCCGTCCTTCGGGACGGGTGAGGATTGAAACACCTGCTCGGGCGTGGCTGAGTGTTGAGTCAGATTCGTTTCACCCGTCCTTCGGGACGGGTGAGGATTGAAACAAAGACTCCCAACTCTACGACTCCTACCGCCGGTGGTTTCACCCGTCCTTCGGGACGGGTGAGGATTGAAACACGTTCCGTCCATGCCGGGCCTTTACATCTCGCATGTTTCACCCGTCCTTCGGGACGGGTGAGGATTGAAACTATCGCTGCCGACAACAAGGCGACCGTTCCAGATGTTTCACCCGTCCTTCGGGACGGGTGAGGATTGAAACCCAGCAGGGGCGACGCGCGTCGCCCCTGCACCCCTGTCTATATCCACCGCCAGCGACCCCAAACCGTGCAAACTGGGCAGAAAGCGTGTAAAATAATGCCGTGCAACGATATAGAGGAGGAAGCGTATGCCCAAAGAAGGCATTACCCCACGCTCACAGGACTATTCGCAGTGGTACTTAGACATTGTGGAGAAGGCGGAGCTGGCGGACTACTCGGCGGTGCGCGGCTGTATGGTGATCCGCCCGCACGGTTACGCCATCTGGGAGCTGATCCAGCAGGAGCTCGACCGGCGCATCAAAGCCACGGGGCACGTCAACGCCTATTTCCCCCTGTTCATCCCGATGAGCTTCCTGCAGAAGGAGGCGGAGCATGTGGAGGGCTTCGCCCCCGAGGTGGCGGTGGTCACGCACGGCGGGGGCGAGCAGCTGGCAGAGCCGTTAGTGGTGCGCCCCACCTCCGAAGCCATCATCGGCAACAGCTTCGCCAAGTGGATTAAATCCTGGCGCGACCTGCCCCTGCTGATTAACCAGTGGGCAAACGTGGTGCGCTGGGAGATGCGCACGCGCCCCTTCCTGCGTACCTTAGAGTTCCTGTGGCAGGAGGGACATACCGCCCACGCCACCGAGCAGGAGGCGGAAGAGGAGACCCTGCGCATCCTGCACGAAGTGTACGCCGACTTCGCCGAGAAGGTGATGGCTTTGCCCGTGTTGCGCGGGCGCAAGACCGACAAGGAGAAGTTTGCGGGCGCCCTGCGCACCTACGCCATCGAGGCGATGATGCAGGACGGTCGCGCCCTGCAGGCAGGGACCTCGCACAACCTGGGGCAGAACTTCGCCCGCGCCTTCGAGATTATGTACCAGACGCCTGATAACCGTCAGGAGTACGTGTGGACGACTTCGTGGGGAGTGTCTACCCGGCTTATCGGTGCGCTGATTATGGCGCATTCCGACGACGAAGGGCTGGTGCTACCGCCCAAACTCGCGCCCATTCAGGTCGTCATTGTGCCCATCTACAAGAACGACGCCGAGCGCTCTGCCGTGCTGGAGTGCTGTGGGCGCCTGAAGGCGCAGCTGGGCGAGCGGTTCCGCGTGAAGCTGGACGACCGCGACGAGCTGACCCCCGGCTTCAAGTTCAACGAGTGGGAGGTGCGCGGCGTGCCCGTGCGCGTGGAGGTCGGTCCGCGAGATGTCCAGCAGAACACGGTCGCGCTTGCCCGGCGTGATATACCGGGACGTGAGGGCAAAAGCTTCGTGTCCCAGCAGGGGCTTGCCGAGCAGGTTGCCCAGCTTCTGGACACCATCCAGCAGAGCCTGTTCGACCGCGCCCTGCGCTTCCGCGAGGAGCATACCGTGGACGTCAGCACCTTTGAGGAGCTGAAGGAGGCGGTGGAAACCGGGTTCGCCCGCGCCTACTGGGCGGGCACGCGCGAGGACGAAGACAGAGTTCAGGCGGAAACGCGAGCCACCATCCGCGTGATACCTTTCGAACAGCCCGAAAAAGCGGGGCGATGCGTGCTGACCGGCAAGGAGACCACTCAGCAGGTCATCTTCGCACGAGCGTACTGATGTGGTGAGCGCAGGGAACAGAACGGAGGGTTCTGTTCCCTATTTCGGACTGTACTGCCCTTCCACCACGCGCCCGATGCCTGCAAGGTCGTTCTGGATGCGCACCTGCCGGTATCCCGCTTCCTCCAGAAGGCTTGCCACCGCCTCTGCCTGCCCCATGCCCACTTCCACCATCAGCCAGCCCCCCTCGCGCAGGTGGAAGTGCGCCTCTGCCGCCAGCCGGCGGTGAAACTGCAGGGGGTCTGCGCCGGTGAACAGGGCTTGCGGTGGTTCCCAGTCTCTCACCTCCGGCTGCAGCGACAGCCGCTCGCTCTCGGCGACATACGGCGGGTTGGACGCCACCACGTCCAGCCTTAATCCGGCAAGCGGTTGTAACAGGTCGCCCTGCAGGAAATGCACGCGGTCGGCAACGTGGTGTCGCCGAGCGTTCTCGCGGGCGATGCGCAGTGCCCCCTCGCTGATGTCGGTTGCCCACACCTGCGCCCGGGGCAGGTTGACCGCTACCGCCACCGCGATGCACCCGCTCCCCGTGCCGATGTCGGCGACCGTCTGGGGCGCCCTTGCCAGAATGGCTTCCACCAGCACCTCCGTCTCCGGGCGGGGAACCAGCACATCGGGGGTCACGGTGAACTCCAGCCCATAAAACTCGGCTCTGCCCAGGATGTAAGCCAGCGGTTCGCGCTTCGCCCGGCGTTCCAGTCGGCGCAGAAACTCCCTCAGCACGTCCGTATCCAGCTCCTGTTCGGGATGGGCGTACAGGTGCGCCCTGCCCACGCCCAGCAGGTCCGCCAGCAGGAGCTCGGCATCCAGGCGAGGCGTATCTACCCCCGCCCGCTCCAGCAAACTCGCCGATTGCGTTATTAGAGAGAGGATGGTCTGTGTCTCTTTCATGGTCGTGTATCCGAGCAATAGCATAGCACGAAGGGCAGGCGGGGTTCAACCTCAGCCCACATTCGCCTCACTGGCTGAAGCTGTAGGTGTTCACCTTCAGCCACCAGCCGATGATGGGCCACAGACAGCCTATCAGAAAGTCGCCCAGTATCAGCCCGAAAAAGAACGCCAGGGCGCGGCGATAAACACGCAAGCCACCGTAACGCAGGACCGTAACCTTCGCCACCCAGGCGATGACCATCGGCAGCCAGATGGTGTTCATCGTCCAGCTGCCCGAGATGGGCAGACCAATCGGATGCAGGGGAAACCACGAGAAGCGCATCCTCAGCGCCTGAAGCGTCAGCACCGTGCCCCATCCCGCCCCAATCGCAGCGATGGCGGGAACGTCGGTGTCGCGCGGGTTCTGAAGCCATCCAGTGAGGCGGTTGAAGGCTTCCCAGCCGAAGTAGCTCAGGTGCAATGCCATCCGCTCCTCCACGCCCCGCGTGTAGCCGAAGTGGTAAATCGCCCAGTAGCCCGACAGCAGTCCTCCCACCGAAGCCAGCACCAGCGCCAGCGCGATACTGCGCGAAGGTATCGCCTTGCGTTCGCCCATCTTGAACGCCTCCATCTGCACGGGCATGGCTAAACTGCGGTAGGCGCGGTTGAAGCCGTAGAAGTAGGTGAGGATGGTCAGGTCGCGGTCGGTGAAGAAGCGGGTTCCCAGCGCGGCGGTCAGGATATAGTCGGGTCCACCGTTGTGCAGGTCGTGCGCGGGGGGACCGAGTTCCGCCCTCATGCGCGTGCAGGCGATAGCGATGGCGAAGTAGATGAGGAACGCTACCACGCAAATCCACAGCGTCAACCCCGACAACCAGAAAAAGGCTATCAACAGAGCCATTCCTACCAGCAAGCCGATAACCGCCACGCGCGGGCTGAAAGGTTCATCTGCCCACTCTGCGGGGTCTGCACGCCACACAGCACGCAGAAACTGCGCCAGATGCCTGCGCGTGCCCCAGACCGCCAGCAGAGCCACACCCATGTAGCCCCCGAAGCACTGCTCGTTCACGTAGGGGAAGTTCGGGCGGTCGTACGACCAGCCGAAGTACGCGCTGAGAACGCGCTGTGCTTTGAAGAAGAAGTAGAAGAACCAGCTGGAGAAGAGCAGGTCGGCAGGCATCAGGAACCCCAGCCCAATGGCGAAGGGATAGAAGGAGATAGGCGTCCAGCCGATGGCGTTCCACGGAGGCGTGGTGAACATGGGGCTGATATCGCGCATTTTGACGGGCAGGTACGGCAGGTAGGGATACAGCACATGCAAGCCGTTCAGGATACAGATGCCCCCGGAGATAGCAAACCCCGCCCACAGCAGGGGCTGTCGCACGAAGCGATGGGGATGGTCCGTCATCTCCAGCGGAAGCAGGATTATCGGGTAGCTGAGGCGCTCGTGCTGTGTCCATTGTTTGCGCACCAGCACATTCAGGCACAGCATTACCCACAGCAGCACGAGGATAAACACCCCCCACGCTGTCAGCGGCACTAACCATGCCAGCAGTCGCCGCGCGGTATAGGGGTTGGTCATGCCGGTGTACCAGCCGGTCAGTGCTTCCTCGTCGCGCACCAGAAACCAGTCCGGCAGATACTGCATAAACAGCGTTTCCCAGCGGTTAAAGGCGGTCGCATGGCGGGTGGGGTGTGCCAGCATGGGGATGAGCACGTCCAGAAAGTCCACGCTGGTAAGGCTGGTGCCGATGGCAAGCATGGAGTAGACAATCAGCAGTTCCGCCTGCGACAGCATCCATTGCGGTCGCCACCGCCCCAGCATGGCGTTCACGAGAAGAAGCAGAACCAGAAAGCACACCACATTGGCAAACAGCGAGAACGTTGTGGGGTAGGGACCCAGCGCCCACGTGCCCAGCGCGGGTCCCCCCGATGACATCTCCATCTGCACGAGCCAGAAAGCATTAACCGGTTGCAACAGCAACCCAATCAGGATGGCTCGCCAGGGAATGCCTGCTTTCACGTCATTGCCTCACCAGATGGCGTCCAGTGTCCAGCCCTCCAGTCGGGACAGCCGGGCGGTTCCCCCTTCGGCAAACAGCCGCGGTCGGTAGCCCCCTGCTCCGCGGGGGTAGATTCGGCTGGTCAGGCAAGTATGTCCGTTGACATACAGCTCCACCACCGACCGGTCCACGAACAGATGCAGGCCCAGCGGCTGGTCAGCCCTCAGCTCAAGGGGCGCAGAGCGCACATCGCGGGTGACCTCCTCATAGTGGCTGGATCTGGTGCGGTCGATCACCACTTTGCCTTCCGCGCGTGTGAAGAAGAGGCTGGTCACCTGCGCCTCGTCGCCCGTATGATACAGACGCACGCCACACTTTTCCGCATCCTGCGGGTGAATCTCGGCAATCAGCTCCCAACGGTCGCCGGCAAGGTTGCCGGCAGGTATCTCCTCTCCCGGGCGGAGCGGTTGCGGTTTGACGCGGAAGTGGTCACGGCGCAGCTGGCGCAGTTCGGCAACGGGCTGGAAGAGCAGTCGTCCCTCCTTTGATAGCGAGACCTGTCGGGGCAGGGACTGCACGCCTGCCCATCCTGCTTCCACGCTCATGCGCTCACTGCGCGTCTCCCACAGCCAGCCGAACAGGATGCGCCTGCCTTTCGCATCGCGGAACCCCTGAGGCGCGTAGAAACAGCCACCCAGGTCCATTTCGCCCTGATATTCGGGGGTGAACCGGTGGTTGCGGAACGTGCCGACGAAATAAATCACGCGCCCCAGCGGGACAGGTGACGTCCAGAGCACCCATTTTCTACCCAGCGGGAAGAAGTTGGGACATTCCCACATCTCGCCTGTCTTTGCTTTCTCTCCCACGAGCGCAGGCTCCAGATATTCCCACCGACGCAGGTCTCTGGAGCGATACAGCAGAATCGCCCCGCCCACCTCCTTGATGCCCGAACCGACCACCGCGTACCACCAGTCCCGACTGCGCCACACGTACGGGTCGCGGAAGCCTGTTACCTGCAGACCCGGCGGCGGACCCGCGATAACCGGGTTCTCGGGCGCTTTCTCCCAGGTTATCATGTCCCTGCTGGTGGCGATGCACTGCACTTCGGGATGTACTCCCGTGTATACAGCGGTGGGCACGCCCCCGTCGTCCACCATACAGCCCGTCCACACGCCGTCCTTGTCGTATGGCTTGTCAGGGCGCAGGGCAATGGGCAGGTGCTTCCAGTGCACCAGGTCCTTGCTGACCGCATGTCCCCAGACGATATTTCGCGGCACGGCGGCTTCGGGGTTGTGCTGGTAGAACAGATGATACTCGCCCCTGAAGTGGATCAGTCCATTGGGGTCGTTGGTCCAGCCTTTCGGCGGCAGAAAATGGTAGGCGGGACGGTGATTGTCTTCCATAGCCCTGCTCAGCCTCCTGTCAGTTCGACGGTTTCACCTCGTCGCATTCTCAGAATCACAGCGCCATCGTCGTCGGTCTGGAAGCGCACCGCTCTGCCCCCGCTAGTAACCTGCGCCGCTTTTTGCCCATTGGGCAGGCGGACGCGATGCGTGGCGGAGACAGACGCCCTCAGCACTGCACGTGTCAGCCTGCCGTCCTGCCAGTAAATATCCACCTCCACACCGCCTCTGGCTCGCAAACCTTTCACGCTTCCCTCTCGCCACGCGCGCGGCAGGGCAGGCAAAAGATGTATCTCCCCCGCGTGGCTCTGCAGGAGCATCTCTGCAATGCCTGCCGCTCCCCCAAAGTTGCCGTCAATCTGGAACGGCGGGTGGTTGTCAAACAGATTGGGCAGGGTAGAGTTCCTCAGCAGGGCGAGCAGATGCTCGTATGCCCGCTCTCCGTCTTCCAGACGCGCGAAGAAGTTGATCAGCCATGCCCGACTCCAGCCGGTATGCCCGCCTCCATGCGCCAGTCGCCTTTCCAGCGACACTTTCACCGCGCGAGCCAGTTCAGGAGTGCCCCGCGGCGTTATCTGACAGCCCGGATGCAGTCCGTACAGGTGCGACATGTGCCGGTGCCCGGGTTCGTTCTCCTCGAAATCCTCTATCCACTCCTGCAGTTGCCCGTGCCTGCCAATCTGCATGGGCGCGAGGCGACCGAGCGCCTCCTCCAGCTCTCTGCGAAAATCCTCGTCCACGCCCAGCGTGCGGCTCGCCTGGATACAGTTGGTAAACAGCTCGCGCAGAATCTGCATATCCATCGTGGGCGCGTAGCACACGGCTGCTACCTGCCCATCGGCGGTACGGAAAGTGTTCTCGGGCGAGATGGACGGCGCCGTTACCAGCCAGCCGTGTTTGGGTTCCGGCACTAGAAAGCCCAAGTAGAACTGCGCTGCCTCCTTCATGATGGGGTAGATACGGCGCAGGGTGTTCCTATCGGGGTGGAAGAGATAGTGTTCCCACAGATGCTGGCACAGCCAACCTGCCGCCGCGGGGAACTGCCCCCATGTGGGATGCTCTCCGGGCGAGGTGAAGCCCCAGACGTTGGTGACCGTATGCACCACCCAGCCGCTCAGACCGTAGTGCACTTTTGCTGTTCGGCGCCCGGGTTCCCGCAAGCGGTCTATGAAGTCAATCAGCGGCAGGTGGCACTCGCGCAGGTTGCCCACTTCCGCAATCCAGTAGTTCATCTGCACGTTGATGTCGGTGTGATAGTCGCAGTTCCAGGGGGTCTGAATGCCATCTGCCCAGATGCCTTGCAGATTCGCAGGCAGAGTGCCCGGTCGGCTGCTGGAGATGAGCAGATACCGACCGAACTGGAAATAGAGGGCGCACAGGTGCGGATCATGCTCCCCGCGCCGCACACGCTCCAGCCGTTCATCGGTAGGCAGGGAAGACGTCTGTTGACCGCCCAGGTTCAGCGCCACGCGGTCAAAGAGCTTTCGGTAGTCCTGAATGTGGCGGCTTTTCAGCGCGGAATAGCCGTGTCGGGACGCCCTCTGCACGTGCTTTGCCGTTTCCGTCAGCGGCTCGTTTCCGCGAAAGTCGGTTGCCGCGCTCAGCAGGAGGGTTACGGAGTCCGCATTTTGCACACGCAGCACGTCGCCGTCTACCGTTACTGTGCCTCCCTGCGCCACCGCCTGCAGGCGTGCTGCGAAACGCATTCCTCGCCCCTGATACAATCTTCCGAACAACACAAGCTGGTTGGGAGGCTCTGCTTTCACTCGCGCGTACTCGGGGCGGCTGAGCGACGCTTCCATGTTCAACCTGCCCGGTCGGCTGGCGCTGATGCGGATGACAAGGACGTTATCCGGTGCGCTGGCAAAGTGCTCCCGGGTAAAGGTCAGGTCGCCCGTCCAATACTCAACCGTCACGATAGCGGTTTGAAGGTTCAGCTCGCGGTAGTAATCGCGAGGGTTCTGATGGTCCGGGAAGCGCAGGCGCAGGTCGCCCAGCATCTGATAGCACCCGAAAGGCACATTGGCGCCATTGCCGTGTCCCGACCCCGCTCCGCGGCACACGAAGTGCTTTTCCGTCAGCCGCTGTGCCTCTGCGTATCTGCCTTCAAAGAGCAGGCGACGTATCTCTGGAAGATAACGTGGGGCGTCGGGGTTGTCGGCGTCTTGCGGCTCGCCAGACCACACTGTCTCTTCGTTCAGCTGGATGCGCTCCTCCTCCACGCCACCGTAAATCATTGCGCCAAGCCTGCCGTTGCCGATGGGTAGCGCCTGAACCCAGCCTGGGGAGTTCTGCCAGGCGTTGGTGGTGGGCGGCTCGACAGGCGCTGGTCGCCGATACCACAGCACCCACTGCCGCTCTCGTTCAACCATTCTTCGCCTCCGATACCCTGGGAGCATGGTACAGCGCGACGTTGCGTATCAGCGGAAGGTCACGCGCCTTCTCAATGGTCAGTCTTACTCGCGAGGCGGTCACCGGCGCGATTCGATCCAGCTTCTTGTGTCCGATAGTTGTGCCCTGCTTCGCTCTCTGCCAGCCGGAAGCCGTCAGGGCGTCCACCGTGTATGCCTCCACATGCTGACCCTCCGCAATATATTCCTGCGTCATGATGATGTTGAAAGTTACAGGCTTGCGCAGGTCAATCTCCAGCATGGCGGGGAGCTCGCGCGGCATCCAGTACGTCGCCGGGTTTCCGTCCACTGCATGTCGGGCACTGTGGGCACGCTGTGCACTGCTCGCGGAGGCTGGCTTGTTGAGAGCAAGGTTGGTGGCAAATATCTCGTCCAGCGCAGAGCGCCATTCACGCAGGCGACGCACGTCGGGCTCTGGCAAAAGCCCTCGTCGGTCGGGTGGTACGTTGAGCAACAGCACGCTGTTGCGTCCCACAGACTTGAAGTAGATATCCAACAGGTGCTCCAGCGACTTGACCTTCGTGTCCTCATGGGCATGGTAGAACCAGCCAGGGCGAATGGACACATCACACTCGGCGGGCCACCACACCTTACCCGAGACATTTCCATGAAAAGCAGGCACGGGGTCCTGAACGCTCCACTCGGTCTCCGCCGCGTAACCGTCCTCGTTGCCCACCCAGCGGATATCGGGTCCGCAGATGGCGATAAGCGCCTTCGGCTGGTATTTTCGGATGACCTGATAGTAGGACTGCCAGTCGTACTCCTGCCTGCGCCCGTTGGGTCCCTCGCCACACGCACCGTCGAACCACACCTCTGCGACCTCACCGTACTGGGTCAGCAGCTCGGTCAGCTGGCTGATAAAGTAGCGGTTGTAGGCAGGAGAATCTCCATAGGTGCGTTCGTGTCGGTCCCAAGGCGAGAGGTAGATGCCCATCTTCAGTCCGGCTTCTCTGCACGCTTGAGAAAACTCGCGCACCACGTCGCCCCTGCCGTCGCGCCAGGGGCTGTTTTTGACCGAGTGCTCGGTGTAGCGGGTTTGCCACAGGCAGAAACCGTCGTGGTGCTTGGCGGTGAGGATGACGTATTTGAAGCCGCACTCTTTAGCGACCTGTGTCCACTGGCGTGCATCCAGGGCGGAGGGATTGAACCAGCGGGGATCTTCGGTGCCTTCACCCCACTCGCGGTCGGTGAAGGTGTTCATCCCGAAGTGCAGGAACATGCTCAGTTCCGCTTCCTGCCATGCAAGCTGTTGCGGGGTCGGTTTAGGGTGCATACACTCCTCCAGAGATGTCTGTGCTTGTTCAAATCTTCCACTCTGGAGGAGGTACGTCCTGCCTTAAGGGTCTATTCCTCCTCTGGCAAAGCGCCAGCCGGCTCTACGAGTTCGCCACGCCCGCTCATGATGCCGATGCCCAGCTTTCTTGCCTCGTCCAGCGCGGCGGGGTCCACGCGAATGGCGTACATGTACACAAGGTAAGGACCCTGCACGCCAGCTTCTTTCAGCTTGCGCCGAAAATCGGGCGAGTTCATGCGGTTCGCCCAGTCGGTAACCGCACGTCGGCTCAGGCGCGCCTTGCTTTCAGCGACCACCGTGAGGCGTTCACCGGTAGGCGACTCCACCGGCAAAACCACATCAATCTCACCGACGCTGTCGATGCGCACGGGGTAGCCCTCGGGCTCGGCTTTATAACCTTTCTGCCTGATAAGCGTGGACACCGATGCCTGCGCTTCTTCCTCCAGCGTAGCACCGATAATGTTCACCAGCTGCCCGACCTGCGAGGCAAGGTTATCCACGCGCTGTTCAAGCCGGTCGAGGCGTGCATCCGTGCTTGTGCGATAGGCATAAAACTCTTCCTGAGTGCGCTTTTGGGCTTCTGCCAGCTCCTCTACACGCTGTTCTGTGCGCTTCTGCGCCTCTGCCAGTTCTTCTACACGCTGTTCTGTGCGCTTCTGCGCCTCTGCCAGTTCTTCTACACGCTGTTCTGTGCGCTTCTGCGCTTCTGCCAGTTCTTCTACACGCTGTTCTGTGCGCTTCTGCGCCTCTGCCAGTTCTTCTACACGCTGTTCTGTGCGCTTCTGCGCTTCTGCCAGTTCTTCTACACGCTGTTCTGTGCGCTTCTGCGCTTCTGCTAACTCCTCCACGCGCTGGCTCAGGCGTGCAACCGTCTCATCGGTGCGCTTCTGCGCCTCCGCCAGTTCTTCTACACGCTGTTCTGTGCGCTTCTGCGCTTCTGCTAACTCGCGCAGCGCAGCGTCCGTCTGCTGGCGATATGCCTGAAACTCTTCGTAAGCACGACGCTGAAACTCGACCAGCTGCGCGACCGCCTCCTCAAGACGACGTATCGCCTCGGTGTTTTCACGGACGAGCTGGGGTAGCGTGACAAAGTCCTCCGGTAGAATCAGGGAGCGCAGACGCTCTCGATACTCCGGGTGCTGGTAAAGCAGACGGACCAGATCCTCAAAATCATTGATGGTAAAAGGCATCTTCGTTTCACCTACAACGATTATACCATGTGCAGGAGTGACATGGGTAGAGTGCTTAATAGGAACAGGGGCATGTAACAGATGAGCGGCTGGAGATGGAAAATACGCCGACTAACGGCAATGCAACCGGGAGAGATAGCTATTCGCGTCCAGCGGATGTTGAGGGACCGCGCTATTTCGGCAGGTGTACTGCGACCGTATCCCCTGGATGCGGATTCCTGCTTCACCCACGCATGGAACCATGAGGTGCGCGCTGTCTACGAACGCTTCCTGCATCGCTTCCCCTGCTCGCGTTACTCGCACACCCACTGGCGCGAGTTCATTTCCAGCGCACATTCCGAATGCGCAGAATCTATCATCCAAGAAGCCGAAAATGTCCTGGCAGGCAAACTCAGGCTGTTTACCTTTGAGGTGCAAACCGATGTGCCTCCCCGCTGGTTCTGCAACTACGTGCAGGGTGGCGAGTGGCAGGCGGTTCCCGCGCATCAGATAGACTACCGACGGGACGACATTGCAGGTGGGGTTCGCTACTGCTGGGAGCTGAACCGACATGGCTATTTCCTGACCATGGCGCAGGCGTATCTGCTCACCGGCGATGATCGATTTGCGCAGAGGCTGCTGCAGGACTGGCTGGACTGGATTGCCCGCAATCCTCCACGCTTCGGTATCAACTGGACAAGCCCGCTGGAATGCGCCCTTCGTCTGCATACCTGGTGCTGGAGCCTGTGGTTTCTGGCGGATTACCCCGGTCTGGATGAACGTGCTCTGCGGCTGATAATGGGAAGCCTGTGGCAACAGTGCGCCGAGGTTGCTATGAACCTGTCTATCGGTTCGTCCGCAAACAACCACCTGATTGGCGAGGCGGCGGGCATGTGGCTGTTTGCGAACCTGTTCCCCACGGCGCGCCTTGCCAACCGCTGGAAGCAGGTTGCTCGCAAAATCCTGGAGCGAGAAATCCCCCGCCAGATTACCGCCGACGGTGTCTCGGTGGAGCAGGCGATACACTATCAGGTGTTCGTCATGGAGATGGCTCTACACGCCGATGGATTGGCGCGACATCTGGATAAGCCCTTCAACGAGCCGTTCGCACAGAGACTGCTGGCATCTGCACGCTTTCTGCAAACCCTGGCTGACTGCAACGGAAACATCCCACATATCGGCGACAGCGACGACGCCGAGGTTCTGCCCTTCTGTCCGCGCCGTTCACACCTGGAGGCGGACATTGTAGACGCTGTCTGTGCCCTCTATGAGCACTCCGCGCCTTCTACTCTTAAAGGGGCTTGGCTGTCCTGCCAACCTGTAGATGCTGGGGGGCAGAGTCGGGTTAAGAACCCGCCGCTTCACAGTCGGCTGTTTGCGCAGGGCGGCTACGCGGTGATGCGCGACGAGGAAGGCAAACGGGTAGCGGTGGTAGACTGCGGGGAGCTGGGGTGGGGAACCATCGCCGCCCATGCACATGCAGATGCCCTCGCCGTTACCCTCAGCATAGATGGTCAGCCGATACTGG
The DNA here is from genome assembly GCA_013314755.1 of Chthonomonadia bacterium. Taxonomy (GTDB): domain Bacteria; phylum Armatimonadota; class HRBIN16; order HRBIN16; family HRBIN16; genus HRBIN16. Next base: position 90,202 of record JABUFA010000013.1, read on the forward strand.
TGGACGCAGGTACTTATTGTTACCACGATGAGCCTGTCTGGCGTGACGCCTTCCGCAGCACCCGCTACCATAATACGGTGTGCGTGGACGATACCGACCAGAGTGAGATGCTGGGAGCGTTTCTCTGGGGGGCAAGAGCTAAAGTAAAAGTTAGATTGTGGCACACCTCTGATCTGTGCGACCTGCTCTGTGCCTCGCACAACGGTTACCGGCGCATCGGATGCGGAGAGCATATCCGGTGGTTCCTGTGGCTGAAACCGGATATATGGCTGGTCGTAGACGAAGTAGAGCAAAGCCAGGGGCATCGTGTGGTACAAAACTGGTTATTATCACAGACTTGCGCCCTGCGGATGCCAGGTGATAGAATGCAAGCGTCGGATAGCAACGAGGCGTGGATATTCGCTGTTACGCCTGTAGATGTTCAGCAGGTATACGGTGCAGAGGCGCACAGGGGCGGTTGGATTTCGCCCGCCTTTGGCAGGAAGGAACCCACACGCCATCTGTTTCTTCGGCGGGCGGAGCCAAACGGCAGGTTGGCTACATTAATCGGTCAGGGTCCGCACGAACCCAAATTAATCCTTTGGGAAGATAAGACAGACGGCTGGAAGCTACAGATAGAGTACAACGGTCGGTTCTGGCTGGTTGGCACGACGGGTAGCCGATGCCCGTGGCATTTTCCGGAGGCAATGGTGGAAGCAAAAACGGTCGTGGCGACGTGGACAGAAACACCGTCGTCCACCCTTTATGAGGTGATTGAATAGGCTATGGATATTGCGATTTTCGGTCTCGGATATGTGGGAGCGGTGACCGCTGCCTGCTTCGCGGCAGAAGGGCATCGTGTGATCGGCGTGGACACCGACGCCTACAAGGTGCAGTGCATTATGGAGGGGCGATCGCCCATTGTGGAGAGGGACCTGGAACAGCTCATCCGCAAAGGGCGTGAAGCGGGGCGGCTGACTGCCACCACCTGCGCCGATGAAGCGGTAGCGCAGAGCGAAATGGCACTGATTTGTGTGGGCACACCCAGCCAGCGTAACGGCAGTCTGTATCTGGGCTTTGTGGAGCGCGTCTGTCGCCAGATTGGGGCGGCTTTTGCCGAGCGCGAAGAACCTTACACGGTCGTGGTGCGCAGTACCGTCCTGCCCGGCACGTGCGAGGAGCTGGTTATCCCTACGCTGGAATCTGCCTCCGGTAAGAAACACGGCGAAGGCTTCCATGTGTGTATGAACCCCGAGTTTTTGCGCGAGGGAACCGCCATCCATGATTTCTACCATCCTCCGCTGACCGTTATCGGTGCGAAGAGCAACGAAGCCGCCGACCGGGTGGCGCAGCTGTACGCAAACCTCTCTGCCGAGTGCGTGAAAACCGACCTGCGCACCGCCGAAATGGTCAAGTACGCGAACAACGCCTTCCACGCGCTGAAAATCACCTTCGCGAACGAAATCGGGGCATGGTGCAAGCAGGAGGGTGTGGATAGCCACGTAGTGATGCGCCTGCTGACGATGGACACCAAGCTGAACATCTCGCCGGCGTATCTGACGCCCGGATTTGCCTTCGGTGGTTCGTGCCTGCCGAAGGACCTGCGAGCGCTGGTGTACCGGGCACATCAGCACGACCTGCAACTGCCCACGCTGGAGTCTATTCTCGTTAGCAACCGCCTGCAGATCGAGCGCACCGCCGAAATGATTGTGCAGATGGGCAGGAAGCGAGTGGGCGTGGTAGGTCTGGCGTTCAAGGCAGGCACCGACGACCTGCGCGAAAGCCCGGTGGTTGCTCTGTGTGAATATCTCATCGGCAAGGGATATTCCCTGCGCATCTACGACCCGAACGTCTCCTTAGCGGCGATTTACGGAAGCAACAAAGCCTATATCGAAAAGGAAATCCCGCACATCCACGCGCTGATGTGCGATAACCTCCAGCAGTTAATCGAGCACAGCGAAGTGGTTGTGCTGGCAAATCGTAATGAGCAGGTGGAACAGTACGCGCACTGTTTCCGGGAAGACCAGACGGTGATTGACCTGGCACGCACTCTTGCTCCCGAGGCGATAAGAGGGCGGTATATTGGGCTGTACTGGTAAGAAAATACTGATTGTGGTGGAGAACCTGCCCGTTCCGTTTGACCGGCGCGTGTGGATGGAAGCCACCTCGCTGGTAGGGGCGGGTTTTCACGTATCGGTCATTTCGCCGCGCAAACCGGGCGATGCTCCCCATGCGGTGATAGATGGCGTGCATGTATACAGGTATAAAATGTATCCTCCCACACGCGGCGTTATCAGCTTCCTGTGGGAGTTTACCTACTGCTGGGTGATGACCTTCTGGTTGAGCCTGGTGGTATGGCGGCGCGAAGGCTTTGATGTGATCCACGCCTGCAACCCGCCCGATACTTACTGGCTTCTGGGACGGTTCTGGAAGCTCTTCGGCAAAAAGTACGTGTTTGACCACCACGACCTAAACCCCGAGCTGTACGAATCGCGCTTCGGGAAGCGAGGGTGGATACACAAAATCCTGCTGTGGCTGGAGAAACAGCAGTTCCGCACCGCCGACCGGGTGATTTCCACTAACGAGTCGTACCGACAGGTAGCCATTCAGCGGGGCGGTGTCTCGCCGGAGCGCGTGGTGGTGGTGCGCAGTGGTCCCGACCTGAACCGCTTCCATCGCGTGACGCCCGACGAATCGCTGAAGCGCGGCAGGCGATACCTGGCGGTTTATCTGGGGGTGATGGGACCGCAGGACGGGGTGGACTATCTGATTCGCGCTGCCGAGCACGTGGTGCGCACCTTCGGCAGGGAAGATATTCAGTTTGTGCTGGTGGGCGATGGCGACGTCAGGAGCGACATGGAAAAGATGGTACAGGAAAAGGGACTGGAGGATTGGATAACCTTCACCGGGCGCATTCCCGACGAAGACCTGCAAAGGGTGCTCTCCACCGCTGACGTCGCGCTGGCACCAGACCCCAAAAATCCGCTCAATGACGTGTCTACCATGAACAAGGTGGTAGAATACATGGCGATGGGGCTTCCGATAGTGAGCTTTGACCTGAAGGAAGCGCGCTACTCGGCGGGTGAGGCGGCGGCATACGCTACCCCGAACGATGAGCGCGAGTTTGCTCAGCGCATCATTGAACTGATCGATGACCCCGAACGTCGCCGACAAATGGGCGAATACGGGCTACAGCGTGTGCGCGAGCACCTGGCGTGGGGGCACAGCCGAAAAGTGCTGGTGCAGTTGTACACCGACCTGCTATGCGGAGGCGATTGAAAGGCACCCATGGAGTTCATGCACATCCTGCTGATGCTGACCATCATCCTGGCGGCGGCGAAGCTGCTTTCGGAGCTCAGCGAACGCATATCGCAGCCGGCAGTGCTGGGAGAGCTGCTGGCTGGGCTGATACTCGGCGACAGCCTGCTGAGGATTGTGGACCCTCATAACGAAATCCTGCATACCCTGGCGGAGCTGGGGGCGGTACTTCTGCTGTTCGAAATCGGGCTGGAGTCGGACATCACCGAACTGTTTCGGGTGGGCTGGCGTTCGCTCTGGGTGGCGATTATCGGAGTGGTAACGCCAGCGGTGCTGGGTTTCGCGGTAAGCCTTCTGCTCGGTTTGCCTGTGATGCCCGCCATTTTCATCGGCGCGACGCTCACCGCTACCAGCGTGGGCATTACCGCGCGAGTGCTCAAAGATATTGGCATCCTGCGCTGGGGCGAGTCGCAGATTATCCTGGGAGCGGCGGTCGCCGACGATGTGATAGGGCTGTTGATACTGGCGGTCGTCAGCGGGCTGGTGCAGGGCGAGTCGCTCACTGTGTGGCAGGTGGGCAAGGTGCTGGCGCTGGCGCTGGTGTTCCTGTTGGGAGCATTGACCGTAGGCTTAAAGGCGTCTCACATCCTGCTGAGAATCGCCGAGCAGATGCGTGCTCGCGCTGCGCTGGTGACCGCTGCGCTGGTGTTCTGTTTTCTGTTTGCCGCGCTGGCGCAGGTGGTGGGGCTGGCGCCGATTGTGGGCGCGTTCTCTGCCGGGCTGGTGCTTGCCCGTACCGAACATCGCATCCGTATCACCGAACGTGCCAGCGCCATAGCCGATATGCTGGTGCCGCTCTTCTTTGTGGTCATGGGCGCTCAGATGAACCTGCGGGCTATTGATATTACCACGCCAGCGGGCAGAAGTATTATTGGTCTGGCGGCGCTGTTGATTGTGGTGGCGATTGTGGGCAAGATGGCTTCCGGGCTGGCGGTATGGCGTAGCCGACTGCGACCATGGTTGATTGGCGTTGGGATGGTGCCTCGTGGAGAAGTGGGGCTGATATTCGCTACCATCGGTCTCCAGCAAAAGGTGTTCGACGTCACGGTATATACTGCCGTGCTGGTGCTGGTGATGGTTACCACTCTGATAACCCCGCCATGGCTTCGCACGCTGGCGCGCCGCTACGGAGCGCGGGCGCAACATCCGGTGCCGGAACACGCCTGATCTGTGGAAAGTACCGTGTCTGTTACAGCAAGGGTTGGTTTGAAGGGTAGAAGGCTCGCCAACACGAAAAATATCTCCAGAACCACTCGGCATCCCACAGGAGGTAAGCCATGCCACAACTGCTCCTGCGTCTACCAGAAGT
>JABUFA010000066.1 GCA_013314755.1 Chthonomonadia bacterium
GTTGATAGCAGGTTTAGTGAACTTGGAGGTGCTGGTTCGTGGTGGACGGTTGAAGGGTTAGCCAGATGGTAGAAAGAATAAAGGGGCTAAAGGGTGTGGTTTTACCGCTATCACGCAAGAAGTTTATGCTGAGAGGGCGCGTGGAGACGCGCCCTCGCTGTGGTCGGGCTGTGTTACGCTGTCTGCTCGCGGCGGTTTTCGCGGAACAACAGGGCGAACGCAATCGCCGCAAGGATGGTAATCACTGTCGGCACCAGGAACACGCCCGTGTAGTTCGTGGATACCACATCAGGCGCAACCTGCGTGGAGAAGATTTCCTTCAACCACCCGGCGAAGAAACCGCCGATAATCAACCCCACGCCCAGCACGGCGAAGTTAATCAACGCCTGAGCGGAGGAACGGATGTCCTTCGGCGCCACCATATCGGTGTAGATGAAGGACACCACAAAGAAGAACACGTAGCAGAAGCCGTGCAGTGCCAGCGAGGCGATGGAAACCCACACCATCCACGGCGCCGTCTGATATGTCGTCCACGTGAGGGCGAACACCGCGTAGCGGATGGGCCATGCCACAATGCCTATCAGCATGGTATTGCGCACGCCCCACTTTGGCAGTGCATACGGCAGCAGGAAGGTGATGGTAAATATCTCCGCAATCTGCGCTACCGTCATCCACGCCGGCAGACTCTGCTCGGTCAGCCCTACCACCTTACCCGCCTCCTGCAGGAACGGGAAGGTCAGCATGTAGTAAAGGCGCAATTCGGTGGCGACCACGAAGGCGATGATAAAGAAGGTCAGATAGCTGCGGTCTTTCAGCAGCACCAGCGCCTCACGGAACGCCAGCGGGTCTGCGCCCTCTTTGGCAGGCGGCGTGTGGGGCAGGGCGAATGATATCAGCCCCATCAGAATAGAGAACGTTCCCGCCAGTACGAACACGTCGATAACACTCCACTCCAGCGAGTGGAACTGGCTGCGCAGAACGCTCAACAACCATCCTGCCACAATCCATCCGATGGTGCCCCAGACACGAATGGGACCGAACTCTCGCTGGGGGTCACGCAGGTGATGGAAGGCGATGGAGTTGGTCAGCGCCAGCGTAGGAGCGTAAAGCAGCGCATACACCAGCATGAATACCGTCATGGGCACCAGGTCACGCTGAAACGCCAGCACAAACATCGCCGCACCGCCCAGCAGCTGGAACAGCCCCAGTGCACGCTGTGCAGGCAACAGACGGTCCGCTACCTGTCCAGCGGTAATGGGTGCCAGCAGGTTCATGATGGGCAGTGCCACATAGATGAGCGATAACCCCCATCCCGAGAAGCCCAGCTTCTCCGTCAGGTAACCGGATAGAGGTGGCTCCCATGCCCCCCAGATGGCGTACTGCAAAAACATCATCACCGCCAGCAGCGGTTGCGAAAACATCACTTTCAGCGCCACAAGAATGGTGCTACCTTCTCTCTCCTCTTGCATGCGCGCCATACCTCCTTTTCACGAGAAGATGTACCTTTTCACTTCGTGACAGCAGAAGGTTTTCCCTGTTATCCCTCGTCCACTGCCCCCGATTCTTTCAATGCCTCAATCCGCTGATGGTACTCTTCCAGCAGGCTCTGGGCGACGTCGAGGCTTTCGGCTTCGGCATAGAGATGGAACACCGGCTCCGAAGCGTCGGGCAGAATCAACGCCCACCGACCGTCGCGGTAGACCTTGATGCCGTCGATAAGATCCACCTTGCCATCGTCCCGGCACTGTTTGGTCATCACGCGCATCACCGTGCCCTTCATCTCCCATGGGCACTGCACCGTGCGGCGCACCAGGAAGAAGGGCGGCACCTGCTGAGCCAGCTCGTGCAGGGTGGTTTTCGAGCGGGAAAGCAGTTCCAGCAGTTTCACAAAGCCGTACAGCGCATCAAACGACGGCTGGAACTGGGGCAGAATAAACCCGCCTTCCCCGTCGCCCGCCATGAACACCGGCTCGCTCTCGGAGACGGCAATGCCCATCAGCGAGCGCACGTCTGTTTTGGTGCGTACCACCGTGCCCCCATACTGTGTCACCAGAGGTTCTATCACGCTGGAAGCGGTCACCGGCACGGCGATTCGCGCCCGTCGGTAAGCGCGAGCCACCGCAAGCGCATACAGAATCAGCAGGCGCTGGTCCGAAAGGATGTCGCCGTGTGCGTCCACAATACGCATCCGCTCGCCGTCGCTTTCAAACAACACTCCAACGTCCGCACGCAGGGTCTGCACTATCTGCTGGAGGTTCAGCAGGTGGTCGCGTACCTGTTCTTCGGTATGCGGGGCGCGTTCCGGGTCGGCATAGGCGTTGAGGGCGATGACCTCACAGTTCATTTTGCCCAGAATGTTGGGGAAGATGGACGCCATGCGATGGAACGCGAAATCCAGCACCACCCGATAGCGTGCCTCGCCCAGACAACGCGAGTCCACGTGCTGGAAGAAGTCGGACTGGTACTGCTCAATCGCACGTGAAGCGAATTCAATCTCGCCGACCTCCTCGATGTCGGTGCGCACGAAATCCTCGCGGAAGAAGACGCTTTCAATTTTGCGCTCCATGCTCTTGGAGATGTAGATGCCGTTCTTGTCGAAGAACTCAATCAGCGTCAGGCGGGGATTGTAGGGGGCGATGCGCACGTTCACGCCGCCTGCTGCTCCGCTGGCACGGATATGGTGGCGAGCAATCGGCACGGGCATGGAACGCAGGTCAAGCACGTTCACCCCCACCGACAGCAGTCCACTCATCACGGCGTGCTTGATAGCTCGCGAGGACTTGTGTGAATCGCGCGAAAGCAGAACCGATGCCCCCTTGCGCAACAGTACCCCGTAGGACGCCGCCAGCTTGCTGGCGAACTCGGGGGTAATCTCCACACTGATAATGCCTGCCACGCCCAGGTTGCGGAACAGCGAACCCTGCCACTTCTTGCCCCAGACCAGGCTCATGGTCACCGTCGAGCCGGGCTCGATAAACTTGTCGGGCCATATCTTCAGGTGCGGGCGGATAGTGCAGCCCTCGCCGACGTTCACCCGGTCGCCGATAACCACGCCCTCCATCACATGCACATCGTGCTTGAGATTGGTATGACTGCCTATCACGCTGGACGCCACGTGGCTGTTCGTGCCCACGTACACCGAGTCCCACAGCACACTGCGCTCCACCACCGCGCCTTCTTCGATAATGGAGTTGTCGCCCACGACACTGAACGGTCCCACCCGGGCGAGCCGTTTGATAATCGCCTGGCGCCCGATGTACACGGGCTGGTGTATCTCCGCTTCGGGGTGGATTTGTGCGCCGGGTTCCACCCAGATGCCGGGCGCATACTCCATCGCGGGCAGAGTGAGGTTTACTTTCCCGGTCAACACCTCTTCGTGCGCCTCGCGATACTGCTCTAACGTGCCCACGTCACACCAGTACTCATCCTCGCCCATGATGTACCCGTAGAGCGGCTTGCCCTCGCGCAACAGGTGCGGGAAGATGTCCTGGCTCCAGTCGTACGCGCGTCCGGGTTCCATCAGGTTGAACACCTCGGGGTCTATCACGTACATGCCCGTGTTCACGGTGTCGGAAAAGACATTGCTCCAGTCGGGCTTTTCCAGGAAACGCTGGATACGCCCATCTTCGTCCGTGATGACCACACCGAACTCGCGCGGATTGTCCACGTGCGCCAGCGCGAGCGTTGCCACAGAGCCTTTCAGGTGATGATAGCGAATCAGTCGGTCCAGGCGGATGTCGGTCAGAGCGTCACCCGACACGATAAGGAACGGTTCATCGCCCAGCAGGTGCGCCGCCTGGCGAACCGCTCCCGCCGTGCCCAGAGGGGTCTCTTCCACCACATACTGGATGTTCACTCCCCAGTCCGAGCCATCGCCGAAATACCCGGAAATCTCGTCTGCGAGGTAATACAGGGTGACAATAATATCGGTAATATTGTGTTGTTTAAGCAGAACGATAATATGTTCCATAATCGGGCGGTTCATGATGGGAACGAGCGGCTTGGGGCGCCGTGAGGTAAGAGGGCGTAACCGGGTTCCCTCCCCGCCAGCCATAACCACAGCTTTCATGGTGAATCCTCCTTGTGCTCCCGATGAACTCTGTCACTACCATCAGGGCAAACCCCAGCATCTTCGCCGATGGGTTGGCTCCATTGCCAGCTGATGTGTACTTAATCTTTTCTTCATGTGGTGTCCCTTCACCTGCACCTGTTGCTTGCACCGACAGGGAGGTTCAAGGTATATTGGAGCACAAGAGAGGTGTAGCCATGTTCAGACGTGTGATTCTGCTGATAATGGATGGCTGTGGGGTGGGCGCCGCCCCCGATGCAGAGCAGTACGGCGACTTCGGCGTGAACGAACCGAACACGCTGGGGCATCTGGCGGAGGCGGTCGGTGGGCTGGATGTGCCCCTTCTGCAGAGGCTGGGGCTGGGCAACATCCTCCCGCTGAAGGGAGTGCCTCCCGCTGAGCCGCCGCTTGCCGCCTTTGGCAGGATGCAGGAGCGTTCCGCGGGCAAAGACACCGTGACCGGACACTGGGAGATGATGGGCGTCATCACCGAAGAGCCTTTCCCCACCTATCCCCACGGCTTCCCGCCGGAGGTCATCCAGCCGTTTGAACGCGCCATCGGCACGAAGATACTGGGCAACTACCCGGCGTCCGGCACCGAAATCATCAAGCAGTTAGGTGAGGAGCACCTGCGCACGGGCTATCCCATCGTCTACACCTCCGCCGACAGCGTGTTCCAGATTGCCGCGCACGAAGAGGTCATTCCGCTGGAACGGCTGTACCAGATGTGCCTGATTGCCCGCGAGATTTTGAAGCCGCCGCATCACGTCCAGCGCGTCATCGCCCGACCGTTCGTGGGAAAGGACGCCGCCACCTTCAAGCGCACCGAAAACCGTCGTGACTTTCCTTTGCCTCCCCCGTACAACCTGATAGACCAGCTGGCGGAAGCGGGGCGCAGAGTGTACGGCATCGGCGTTATCGGACAGGTGTTCGCCGAGAGGGGGTTCGCGCATACAATACGCACCGGCAACAACGCCGAGCACCTCTCTGCCACCCTGCAGGCGATGCAGACGGACGCCGAGTTCATCTTCGCCAACTTCGAGGACTTCGACATGCTGTACGGGCATCGCAACGACCCACATGGCTTCGCCGCGGCGCTACAGGCGTTTGATGCGGGACTACAGCAGGTGCTGGAGCAGATGCGCCCCGATGACCTGCTGATACTTACCGCCGACCATGGCAACGACCCCACCACCCCCAGCACCGACCACTCGCGCGAGTTAGTGCCTCTGCTGTGTTACAGCCCAAGCATGACGAGGGGCGTTTCGCTGGGCACGCGCTCCACCTTCGCCGACCTCGCCGCTACGATTGCGGACGTGTTTGCGCTCGAACCGCGATGGGGAACGGGAAGCTTTTACACGCAGCTTCTGCATCCCGCAGGTGACAGAAACGGATAACAGCGGTATAATGGTGAACGAGACTTTACGACCCTGCGGACGATGAGGAGGAAATGAGCGGGCTACATACTCTGACCATCCATGAGGCGTACGACCTGCTTCGGTCGGGCGAGATAACCAGCCGCGAACTGACGCAGGCGGTGCTGGAGCGCATCGAGGCGGTGGAGCCAAAGGTGCGCGCCTATATTACCCTCACGCCCGAACTGGCAATCCAGCAGGCAGAAGAGGCAGACCGCCTGCGAGAGGCAGGCAACGGCTCGGATGTGCTGGTCGGTATTCCTTTAGCCATTAAGGATAACCTGTGCACGCGCGGCGTATTGACCACCTGCGCCTCGAAGATACTGCAGAACTTCGTGCCGCCGTACGACGCGCACGTGGTGGAGAGGCTTCGTCGCCGCAGTGCGGTGTTCGTCGGCAAGACCAACATGGACGAGTTCGCGATGGGCTCTTCTACCGAGAACTCGGCGTTCTTCGTGACGCGCAACCCGTGGAATCTGGAGTGCGTGCCGGGCGGCAGTAGCGGCGGCTCGGCGGCAGCGGTTGCAGCGGATATGTGCATCGCCTCGCTGGGTTCGGACACGGGAGGCTCCATCCGCCAGCCCGCTGCGCTGTGTGGGGTGGTGGGCATGAAGCCGACCTACGGGCGCGTGAGCCGATATGGTCTGGTGGCATACGCCTCCTCGCTGGACCAGATTGGTCCCATCACCAAAGATGTGACCGACTGCGCCATCCTGCTGAACGCCATCTGCGGCAAAGACCATCGCGACTCCACCAGCGTGGACGTGCCCGTGCCTGATTTTACCGCTGCGCTGGTTCCAGAGGTGAAAGGGCTTCGCATTGGCGTACCGAAAGAGTTTTTTGCGCAGGGCGTTGCGCCCGAAGTGGCAGAGGCGGTTTACCGGGCGATACGCCTGCTGGAAGAGATGGGGGCGATTGCGGAAGAGACCTCCCTGCCTTATATTGAGTACGGTCTGGCATGTTACTATATCCTTGCGCCGGCGGAAGCAAGCTCCAACCTGGCGCGATACGATGGGGTGAAATACGGCTGGCGAACGCAGGAGCTGACCGGGCACATCGACATGGTGGAAAAGACGCGCGGCGAGGGGTTCGGCGCGGAGGTCAAACAGCGCATTATGATAGGCACCTACGCGCTGTCGGCAGGTTACTACGATGCCTACTACCTGAAGGCGCAACAGGTACGCACGCTCATCCGACGCGACTTTGACCGCGCGTTTGAACAGTACGATGTGCTGATAACGCCTACTTCGCCGACCGTTGCCTTCCGCATTGGGGAAAAGGCGGACGACCCGCTGGCGATGAAGCTGGCGGATGTGTGCACCATTCCGGTGAACATCGCGGGGCTACCTGCGCTGGCTCTGCCCTGTGGGTTTCAGGATGGATTGCCCATCGGTTTGCAGATTATCGGCAAGCCGTGGGATGAACAGACGATACTGCGCGTTGCCTACGCTTACGAACAGGCGACCGACTGGCACCGAAAGAAGCCTGCACTGTGAGGACAGGGTTTATGTTCTGGCGTGTTTTACAGGAGAAATGGAGGTCGTGGCAGGCGCGGCGGTTGCATCACGCCCGCACGAGGGACCTGTGGCGTCGGACGCGCGAACGCACCGCGAAAATCCTGCGCACCTACCGCTCCCTGCCGGAGCACGCCAGAGAGTGCCTGCGCGACCTGCCGGAACATCTCCAGCGTCTACAGGCGGGTATCTACGAACACCTGCTTCAGCAGGACCGCATCCTGATCCATGTGCCGCCTGACCGATGGCTTCAGCGGGCGTGGTATACCGTGCTCGCCTGGTGGCACGAGCATCGCGGGGAGATCGAGCTGGCGATTACCCATCGGCTCACGCTGAGGCAGCTGGAGGAGGCGCGCCGTCAGCGCAACCGGGCGTTACTGCAGGCAAAGCAGATAGAGGCACAGGTGCACCAGTGGCTGGTGGCGCTGGATGTGCTGCACGATAGGGTTGTGCTGTTGCATTCCCAACCGCGAACCATTCCCGAACCTCCACAGGGTCTGCTGGAGGCACTTCAGGGGCTTCAGCAAGAGGTGTCTCATTACCAGCAGGGCGTTGAGGAGGTAGAGGAATGGTTGAACCATCGCCGGAGGTGAGAGAGATGACCCTGCGTGAGTTCACCAACGCCACCCGCAGACAGGTGCTTGAGGCGCTCCAGCACAAACAGCCGCCACCCGTCGGGCACTTCGACCGCAAGACCTTTGAGGAGGCAATCCAGATGCGCGAGGTGCAGATGGGAGGCGCACGCTACACTCCGCGAAGCGTGATTCTGGAGTTCGTCTTCCTGCACGACAATCCGGGCGCGCCGCTCATCCTGTGCGTGGAGGTGGACACGCCGGAGCCGGTGGTCTTTATGCCCGTGCCGGAGTGGGTGCAGGAGGATGTCTGGCAGGGGGAGGTCAAAGGTACTTTCCGATTGCGCTCGGAGGCGGAACGGCTGATTGAAGCCTTCCGTTACCATGTGCTGGAGTGCGACAATCCGCACTATTTTGAAGAGCGCCCCGCTCCGCGTCGCGAGTAGAGGTTAGCATTCGGTGCGCTCTCCTCGTGTCGGGTGACGGGGCGTTGCCGTAAAAAAACAGGAGGGAAGAAGAGGTATCTTTATGCCGAGTGTGAGTTATGACCATCGTGCTGTCACCGTTGACGGGAAGCGCACCCTTCTCATAAGCGGAGCGATACACTACCCGCGAAGCACGCCGGGCATGTGGCGGTCGCTGATGGAACGCAGTAAGGAGGCGGGGCTGAACGCCATCGAGACCTACGTCTTCTGGAACCTGCATGAGCGACAGCGCGGCGTGTATGACTTTTCGGACAGGCTGGACCTGCGCCGGTTTCTGGACATTGCCCAGGAGCTGGGGCTATACGTTATCCTGCGCATCGGTCCATACATCTGCGCCGAAACAAACTACGGCGGACTGCCCGCGTGGCTGCGCGACGTGCCCGGCATCCAGATGCGCACCGACAACGAGCCGTTCCTGCGCGAAAAGGAGCGATGGCTGCGTCTGCTGTGCGATTACGTGCGTCCCTACTTTGCCCCCAACGGCGGTCCGATTATTCTGGCGCAGATTGAGAACGAATACGGCAACATCGCCTGGCGCTATGGCGAGGAAGGCGAGCGATACCTGAAACGTATTGTCGAGATGGCGGAATCGCTACAGGTGGGCGTGCCGTGGGTGATGTGCAAGGGCGGTGCGCCGGGCGTGATTGAAACCCTCAACGCCTTCTACGCGCACCCCCTGCTGGATGACTACTTCGCCAAGTACCCCGATAAGCCCGCGCTGTGGACGGAACACTGGCCCGGCTGGTATGACCTGTGGGGCTATCCGCACAACCGGCGCACGCCCGAAAACGTGGCTTATGCCGCCGCGCGCTTCTTCGCCGCGGGGGGCACGGGCATGAACTACTACATGTGGCACGGCGGCACCAACTTTGACCGCGATGGGTCATTCCTGCAGACCACCAGCTATGACTATGACGCGCCGCTGGATGAGTACGGCTTGCCCACCACCAAGATGTACCATCTCGCACGCTTGCATCGCATCCTGCAGGACTACGCGCCCGTGCTGGTCAACAGCGAGCGTGCCACTCCTGAACGCCTGCAGGAGAAAGTCTCCGTGTACGCGTACCAGCAGGAAGGTCGCTCCCTCGTGTTCCTGTGCAACGACGACACGGAGGGGGCAGTGCGGGTCTCGTACGGGGGTCGCCGCTACGAACTGCCGCCGCAGTCGGTGACGCTGATTGGCGACGGGCGTGTGCTGATGAACACGGCGCACATCGAACCGCGCGACGTGGTGGAGCGACGGATGCGCCCCTGCGAGCCGAACCTTGCCCCGTTCCAGTGGTGGGTGGAACCTCTGCCTGATGGCGCGCCAACCCCCCTGCATCCGCCGATACTCACCGACAAGCCGGTGGAACAGCTCCAGTTCACGCAGGACCAGACCGATTACTGCTGGTACGTCGCCAAGCTGATGATACTGCCTCATCAGGAGGGCAGGGGAGTGCTGGAACTGCAGGGCGTGGCAGATGTGGTGCACCTGTTTGTGGACTCTCAGTTTGTCGCCACCACCGCCTCGCCTCTGCCCGAAAATCGCAATCTGGACGACCCGGAAAGCTTCACCCAGCGATTTGAACTGACGCTGACCGCCGGCGAGCACACCTTAGCCATACTCTGCTGTGCCGTCGGGCTGATTAAGGGCGACTGGATGCTGGGCGAACGCAACATGGTGGACGAGCGCAAAGGCTTCTGGGGCAATCTACTGTGGCGCGGTGAACCGCTACACGCCCCGTGGCGCATTCAACCCGGTCTTCAGGGCGAACACTGTCGCGTGTATGCGGAGGGCAGTGCACTGGTCCGGTGGGAGAGCAGTCTTGAAGTTGCGCGAGGCAAGCCGCTGTGCTGGTGGAAGACCACCTTCGAGCGACCAAAGACCAACGCCCCGCTTGCCCTGGACCTCAGCGGCATGACCAAAGGTATCGCCTGGTTGAACGGGCGATGCATCGGGCGATACTGGCTGGCTCCGGGCACGGGCAACCCTGAAGAGTGGCTCCTGCAGGCGGTGTATCAGGAAGGCGAGGGCTTGCCCACCCAGCGCTATTACCATCTGCCCTCCGACTGGTTGACCGAGCGGAACCTGCTGGTGCTGTTCGAGGAGGTCGGGGGCGACCCCACGCAGGTGAGGCTGTGTTACAGGGGATAGCGCCACCCCATTTGGAGGGCGAGTCGTTATCCACCTAACCCCCACCCCCTTCCCTGCGAGGGAAGGGGCGCATCACCTCTCCCCGCGTCGGGGAGAGGCTGGGAGAGGGGTTTAGTACATCCCAACCCCCAGCCCATTCCCTGCGATTGATTGCCCGCTTGCCCGTTGTGTATTAAGTGCTCCCCACCACTATGAAATCCACCCTCTTTTCCTCGTTAAAATGCACTACTAGTCGTCTGACCGGAAAGTAGGGAACATCATAT
>JABUFA010000067.1 GCA_013314755.1 Chthonomonadia bacterium
CGGACTGGCACGGTGGCGGGATAAACATGGTATTTGCGGACGGTCATGCGCGGTGGGCGCCGTTGGGAGGGATATACTATCGGAACTGGGTGCGGGAGCTATCTCCCGACGACCCGCACTGGAACCGACCCATCACGCAGGACTGGTGATTCCTTTGCACTGCTGAAGCTTGCTTCACACTCCATACCTGCACCTTGACGCAGCACTTCGGGTATGTCACAATTTAGAGAGACAAAATACTCTCATGTGGAGGGAGATAGCACCGATGCTCTCTGGTCAGAAGCAGTATGCGCTCACCCCGGAGCAGGTAGAGTTCTATCGGGAGAACGGTTACCTGCTGGTAAAGTCCGTGTTCACCCGCGAGGAGGCACAGTATCTGCGCGAGGAGGCTCATGCGCTCATTCATCGCTTAGCGGAAGTATACTCCGAGAACGGCATCAACGCCATGTGGGGAAGCGCACGTGAGATAACCGATTTGCCCGCACAGCTCCTGCACTGCCATAATGCCCAGTATCACAGCGCCGCCTTCGCCCGTCTGATGCTGGACCCGCGCCTGACCGACCGCATCGCCGACCTCATCGGCGAGAACATTCAACTGCACCACACGAAGCTGTTCATCAAGCCCCCCGAGAAAGGCGCACCGTTCCCCATGCATCAGGACTACCCCTATTTCCCCCACGAAAAGCATACCATGCTGGCGGCAATCGTGCACTTCGACGATGCACCGATTGAAAAGGGCTGTGTCTGTGTGGTGCCGGGTAGTCACAAACTGGGACCGCTGGAGCATAATCCAGAAGGCGGCTGGCACCTGCCCGTAGACCAGTATCCTCTGGAATCCGCCGTGCCAGTTCCCGCCGAAGCAGGGGACGTGGTGATTTTCAGCTACCTGACGATTCACGGTTCGGGAGTGAACACCAGCAAGGAGGCACGCACCACCCTGCTGATTCAAATGCGCGACCCCACCGACCATCCCACCGTTTTGACGCACCTTTCGCGCGGGCAGGGTATCATGTTGCGAGGTATTGACCCCGAAGCCGATGCGGGACCGAGCACCGACTCGATATCACGCTATGTGCGAAGTCGCCAGTCGGAGGCGGTCATACGTTAGGTGGCGCGGGGGCGAACAGGCTGTTCGCCCCCCGACGCTCAGAAGGTCAGCGAACGGGAAACCTGTAGAGGAAACTTCTGCGCGACGGCGATGTTGATGCCGAAGATTTCACCGCCGATTGCCCAGCCGTTTTTGGTGCCGTAGCCTGCACGTATCGCCAGACCGCCAGCCAGTCGCTTCTCCGCTCCGAAGCGCAGTTCCCGCTTACCGGTGTTGTTGGTGACGTCTACCCAGTCGGCAGCGTAGAAGACGCCAAACGCCCCCTCCATGGCAACGCCCATGTGTATGGCGCGTTTGAGGGGCTTGATAGTGGTCTGGGATGCACCCGGCGCCTGCAGGGTGTTCGGCGCGGTGAAGGGAAACTCGATGTTCGGCTCGATAAGGTTCTCTACCACCAGCGCGTAGGTGATGGGCAGTTGCCTGCTCGGTTTCCACACGATGCCGAAATCCACCGCCGTGCCGCGCTTGTCCAGATAGTCCGATGCGCCCAGCTCGATGGCGCGGCTGCCTGCGTCGCCTGAGGAAAGGTCGTTCTGGTCGGCATAGTAGTGGGTGTAGAAGGCGCGAAGGAATCGCAGGCGCGCGCCAATTGCCAGCTCACTGTCCTCGCCGGCGGTCAGGCGCGTGCCAAGGGTAACGTCGGGCAGGCTGAAAACGGCGACACCGTAGATATCGCCCTGTGCGCCGGTGAGGTCGTTGCTGTCCCCGCGTGCCCATCGCTGTAGCTGAGGGTTGGGGTACAAACGGAAGTCAGCCACAGCGCCCGCGCTCACCGCAAGACCATTGAACACCAGTCCGAAGTCGGCGTTCAGCACCGCCTGAACCTTCTCCTTCTCGCCAAAGGTTCGCACAATGCGCGCAGCGTCTGCAAGGTCTACCACACCCTGTTGACCGATGTTAATCGTATCGTATACCTGCCGCAGGGTAGAGCCTTCGGTGTCTATGTTCAGGTTGTTCAAGCCGAACTTGACGCCGCGAACGTAGGCGACCGCTGCGGGGTTCAGATACATCTGGGCGCTGGGGTTATCCATTCGGGCGATGCCGGCTCCTGCCATTCCCCGACTGGGCGAGCCGAAAATGGAGATTTCATCCGCACGCACACCAGCACACAGCACTACCAGAGCGCTAAATACTACCCAGGGTCGTTTGTTCATCGTCTTTCCTCCTTAAAGTTCCAGAGTGCCCGTGCCCAATCCGGTGGTAAAGATGATGCGAGTGCCATCGGGCAAGCCCGGATTGCTGGTCACGTTTGCCGTCAGCGTGACGTCCACAGTATTCGTGCCGCCCTGTGTCACGATTTGCGCCAGCGTGTTCAGATTGCCCGATTCCACTGTCGCTACCAGGCAGTCATCCTCCCCTGACCCCTGCACAGTGACCGCGTAGTTGTTTCCCGTGGTGCGGGTAAGGATAACCTGGCCGGCGGCGGATACGTTGAAGCTCACCTGGGCAAAACTATCCGAGAAGGTGGCACTCAACGAGAAGCCGTCCATGGTGATAGTATCGGGCAGAGTAGAACCATCGGGCAAAACGACCTGAGCGGACTGAATGCGCTGGCAGATGATAAAGCGGCGCACGTTGCTGATGGTGATGTCGGCATCGGTGTCGGAGAAGGTTCCGGTATAGCTGGCGGTTGCCTGCTTGGTGAGGGGTTCGCCGTTGCGCGAGACAGGCACTGCGCCGACCACCATCTCCATGCTTTCGCCTGCCGACCGCCCCAGCGGGTTGGAGATGGGCACTCGCCCTTCCTCCTTCAGCCCTGCGCCACATCCCGCCAGCAGGGGAGCGAGCAATAACGCCAACCACAAGCGTCGTGACATGTTCCTGAAACACCTCCTCGTGAAAATCGTGGTTCTGTAAACTATTCTATATTATGGCAGGTTGTCCTCCAAACGCGATAGAAACAGCGCACCTACCATCAATCGATGTGATGGTGGAAAATCCCCCATTGAATGGTGGAAAATCCACCACAAGCACTTCAAAGGGCTTCGCACCCTCCAGCAGATGGTTGGCACGCGGCTGAGGGCAGGTATCGTATTATACTGGGGAGAACACATGCTCCCCTTTGGCGAGGGGCTGTGGGCACAGCCGATTTCCGCGCTGTGGATGCCCTACGATTGACAAATCGCCCTGACAGAGGCTATCATTCAAAGCGATAACAACGCATCTGGTGGAGGTTACACTTGGAGGAGGAAGAACGCAGACAGGGACCGAGTTTTCGCGAGAGGTTGTGGGTGATAGGCATTGCGCTGGCGGTGCTGGCAATACTGATACCGGGCTATTTAGACCTGCGCCGCCGGTCACTGAACGCCAGCTGCCTCAGCAACATGCGCGAGATGTCCAGCGCACTGCGCACCTATATGCTGGACTGGGACGACACACTGCCTCTGGCGTATTACCGCGACAAAAACAAAGACAATAAGCTGGTCACCTGGCCCATGCTCATTGGGGGGTATCTGGACGTCAAGCGGTTCTACTGTCCAGCAGACCCGGCAAAAGACCAGCCACCTTACATAGACCCCGATTCCGGCTCGCGCAAGCATGTGTCTTATGGCTTTTTCCTGCTCGCATCCGGGGTGCGCCCGGGCAGACTGCCTGCAAGCGGCTCCCAGCTGGCGGTGATTGCCGACAGCGCGTCGGATGGACTGAACACGCATCCCCTGCCCGACATTCCCACCGAACAGCAGGCATTGTTCCTGGGCTTCGACACGCCCGATAACCGGAGCGATAAGGACGCGCGCTATGTGCAGAGGCTTGCCGTCTTCTCGCGGAGCGGCAGGTGGGATGACTATCGCGCCCTACGCACCCGACACGGCGCCACCGTCAACATGCTCTTTGCGGATGGACACGTGGGGGAAGTGCCTGCCGGGGTGATTGTCGTGCAGAGAGATCCGGACGGCAAGGTGCTGTCGCCATGGAGCAGTTATCTGCCGCAGATGGAGGGGTACTGAGTGCTGGTCGCAGGCATCGACGGCGGAGGCACCAAGACCGAAGGCGTGGTACTGGATGAGGCGGGCACAGTGGTGGCTCGCGCGCGTGGCGGAGGGGTCAATCTCAACTTCGTCACGATGGAGGAGTGCGAGCGTTCGGTCTCGGAAGTGCTGTCTGGTCTGGCAGAGCAGGTGGACGGTAGGCAGGTAGTGCTTCTCTACTCCGTAATGGTTCCCGACATTGCCGTCATTCGCCACATGGTGAAACTGGCTTTCCCCCATGCCGAGTGGCGCGGCGCGCACGAGCACCGTGCGGTGCTGGCAGCGGGTGGCGTGCTGGAGCCTTACGGCATCGGTGTGGTGGCAGGCACGGGGTCCAGCACCGTTGGCTGGCGGGGCGAGGAGCGTCATGCCGGCGTGGGCGGATGGGGAATGCTGTTGGGCGATGAAGGCAGTGCCACCGACATTGCCATTCAGGCACTGCGGGCAGTGGTGCGCTCCATAGACGGGCGAGGCGAGCCAACCCTTCTGCGCGAGCGGATGATGGACTACTTCGGACTGAGGCACGCCCATGAAATCACGCACCGGGTCTATCGGCAGGATCTTCCCCGTCATGTGCTGGCGGGGTTTGCCGTTCAGGTCACGCAGGCGGCGGAGGCGGGAGATGCCGTTGCCCAGCGCATACTGCGTGAGGCGGGCGAAACGCTGGGCAGTGACGTGCTGGTGGTGGCTCGCCGGCTGTTCACGCGGGACGAATCGTTCCCCGTGGTGCTGGGGGGAAGCGTCTTTCGGGCGGGAGAATGGGTGATAGCCCCCCTGCGCGAGCGAGTGCTGGCGGAGTTTCCCAACGCGCGGATTATCCTGCCGGACGCCTCGCCTGCCGAGGGGCTGGCACGCCTCGCGCTGAGAGACCTGAAAGGGTAATCACTCGTAACGCAGTGCTTCAATCGGGTTCAGGCGCGAAGCCCGCCACGCGGGATAGATGCCGAAGAAGATTCCCACCGCCGCCGAGAACAGAAATCCTGCGGTTGCCGCCCAGAGGGGCAGATGGGTGGTCAATCCTTCCCCGCCGAACAGCTTTGCCTGCTGGGTCGCCCATCCGATGAGCACGCTCACGCCCCATCCCAGCAGGATGCCGATGATGCCCCCGACGCCGGAGAGCGTCATGGATTCAATCAGAAACTGCAGAAGGATGTCGCGGTTGCGTGCGCCCACCGCTTTGCGGATGCCGATTTCGCGCGTGCGTTCCGCCACGGTTACCAGCATGATGTTCATGATGCCGATGCCGCCCACCAGCAGAGATAGCCCTGCAATCGCTCCCACCACCAGCCCGAAAATGCTCAGCACGCGCCCGATGGAGGAGAGCAGACGCTCCTGGCTGTCCACCCGGAAGTAAGGCTGGTTATCGTGGCGGCGCATCAGCAGTTGCCAGATTTCGTCCATTGCTTCGTTGGTGCGCTCAGGGTCGCGCGGCTGGGCGAAGATAACTCCGACGATATCCGCCCCGATGAACCGCTTTTGCAGGGCAGTAATCGGCACGAATACCCGCTTGTCCCAGTCCTGCCCGAAGGTTTTGCCCTTCTCCGCCATGACGCCCACAACGGTAACCGATACGCCGGCGATTTCTATCGTTTCTCCAATCGGGTCGCGATTGCCGAAGAGGCGTCGCTGTACCTCCTTGCCGATGGCGCACACCTTCGCCCAGCTGTCCAGGTCCTCCTGAGTGATGAACCGCCCGCGCTCTATCTGCAGGTTGTGGAGGTACAGGTACTCGGGCTGGCAGCCATCAATAACCACGTCCAGTTCCTCACCGCCGTAGCGCGCCTTTTGCGAGCCGGCTTCCAGCTCCGCGCTGACCATCTTCACGCTTGGGCACTCCCGCAGGATTGCCTCGGCATCCTCCATGCGCAAGCCTTCAATAGTGCCCGGTGTTTCGCCCCGTTTGCGCAGGGAGGGGTCGTACACCACGATAATCAGGCTGGAGCCGAGCCGACGGAACTCCTCCACCACTTTGGAGCGCGCACCCTCCACCAGCGCCACCATCAAAATCACCGCTGCCACGCCGATAATGACGCCCAGCATGGTCAACAGCGAGCGCAGTTTGTGCCGGCGCAGGTTCGCCAGCGCGGTGAAGAAGGAGTCTATCAGGTTCATCGGTTTTCCTCCCGCTCTTCCCCGCTCGACGCGCTGATGTTCATCTCAAACTGCTGACGCTTCGGTCCCTGGAACGGTTGAGGACGCACCTTTTCGCCCTCTTTCAGCCCCTCCAGTATCTCCACAAAAGCATCGCCCCGCAGTCCCGTTTTCACCGTGCGCGTTTCGTTCCGGTCTACCGTCTTCCCGTTCACCACCTCGCGATGCACCACGCTGACCTTCGCGGTGCTGGCGTCCACAAACTGCAGAGCCTCTCTGGGCAGGCGCAGGACGTTCTGCCGGCGCTCCACGATGATGCGACACTTTGCGCTCATGCCCGGCTTCATGCGAGGGTCGGGTTTGGCTATCTCCACCTCCACCGGGAACTTGATGACCGCTCCGCCGGGCGCGCCCTGCTGGGCAACCACCGACGACGCCGGCGCCACCTTGCGCACCCTGCCCTCGAAGACCTCATCGCGCAGGGCGTCGAGGCGAATCTCCACCTTCTGCCCCACCTTCACCTTGCCGATGTCCACCTCGTTAATCTGCAGTTTGATGCGCATCTTTGACAGGTCGGCAATCTGCACCAGCGGCATCCCCGACGAGAAGGTTGCCACGCCGGAGGTGACCAGCTCGCCCGATTCGATGTATCGCTGGGTGACCACGCCGCTCATGGGGGCGCGGATGGTGGTGTCTGCCAGACGGGTGCGCGCCTCCTTCAGTGCGCTCTGTAACTGCTCCACCGTCGCCTGTGCCTGCTGAACCTCCTTCTGGCGCAGGGGCATCTGCACGCGGTTTGCCTCCGCCAGTTTCAGCCTCATGCGTGCATCCTCCAGCGCGGCGCGGGCGGCTTCCACCTCCCTCTGGCGCAGTTCATCGCGTTTCGCCTGGGCGCGCGCCTGGTCCAGCGCCGCCTTTGCCTGCTTCACCCGCGCTTCTGCCTCCGCTCGCTGGAGGCGCAGCTGCTCTTCCAGGGTTTGCAGTCGCTGTTCCGCCTGCTGGAGGCGCGATTCGGCGGCGGTGAGCTGGGTCGCCGCGAGGTCAACCTCACGCTGGGACACAAAGCCCTTCGCCAGAAGCTGCTTCTGACGCTCCAGCTGGCGTTTGGCGTCGTCGCGCTGGGCGCGCGCTTCGTTCACTGCCGCCTGGGCATCGGTGCGCAGCTGGGGATGGGTCACTTTCAGCAGCAAGTTGAGGTTTTCTACCGCCGACTGATAACCGCTTTCCGCCTGCTCCAGCGCGGACTGGGTGATTTCGGGCTGGGTTTGCGCCTCTCGCAGTGCCTGCTGGTAACGTATCTCGGCGGTGCGCACGGCGTTTCGCGCCTGTTCAATCTGCGCGGTGGTATCGTAACTCTGGTAGCCGCTCAGCAGTTTCGCCTGCTCCAGCCGTGCCAGTGCGGCGCGCAGCTGCGCCTCCTGCTGGCGCAAGCTTGCCTCCACCTCGACGGGGTCAATCTGGGCAATCAGCTGCCCCTCGCGCACCACGTCGCCCGCCTCCACGTTCAGGCTGAGGATGCGCCCGGCGATTTTGCTCTTGACCTCCACCTTGCGCAGAGGCTCCAGCACACCCGACTCGGCAACGATGATTTCCACGTCGCCGCGCGACACCTCCACCAGACGCGGCGGAGGCGGCGGCTTGCGTAACCAGCGGTAGCCCCACCAGCCGGCAGCCCCGAACAGAATCAGGATTGGCAAACAACCGAACAACAGCAGTTTGGCTCTGCGTCGCAAAAAGGCTCTCACGCTGTCCTCCTTCAGAAACGTCTACCCTCTTTAATGACCGCTGAAAACGTCGCAGGTTTCGCTCGAATTGCCTGGCGCAGGTTCTGCCCTTGCGATTGAAACTCGCAGGCTACACAGAACAAAACCTGCTGGCGCAGGTTCCAGCCTCCGCAAATGGGGTCTGCTGAAGCAAGCTTCAGCACTCCAAAGAGGTTAGCCTCCGCAGGAGGCTTCGTTTTGGGTAGCCCGCAACTTCCATCCACATGGTTGCCTTTCCTGAAGCCATGCTTCAGCACTCCAAAGAGGCTGATGGGCGATTAGGGTAGCGGATGGTGTCACTCTATCCCGCGTTCCTGCATTGCATCCTATCTTTACCGAACTCCCTTGACATCTTCACAAAAAGGTGATAGGCACCTCTTGCTTGCAGATGCCGAGCCGTTTTTCTATAATAATCATGTAGTACGTATCGCGTAACAGCCACAGGAGGTTCACCTAGCCATGAGAACCCTGTGCATACTCCTGCTCTGTCTGATGGCGCTGGTCGCCACAGCCACGCCCAAACCTCGACCATACAAGGGCTACTACTACGTGCCCTATGACCCGACAACCATGCACTTCGGGCTCACTCCTCAAGAAGCCGAGCAACGCCTCGTGCGCTGGATGAACAACCCCGCCATCACCCTGCGCTTCATTGGTGTCGGCACATCCTGTGTGAGCAAACTGGAGAACCGCACCTCCTGGCCCGTCTACGACCCTCACTGGAATCCGGGCTGGGGATTGTCCTATCTCTTTGAGGACAACCTGGGAAAGATGTATGTCGTGGCTATCGTGCCCATTGAACTGTGGGAATACACAGATTTCGAGGCAGACATGACCCCATACCCAGAGGACTCTTCCCAGTGGTTGCCCAAAGAACAGCGGGATAGCATCGTGCATCAGTTCATTACCAGTCGCGTTCCCAACCTGCTGGAGGGCGACTACGCCTACAACAAGCACGGAAGAGTGTTCTATCAAGGGTATAACGGCTTGCCATACAACCGGCTTGCTATCGTGCGGGTGCATCCGACGCTTGGCGTGGTGACCTCGTGCTCCTGGCGCAAGCCGGGCGAGCCTTCGGGACTGAACACCACCCCCAGCCTCTCCCGCGAACAGGCGATACAGCTGGCACTCTCGTATGTCTATCAGCTGGAGGGGACGGTTTCTGCGGAGGTGGAGTTGGAACCGCAGTTGCTTGTCTTTGCGGACGAGTTGGGCATCGTTCGCCTGTTATGGATAACCCTTGTCGGTTATCGGGCGGTTCAGTATCCGGGTGCTCTAGCTACGTCACTGGGGAAGATTATCGGCGTGGATGCGCACACGGGGGACGTGCTGGACTTTGACGCCCATTACGGCGGCTCAGTCGGGGGCGTTGCCAAAGGGAAGGGAGATCGGTCTGTGAGGAGGAAAGGCTCTTCGTCGTTCGGGAAGCAGGCGAGACCTGCCTTGCGCTTTCGGGTGATGCGGGCGTCCTTTGGGGAGACGCCGTTGCAGTTGATGGCGCTTCCTCCGCTTCAGGTCGGCAGGAGGGCATACGTTTGGGTCGGCTGGCTGAAGCTGCCGTTGTTCGCGCAGAGTCAGGTGGGCTTGACGTATGCTTCGGGGGTGGTAGATATAGATTACGGCGGTCAGCGGTGGCGTGCGCGCGTCGGTAGTGATGTGCTCTTACGCAACGGTCTGACGCATCGGTTAGGTGCGCCGGTTCTCAACATTCGCGGTCGGGTGTATCTGCCTGCGGAGGCGTTGCATTTGGTGACGGGTTTGAAGGTTGAGGTAGACGGACAGGTGCTGAAGATGGGGCGTTAGGCACGGGTTCTGACTCCCCCGCCCACATCGCGCCTTACCAACACCTCTCAAACGGATTGACATCTTCACAAAAGTGTTGTATATTGTAAGTAGGCTTCTACCTCCCGTGAAAGGAGCAAAAAGATGAAACGCTTTGCTTTGCGAACTAAACGGGGGGGTACTGACCGCCCTCGCCATCTTCACTGTGCTCGGCGCAAGCCTGCTGTGCCCCTCTAACGCCTTCGCCTCGGTCCGAATGTATGTCATCTGGCAACCCGTGCAAAACGGTGGCTGGCAACGCGCCGATGGAGGCTCCACCATTGGAGGCGTGTTCCATGTGCGGGTCGTTGTTCAGCCGAACAGCGGATACCTGTATGGTGGCGCGTTTGTCATCAGCAACTCGGTCACCGAACTGGCAGACCACCATGCGGGGCAGACCACGATGGGCAACTTCGCACAGGTTTCTCCCAACAGTAGCTTTGGAGACCCTACCAGCAATGTTTCGGTTTTGCAGAGCGAGCCGCTCTTCCTGCCCCACAACGCCACCTACCGTCTATGGGTGCGCGTGCATTATCTGACCTACT
>JABUFA010000014.1 GCA_013314755.1 Chthonomonadia bacterium
GTGTGGTTGGTGGAGGCTAGCGGATTCGAACCGCTGACCTTCTGCGTGCAAAGCAGACGCTCTCCCAGCTGAGCTAAGCCCCCGCGCGATGGTGGGCCTAGATGGACTCGAACCATCGACCTCACCCTTATCAGGGGTGCGCTCTAGCCACCTGAGCTATAGGCCCGTTTCGCGACGCAAAGGGGAGGCTGACGCCTCCCCTTGACACCACACACCTTGTCAAGGAGCTTCAGCCGCCACGAACGCTATGTACTCTTGCGTTTCTCATTCAGGCGGATAGGCAACTCCTTCAAAACTAGGCAGAGAGAGCCCTGAGCGCCAGACGCTCGACCTAGAGACCGCGCCTCCGAAGAGGCGGGCGGGTCTCCTTAGAAAGGAGGTGATCCAGCCGCACCTTCCGGTACGGCTACCTTGTTACGACTTAGTCCCCCTTGCCCCCCGCACCCTCGGCCGCTCCCTCCCTTGCGGGTTGGGCCACGGACTTCAGGTGCAGACGACTCAGGTGACTTGACGGGCGGTGTGTACAAGGCCCGGGAACGTATTCACCGCAGCATAGCTGATCTGCGGTTACTAGCGATTCCGGCTTCACGCAGGCGAGTTGCAGCCTGCGATCTGAACTGAGGGCGTATTTTTGGGATTGCCTCCGCCTCGCGGCATCGGAACCCTTTGTTGCGCCCATTGTAGCATGTGTGAGGCCCCAGGCGTAAGCGCCATGCCGACTTGACGTCATCCGCTCCTTCCTCCCGGTTACCCGGGCAGTCCCCCAAGAGTGCCCGGCATGACCCGATGGCAACATGGGGCGCGGGTTGCGCTCGTTGCGGGACTTAACCCAACACCTCACGGCACGAGCTGACGACAGCCATGCAACAGCTGTGCACACGTCTGGGTTACCCCAGAGGGCCCTGTTTCCAGGGCTTGCGTGTGCATGTCAAGCCTGGGTAAGGTTCTTCGGTTAGTATCGAATTAATCCACATGCTCCACCGCTTGTGCGGGCCCCCGTCAATTCCTTTGAGTTTCAACCTTGCGGCCGTACTCCCCAGGCGGAGCGCTTAATGCGTTAGCTACGGCACTGGTGGGGTCGAGACCACCAACACCTAGCGCTCATCGTTTACGGCGTGGACTACCGGGGTATCTAATCCCGTTCGCTCCCCACGCTTTCGCGCCTCAGCGTCAGTAGTAGGCCAGGGAGCCGCCTTCGCCACTGGTGTTCCTCCCGATATCAACGCATTTCACCGCTACACCGGGAATTCCACTCCCCTCTCCTACACTCAAGCCGCGCAGTTTGAGGAGCATTTCCTCGGTTGAGCCGAGGGCTTTAACTCCCCACTTACGCAGCCGCCTACGCGCGCTTTACGCCCAGTAAATCCGGGCAACGCTCGCCCCCTACGTTTTACCGCGGCTGCTGGCACGTAGTTAGCCGGGGCTTATTCGTCCGGTACCGTCACTGTCTTCTTCCCGGACAAAAGCGGTTTACGTCCCGAAGGACTTCATCCCGCACGCGGCGTCGCTGCATCAGGGTTTCCCCCATTGTGCAAGACTCCCGACTGCTGCCTCCCGTAGGAGTCTGGGCCGTGTCTCAGTCCCAGTCCGGCTGGACATCCTCTCAGACCAGCTACCCGTCGCCGCCTTGGTAGGCCGTTACCCTACCAACTAGCTGATGGGCCGCAAGCCCCTCCCGAAGCCCCTTGCGGGTTTTACTCACGGAGAGATGCCTCTCCGTGGGCACATCCGGTATTAGCAGCCCTTTCGAGCTGTTATCCCGGTCTTCGGGGCAGGTTGCTTACGTGTTACTCGACCGTTCGCCGCTAGGGTCGGAGCCGAAGCCCCTTCCCTCGCACGACTTGCATGTCGCAGGCACGCCGCTAGCGTTCGCCCTGAGCCAGGATCAAACTCTCCATCGTAAATCTATCCCACTGCCCAAATGGGCAGGGTTTTGCGATGGCGTAAAGTCTTCGCCTGGCTTCCGACCTCAAGGCTCTTACCCTCTGCCTAGTTTTCAAGGAGCTACCGTTCTCTCAATCGCGCATAATAATATACACCACGTCCGCGCGATTTGTCAACGGTTTTCGCGGATTTTTTCGGGAAATTTTTTCCCCTCGCGGAGGTTTCCGCCCCCCGCGTTCCGCCAACCAGTATTATACCACAGTTTTTGCGGAGTCTATAGGTATCTCCAGAGATTTTTTCGTGATTCTACGGCACCTCCACAATGTCGTCGAAGCCAATCCACGCATACGCTGTACCGTCCTCAGCATCTACCGCTTTAAACCGCATCTCTCGCCCCCTCAGGTCCGAAACATCCCACTCGTTCTTCACGAATGCCCCCGTCTTGTTTGGCGCAGGTGCGCGACGCAACTCTTCGCCCGTGCGGGCGTCCACCAGGGCAAAGTAGTTCCTCGCGCCGTGTCCGTTGCTCAGGAAGGTCAGCTTCGCTCCGCTGACCCGGAAGGGAGGTGAGAGAATGCTCCCCGTTGCCTGCTCGCCTCCAGCCATGGAATTGGCGAAGTAGCGGCTACTGCCTCGTCTACCCCAGGGGTCGCCAGCGGTGTCCGCGATGCCCCACGCCGTGCCGCTAATCTCCCAGCCTTCCAGCGAAGGGGTGTTGAAGTCGAACAGCGTGCGGGGCTGGTGGCGAAGCATCTTGCGCACCGTTTCAGGTAAACGCTCCACCGAATCGCGCGCGGGACTGCCCCACACGCTAACCCCAACCACGCCGATGGCGGGATACCGCCCCACCGTTTCTATCGTCAACGAGGCAAGTGCGTGCTCCTGCCCCAGATCAATCTCCACCACGTTCAGCACCGCCGAAGGCGTCTCCCAGCTCAGCAGCGCCTGCCAGTCGCTGCCGTATGTGGCAAAGTCGCCCACGATGCGCGGCGGCGCCCACCAGTCCAGGTCGCCGGGGAAATGCAGTTCACGCGAAAAGAAAGCGCCATCCCCACATCCCACGCTGACTCGCGCCACCGGAGCAAACACATCGTGATTGTCCAGCAAAGGCACAACCAGCAGGTATACCTTCCGCCCCTTTCCGCTCAACGGCAGTGTGACCAGCGGGCGATCCAGGTGCCGCGAAACTACTATCATCCGGCGTTCGGGGTTCAGGAAGGACACCCCGGGCACACACGGGGGCTCCAGCAACGGCGACTCACCCACAGCCTCCAGCGGCGGCCGCAGCCCCGACCACGGCGGATGCCCATACGCCCACCAGATACGCCATCTGCGCCATTCGGTATCCGGCGACAGCAGCTCTTCGGGCAGATTCACATGGCGCACACAGGCTCGAGCCAGAGCCTGCCAGTCCGCCTGCTCAAACAACGGTCGTGCATCAAAGCGCAGGCGCACCGGGAGCGAAGATTCTTTGCGAACAAACTCCAGCGTGTTGATACCCGGCGTCAGGCGGGCGAGGTCGCTCTGCGCCAGCACTCGCTCCACCTGCGTATCTTCCAGGTCCGCGTGCACCTGCCATTGCCCTCCCGCCTGGCGCAATTCGGCGTTCCAGAACCTGTGGGAGGAGAACAGCGAGAAGTCCGCGGGCATCAGAAACTCACGCGTTCTGTCGCCTGCCTGCACGTAGCACCGCACGAACACCGTTCGCCGCGACAGAACGCGCTCGCCAACCCGCCCATATTCGTCCGGGTCCACCGAAAGGCTACGTTTTACCCAGCTGTAGAAGCCTTCATCATCCGATTGCCACGGCTCTTCCTGTAGAATGTTTTGGAGGTCTACCACCCGCTTCCCAAACTCCACCCCTGAGCCGCCGTGATGGGAGACTCCGGCAACAGGGTCGTACAGCCACATGTTGAATAACTGACCGGTATGCATTCGCTTCCATGCACCCGCTTCAATGGGAAGAGGCTTCCAGCTGATGGTTAACTCGCTATGATTCCGCCTGCCAGATTTGAACCGCACCCACACACCTTTGACGGCAGGCTCCTCCTCGTAGGGATTGATGGTGACCGGTTTGCCGTCAATCTTTGCCCACACCCCTCGATTCGGCGGGACATGCACGCGAAACGCGAGGCGCAAAGGCTTCTGCTGATGCACCACAACGCGCAGGCGGCTTCCGTCGCGCCTCACCGCGACATGCAGGTCTGGCAGATGCAGCTCCATGTACTTCCACCACCCCGGCATACAGGGAGCGACCTCTAGCTCGCCCGCCACCACATCGCGCTTCAGTCCAAACAGCCCTTCAATCACTCCCCACACGAACACGCCGGCAGGTGGGGTGAAGTAGGCAGGCACTCGCTCATCGCCCACTTCTGGCCAGCTTCCCGAACAATAGGGCTGAGTTACCAGCCGTGCAATCCACTCCAGCGGGCGCACCGCACGGTCGCCATCGCCCATCTTCGCCCATGCCAGCGTCGCCCAGGGCTGTTGCTGACCGCCAGCCTGACTGCCCACCGTCGCCGTGACGTGGCGGGGGAAGTTGTTACTGCAGTAGATTTGCCCCTCCTTGCCGGTCAGGGTGTCCGCCAGATGGCGCAGGGAAAGGTAACTCTCGGCGGGGGGCAGGATTCCGTAAATCACGGGCCAGACCAGCGTGTGATACTGCCCTTCCAGGTGCAGCACGCCCAGCCGGTCGCGATAGAAGGCAAAACGCCCCAGCTCGGGCACCCAAAGGTGCTGGAAGAGGGCATCCCGCATCTGCGACCACTTCTGCATGTACTGCTCCGCTTCCGCCTCTCTACCTGATGCCCTGAGCATCCGCGAGAGGATACGAAGCATCTCCATGCCTGCAACCGTCGGCGATGTGCCGTCTTCAGGGGTGGAGATGTAGTCCTCCTGGTTGCCAATCTGCTGACCAAAGCCCAGCAAGCCGTTGCCGTCGGGGTCATGCTCCTCGAAGGTCTGGTTCACCACACGTTGCAGTGGGTTCAGTATCCTCTGCAAAAAGTCTCTGTCGCCCGTGTGTAGCCAGTAATGCTCCACGCCCCACACATAGAACTGATTCCACCCGCCGAAATCCAGTCGGGTCTGTCCGTTGGGGTGCATCTGAGGAACCTGCCCGTTGGGCAACAGATGTTGTGCATGTGTCAACAGCATCTCTTGCGAACGGTTCGCCTGCCCAATCCAGTCCGCCGCCATGTTATGCTGTTGGGAGTAGAAGGTTCCCCAGTGGCGCAGACCCTCAATCCACCCGTAGGGACGCACCCAGGCATATTCCATGTGGATAATCGCCCACCGGAAAGCCTCGTTTATCGCGGGCGAGGGCGTGCGCACCCACGCGGAGGAGGTTAACTGGCGAAACCGCTGCCGGCAAAGCCTTTCCACAGTGCGGTGGTTCTCGGATGCCAGCGACTGCGCCATCGCCGAATCCTCTGCAAAGCCCGCCAGCACACTCACTCGCTCCACCTCGCCCGCTGTCTCGTAGCGCACAAAGGGCAGGTCGTTCTTGGCGCGACCGGGCGAATCGCTCGCAAAGCGCACCGCTACCCGCAGGGGAATCTGCTCACTGCTCAGCACAGCACCAGAAGCGGACACCTCTACGCTCTGCGCTGGAGATGGCAGGAAATCTGGCTGGGTAAGGTAGTCCAATCGCGAGGGCAGCTGGGGTCGAAAGGCATGGATGCGCACCCGACCGATGCCTCCATACCGCAATACTAACCTTCCTTTCGGCTGGCACGTGACGATGAACAGGGCAGAACCTTCCCATCGCTGGGTATCCCGTCCTCGCGCCGTCGGCAGAACTTCCAGATTCACCCTCTTCCCAGCGACCGTGCCAGTTGCCTCCACACCCTCGCCAGAGGGGATATTGCGCACCTTCAGGTCACGCGCCTCGTGCAGCCAGCGCACGCTTTCGCTCTGCCGAACGCCCACCAGCAGTTTCCCCAACGCAAGATACTCCAGCCAGTATGCGGGGTCGTGGTCATAAGTAAACAGTCCGGCGATGCCAGATGCCTCGTGGATGGAGACCACGCTCTGGTGGAGTGCCGCCATCCGCTCGAAGCGCGGTTGTGCCACGGCGGATACTGCCAGCCACAGGCATACACCGATTGTCCACCCTCGGCGCACAGGCACGCCCCCTTTCCTGTTCACTTTCCGCCGTTCTTCTTCAATTTGGACATGAGGTTTCCTGCTCCATCATAAAGGAGTCGTACGCCAGCGTACCAAACTGATGTTAAGACGTAGAGGACATCCCGGTCACTGGAAGTTGCGGGCTACTGCTGAAGCACGGCTTCAGCAATCCAAAGGGGGAGGTCAAACCTGCGTGAGCAGGTTTTGCCAAGTGTTGCCTGCGACTTCCAGTCGCAAGGGCAGAGAAAAGGAGGGAGGGCAACCCTGCAACTGGAAGTTGCGGGCTACTTTGGAGTGCTGAAGCTTGCTTCAGCCGACCCATAACCTGCTTCAGCAGGTTTCGCCATGTGTTGCCTGCGATTTCCAATCGCAAGGTTGTGACAAAGGGGGAAGGAAGGCAACCCTGCAACTGGAAGTTGCGGGCTACCCATGACGAAGCCTCCTGCGGAGGCTAAAACCTGCGTCTTGTCTGTGACTTTCGGTCGCACGGGCAGGGTCAAAGAGGAGAAAAGACATCATGCTGAAGCATGGCTTCAGCAATCCATAGATTAGCGAACGCACCACTTTAACAATAGGGAGACCAGAAACATGTTAAGCCTGTATCCTGAGAACCCGCACTATCTGCAGTTTCGCGGCAAGCCCACCGTGTTGATGACCTGCGGCGAGCATTACGGCTCGGTGCTCAACGGCGCGATGGACTACGTGCGCTATCTGGATACGCTCCAGCGGTGGGGCTTTAACCTCACGCGCACCTTTTCGGGTATCTACCGCGAAATCCCAGGCTCGTTCGGCATTGTGGATAATGTGCTGGCGCCTGCGCCTGAGGCGTACATCTCGCCTTATAAAAAGGTAAACGGCAAATATACCCTGCGCGAGTTCAACGAGGCGTATTTTGCACGCCTGCACGATTTCGTGAGCAAAGCATCCGAGCGCGGCATCGTGGTGGAGCTCGTGCTGTTCTGTTTCTGGTACGAACAGGCTCTGTGGGAAATCTGCCCGATGTACCCGAACAACAACGTGGAAGGCGCAGGTCCCCGCGACAAAGAACAGGTCTATACCCTGCACAACAACTCGCTCCTGCCCTATATGGAATCCTTCGTCCGGCGCGTTGTCACCGAGCTGAACCGATACGATAACGTGTACTACGAGATTATCAACGAGCCCTACTCGCGACACGACCACACCGCCTACGACGATTGGCAGGCGCACATCGCCTGCGTCATCGCGCAAACCGAAGCCAGCCTGCCCAATCGGCATCTGATTGCGATGAACGTCAACAACCGCTGTATGCGCATCGTTAGTCCGCCCGATGAGGTCTCCATCTTCAACTTCCATTACGCTCTGCCCGAAGCGGTCGCGTGGAACTATCATCTCGGTCGCGTTATCGCCGACGACGAAACGGGTTTTGCGGGGCAGTGCGCGTCGCCCTACCGCATCGAGGCGTGGCAGTTCATGCTATCGGGCGGTGGGGTGTTCAGCCATCTGGACTACTCGTACACCGTCGAGCATCCCGACGGCAGTGCACCCATCCGCGCCGAGACCCCCGGCTACGGTGGCGACGACCTGCACCGGCAGATTGCCTTTCTCAAGAGACTGCTGGAGGAGATAGAGGTCTGGAACCTTCAGCCCTGCAACGAGATACTGGCATGGTATGCCGGCGATGTGCGCATCCGGGCGATGGGCAAGCCCGGCAGTCGTTACCTTCTGCACATTGCACAGGGCGCACCACAGACCACTATCATGCTCGGCATTCCCGCTGGAACCTACCGGGCACGCTGGTTGTCGCCGGCAAACTGCCACACGGTACGCGAAGAGACCTGCGAGCACACAGGGGGCTATCTGACCCTGCGTACGCCCCTGTTCGCTGAAGACATCGCCCTGCACCTGGAGCGTATACCATAAGGGAGGGATACCATCCATGATAAAACACATTCTCTTAGCAACGGACGGCTCCGACACCGCGCTCAAAGCCACTCGCTGGGCGGCGGAGCTGGCGAAAACCTACGGCGCGAAGGTGACCGTGCTTCACGTGGTGCACATTCCGGCGGCGCTGGCAGGCTCCACGGTACTGCCCGGCGGCGCAACCGACGTCGCAGTGGTTACCCGGCTGATGGAGCAGGCAGCGGAAGGGGTGCTGACCGTGACCACACCTCTGCTCGAAGAAGCCGGGGTGGATTACGACACGCGCATTGAATACGGACACACCGCCGAGACCATTGTCAAGGTGGCGAACGAAGCGGGGGCAGACCTGATTGTGATGGGTTCGCGCGGGTTGACCGATGCCTCGGCGCTGTTGCTTGGCAGTGTCTCGCACAAAGTGCTTCATGCCGTACACGACAAGCCGGTGCTGATTGTGCGATGAGAGACGAACACACCCAACACTGGCAACAGCGCTATCGCGAATCCTCACCGGCGCAGATGCCCTGGCACCGCGAGGAACCCGCAGAAACGCTGGTAGAGGCGGTGAAACGCGGTCTACTGCCGAAAGGTCTGACCATAGACCTCGGCTGCGGCACAGGCACTGACCTGATGTATCTCGCCCGGCAGGGCTACCGCGTGATTGGGGTGGACATCGCTATCGAACCACTGCGCTTCGCCCGACAACGCTGTGCACAGGCGGGACTGGACATCCCCCTGATTCAGGCAGACGCGCGGTTTCTGCCCTTCCGCGACGCCAGCATTGACCTGATTTGCGACTCGGGATGCTTCCATTCCTTCGCTCCCGAAATCCGCCCCATGTACGCGCGTTCGGTTGCCAGAGTGCTCAAGCCGGGAGGCATCCTGTTCATGCGCGAGTTCCATCACGACCAGCCTCAGCCTCCCGAAGGCGGTCCCTACCGGCTGAAGCTGGAGGAGTTCTTCGAGGTCTTCCTGCCTGACTTCCGCTTTATCAGTGTGGGCGAGACGTTCTATCATGACCTGCCGCCCGACCGTCGGCGGTTGCACATCCTGCGTTTGCAAAGGAGGTAGAACCGCCCCTCCCACATTGGGGTAAAATGGGATAGCCATTATCACCAGCAAGAGGTTTGGGTGCGAAAATTATCCGCGATAATGCTTGGGTGGAGCGCGCTGACGGCTCTGTCCAGTGTGATAGGCAGCTGGGCGCTGTATAATCTGCAGTCTATCCCCGATTGGAACTACTCGGTGGTGACCTTCTGGCTGGGTATCACCAATGTCGTTACCGGTATCCTGACCGCTTTTTTAGTGATGGCATATCGCGAAGGCTGGCGGTCTGCGGTATTGCTCCTTGTGCTCTGTACTTTCATCGCGGGCGGAATGGAACTGCTCGGCACCGCGACCGGCGTTCCGTTCGGCGCATACAGCTACACCGACCTGATGGGACCGAAGTTTCTGGGACATGTGCCGTACCTGATCCCTCCCTCGTGGATGATGATGCTCTATCCGTCCATGGTCCTTACCGAAGCCCTGCGGGTGAACCGCTGGCTGCGCCCCGTTGTAGCGGGGTTCATCCTGACGATATGGGACTTCGCGATGGACCCGGCAATGACCGCCGGTTTCCCCTACTGGCAGTGGCACACCGAAGGCGGTTTCTACGGGATGCCCTATGTGAACTGGCTCGGCTGGTGGTTAACCGGTACGATTGTTGCAGGATGCTACTGGATGCTGGACCGAGGATGGAAAGGGCACTGGGACAACATCGCCATCGCCCTGTATCTGGTGCAGGGTGCATTTATGGCGCTTCTGGCGTGGATATACATGCGCCCGCTGGCGACGCTCCTGTGGGCAGTTAGCGTGAGTGTGCTCCTGTTGCTGGTGTGGCGACGCCAGCGCAGCGTCTCTACAGCGGAGGTTCGACAATGGCAACCGTCGTCGTTGTAGGGGGCGGCATCGGAGGGTTAGCCAGCGCGGTTCGGCTGGCGCATCTCGGTTATCGCGTCACGTTGATAGAACCAGCGCGAACACCTGGGCGGGCGTATCAGCGAGATTCGACGCGACGGGTTCCGCTACGACACCGGTCCCACCCTGCTGATGATGCTGGATCCGCTGGAGAAGCTGTTTCGCGACCTGCAACTGAGGCTGGAAGACTACCTGCAACCCGTGCTGTTGAACCCATCCTATCGGGTCTTTTACGCCGACGGCTTGCGGTTCGATTCTTCGCCCTGCATCGCGAACATGGTGCGCGAAATCGGCACCAAAATATCTCCCCACGAAGTGCCCGGCTACCTTTCTCTGATGGCAGACCTCTCCCGGATGCTGGACGATGTGGTTCCCGCCTTTGTGCGGCGCAATTATCGTTCGGTCCTTGACCTGATGACGCCCCGCTCGCTGTCCCTTTTGGTCAAACACCGATTGCTGAAGAACCTCTCAAAGCAGGTGGCTGAGTATGTGCACGACCCACGCCTGCGCATGTTGTTCACCTTCCAGACGATGTACCTGGGGCTTTCTCCGCTCAGTGCGCCATGGGTGTACGGCATCCTGACATATATGGAGTCGGGCGAGGGGGTGTGGTTCCCGCGCGGGGGGATGTACCAGATTATCCGTGCGCTGGAGAAAATCGCCCAGCAACAGGGGGTGCATATCCATACCGGTACCGCCGTCCAGCGAGTGATAATAGAAGGGGGAAGGGCGCGAGGCGTGCAGATGGCGAACGGAGAGACCGTGCCCGCAGATGTCGTGGTGCTGAATGCCGATGTGCCCACCGCATACGCTCGGCTACTGCCTGATACCCCTGTCGCCCGGCGTCGCTGGCGAAACTCCTGCAGTGCCTTAGTGTTCTGTATCGGCTACGAGGGCAGGCTTCCAGACCTCCTGCACCATAACGTGCACTTCAGCGCGGATTTCGAGCGCAACCTGCAGGAGATTTTCGTGCAAAAGGTAGTGCCCTCCGACCCATCATTCTACACCTGCCTGTCCGTGCGCACCGAACCCGACGACGCGCCCGATGGCTGTGAGAACCTGTATGTGCTGGTACCCGTGCCCAACCGTTCAGGACAGGACGCCACCCCCATGGCAGATACCGTGCTGGCGAAGGTGCTGGCGAGGCTGGAAAGGGAGGTCGGCTTATCCTGGCAGTCGGTCCGCTTCGTCGAGCAGATCACCCCCGCCGACTGGGAGGGGATGGGACTGTGGCAGGGCGCCGCGTTTGGTCTCAGCCACGACTTCTTCCAGTCCACCTGTTTTCGCCCATCCAATCGTGCGCCGTTCGAGGGCGTGTACTTCGTGGGCGCCAGCACCGTGCCCGGCAACGGCATCCCGATGGTGCTGATTTCGGCGGAGCTGCTGCAGGAACGAATCACGCAAGAAGTCGGTTCCAAATGGACGAAGGTATAGGCAATGATAGCCCAGTGGATCCTTCCCGTGCTTCTGGCTCAGCTGGTGGTGCTGGCGGTGAATCTTTGGCACTGGCGACGCAGGCGTGAACCCGCAGGCAACATGGCGACGGCAGACCTGCCGCGCGTCAGCGTGCTGATACCGGTGCGCAACGAACGGGACCGACTTCCCACGCTGGTGCAGGCGTTACGCGCTCAGCAGGTAAAGCCTCTGGAGGTCATCCTGTGCGACGATAACTCCGACGACTCCAGCAGGGAATGGCTTCAGGCGAACCTGCCGATGCACGCTCCCGGAGAGTGGCTCAGCTGGTTCCCCGCTCCCCCCAAAGAGGCGGACTGGGTGGGCAAAAACTGGGCATGTTATCATCTGGCTGGGCGGGCGCAGGGGGACTGGCTGGTGTTCCTGGACGCCGATATGGAGCTGCAGGAAGACACCCTCCATCGGTTTATGCACACGCTCATCCTGCATGCGCGAGAAAGTTCTCAGCCTGACGATGCCCCGGTGTATCTGGTAACGGCTATCCCCACCTTGATGGCTTCCAACCTGCTGGTGGGTCTTTTGAAAGCGCTTCTGCCTTTCTCCATCTTTACCCTGCTCCCGTTGCCGCTTGCCGAACGCCATCCGCAC
Organism: Chthonomonadia bacterium; assembly: GCA_013314755.1. GTDB lineage: Bacteria > Armatimonadota > HRBIN16 > HRBIN16 > HRBIN16 > HRBIN16. Next base: position 11,932 of record JABUFA010000014.1, read on the forward strand.
CGCGCCTTCGCCTTCGCCAACGGACAGGTCATCGCCTTTCCGCGAGATTACTACATGAGGGTTCACCCGCACTGTCGGGTTCGGCATGTCATTCTGGAGGATGTCGCCCTGGCGCGGCTGGTGAAATCGGAAGGGGCGCAGGTGCGCATCATAGACGGACGCCGACTGTTGCGGGTACAGATGTATCGAACCCTGCGCGAAGCTATTGACGGTTTCTCCAAAAATGGGGTGGCTATCTGTGGCTCGGTGCCGGGCGCGGTTGCCATTTCCTTCGCGCTGGCGATAGTGTATCTGCTTCCGCTGGTAGAGGGGATGGCGCGCGCATTGACGGCATGGCATGGCATCGCCTGGGCAATCAGCGTGGGACTGTTTGCCCTGTCGGCGCAGATGGCGGGTCTGCCCCGATGGTACGGGCTGTTGTACCCCGTCGGGCTGATTCTCGGCGAATGGACGCTGTGGCGGTCAATCATCTGGTATACACGAGGCACGGTACAATGGAAGGGGCGCACATACTCCCTCCGCTCAGGTGGGCAGGCAGGATAGTTGCCGATGCGCTGATAGAGATGAGTGTCAGGTCGCACTTCCGGGCGGTTTATGCCCGAACGGATGCGGTGCCAGACCCCAGCCTGCCAGCGATTGTGTTCGCCAATCACCACTACTGGTGGGACGGTTATCTTTGTTATATTCTGGGCAAAAGGTGGAAACAGCCCCTGACGTTGTGGATGGAAGAATGGCGCTGGTTTCCTCCTTTCTGGGCGCTGGGGGCGCTTCCCTATCCCGCGCACAACCTGCAGGCGCGAGCGCGCACCGTCCGTCTGACTCTGCGCCTGCTCCAGCATCCACCGCGTATCCTGTTCCTGTTTCCAGAGGGGGTCATCCACGCTGGAACCGACCTGCTTCCCTTCGGCAGGTCACTGCATTGGCTGGCTCAACACCTGCCCCAGGCTCAACTCCTGCCGATGGCTATCGTCATCTCGCACACACAGCACCAGTATCCGCGCGCGTTCCTCCGGGTAGGAACGCCCTTTCATTCTGCCGCGGAGAGCACCGAGGCATGGCTGGCAGAAGCCCGACAGGTGGTGCGTGGGATGGTCGAATCCCTGCGTGAGGAGGCGGAATGCTGTCACAGCCCAGAAAAGGCGCAGGAGGCAGGATACATCCGGCTGGTACGCGGAAAGTGTTCGGTGAACGAACGCTGGTGGGCAAAAATAGTGCCGTGATAGCTGAAGCCCCTTGATGGATGGACCTGTGAGGTGACGTTGATGAATGAGGACTATCGTTACTGTCAGGCGGTTCAAAAGCGATATAGTACGAGCTACTATTTCGCCACGCGCTTCTTTCCGCTGGCGCTGCGCCCCCATGTGCACGCCCTCTACGCTTTCGTGCGCGTGCCGGACCAGTGGGTGGATCACCCGGCAGGCAAGACGCCCGAGCAGACCTTCAGGCTGATTGACCATTACGAGCTGGACCTGCGACGCGCCCTGCGGGGCGAATGGGTCGCCAGTCCTGTGCTGCGCGCCTTTGCCCAGACGGTGCGCGAGTTCGATATCCCCCTGCGTTACACTGCCGACTTCCTGAACGCCATGCGCCAGGACCTGCGCCTGCACCGTTACCAGACCTTCAGCCATCTCCAGCAACATATGTGGGGAAGCGCAGGGGTTGTGGGCGCGATGATGCTGTGCCTGTTCCGCTGTCACAACGATACACTCCTGCCGTACGCCGTTCGCATGGGCGAGGCGATGCAGATGACAAACTTCCTGCGCGATGTGGGAGAAGACTGGAGACGAGGCAGACTGTATCTGCCGCTGGAAGACCTTCAGCGCTTTGGCGTCACCGAAGGAGATATCGCCTGCGGACGTCTCGAAGAAAAGGTGGTGGAACTGCTGCGTTTCGAGATAGAGCGCACGCGAACCCTGTACCGTGAGGCAGAAGTGGGGGTGCATCTGCTTCCCCGCGAGTATCGCTATCCCGTCCTGCTGGGCGCGCGCCTGTACGCGCAAATCCTGCGCCGGATTGAAACGAACGGCTACGACGTCTTTCGCCGGCGTGCGCGAACCAGCACGGCAGAAAAAATCTGGATTGCGTGGCATTGTCGGCGCGAGGTATAGCCCTGTCCTGCGCCTGCAAGGAATCGCCTGCCCCGCAGGCGAACCACAAAGGGCGAGAGGAGGAGAGCGCACCGATGGAATGGATTGACCTGACCGTGCCCCTGAAGGAGGGAATGCCCAACTATCCGGGCGACCAGCCCTTCCGCCTGCGACCGCTTCTGCGCATCGCCGAGGGCAAGGTGTGCAACCTGTCGGCGATAGAGATGGGCACGCACACCGGCACACACGTCGACCCGCCGTGGCACTTCATCCCCGACGGCGCCACCGTGGACCAGCTGTCGCTGGACCTGCTTATCGGCAGGGCGTATGTGGTGAGCGTGCGCGGCGTACCCGCTGTGACCGCCGACGCCCTGCAAGCCGCGGGTATCCCCGGCGACGCCGAACGCCTGCTGATCCAGACTGACAACTCCTTCGGCGTGTGGGAAAAGCCCGACTTTCAGCCCGATTTCGTGTACCTTGCCCCCGACGCAGCGGAGTGGATTGTATCCAGGGGCATCCAGCTGGTGGGAATAGACTACCTGTCGGTTGAGCAGTTCCGCGCCCCGGAGCCGCGAGCGCATCGCACCCTGCTGGGCGCAGGGATTATCATCGTGGAGGGGCTGAACCTGCGTGAACTGGAGCCGGGCTGGGTGCGATTCATCTGCCTGCCCCTTCGCATTGAAGGTGTGGACGGTGCGCCCGCCCGGGCGGTAGCAAGGAGGCTCGAATGAGCAAGAACCAACGTCTGCGGCAGCTGCTGGAAGCGCCCGGTATCATCCGTTCGCTGGGCGCGCACGACGTGCTGACCGCCATGCTGATCGAACAGGCAGGCTTCGAAACGGTGTTCATCGGAGGGTTCGGCACCAGCGCCAGCCTGCTGGGACTACCCGACCTGAACTTCCTGACGATGAGCGAGATGGCAGACGCCGTGCGTCGGATGAGCGCACGCCTGAGCGTGCCTCTGATTGCCGACGGCGATACCGGTCACGGCGACCTGCACAATGTGGTGCGCACCGTTCAGACCTTCGCGCAGGCGGGGGCATCGGGCATTATTCTGGAGGACCAGGTGTCGCCCAAGCGGTGCGGACACTTCGAAGGCAAGCAGGTCATTCCCGCCGAAGAGATGGCTTTGAAGATAAAGGCTGCAGTCTACGCCCGACCTGACCCTGACTTTGTGATTATCGCCCGCACCGACGCCCGCGAGCCGCTGGGTCTGGACGAAGCCATCCGCCGCGTGAACCTGTACGCTGAGTCGGGCGCGGATGTGTGCTTCATCGAGGCGCCCCTGAGCGTTGAGGAGCTGGAACGCATCCCCCGCGAAGTGCCTTATCCCCTGCTGGTGAACATGCTGTGGGGAGGCAAAACGCCCATCCTGAGCGTGCGCGAGCTGGAACAGCTGGGCTACAAGATTGTGGTCTGCCCCATTGAGAGCCTGCTGGTGAGCGCGTACGCCGTGCGCGAGCTGATAGAGGCGTTTGCCCGGGACGGTCGGGTGGACGCGATGGCATCGCGCATGATGTCGTTTGCCCAAATCAAACAGGTGCTGGGCGTGGAGGAATACCTCTCCCTGCGCGAGCGGCTGGAATAGTGTGTTCCCCCCTTCCCGCGCGAAGGGAAGGGGGGGCGTCTGCTCAGTGCACTGGCACGGCTACGTCGGGTTGAGGCGCCTGCTCTTCCAGTTTCACCTCACGCAGATGCCGTGCTGCGTCTTCCGGGGTGGTCACGTTGATGTAGATGCCCGTGCCCAGTTCAAAGCCTGCCGCGATGGTCAACCGGGGCATAATCGCCAGATGCCACTGGAAGTAGTGGTAGTTTCGCTCCTGGTTGATGGGCGCGGTGTGCAGGGTGAAGTTGTACGGCGGATGGTTGAGCGCGATGTCCATGCGCCACAGCACTTCCTTCAGGATATGCGCGAACGCCCTTGCTTGGTCGCGGTCAATCTGCACGAAGGACGGCTGGTGTCGCCGCGGCACAATCCACGTTTCAAACGGATACTTGGAAGCGAACGGGGTGAACGCCAGAAACTCCTCGTTCGCCGCCACCACGCGCTCGCCGAACCGCTCTTCCTGCCTCACCATGTCGATATACACGCACCGCTCATGCAGGTCATAGTATAGCGATGCGCCGTCGATGCGTCGGCGAACCTCTGCCGGCACCATCGGCAGGGCAATCAGCTGCGAATGCGGATGCTCCAGCGATGCACCTGCCACGCGCCCATGGTTGCGGAACACCATGATGTACTGGAACCGCTTGTCCTGCGCCAGGTCCAGCGAGCGGTCGCGATACATCCAGATGACCTCTTCCAGCTGCTGCTCGGGCATCAGCGCGGGGTGATGGTCGTGCCTTGGCGTCTCAATGATGACCTCATGGGCGCCGACGCCGTTCATGTAGTCGTACATGCCGATACCGCTTCGCTCCAGGTCGCCTTCGATGGCGAGGGCAGGGAACTTATTCGGCACCACGCGCACCCACCAGTCCGGGCTGTTGGGGTAAGTTCCCGCCTTGCGGTAGGAAGCCACTTCCGGTGGCGTCTGGTGCTCATTGCCCGGGCAGAAGGGGCACTCGGCAACGTACTCCGCTCGCTTCTCTATCACCTCGCCCGCCTTGAAATCAGATGGGCGTTTGCTTCGCTCGGTCGCGATGATCACCCATTCCCGGGTGACTGGGTCTTTTCTCAGTTGTGGCATAGCTGACCTCTCCTTACGTCAACGATATGCATACATGGTAGGCGGCGGTGTTCTCCATCATGTCCTTTCCATACCCCGAACACCCCACACCATACCAGTTTTTTGCTGCACGTTCCGAAACTTGCGATTCGTTCGGCTGGTACACTTGCCGTTACTACGCAATTATTAGACGTTTGTTTACCAGAAGAAGTTTCCCAACGGCATCCCTGCAACTGAAAGTTGCAGGCTACTCACCGCGAAGCCTCCTGTGGAGGCTAACCTGCGTAAGCAGGTTTCGTTCCGTGTTGCCTGCGATTTCCAATCGCAAGGTCAACCACAAGCTGTGCTGAAGCATGGCTTCAGCACTCCACAAACCTGCGTAAGCAGGTTTCGTTCCGTGTCGCCTGCGACTTCCAGTCGCCAGGACACCCGTGCCCCGAACTCAGTCTCAGCCCTTGACAGCAGTTCTCCCTTTCAGGCATCCTGTTAGTATGAACATCTGGACGGATACACACTGTCATCTGAACCATCCTGATTTCGCCGCCGATGCGCCACAGGTCTGGGAACGTGCCCGCCAGGCCGGTGTGCGCTCGGCGATTATCGTTGGATACGACCTCGCCAGCAGTGACGCGGCGGTGCAAACGGCACAGCGCTTGGAAGGCTGTTGGGCATCGGTCGGTATCCATCCCCACGATGCGGTGCAATGCAATCGGGATGCGCTCCTGCGTCTGCGTCAACTGGCGTCCCAGCCTTCGGTTGTGGCAATTGGCGAGATTGGTCTGGACTACTACCGCAACCTCTCGCCCAGAGACGTCCAGCAACAGGCGTCTGAAGAGCAGATTGGGCTTGCTTTAGACCTGCGCCTGCCCGCCATTATCCACTGTCGCGACGCCTACGATGACCTGCTGGACATACTGGCACGCTATCCCCTGCGTGGAGTGCTCCACTGTTTCAGCGGCGAGGTCCACCACGCACAACGGGCGGTAGAGATGGGCTGGTATCTGGGCATCGGAGGCGTGATCACCTTCAAGAACGCCCACACCCTGCGTGAGGTGGTGCAACAGATACCTCTTCGTTACCTTCTGCTGGAGACGGATGCCCCTTATCTGGCGCCAACGCCTCATCGCGGAAGGCGCAACGAACCCAGCTACATCCCGCTTATCGGAGCACAGGTAGCAGCAATCAAAGGAGAAACACCCGAGCAAATCGCTACGGAAACCACACGCCATGCGTCGGAGCTATTTGGCTTACGCTGAGGAATACATCAGTATAATTATCGGCTTTGTGAGAGATTCTTTAGATAGCGATTACTGTCTGCATACCTGAAGTATTTCTCAAAGGGGCGGTTCTGTGCAAGAGCGGGACCGCCCCTCATTTTGTCCAAACCCGAGCCCCCATATCTTGTTGAGCTTCTGCAAGGCTTTCACTCCTCCTTAACATTTTCAGAGGTATAATGGAAGAAAAGCTGGCAATCCGGGAGGAAGCGAATGGCATCTTCAGACCTTTCACGCAGGGAACTGTTGCAGGCAGGTGTCGCGGCGCTGGCAGGCAGTGGATTACTGTTGCGCGAAGCCTCCGCGCAGGTGCGTCGTCGGGCATCGCAGGTCAAAAGCATTATCTTTATGGTCTCGGACGGCATGAGCCTGGGCGTGCCCAGCATGGCAGAGCCGTTTTCACAGATGGTGCGGGGACGAAGCACAAACTGGTTTCGCCTGCTGCAGGACCCCGAAGCGGTCACAGGACTGTTTGAAACACGCTCGCTCGATTCGCTGGTTACCGATTCGTCCGCGGCGAGCAGTGCCTGGGGCAGCGGCTCCCGGGTGTTTAATGGGGCGTTGAACGTACTGCCCGATGGCACGAATCTCACCCCTCTGGCTCACGTGATGCGCCGCGCGGGCAGGAAGATTGGACTGGTCACAACCACAACCATCACCCATGCCACGCCGGCGGGTTTTGCCGTCGCCCACCCGAGGCGGGACGATGAGCATATCATCGCCGAACTCTATCTGGACGTTGTCGACGTGTTGATGGGAGGCGGCAGGCGGTTCTTTGACCCCCAGCAGCGTTCGGACAGGCGTGACCTGATAGCAGAATACCAGCGGAAGGGCTACGTCTTCTGGGAGAGACGCGAACAGGTGCGGGGACGCGAACGACCGGAAAAGGTGCTCGGCCTGTTCTACAGCGGACATGTGCCCTACACTATTGACCACCGCAATGACCCGAAGCTCTGGGAGACGGTTCCCACCCTGGCGGAGATGACTCGCACTGCACTGGAAATCCTCTCCCGTTCGCGCCATGGCTTTCTGCTGCAGATTGAAGGCGGGCGCGTGGACCATGCTGCTCACGCCAACGACGCTGCCGCCCTGCTGTGGGACCAGCTTGCGTTTGATGACGCCATTGCCGTGGCGGTGGACTTCGTGCGGCGACATCCCGATACCCTGCTGGTCATCACCAGCGACCACGGCAACTCCAACCCCGGCTTGAACGGCATGGGCGAGGAGTATCGCGACAGCGCGAAATGTCTGGAGCGAGTAGCACAGGCGAAAGGCTCATACGGCGCCATCCAGCAGTTACTGCGCGACGCGGGAACCCCAACGGCGAATAAAGTGCGCGAGGCGGTCCGCGAGGTCACGGGCATTGAGATAACGCCCGAGGAAGCGGAAGTGATTGCCAGCGTGGCACAGGGCAAACCCGCTCCTGCATTGAATCGCGCTCATGCCAATCTGACAGGCGTGCTGGGAGAGATACTGTCCAACTACAACGGCATCGCGTGGATAGGCACACAGCATACCGGCGACTGGACGCTGGTCACCGCACTCGGAGCAGGCAAAGAGATGTTCGCAGGAATCCGCCCGCACAAGGAGGCGTTCTACCAGATGCTGAATCTGGTGGGCATCTCCTTCCGCAACCCGGAGATGACTCCCGAACAGGCGAAGCGGTATCTGGCACGCGCCCCGCGCGTCCAAAAGGTACACTGGGTATAGTGAAATAAAAAGGGCGCGGCGCCAGCCGCGCCCTTTTGCCTTACATAGACTGCAGCAGTTCCAGCATCTCACGGTCCAGCTTGTGCCCGCGCCAGTCCTCATAGCGCACGTCACTGCGCCCGCTGTCTACCGGACCGAACGAACCGAAGAAGTTCCACATCGCCCATCCCCAGTTTGCTTCCTTCCACAGGCTCAGCAGGTCGCGAAGCCAGGCGATAACCACCCGGTGGGGAGTCTGATTGTGCGCGCCGAACTCGCCAATCATCACGCCGACGCCCTTCTTCTCCAGATCCTTCCAGGGCTTGTAGATGCGTTCCCATATCGTCTGCCTGTCCCACACCGTGTTGCCCTCGCGCCAGGGATGCGTGGGTTCGGGCCATCGGTCGGAACCCTGCACCCAGCTCGCCTTGTAATGCGAGATGACGAAGGGGTCATAGCCGCGTGTGGCGCCTGCCACCTTCAGCCCAACCAGCTCCTCAATGGGGTTCCGCGCCCAGTTCAGCCCGTCGCAGATAATAAGGCGATCGGGGTCCTGCTCGCGTATCGCCGCCACGACGCGCTCCACCACCCGCCGGTGCACCTCCGGGCTGATGCCTGCCGGCTCGTTGAACAGGTTGAAACTGACCTGGCTGTTGGGAATGCCTTTGTATCGTTTGGCGAAGTGCGCCCAGTGTAAACAGCATACCTTTAGTGCCTCTTCGTCCGTCCACAGTGGTTTTGGCTCTGGCGGCGACGCCACGGTGTAGCCGGGCGCACGATGGAAGTTGATGCACACATGCACGCCATGTTTTTGTCCATAGCGTACCGCTGCGTCGATGTCTTTTAGCACATCCTCGCGCAGCTTTGTCCAGTCGCCGGAGTCCGTCCAGCATCGGTAGTCCATCGGAAGACGCACAAAATTAAAGCCCAGCTCCGCAATCCACGCGAAATCTTGTTCGCTGAAGGGTCGGTTGTTCCAGTCGCGATGGAACTTATTCAGCAGGTTGAACCCCCGCCATCGGGGCAGCTTCTGCGGAGTGGCTGCAGGGAGCCTGCGCTGTGCCGATTGTGCCATGTTGACCTCCACGTATCAGGAATGATATACATACAGTTACAGGTTATACGTTACACAGCACGTTTCAAAAGTCCTTGTGTGTACATGCGCCCTACCTCCTGCCAAACCGATAGCCCACGATGCTCGGGTCGTTGCTCAGAATGACGAAATCGGCGGCGCAGTTTACGGAGGCAGACGCTTCCAGCTCCAGCGTGTGCGTGCCCGCCTGCAGGGATACCGCCTCCGCCCGCAGGACATCCATACCGGGTACAGCAGGCGATTTCTCCACCCGGAGCGGCTTGCCGTTCAGCACCACGCGCGGTGCCACCAGGTTGCCCTCCGCTACGCACCGCACAAAAAGCGTGTACTTCCCCGCTACCTCCACCGGAAATCGCGTGCGAATGGACTTTCCAGCAGGTAACCACACACAGGTCTGTCCCGTGCCGGGACTGCAATCAGGTTGAGCGCGCGTGCCATTGCCGCGCAGGTCGGTGAACCGCTCGCACTGCAGGAGCAGTTCCACCGGCGTTCTAGTAAAGGGAACAACGGCGATGTCCCCTGCCGGTATCTGCACACGAATGGGAGCAGATGGTGGGGTCTGTATCTGCGGGTACGCCGCGAAAGCCTCCCGGCTCAGGCGCAGGTCGCGCGTGACCGGCTGGCTGGTGCTGTTGAACAGAAGGATGCGGTCGGTGAGCAGGGTGGTAAACACGCCGTCCGGCTCGTTGTCCACCGGCGGGGCGCCGTGATGGGCAGGGGAGAGCTCGTTGAGGCGATACACCAACTGGCGAAGCACCTGAAGATAGGCGGAGATACCATCCTGGGCGCGGCGCACCGGCACAAACACGCATAACCCCTTGCCCAGCTTTTGCGTCCAGCGGGTTGCCAGTACCTGCGGGTCAATCTGGTAAACGTAGCTTACCGCAGGCGCACCGTCCAGCGGAGGCGTCGTACTGTCCACTGCCGTTACTTGAATCTCCGCTATCTGAGCACCACGCCCGGGCTTCCCCTCTTCGGTCGGTAGCATACGAAACGCCAGCGTCGTCCATTCGTCCGCCTTCACCCACTCCGCGGGAACGACGAACTTGTACACCGTCTCGCCCGGGCTGTCCAGGTATCCCAGCAGATGCTGTCCCAGACGCACCGCGACACGCGGAGGCTTTTCCCCGCCGGGCAGGATGGCACGAATGGTTAGGCTATAGGAGCGTCCCTGTTTCAGCGGCAGGTTCACCTGAGCGTTCGCCCCCGTCCATCGCCAAGTGCGTTCTCCCTGCTTTTGCGGCGGCGACCACTCTCCCTGCAGGAGGTCGTTCACCGCGGGGTCGCCCATGCGCAGTACGTATCCCCCAGCAGGTATCTCGCCCTTCAGGGTCGGCTTCAGGGGCTGTAATTTGCCTGCGTAGCCGAACAGGTCGCGCCAGGCGGAACCATCGCCTTCCACGCTGGTCACCTTGCCAAAATCGTAGGCGACGGCTACCCCGCCCGCCTGCACCCACTCGACAATCTTCTCCAGCACATCCTGCTCCACCACCTGTCCTTCCCAGAAAACAAGCAGGCGGTATCTGTCCAGTACACCATCGCGAATCATCCGCTCGTCCACAATGTCAAAGGGGAACAGGTCACGTGCCCGTGCGCAGCCGTTTCGCATGGTGGGCGCCTGACCGACGTCCGCCAGTCGCACGGCGGTTGACGGGAAAAACATGGCGACGTCCACCACCGGTCGTCCCACGATGAGGTAGCGCAGGTTCTGTTCATACACCGACTCGTTGGTCACAGGGTTCACCGCCCAGTCGTAGTAGCCGGACGCGCCCTGAGCGATTGCTTCATACAACGCCTCCGCCTGACGCCGGGCATCCAGCCTGCCCGGAGATTCCAGCCATAGCGGCGTGCCGTAGAAGCGACAGGCGGAAGCAATCCGCGCCAGCAAGAAGCTCTCGTTATCGGCGAGTGGCAGGTATCCCGCATGAACCGAGCGCACCGCCACCCCATGACGCGACGCAATCTTCACCAGTGCGGAAATATCTGCGCCGTAACGCACATCCTCATCGGCAAAACCGATGGGCAGTATTCGGAGGGTGTTGGGGAAATAACGCTGGGACAGCCGGCACACCAGGTCGGTGAAATAGGTGACGCCGTTCTGATACCACGCCACAAAGTCCAGCCACCACCGTTTGCCCTCTTCGGGCGAGCGGGGGAAGCGAATCTCGTCCTCTTTGGCGAACTGCGTGCCCCACGCTTTGTTCAGCGCGGCGAGGTCGCCGTACTTGCGCAGCATGGCTCGACGGAAGTTTGCCTGCGCCTTCTCGTCACCGCACCAGAAACCTTTGTGATTGTGCGCCTTGCCGAACCGCCGCTCCCAGTCCTCGCGCTGTTCACGCGACGCCATCCGCGCCCCCGTAAACAGCCCCGCCTCGCCGTAGTCGCCGTGAATGCCCAGCACCAGAGCGTCCACGCGCGGTTTGGCGCCGCCGAACTGCTTCGCCAGCGCAGACCACTGCCGGTCCAGCCATCTGGCTAACCCCGGCTCCCACGGCGAGATGGCGGGGATTTCCTCCCCATGTTCGACACAGCGGGTGAGCGCAGGCTTCTCCTTCTCAATGTACCACTTAGGCAGAAAGGCATAGTGTGGAAACAGGGCGAACAGGAGCCGTTCCTCACGCGCCCGCTGGTAGACCTCCTCCGCTGCCGTCCAGTCCCACTGCCCGGGCGCCACCTCGTTGCTGGAAAGGTGGTCGGTATCGTACTGCCACACCGAGAAGCCCAGAAGCCGAAGGGTGCTCAGCCAGTCGGGATTTGCGCCCCCGAAACTGAGCGCGATGCGCGCGCCCGGCTTTGACACCTGCAACAGGGCTTCCGCAGAGGATGGAGCGCTGTACACCCGGATGAACCGACGGGTGTCCTTCTGTGCGGGAGGCGACTGCCGTGCGCCACCCACCATCACGCACAGAACGATGCCCAGCACTGTCCACAACAGATAGGCGCTTCTCATACCGCCATCCGATTCGCGCCGGGCGGAGAAGTTCCTGCACAGAGCTATCCGCAGGCAGGAGCCTCTCCCCGTGTGGGGCGAACTATCGCACAAAACCTGCTGATAGATGGAGGCGCGAAAGGACATGTGGTGGACGGACATTTCCCGGATACAAAGCGGGGTGCGCTCGGGCATGGGCAACGGCGGCTGGTGCTACGACGCCTATCCCGACCTCCAGCCGCTGAAGGCAGGCGCCACCATCCCGATTCTGGAGATAGAGGGCTGTGGCGTGATTACCTGCATCCACACCACTCAGCACCTGGTAATCGCCACTCCCCAGACAGCGCACCTGTCCGAGGCGGAGCGTCGGGCGCTGAGTGCGCGAGGCGTGGTGCTGTTAGCCTATTTTGACGGCAGTTCGGAGCCGTCGGTGTGCGTGCCGCTGGGCGATTTCTTCGCCGACGGGTGCGGAGGCAAAGCGGGGCACTTCACCAGCCTGTGGGTAGAGAAGGCGCCCGAATCGTACAACGCGCACCTTCCTATGCCCTTCCGCCGCTCGGCAAGGGTGCTTCTGCGAAACGACACGCCGTACGACATGGCAAACTACAGCTTCGTGGAGTATCAGTTGCTCCCCGAACTGCCACAGGATATCGGATATTTGCACGCCACCTGGCGACGGTTCGCCTTCCAGCTGAGCAGAGACAGCGACGAACTCTTCTTCCGGGTGCAGGCGCAAGGGCATCTGGTCGGCAGGGCGTGGAGCGTGTGCACCGATGAACCGCTGTATCGCGAGTTCCACTTCGTGATGGAGGGCAACAACAGCGTGTATGTGGACGGCGAGTCTCAGCCGCGCTATGACTATCTGGGCAGTGAGGACTCGTTCGGCTTCAGCTGGGGGTTCCAGCGCACCTTTGCCGGGCTGTATGCAGGTATCAACTACGTGCGTCACCTGGACCCGGCGCAGTTAAGCATCTACCGCTTCCACCCCGTCAACCCCATTCGGTTTGAGCGCGAAATGCAGTGGCGGGTGAACTGGAAGCACGAGTTTCGGGATGCGCAGGACTTCCATCGCCAGGTGCGCGAGCGACGGGACGCAGGCGGTTGCTGGGTGGATTATGCGGTGACCACTTACTGGTATCAGCGCGAGCCGGGCTATGTTCATGAGCCGCTGCCGCCGCTGGAGGAGCGATTGCGCGAGGTGCTCAAGCCAAACCCGAAATGAGAAGGCTCAGGCGGGTTCGTCGGGTTCGTCCGCGGGCACATCTGGGGCGGTTTCGGGGCTGGCGAGGCGGCTCTGCAGGAGCTCACGCAGGCGGTTCAGTCGCTCTTTGATTTTGCGTTCGGTGCCGTTATCGGACGGCTCGTAGTAGGGCAGGTTCCAGTTCCCCTCGGGCAGGTAGCGTTGCGCCACCCAGTGACCGGGGTAGCTGTGCGGATAAAGATAGTCCCTGCCGTGCCCCAGCTGCTGGGCGCCGGGGTAGCTGGCGTCGCGCAGGTGCAGGGGCACTGGTGCCAGCGGCTGGGTCTCCAGGTCATGCAGGGCTTTGTTCAGCGCCATGTAGCTGGCGTTGCTCTTGGGGGCACACGCGAGGTAGGTGGTCGCCTGAGCCAGCGTGATTTGCGCCTCCGGCATACCGATAAACTGCACCGCCTCCATCGCCGCCACCGCAATCAGCAGAGCGTGGGGGTCGGCGTTGCCGATGTCCTCGCTGGCGAGGATAACCAGTCGTCGGGCGATAAAGCGGGGGTCCTCACCGGCACGAATCATCCGCGCCAGATAGTGCAGAGCCGCGTCGGGGTCGGAACCGCGCACCGACTTGATGAAGGCGGAGATGGTATCGTAGTGTTCGTCGCCTTCGCGGTCATAGCGGGCGGCGCGCTGTTGCACCACCTGCTCCAGCATCCCGATGGTAATCAGCCGTTCTCCCTGTGCGTCCGGTTCGGCAAGCGCGGTGGCACTTTCCAGCACGTTCAGCGCAACCCGGGCATCCCCATTGGCGATGCGAAGAAGGTAGCTCATGCATTCCTCCGGGAGCCTGACCTTCAGTCCACCCAGCCCACGCTCTTCGTCCTTCAGGGCGCGTTCTACGATAAGGCGCAGGTGCTCTTCGGTCAGCGGCTCGAAGCGCAGAACCCTCGACCGGCTGAGCAGAGGCGCGTTGATGGCAAAATAGGGGTTCTCGGTGGTTGCTCCCATCAGGATAATCGTGCCGTCCTCCACGTGGGGTAGGAAGGCGTCCTGCTGGGCGCGGTTGAAGCGGTGGATTTCGTCCACAAACAGGATGGTGCGCTGACCGTGCAGCTGGCGGCGATGACGCGCCTCTTCAATCGCCCGGCGCACCTCTGCCACGCCGCTGGTCACCGCGCTGTACTCCACGAAATGACACCGGGTATGCGCGGCGATAATGCGAGCCAGCGTGGATTTGCCACAGCCGGGCGGTCCCCAGAAAATCACCGAACCGAGCTGGTCGTTTTGGATGGCTTTGCGAATAGCCGTGCCCTCGCCGACCAGGTGCTCCTGCCCGACGAACTCCTCTAAGGTGCGCGGGCGCATGCGTGCAGCCAGCGGCGCCCCCGCCTCGGTCTGGTACAGGCTTTTCTGCTCAAACAGGCTCATGTTCGCCCCCTTATGCAGATTGTAGCAGATGGTAGGGGCGATTGCAAAGCGTGCGTACGACCTGAGGATACTTCACTGTGGCACCTGCTTGCCCATCAACTGCAGGGTATATGCGCTCTCGTGCTGGAAAACCTTTTCAATCTCGGGCAACCAGTGACGCTCCACCTGTGCATTATAGATGAGTTGCCCTGCGCAAAGGATTAGCAAAGCCGCTGCCGCGGGTAGCAGATACCGTCGCAGACCCCCAATCAGTGCCTCGCTTGCGCTCTGTTTGCAGAGAATGCCCACGACGGTAATCCCTGCTGTTAGCAATATCAGCCATCCCACAAACGCCAGCACACCTACTAGATACAGCATGTTCGGGTAGTCGTACATTTTCATAATCAGAGTCTGTATGAAGCCGGTCAGACTATCCAGAAGAGGCATATACGGTTCTGAACATGTAGAGAGGCAACAATGGTCCCTTGTGAGATCGAGCAGAGAAGAGATAGTGTGCAGGTAAGCGATGATGGAAAAAACGGGTGGCGTTGACCACAATATGACCCCCACCACAAACAGCGCGAGGACCATCGCGAACATGGCTTCGATCAGCCTGCTGACCAGACGTGACAGCACCTGCCATATCAGCCCGAACAACAGCGTGCTCAAGCCCATGGTCAACAGGGTCATGCTGATCGCCCCCACGCTGGCGGAGGCAATCGCTATGTTGTAAACAGGTATTCTATGTTGTTCAACCGCCTGCGTGAAGAGCGCTTGCACCTCTCGCGCAAGGCGTAACTCCCGCTCTGCCCAGCGGGCATCCTCGTACCTGCCCAGCCGACGCAGGTATTTCACAAACTCTCTGTTTTGTTCTGCCCACGGGTCCTCTGGTTCGCCCAACACTATTCCGTGTTTACTTGACTGCGGAGGTTGCAGGCGCGGCAGGGAACCGCCCATCTTAACCATTGTTATTCCCAGTAAACTGCCGATTATGAACCGCGCCTGTGTGCGTACCAGGCGACCACAACGCATCAGTGCAAGGCGAATCTCCGCGGCTTCGTGGGACCTACCCCCTTTGTCCGCCTGCATCGCCATATACTGCCCCATCCGCACCATCGCCCGCAGCCGCGCATAGTGCGGAAAGAAAAGCGAGAAACAAGTACCGACCTGCACAATCGCGGGCTGCTTTCCGTAAGCCAGCGTGTAGAGATGGATAATGCTTTGAGCTTCTTCGTGCGCATAGTCGTCGAAGCGGGGCTTCACGCTGGCACGCAGAATCGCCTGTACCGCCTCACGGTCGCGCTTACCAGCAAAGTAACCCACCGCGCGCATCATCGGGAAGAAGGCGTTATCGGGGTCCAAACGCTCGCCTTCTCTCGCGATACGGTCAAACTCTGCCAGCACTTCAGGGGGAGGCGGAGGGGGAGGAGGTGGTAGCGACGTTGGATCAGGTATCCTGCCTTGCGCCAATATCTGCTCCTCCTGCCGATAGATTACCACGTTTGATGACGTGCTATAACGCAGAATGTGAGCGTACAGAGAGGGTCGGTCGCCAAAGCGAGGGAGCAAAGCGCGCAGATTCTGAGAACTTGCCTGCATGGAAGTTTGGCTCATTGCCCAGCTGAGCTGAGCCAGATAGTCGCTGGGGTGTCGCAGCGCAGTCTGTTTCAGTCTGCTTTGCACGCGGGCGAGTATCTCATCGTTTCCTGCCGCAGGAGAAAAAGCCAACTGAGTGACAGTAACACCCTGCGGAATCCACAGATGCTGACGCACCAGCCAGCCGGTGCCCGGGTATATCGCCAGCACCACCAGCAGCGCCAGCGGCACCACTATCAGGAGCCACCGTATGGTGCGCATGGCTCAACACCTCCTGTTGTGCCTTTACAGCCAGATACGCCGGTCCAGACTGCGGTACTGGACCGCTTCTGCCACATGCGGCAAGCCGATTTGCTCTTCCCCCGCCAGGTCGGCGATGGTGCGTGCCAGCTTCACGATGCGGTCAAAGGCGCGTGCGCTGATGCCCATCTGCTGGCTGACCTGCCTGAGCATCGCCTTGACGTCTTCCGAGAGGGGGCAGAACTGGCGCAACATGCGCGTGGTCATCTGCGCGTTACAGCGCACGTTTGTTCCCGCAAACCGCTCCTGCTGGACCTGACGTGCCCGGATGACACGCTCGCGAATTGCCTCAGAGGGTTCCCCCTGCTGGGTGCGCAGCAGGTCGTCGTGCGTCAGGCGTGGCACCTCGATATGGATGTCGATGCGGTCGAGCAGGGGCCCCGACACGCGCTGCTGGTATTTGCGAATCTGGGCAGGCGAGCAGGTGCACCCGTGCAGTGGGTCGCCATAGTAGCCGCAGGGACAGGGGTTCATGGCGGCAATCAGCATGAAGCGGGCGGGATAGGCGATGCTTGCCTGCACGCGGGCGATGCTCACCACACCGTCTTCCAGTGGCTGGCGCAAAACCTCCAGCACCTCGCGACGGAACTCCGGCAGCTCGTCGAGGAAAAGCACTCCGTTGTGCGCCAGGCTGACCTCGCCCGGGCGCGGCACACTTCCCCCGCCGACCAGCGCGGCGTTACTGCTGGTGTGGTGCGGCGAGCGGAAGGGGCGCGTGGTCAGCAGACCGGTGTTGGGTGGCAGCAGCCCGGCAACGCTGTACAGCTTGGTGATTTCAATGGCTTCGTCCACCGTCAGCGGAGGCAGGATGGTGAGTACGCGCCGCGCCAGCATCGTCTTGCCGGAACCGGGCGGACCAATCATAATCACGTTGTGCCCACCCGCCGCGGCGACCTCCAGCGCACGCTTGACGTGATGCTGTCCCTTCACGTCGGCAAAGTCCACCTCATAGCGCGGAGGCTGTTTCAGCAGCTCTTCTGGGTCACTGCTGAGCGGGTGAATCGTATCGTGCGTGTTCAGCAGTTCCACCGCTTCGGCGAGGCTGGCAACAGGATAGACCTGAACATTGCCCACAATCGCCGCTTCGGGGGCGTTGGGTGCCGGCACAATCATCCGCTTGATACCCTGCTGGCGGGCATGGATGGCTGTGGGGAGCACGCCGTGAATAGGGCGCACCGTACCGTCCAGCGACAGCTCGCCCAGGATAAAGGTCTCCGGGAGCCACGTGCTATCCACCTGCCCGGCGGCGCAGAGGATACCGATGGCTATCGGCAGGTCAAAGGCGGGCCCCTCCTTGCGCAGGTCAGCAGGGGCAAGGTTGACGGTAATCTTGCGAACGGGCCAGTGCAGTCCTGAGTTGCGAATGGCGAGACGAACCCGGTCAATGGCTTCCTGTACAGCGCGGTCCGGCAAACCGACGAGGGTAAATCCGGGCAAACCACCCGGTTGCATATCCACTTCCACTTCAATCGTATGAGGGTCCATCCCGTGTACGGTTCCCGAGAGGACGCGAACCAGCAATGCACTCCTCCTTCAATGGAAATGACGCGCTCTACACTCGTCCCGGCAGTCGTTCCATCCACTCGCTGAGAGTTTTGCGCATGGGTGGCGACAGCCTGGTAAACTCCAGTCCGACCCGATAAAGTGCAGGAATCCTGTCTGCAACGACACCGCCCACGCGTACCACTCGCGCCTGACCGATGAGCGTCAGGTTTGCTTCGGGCAGGGTAATCTGGAAGGACGCCTCCTCGCCGACGGGCGGCACCCGGGGAAGCAGACAGGAGAAACCGCCTGCGCTCAGGTCATATAGCTCGCCGTTCAGCACCGACGGAGCAGCTTCCGGCTCACGCCAGCTGACAAAACTCAGACTGACCTGTCCGCTTTGTACAATGCGCGGGTAACTGCGCCGCTGGAGACGACGGATAGCCACCGGCTTGCGCAGGTACAGCGATTGTACAGGCACGTTTGCCAGCTTGATGCGCGAGCGAAACTGATACACCCCGTCGCCGCGTGTGAACTGAACGATAGCTACGCTCTGCGCCAATATCTTCTCATCCAGAACCGCCATCGGCGGCTCAATCTGCAGGGTACGGTCGTCCTGCGCAATCACCCGGGGGGTATAGGTGTAGCTCCACTCGCCCCGACGTATATCCACAACCACCTTCTCCCCGTTCTGCAGAAGCATGCGCGTCTCCGCGGATGCCGCGCTGACCTCCCGCCAGATTAACTCGGTAAAGGCGTCTAGGTCAAAAGGCTTCTGCAGTACGGCGTTGGCTCCCAGCTGTACTGCCTCCTCATGCAGGGTCACGTCCTCGTAGGCGGTGATGAGAATGCAGGGCAGGCGAGGATAGTCCCGGCGGATTTCACGCAGTACCTGCACGCCGTTAATGCGCGGCAGGCGCACGTCCAGCACGGCGACATCTATCGGCTGTGAACGAATAATCTCCAGAGCCTGTACACCGTCATGCGCGATGACATACTGCAAACCGCTCTGCTGCAGCCTCACAGCCAGCACTTTGCACAGGTTAACCTCGTCATCGGCTACCAGTACCCTCGGCGCGGACACCAGAACTCCCCTTCCCAGGTTTGGTCGGTGTTGTTTTAAGATTTCGTTGGCAATGCACAATTCCTGCATTTTTAACAGGTTCCTTCTCGAAACACACCAAACCTCTGTAGGTGCAAGTTCCGTGCCATTCGGCGCATTTTTGCTGTTTTTTTCAAGAAATTTTTAACGATTTTGTCCTGCGGCAACCACAGACCGCGGTAAAAGGTCTACCGTGATGTATTCCGCATCCGGGTCGGCAAGCACCACCGCCCGCTCAATTGCGTTTTCCAGCTCGCGCACGTTGCCGGGCCAGTGATACTTCATCAGCAGTTCCATAGCCTCAGGTGTCACCGCCTGAATGTGTTTATCGTTCTCCTCGTTGTATCTCTGCAGGAAGTGCTCCACCAGCAAGGGGATGTCGTCCTTGCGTTCGCGCAGGGGCGGCAGGTAAATCTGGATGACCTGCAGACGGTAGTAGAGGTCTTCGCGGAAAGTGCCCTCCTGAACCATCTGCTCGAGGTCCTTATTGGTGGCAGCAATCAGGCGGACATCCACCTCGATGGTTTTGGTGCCTCCCAGTCGCTCGAACTTGCGCTCCTGCAACACGCGCAGGAGTTTCACCTGTACGGAGGGCGTCACCTCGGCAATTTCATCCAGAAACAGCGTGCCTCCGTGCGCCAGCTCAAAGCGCCCGGGCTTTTGCATGGTCGCGCCGGTGAAGGCGTTCTTCTCGTGCCCGAACAGTTCGCTCTCCATCAGCGTTTCGGGAAGGGCAGCACAGGAGACCGCAATGAACGGCGCTTTGGCGCGATTACCGCTGTAATGGATGGCTTTAGCCACCATCTCCTTGCCGGTGCCGCTCTCGCCCCGAATGAGCACGGTCGCGCGGCTGTTGGACACCTTCCCGATGAGTTCGTATACCTCCTGCATCGCCGCACTGCGCCCCACAATGCCATGAAGGTCGTAGGTACTGCGCAGTTGCTCGCGTAACCGCCTGTTCTCCTCCTTCAGGCGATACTGCTCGGAGGCTTTTTCCAGCAACACCTCTAGCTGCTCCAGGTCTATCGGCTTCGTGATGTAATCGAAAGCCCCATCTTTCATCGCCTGCACCGCCGTGCGGATGGTCGGGTGAGCGGTAATGACGATAGCGACCACGTCGGGATGAAGTTCTCGCACCTGACGCAGAACATCCAGACCGTTCATGCCAGGCAGTATCATGTCCACCAGCAGGAGGTGGATGGGTTGTTGGGCGGCGATGTCCAGGGCACGCTGTCCATGCTCAGCGGTTAGTACCTGGTAATGTTTGGAAAAATGCGCTTCCAGCACGCGCCGATGGCTCTGCTGGTCTTCCACAATCAGCAGGGTCAGCGGGGCTATTTGTGCTTTACCGGCTTTTTTCATGGTGGTAACACCTCCCTTCAGACCTCCGCCGGCTTTTAAAGGTCAGGTACACTGTTGCGCAGGTTGTCGCGGGTGCGCGCGCCAGCACGCTGGACATGGCGTACCACCGGATGGACAGGCAGGTTGATGCGCATCTCGGTGCCCACGCCTACCTGGCTTTGCACATGGATGGCTCCGCTGTGACTTTCCACTATTTTCTGCACAATCGCCAGCCCCAGACCGGTGCCGCTGGTCTTGGTGGTATAGAAGGGTTCGAAGATGCGCTCCAGGTCCTCGGCGGGTATCCCTTCGCCCGTATCCCGCACAATGATGTCCACACTGTTTGCCGAAGCAGGAGATGCCCCCACATACAGGGTTCCTCCCGCCGACATCGCCTGCACGGCGTTGATAATCAGGTTGCGAAGCGCCTCTTTCAACTGGTTGGGGTCGGCTTTGACCACCAGGGAATCGGGCGTATCCACCTCTACCTGCACCTGCTGTTCGTCGATATAGGTCTGCATGAACTGCACAGTCGCCCGCAACAGATCCGCCAGGTCGACATCCTGAAAGACCGGTTCGACGGGACGAGCGAAGCGCAGGAACTCGGTGGTCTTCTCGTTCATCGCGTCCACTTCCGAGATGATAATATCCAGAAACTCGCACAGCTCGGGGATGCTGGAGTATTCACTGCGCAGGTGCTGGGCGGAGGCGCGTATCGAGCTGAGCGGGTTCCTCATCTCGTGCGCAATGGTGGAGGCGAGCTGTCCTACCGCTGCCAGCTGGCTGACGCGCTGAACCTCTGCCTCCATGCGCACCTCGTGGGTAATGTCCTCGAACACGAACACCACGCCCTGCACGAAGCCGTCGGTGGAACGCAGGGGTGAGCTTTCGAAGTTAAAATACATCTCACCACGCTGATAGGGGTGCAGGGCGCACTTGAAGCGGGAATACCGGGTTCCGGTCTTGAAGGGGTGGCGAATAATCTCCAGCAGTAGATTCTTCTCCTCTTCCGGTAGGAAGAAGTGGTCCATCAGCTGCTCCAGCCTGTTGCCGAGAGCGGTGCTCTGGGGCACGGTGGTGATGCGTTCCGCCGCTTCGTTCCAGGTGAGCACTATCTCATCCCGGTCAATGCTCATCACCCCAACGCCGATACTGCTGAGCAGGTTACGGGTGTACTCCCACAGGTTATGCAGTTCGTGATAGCGACTGTCCAGATTGTGATACAGCCGGGCGTTTTCAATAGCCATTCCCGCCTGATTGATGAAGGTGGTGAGCAGCTGGATGTTCGCCTGGTCAATGGGGCGTTTGGAAGGCTTATTATCGGCGACCACCACTCCGATGACCCGATTACGCGCGAGGATTGGCGCCACCAGAAACGAATTCGTGCCCAGCATCCTGCCGAACCCGCGTGCCGGCTGAGTGGAATGCTGGGCATCATGGATGACTACCAGCTCGCCGCTGCGCACGACATTGCCGATAATACCATCCGCCACGCGCACAGGGGTCTTGCCCAGAGTGTCGGGATGGTACCCTCTGAGCGCACGAGGCATCACCAGCTTGCCCGACTCGTCCAGCAGGAAGATGGCACAGCGGTCAAAGCGAACGGTCTCCACGATGCCGTCCGCCGTCTGTTGCAGAATCTGCTCCAGCTCCAGCGAGGAGTTCACCACCGCGCTCAGCTGCGACAGCACCGACAGCTCGTGAAGTCGGCGCGTCAGTTCCTGGTACAGCCGAGCGTTCCTGATGGCGGAAGCCGCCTGCATGGCAAAGACACTGAACAGGCGCAGGTCCTGCTCGGTGAAGATGGGCGCGGGCTTGCGCCGGTGGATGTTAATCACGCCGATAACCACGCCGTCCCTGTCGCGCAGAGGCACGCAGATGGAGGCAGAGATGTTCTCGCGATAGGGCACGTTGTCCCCCGCAAGGCGCGGGTCGGTGCGAGGGTCGGTGATGAGCATGGCTTCTCCACTGGCGGCAACCCTGCCGGCGATACCCTCGCCCCAGGGCACGCGTACCTGCTCGATAATCGTTTCAGGCAGTCCGTAGCTGGAATGGATGACCAGACTGTGCTCGTCTTCATCCAGAAGCATCAGTGAACATGCCTGCGCCTCCATCACCTCGGCTGCCTTGCGGGTAATCATGTCCAGCAGAGCCTGCAGGTCGCCCGATTCCATCGCCTGCCCAATCTCGTACAGGGCGGTGACCTCTCGCAGGCGGCGGTCGTTATGCTGATTCGCTCGCTGCAGGTGCGCCTGAGCCTGAAGCCGCTCTACCTCTACACGCAGCAGCGCAAACCATACCTCCAGCGCCTCGCGAGCGCACTCCGAGAACGGTTCCCTGCTCAGCACGGTGACCGCGTACCTGCAGGGTGTCGCCTCAAGCGTGAACGGGAGCAGTGCCACAAAACAGTCGTCCATCCGGGCGAAATGCGGCTGATCCTCTTCCGTTGCCCGAAGCACTCTCTCCTTCAAGGTGTCGGCAGAAACATAGTCGGAGGCGACCGATACGGGCACGGCGTTCACGAGCACCACGTGCTGAGTGTCAGGGTCTACCGTCCACAGAGCCACCTGCACTGCACCAAAATGCTGTTGTGCCTCCGACAACAGCATCTCGACTCCCGTATCCACCGGGTGCTGTTTCAGCATCTGCTGGAGAACGCGCCGGACCAAAGCATAGTGCGTCTCGACAGTATGAGACAATGTATCCATTGCAAACAACCTTCTTTTGCTGTGAGGTAACCAGACGCCTGTTTACGATTTACAGTGTCTGTCTTTCCAGTTGTGCTGTGAACTCGAGATACTGTGCCACCACATCCTTGGTGGCGCCATCCGCCATGATGTGTCCCTGGTGCAGCCAGACAACGCGCGTAGCAACCTGACGTACCTGATTCATGTCATGTGATACTAACAGAATCGTTCTCCCTTCGCGCTGGAAATCCTGTATTTTTCGCAGGCATTTATGCTGGAACGCCTCATCGCCCACCGCCAGCACCTCGTCCATCAGGATAATCTCGGGGTCGGTGTGTACGGCGACCGCAAAGCCCAGCCTTAACACCATTCCCGAAGAGTAGGCGCGTACGGGGGTGTCGATGAACTCTTCCAGCTCGGCGAAGCGCACAATGGAGGGCAGGCGTTCGGCTATCTGCTGGCGGGTAAGACCCAGGATAATGCCGTTAAAATACACGTTTTCCAGCCCCGTCAGGTCGGGATGGAAGCCCACGCCCAGTTGCAGTAAGGGAGCCACCCGCCCGTTCACCTGCACCGTGCCCGCAGTGGGACGGATCACTCGCGCGATAATCGCCAGCAGAGTGGATTTGCCGCTGCCGTTCACCCCAATCAAGCCTACCGTCTCCCCTCGCCAGATGGTGAGGTTGACGTCGTTCAACGCCTGGTGCACCTCGATGCGCCTGCGGTAACGAAACATCGACAGCAATATCCCCTTCAGCGAGGAGTATGGTTGGTGAGATAGACGATAGCTTTTGGAGATATGTTCCAGAAGAATGGCAGCGTCTTTCATGGCTGTTCGGCAAACTCCCACTTGCGCTTGTTGAAGAAGGCATAGCCGAGCACAAATATCGCCACCGACACCACACATGCTACCGCCAGCAGTCCCCAGTCCATCGGCAGGGAGGCGAAGGTCTGCTTCTGCACCGCCCCCACCTGTTGCACGGTGATAGGCGGAAGGAGAATCTTGCGGTAGGCGGTCATCAGCATGGCGATGGGGTTCAGGTGGTAGACCAGGTATATCCACCGCTGCCACTCCGGCGAGGCGATCTGCGCGTGGTACACCTGCTCCGAGAAGTAGATGACGGGAACCAGATAGAACATCAGCTGCAAACCGATGCTGACGATGTACTTGGTGTCCTCGTAGAACACGTTGAGGCACGAGATAATCAGGCTGATGCCCGCAATCAGCAGTGTCTGGAACAGCACCAGCACCGGCAACAGCACCACGCTCGGCAGCAGCGGCGCCCGCACATAGCCCAGCAGATATACGAAAAACACCACCAGCGCCAGCGCAAAGTGGATCAGGTTCGCCAGCACAGCGGCAAGCGGCAGAACCTCGCGCGGGAAGTACACCTTCTTCACCAGCTGAATCTGCGCCAGCACCGACTGAGACGAATCCAGCAGGGCGGTCTGAAAGTACATCCAGGGCAGGTATGCCGCCAGCACATACGCCGAGTAGTTCGGGATGACCATGCCCATCACGCGCTTGAAGACGATGGTCAGCACCGCCACGGTCACCAGCGGCACAATCAGCGACCAGAAAAAACCGAGGTAGGAGTTCTTATAGCGCACGCGCAGCTCGCGCAGAACCAGCGTCCACAGCAGTTCACGATAACGATACAGTTCTCGCAGCTCGGCAATCATGCGCTGTCACCTCACCCGGTTATTTCCTTGCTTCGCTTTCCACCGGTTCAGGCTTGAGGTGATGCCACAGCCAGAAGGCAAACCCGGCTACCAGCGCAATGCCAATAATCAGGTCTGCGCCGTGGAAGTAGTTGCGAATGTTCGCCCAGTTCTCGCCCAGCACCTTGCCCACGTATGTCAGCAGATAGCACCAGGGCACCGAACCCACGAAGGACAGTATCAGGAACGGCACAAAGGGCATCCGGCTGATGCCGGCAGGCAGGGAGATAAAGGTGCGAATGATGGGCAGTAACCGCGCGATGAACACCGCCCACATGCCCCACCGCTCGAAGAAGCGGTCGGCGGAATCTAAATCCTTGCGCCGGATGAGCAGATACCGCCCGTACTTTTCCAGAAACGGTCTTCCGCCCCATACCCCCACCCAGTAGGCAAGCGCTGAGCCAACCGCACAGCCCAGCGCGCCTGCCAGCGATGCCAGGTGAAGGTCGAAACGCCCGGTGTACACCAGATACCCAGAAAAGGGCATGATAATCTCGCTGGGAAGAGGCACGCACGCGCTCTCGATCGCCATCAGGAGCACGATGCCCGGATACCCCATCGAGGAGATAACCGCTATCACCCATTCCGCAATCGGTTTCAGTATGGTGTCTATCAACTTTGCCTCCCGGTTGTATGATGTAACGGCATGTCCTCCTGCACGCGCCGATACACTTCCAGCATCTGTTGCGCCATCTGCGATGGACTCAGGCGGGGGGCGTTTAGTGCGTTGTGGCTCATCTGCTGATGCAAAGCACCGTCTTTCAGCAACCGCACCACCGCCTGGGCGAACGCCTGTACCTCATTGGGCACCAGCAGCCCGTCCACCCCATCCCGCACCGATTCGGACGCACCGCCCTCGTTGACTACCACGCAGGGCAGACCGTGCGCCTGTGCTTCCCAGAGCACCAGCCCCTGCGTTTCGGTTATCGAGGGAAACACGAACAGGTCTGCCGCCGAGTACACCGCGCCGATTTGCTCGTGTGGAACCCTGCCCTGCAGGCGCACCGCGTCGATCAACCCCATCCGCCGAATGCGCTCTCGAAGGGTTCCCTCTGCGTTTCCGCTGCCCACCAGCCACAACAGGGCATCGGGCACTTCACGCCGCACCAGCGGAAGCATCTCCACCAGCAGTTCCAGATTCTTCTCCCGCGCCAGCCTGCCTACGTACAACATAATCGGACAATCCAGAGGCAAACCATAGCGAACACGCGCCTCTCCCCGTTCCATAGGCGCAGGATGAAACTCGACCCCTGTTGGCACTACCTCCACGACAGAAGATTGTACCCCATGCTGTTGCAAATAGCTTCTGGCGAAGCGCGAGGGCACGATGGTTGCGTCCGCAAGGCGATAGAACCGGCGCAGGTGCCACCAGAGCAGGCGACGCAACGCCCAGACGGGAGCTATCGGCACATAGTGCAGGTAACGGTCGTACAGCGTGTGGTAATGCGCCACCACCGGAACGCCATACCGCCTGCCCATGCGCAAGCCGATGACCCCCAGCAGGAAGGGAATCTGGACGTGAATCACATCCGGGCGGTTCTCGCGAAAAAAGCGATGGAGCTGGGGCAGAGGGCGCGGCTGAGGCAGGGGATAGTCGGGCGCGGTGAACCAGGTGAACGCGGGCAGCCGAAGGACATCCTCCTCGGGCAGTGCTTGCGGGTGGCGTGCGGTCACCACTGTTACCCGGTGTCCTTGTGCCTGCAGTTCGGCACGCAGGGTCTTTACCGCCACCGCCACGCCGTTGGTCACCGGAGGATATGATTCCGAGAAGACAGCGAGATGCACGGTGCTTTACCGTTTCCGCCGACGGGCTTCCTGTGCCTGCTGGCGCGCCTCCAGAAAGGCGATAACATCTGACAGGCGAAACCGCCGCTGATTGCCAGGCGTGCGATAGTGGTTCAACAGACCGCGCTCGGTGTAGCGACGCACGGTGGTGGGACATACCCCCAGCAGGCGAGCGGTGTCCTCTAACGTCAGCGAGGGGTTCAGCAGTCGCTCCACCAGCTCCTGGCGGCTCTCCTTGAACCGTCGGTCATAGTAGCGCTGGGTAACCTCGTCATCGCCCATCTCCACCAGCAGGCGCACATGCTTGGGCACACGCTTCCACAGCTCTTCAATGGACTGGGGCGGCGGCACCGGGCGCACACTGCGGGTGTAGGGTGCTCGGCGCGTTGCCTTTGCGCGTGCGGGGCGCTCATCCCTCGTTTGGCTCTCCTCAGCCGGTGCCTCCTCAGCGGGAGGTTCGGCAGCGCTCTCCACCTCCTCCGCAATAGGCTCGCTCACCGACGGAGCAGGTGGCTCCGGCTCTGCCTGGACGTGCTCCACGCTCTGCTTCTGCTCGGCGGGCGACGGCTGAGGTTCGGCTGTTGGTTCGCTGGCAGCGCGGCGAAGCGTGAAGATGTACTCCGCCGGGTCGGGCACGGGCGTTTCGGTAATCTGCACGCGCTCCAGCGGCGGCTGGACACCTGCCGAACGCTCCCCCGGTGGTTCCACTGGTCGCCGGGGCTGAACGGGAAGCGTCGCTATCCTTTCGCTGACCGATGCCGACGACGTGGGCGGTGGGCTTACCTCCCTCTGGGCAGGCGGCTCAGATTCCTTCTTCTCTTCTCTCTTCTCCCTTTCAGCCTTTTCATCCACATATTGCTGTTCCAGATACTTGAACCAGTCCTCTAAGGTTCTCACGGCTTCATCCCCCTAAAGTATCAACATAGCATCTCCGAAGCTGAGGAAACGATAGCCCAGCGCGATAGCCTCGCGATAGGCAGACAGAACTCGCTCTTTGCCCGCAAAGGCGCAGGTGAGCAACAACGGCGTAGAGCCGGGCTGATGGAAGTTGGTGACCAGTGCCTCCACCACCTGAAACTGAAATCCGGGCAGGATGAACAGCTCGGTACTGCCCGATTGCGCTTTCACCTGTCGCCTGCCCACCGCCGCACTCTCCAAAGCCCGTACGCTGGTGGTGCCAACCGCGATGATTCGACCCGTAGTGCTGTTGATGGCTTCGGCGGACTCCTCTGAGATGGTGTACCATTCGGGGTGCAGGCGTCCCTGCGCCAGCATTTCGGGTTCGGGATGGCGGAAGGTGGCGATGCCGACATGCAGGGTGATGGTGACGATACGCACACCCATCTCGCGGATGCGCTGGAGCAGTTCGGGTGTGAAATGCAGTCCGGCGGTTGGCGCGGCGGCGGAGCCGTTTACCGCGGCGTACACCGTTTGATAACGCTCTTCGTTCTCCAGCTTGCGCCGGATGTAGGGCGGTAAGGGGATTTCACCCAGCGGTTGGCGGTGTACGGCGTCGGGGTCTTCGAATCGCAGGAGGCGCATCCCCTGAGGCAGGCAGGCAATGACCTCTGCCTTCAGGATTCCCTCCAGAATGACCTGAGCGCCTGTGAGCAATCGCCTGCCCGGGCGCACCAGCGCTTCCCAAACGCCATCTTCCACCTCACGCAGGAGCAGAGCCTCTACCTGTGCGCCGGTTGTTTTGACGCCGCGCAGGCGACGGGCACTCACACGCGAGTTGTTCAGCACCAGCGTGTCGCCGGGCTGGAGGTACTCTACGATGTCGCGGAAGATGCGGTGTTCGCACCGACCGGAATCGCGATGGAGCACCAGCAGGCGTGAACTGTCGCGGGGTTCCACCGGTTGCTGGGCGATGCGCTCCTCTGGCAGGTCGTAATGGTATTCTTCCAGTAGCCGTGCCGCTTGCTCTATCGTCTGCTCAACCATCCAATCACCCACAGGATTACTGTCAGCAGGATGCTCAGGGCGATGCTGGTTCCCAGGAAGACGCCGACGGTGAAATTGCCCTTACGCCACACGAAGTCACCGGGTAACAGACCACCCCCGCGCGTGCCGGTGAACCGCTCCATCGCCCACAACAGCGCACCGAACAGCACCAGCATCGCGCCAAACAGGATAAGCGTCTTGCCCAGCGAACCCAACATCCCGTGCTCTTTCCTCCGCACACAAATTGTACAGGTTTGCATGGGCGATTGTCAACAGAAATCCTGTGTGAAAGGCGAACCTGCTGGTGAGCGACCCCTCTCCCGACCTCTCCCCGCGTTGGAAAGAGCCAGGAGAGGGGATTCCCTCCCCGCCTGCGGGGAGGTCAGTTGGGGCTGTCGCATGCTGAAGAAGGGCAACCACAGGGGGTTGCCCAACAAACGGTTCACCCAGAACCAGCTTCGCCGGAGAACGAGCCTTCCTCCCACACGCTACCGTGTGAGGACCACCGGCACGGTGCAGGCGTTCAGCGTCCTGCCCTTCACGTCCACCTGTGCATCCGCAATAACCGCGATGGTGCCGTTCTCCGGCAGGTTGATTTCGGCAACGTATTTCCCGTTGCCTGAAGATTTGGCATCTACCGCCTGCCAGCGCGAATTGCGCAGGTCCTTGCTGGGCGACTGGGCGTACCAGACCTGTACCCCAATCACCGGGCTTTTCGTGGTGACCGTTACCGTGACCTTGTTACCGGTGCGCTTCACGTCCGCGCTCACCTGCGGAAGGGGCTTCTTGTCCACCACCAGCGAGTAGAACGCCACCATGTTGGTAATCACCCGGGTAATCCCTTCCTGCAGGCTGTGCCCCGCGTTGGGGATATACAGAAGCATCTTCTCGCCGGGCAGGTCGTTGAAGTAGAACTTCGCCGCATCTATCACCCAGTAGCGGTCATTGGTGCCGTTGACAATCATCTTGGGCATCTTGAACCGCTCGCGGTAGGAATAGGGGTCCACAATGGCGGTCAGCGTTTGCCC
The DNA here is from genome assembly GCA_013314755.1 of Chthonomonadia bacterium. Classification (GTDB taxonomy): domain Bacteria; phylum Armatimonadota; class HRBIN16; order HRBIN16; family HRBIN16; genus HRBIN16. Next base: position 41,253 of record JABUFA010000014.1, read on the forward strand.
TTCCGTGGACGTCAGCATCTCAGTTAGCCCCTTGGTCGAGTAGTCCGCAATCATCTCGCTGTAAGTTCCCCATGTCTGCACCTGATGGGGCAACTGCTTGGGGAAGTTGAGGATATCGAACACCATCGGGGCGATGGCGCGTACCCGTTTATCTACCGCGGCGGTCAGCCACGTAGTCCATCCGCGTTTCGATCCGCCCGTCACCAGAAACTCCTTTACGTCCACGTTCCACTGCTTTTTCGCCACCTCCTGCACGGCGGTCATCGCCTTCACCGCGCTTTTGGTCATGGGCAGGAGGGCAGGCCACGTCTTATCGCCCGATTTGGCGAACTCCATGAAGGTATACGAGATGAGGGCGTCTTCGCTTAAGCCGTTGAACAGCGGCTGATTGGGGACATCGTTCAGGATGGTGCAGATGGTGCCGGCATCGTTCGCCACGGAAGCAAACGCCCCGATTTCCGCCATCCCACTGCTCCCTGTGATGTACAGCACGCCCACGTCCGGCGTTTTCACCTGCGCAGGTTTGATGATATACACCCGGTGCGTCCACACGATATCGCGCCACTTCTGGGAGGTCAGGCGGACCTCCAGGATGGTGGTGGCGCCCATCTCCCGGGTGTTCACAATCTCCCATTTGTACATCCCATCGTCGGCGGCGACGTAATCGTCCAGAGGACCTGCCGTCGCCACCAGCGACATCAGTCCGAAAAGCGCGAGCACACAGAACAGGCGTTTCATCATGATTTATCTCCTCCCTCTGGATTCGGTTTCCCTCTGATGGACGTTTCGCCCCCCGCTGGAGTTTCACCTGTTTGGCGAAGCCCGCGTCAGGAGTGTCCGCTCGGTCGGTCTGAGCACAACGCCAATTACACTCTTCTGCCGGGCGGTGGAAACTTTCTGCTTTGCTCGTCCAGCACCAGCACCCAGTCCCCGCCATCGCTGGCGGGAGGCGGCAGAAACTCCTGAATACCTTTCGTGGCGAACGTGCCAATCCGCTTCGCCTTACCCGTGCGTGGGTCAAACCACCACGCTACCGCCTGCCTGCCGGCTATTCGGTCCATGTGTATCCGCACCGGCTTTACCCGTGGCACGTAGACCATGACATAGCTTCCTTCGCTACAGCGTGTTGCGCAGATATGTTCGCCACCCTCTCCCGCTTCACAGGCAAGCACGCTCCCGTCGGGAATGCGTGTTAGGAACGGACGCGACATCAGCAGGTTTCGCACCAGCGGGACCTGAGCGGAGCCGGGCAGCTTCAGGGACTCGTACCAGGGCTGTCTGGCGTGAATAACCGGCGTGCGTCCGGGCGCCCACATTTGCCAGATGTTGTTACAGCCGTAGGTGTGACCATGTGCCCCCGCAAACAGCGCCCAATAGGCAAACTTGCGCACGTCGTACGCCTGCAGATAGCCGTTCTTCGGATCAAAATCCGAAGGAATATCCTCGTAACCGGGTTCCCCATCCATGCAGGGCTTCACCGGGGTGCGCGCATAGTCTGAAGCAATCCTCCGCCAGTTGTCGCGGTTAAAGGCGTGCCCCGATTGCAGCATGTTGAAATCCAGCCAGTCATCATGGTGGAAGAACTCGGCGCTGGAATGCCCGCCCCAGGGATGGTACGTGATGAGCTGCGAATGCCCAACCTCCGAACGGATGCCCTTCGCCATCGCGCGGATGATGGCAAAATGTTCGTCGCTCTCGGGACAGCGGTCTCCTCCCAGGATCCAGATGATGTTGTGCCTCTTGTAACGCCGGGCAATCCATGCGCCGTACTGTCGGGCGTTTTCAGGGTTAAAGATGCGCGGACCAACGCCCCATTTGGGATGCCACTTATCGCCCCACGTTGGCAACATGCCGATGTACAGCCCCAGGCGGTTGGCAGTCTCCACAACGAAATCCACATGCTCCCAGTAAGGCTCATTCGGGCGAGTGGGGTCATCCCCGATCAGGGGAGTATGCCCGTAAGGGTTGGGAGTATGCAAGCCGTCCAGCTCTGCCAGCGCTACCGCCTGTATCACGGTGAACCCTTCTGCGGAGCGATCCTTCAGATAGCGTTCCGCCTCTTCGCGGTTCAGACGGTGGAACAGCTCCCATGCCGTGTCGCCCATGTAGAAGAAAGGCTTACCGTCGTCGTGTATCAGAAAACGACGGTTGTCGCTTACGGTTAAGCTCATGCCGGTCCCTCCTGTCGTCTGTTTCCACGCGCCAGCCACTCGACCTGCTGTGCGCTCAGGGAAACCTCCACAGCGCGCATACACTCCCTGAGATGCTCCAGATTACCGGTAGCGAAGATGGGTATCACGGCGGGTTTCTGGTGCAACAGCCATGCCAGCGCAACCTGCGTTGGGCTTACTCCCAGCTGCTCAGCCAGCTGTCTGGCGCGTTCGCGCCGCTCGGCATTGACGGGGTTGCCAAAGCCTTCTTCGCCCTTCTGTGTGCCCGCAAAGTATCCCGACGCGGTGGCGGTATAGGCGGCAATCGGTATGCCATGCCGGGCGTACCATTCGGCATCCTCTTCGGTCACGTAGCGCGTGGTGGGGTCGGCAGTGACCTTCCAGTTCGGTACAGCAAGGCTCCACTGCACCTGCGAGATGACGAACCCCTGCAAGCCGTTCTCGCTGGCGTAGCGGTTTGCCTGTTCGATTCGCCCGGTGCTCCAGTTGCTGGCGCCGATAGCGCGCACTCGCCCTGCCCGGATATGCTCGTTGAGCGAGTCAATCACCTCATCCACCGGCACGCGCGGGTCGTCGCGGTGCAGATAGTAGAGGTCAACCGTCTCCATCTGCAATCGCTCCAGGCTTTCCGTCAGGTCGCGCGCCACCACTTCCGGCGACATATATCCATCCGGACGGGGATAGTCAGCGCCTCCGGCAGAGTGCCCACCCTTGGTGGCGACCACCACCTGCTCGCGCACGCCCAGCGTTCGGATGATTCTGCCCAGTTCGCGCTCGCTACAGCCCGCACCGGCAGGCGTCCAGAAGGCATAGCAATGCGCGGTGTCGATGAAGTTGCCGCCGAGATTCAAATACTCCTCCACCAGATGCACGGCGTCTTCGCCTTTCAGATATGCGCCAAGCTCGGCAGTGCCCAGGCACATGACCGAGACCTGCAGGTTCGTATGGGGTAAGGTTACACGGCGCATCGTTCCCTCCAGTAAAACGTTTAAGTTCTACGATTTCTTTTCGCAGGTCAGGTGGGTTTTCCTGCGTGCCAGATTTCCTCTCTACCGGCGGGGGCTGGTGGGGCTTTTTTAGGTGTTGTCAGCCCCCCTGTCGTCCCCCCGCGAGCAGGGGGACAATCCCTCCCCGCCTGCTGGAAATCAGAGGGCAACCACAGGGGGTTGCCCCTACAGACGGATCACCGGCAGATTCACCTCTCCCCGCGTCGGGGAGAGGTCGGGAGAGGGGTTTACAGCAAGCCTCACGCCGAGCCGTTTGCCCTCTCCTCGTGGGAGAGGGTCAGGGTGAGGGCTTTGTCGTTCAGCAGTGCCACGATGTTGATATGGGAGCAATGGCTTCAGCGTGCTGACGAGAGCTCGCCATCGCGGTGATACGCTTACCCCTTCAAGCCCGTCAGCACCACGCCGCGGATGATATGCCGCTGGAAGAGCAGGAACATCACCAGCACGGGCAGGGTGGCAATCACCGCCGTCGCCATCACCAGACCGTACTGCATACTGTATCGCCCCAGAAAGATGGTCAGCCCCACCGGCAGGGTGCGCATCTCGATTTCGTTGGTCGCGATGAGGGGTAGCATGAAGTCGTTCCATCCGCCGAGGAACGAGAATATCGCCAGCGTTGCCAGAGCGGGCTTGCCGAGCGGCAGGATGACTCGCCAGTAGATGCCGGCGCGTCCACAGCCGTCTATCAGCGCCGCCTCTTCCAGCTCCTTGGGGATGGTCAGGAAGAACTGCCGGAGCAGAAACACGCCAAACGCCCCCGCCAGCCCCGGCACAATCAGCGCGTAGTAGGTGTTGAACCAGTGAAGCTTCTGCAGAAGCAGGAACACCGGGATAATCGTCACCTGACCGGGGATAATCAGCGTGGAGATGACAATGAAGAACAGCACGTTGCGCCCTGGAAACTGCAGGCGCGAGAAGGCATACGCCGCCATAGAGGTCAGCAGAAGGTAGCATATCGTGCCCGTGCCCGCCACGAACACGCTGTTGAAAAACCAGCGCAGGACAGGCGCTTCCTCCGCGCGTTTGAACAGCTCCTGAAAGTTCTGCAGAGTCGGCTCCTGGGGTATCCAGTGTGGCACGGGCTGGAAGATTTCATGCTCGGGCAGGATGGACATCACCAGCATCCACGCCACCGGCATCAGGAACAGTATCGCCGCAAAGGTCATCAACAGGTAGAGCAAAAAGCGTGCGGGTGAGAATCGCCACCTCATCTCTACTCCTCCTGCCTCGCCGAAAGCAGGCGAAATTGCAACAGCGTGAACACCAGCACAATCGCGAACATGATATACGCCACCGCGCAGGCGTAGCCCATGCGATACAGGCTGAAGCCGGTTTGGTACATGTACAGCACCACCGTCAGCGTGCTGTAGTGCGGGCCGCCGCCCGTCAGGATGTAGCTCTGCCCGAACACCTGCGACGAGCCAATCAGCGACATCACCAGGCAGAACAGCAGGCTGGGGCGCAGGAGAGGCAGTGTAATATGCCAGAACCGTGCCCAGCCCCCCGCGCCGTCGATACGCGCCGCCTCATAGTACTCTTCAGGGATCGCGCGCAAGCCCGCCAGATAGATAAGCATGTTGCCCCCTGCGCCCCACCAGATGCTCATCAGCGCCAGAGAGGGCATCGCGCTCTGGGGGCTGTTCAGCCAGGGCACAGGCTGAAACTCTCCGGGCAGGCGCAGGAACTCCCACACCACCTTCAGGTAGTAGTTGAGCAAGCCGAACTCGGTGCTGTACATCCACCGCCAGATAATCGCCACCACCGCCACCGACAGGATGACCGGCAGGTAGAAGATGGCTTTGTACACATCCTCGCCACGGATGCGGGCGTTCAGCCCCAGCGCCAGCAACAGCGAAACCACGTTGCCCGGTATCACCGTCAGCAGGGCGAAGTAGCCCGTATTCAGCAGAGCGATGCCAAACAGGTCGTCCTTCAGCAGGGCGCGGTAGTTGGCAAGCCCCACGAACGGCTTCTGTTCGCCCAGCACGTGCCAGTTGTGCAGGCTGATGAAAAACCCCCACACCACCGGCACCAGCACAAACGCCACAAACAGCACAATGTACGGCGCGATGAACAGGTAGCCCACCAGCGCCTCATGTCTTCTATGTGGCGGAAGAGATAGCACTTTCATGGTCGGTCCAGCACCTGTTGGATACGTCTTGCCGCTTCGTTCAGAGCGTCCTGAGGGCTTTTGATGCCCAGCAGTGCCGCCTCAATCGCCGCATCGTAGAACGGCATGATTTCGGTGGACTTGTGCGACGCCGGCTCGAACACCACGTAAGGTAGTTGCTGGGCGAAGGCATACTGCACACGCATCTGCCGGAAGCGAGGCTGTTTCAGGATAGATTTGCGCACCGGCACCTGTCCACCCGCCGCCCAGTCCAGACTGTGGTCGGAAAGGTAGCGGATGAACTTCCACACCACAGCCGCCCGCTGGGGAGAGATGTCCTTTGGCATGCAGAGCATGTGCGAGCCGCCCCACACCGCCCGCTTCGGTCCGAAGGAGGGTACGGGCGCGCCCGCAAACTGCAGACCCTTCTGCTCCTCCAAGCTGGACAGCATGTAGATACCCTCAATCGCCATCGCCACGCGCCCCTGCCGAAAGCCCATCCACGAGTCAAAGCCCTCGGGTTTGGGCGCCACGCGATACCGATAGATAATATCGCACATCTGCTGGGTGGCTTCTACGGCTGGAGGCTCGGCTAAGGTGGCACGCTTCAGGTCTGCGCTCAGGATAGAGCCTCCGTGCTGGCTGATGAAGGTAATCCAGTTGGTGCGAAGCCAGGTGAAGGCGAACCCCCACTGGTCGGGGCGTCCGTCACCGTCTGTGTCTTTTGTCAGCCTGCGTGCTGTCTCCAAAAACTCCTGCCAGGTTTGCGGAGGCTTGGGGTTGCCCTGTGCATCCACGATGCCCGCCTCGCGGAACAGCTTCAGGTTGTAGTACAGCCCCTGCGGGTGACAGTCCAGAGGCAGTCCCACCTGCCTGCCCTCGTATTGCCCTGCCTTCCAGATATTGGGCAGAAAGTCGGAAACGTCGAACTGCGGGTCGGAGGCAATCAGGTCGTCGAAGGGGCGAAACACCCCGTAGCGAGCGAACTCGGCGATACGGTTGGCATGGCAGATAAAGACGTCGGGCGCGCCGCCGTAGGCGAGACTGAGTATCAGTTTGTCGTAGTAGGTCGCCCAGGGGATAATCTGCATCTTCACGCGGATGCCCGTCTCCCGTTCGAACTGTTTGACAATCCGCTCCATCGTCGCGCCATCGGGACCGGTAAAGCCGTTCCAGAAGCGGATTTCCGCCTCGGCGTTGTCGGGCAAGCCGCCAGGAGAGGAACACCCCCCAAGCAGTGCCAGCGATACGAGTATCGCCAGCAGGAAGGGCGATTTCACCACGAGCCTACCCATACTCCACTCCGAACAGTGCCAGCGTGTGCAGTTTGGGAGCGGTGAACGTCACGCGGTCGCGTCCCCGTCGGAAACGTATCTCCCTGCCCTCGGGTAAGAGGCGAACGCTCTTGACCTGCTGAGGCAAGCGCAGGTGCAGCCGGATGCCGTTTATCGGTATATTGGGCATCTCCTGCTGGAAGTTGACGAGGCTCAACAGGTAGCGTTTCCTCTCGGGCTGGTGGAACAGGGTAACCTCTACCGGCGCGGGGGCGTTGGCTTCCAGAGTCGGGTTGGGGCACAGCCTGCGCAGGAGCCGCACAAACACCTCGCGCAGGTTCTCCTCCATCTCTATCGGGGTTGAGCAGTAAATCGCCTGTCCCTTGCCAAACCGATGGAATACCACTTCGGGGTTCTCCGTCGCCTCCCACGGCGGGTCGCAGTGGATAGAGGAGAACTGCGTCGGCAGGTCGCCGCGCCATGGCAGGGTGGTCGTCGCCAGTACCTCTGCGTCCGGGTGCGGACGCACCCCAAAGCCGCAGCCGCGCGCCATCGGTGGATACTTGGCGCTCCAGCCGGCGAACTCGGCGGAGGCGAGGTCAGAGGGAGCGATGTAGTGGATATAGTCCGACCAATCCGCTCTTATCAGAGATACGCCGAACACATCCGCCAGGGCGAAGTCCGGCAGCCTCTTGCCTTCATTGGTCACCAGCGAGGTGCCTCCGCTGGCGTAAATCGCTCCTCCCTGTCTGACGTATTCGCGCAGGGCATCCGCCTCACGGGCGGACAGGTGGTGCACGCTGGGCAGGATAATCACCCGGAACCGCTGGAGCTGGTCTATCTGCTTTGCAGTAATCACCGTGTACAGCAGGTGGTTGCGCATCAGGGTGCGTGCCGTCTCCACAGCTGCTGTGGTGTGTGTGTCCTTACCGCTTAGCTGGGTGACGTGGCGTCCGTTGTCGCGCATGTCGAATTTGGATTCCAGCGAGTAGTAGATGGCTATATCCGCCACACGCTCTCCACCCAGCTCATCATAGCAGGGCAACAGACGGTCGAAAATGCGCCCCATCCGCGCGTATACTTCCGGGTTGAGCGTGCCGATGGGGTCTATCCCGTCGATGAAGACGAAGGCTGTACCGTCGGCAATCGCTGCGCTGGCTTTGGCTTCCAGCAGAGAGTCGGGTTTCCTGCCGGTGTGTTCGCTCAGCGCGGTCGCCAGACTGGTTGCGTATCCGCACGGGCGGTTGGGAGTGAGCTCCCCGAGCAGCTTGCGCACGAAGGAACCCTGCACGGCGTCGCCGTAGAAGTCACCCTCCAGAAAGTCGTTCTGTTCCACCAGCGGGTACGACACCCCGACGCCCCACACCGCCGGATACGTGGAGGACTGATGCTGTACGGAGACGTGTGGCTTGATGCGCTTGACGGTGCCGGTGGCGATTTGGGCAAACTCAGCCAGCCATTGCTCGCGCTTGCGCTGGAAAAGTGTCCACCGCTCATCCGTCCAGTCTATGGTGCGGGGCAGGTCACCGCCTACTTCCTCCTCCCAGCGCCGCTGGCAATGCTCGCAGTAACAGATAAAGGGCCAGAAGGTCATGTCAAAGAACACACCGTCGAAATCGTAACGGTGACACATCTCTTCTACCCATGCCCGCACATACTCGCGATAGGGGGAGTTCGGACACACCACCCCGTATCGGCTACCCTTGCCGTGCTCTTCGCCATTCGCGTCCCTGCCGCGCCACTCGGGATGGTTGTCGTACACCCAGCGGTCAAAGATTAGGCTGACGTAAAGCTGCACCGCGATACCGTGCCGACGCAATCGCTCAATGACCTCCGCCGGAAGGTCGCGCCCCTTCAGGTTCTCATGCTGTTTGCCGACCTTTGTCGGGTAATTGAACAGACCGGTGTGCGACTGCACGTAAAGCATCACCGACTGCGCACGCGCCTGCAGTAATGCATCCACGTACCTGTCCGCGTCGAACTGCGAAAGAAAGCGCGGGTCCCAGTCCGGGATGTGCATGTCTATGACTGCGCGCCTCCACGCCTTCTGGTACCACCGTTTGGTCGAACCCGGAGCAGATAGTTGAGCCATCTTATTCCCTCCGCACAACGCCCTTTCGGCAAAAGAACCCTCTTTCTGTTTCGAGGAACAGCACCAGAATCTCTGCTTCCCTGGCACCCATCTTGAGAACACCAACGCCGGGCATGTAGCATTTATGCGTGTCGTTGTATACGGTGCTGGCGGGTCGGCTCCACGTCCTGCCGCCGTCGGTGCTCCAGACGCATTTCACATCCATGTTCAGGCGAGGCGGAGGCGTGCCCGGCCTGTCGGGCGTGCTGCGGTCTTCATCGGTGATAAAAACGCACAGCAGGACGTTATCCCACAGTTTGGTCACCCATGGCGCCAGCGCCATGAAGGTCGTATTGTTCGGCTGATATACCACGCGCCGCTCCTCGTGTGTCCAGCTCCAGGTGCGCCCTCCATCGCGCGACTCCACACAGCGTACCACGCCCGCATGGGGCGGGAAGGTCTGCACGCTTTCCAGCACGCAAAGCAGATGCCCTCTGGATAGCTCCACCACGCTGGGCATTCCGTCCCGTGAGAGGTGCGCTGGGTTGTGTGCTCGGCTGACGGTGACGGGCTGTTCCCACTGTCTTTTCTGCGGGTTCCATGTATGCATCCGCACCCACTGATGCCCCGAAAAGCCTTCCTGCCAGGGGGTGTATTCGTCATCATAGTAGCACTGCAGAACGCCTGCGCGGGTCTCAAACACAAAGGGCGCCCACAAGCCGCGGCTGGGGCCCGCACCCGTCGGCTGAACTTCCAGCACGGTAGAGTGGGGATCCCATGTTTTGCCCCCGTCTTTGCTGATTGCCACCTTCACCGAGTAGTACGGCTTCTGGGCGTATTCGCCCCGATAGCGGTTGTGGCGATAGACGTAAAGCAGTTCCCCGTTGCGACGGCGCAGGAGGTTGCCGTCACCGATATCGGTTGCCGGGTCGGGGTCGGAAACGATGGTCGCCAGCGGTGTCCACGTTCGTCCGCCATCTACGCTGCGCGAACAGAGCACGCGCACACCGCCAGCGGTTCCTTCGGTGCGTGTGGCGAGCACACTGCCATCGGGCAGGACGAGAAACCCTTTCGCCCCTTCCGCACGCCATATCTGTTTATCCCACTGCAGATTCATCTCCATGGCTGAGGCAACGAGTCAGGGTAGTGGGACAGCCACTACCCTGAGAGGTAATTCACCATCGCCGCTGGCGCGCCCTGCCTGTGTTACTTCGTGGGCGCACCGCTAAAGTAGCCCGGCGGAGGCTGAATCCTCTGTATCGTCGGACCGCCGCCAAGATGGCGGTAGTACACGACGGCTATCACCACCAGCACCACCAGAATAGCCGCGATTGCCCACGCGGTGGGGATGCTCTTTTGCGTCATCGATTATCCTCCTGGCCACCACGGGTCAACGTTGCAGTCGTCCTGCACCGACCACTCGCAGGGGTAGGTGCTTCCCCAGATGCGACTGCTCACGTGACCGTCTACCCACAGCACGTTGATCCGGTTGTTGAAAATGCCGTGGATTTCGGGTTTGCCGCCGGACCACTCTTTGCCCACGCCCGTCCATGGCCAGAGCCCGCGCGCGTGCAGGAAGTCGGTAAAGCGTGCGCCCCAGGACTCGCCATAGGTGTGCCCGTTCAGCACGTGAATGGTGTTGGAGGGCAGGACGATTTCAGAGGCGTGGGTGACGCAAATCTGGTTGCCACACCAGTAGGTACGGATGCCCCAGTGACGCAGGGGGTCATCTTTCCATGGGGTGCCGTCCCAGATTTCGGGTTCGATATTGTTCATGATGTACGACACCCGCATGTAGCGGTTCGCGAAGATATTGACGTTCTGCTCGCGGCAAACCCACGGGGTACGATTCGGCTCCGCGTCAAGGTCATACTCGAACACGTAGCCGGGCGACAGGAACAGCTGAGTGTTCTTGACGTAGGGCTGGAGGAGCTTTGGCCAGTAAATCAGACCGCCATTGGGACACCCTGTGCCCGGCGTGCCGATGATGTCCCATGGCGTCATGGTCTCATCGTAATCCTGAGAGTACATGGCAAGCCCCAGCCCGATTTGCTTGAGGTTGCTCATGTCCGATGCCTGTCGCGCTTTAGTGCGTGCCTGAGAGAACACCGGGAACAGAATTGCCGCCAGTATCGCGATAATCGCGATTACCACGAGCAATTCGATAAGCGTGAAAGCCGTCTTCCGCATTGCCAGATTCCTCCTTCCGATTGTATCTGCACCGGGGGTCCCTGGGCATTGCCGGTCGCCCCCGGTAGTGTCCGCCCTTACTCCTGTTCCAGAGTGTCCACAGCCTCGCTTTCCGCCTTCGCCTGAGTGGGTGTGCGTAAAGGCGCATAGTGAAGCCTGAGCAAAAGGTCCTGCTCGTAGTTACCGAACCCTTTTCCAAACAGGTTGAACCCTCCGATGTGTCTGGCGTCGGGCTTGTTGCCGATTCGTACGGTGACCGGATGCTGGGGCACGACCATGATGTCCCGCACGGTCACGTCGGACAGGTACATTCCATCAATATACGAGCCGTCACCGCTGACGGACCACACTTTGAGCACTCCGAACTGCGTGCCGTGGTCGTTCCACCACGGTGGGTTCAGCCGCCCCCGTTTGCCCCCAAAGTCGCCAGGGCAGGTCCATGTGCCCACCTCCACGCCGTTAATCCACAGGGTGATGTCGGATGGATAATCGTTATTGTAGTCCGGCGCTTCGGAGCATATCTCCATCACCACTTCTACCCGGGTAATCTCCACCGAGGTCGGTAGAAAGTTCGGGAACACATACTCCACGAAACCACTGCCCATCCACAACAGCTCGGCTTTTGCCCTATCGGGAAGCAGGAAGGATTGCGGGTCATCCATCAAGCCGATATACCCTTCCCGGCTGGCAAGCCCGCAGGTAGGCGAGGGATTTGCCAGCGTGTACATGCCAATCGCCATGCTGATTTCTTCCACCTGTTCCGCCACGCTTTCGTTTTCCAGCGAGAAGATAAGCTTATCCCAGCGCAGACGACACCGTTTCTGTGCGCCCTGACTGCCCGCCATATACTCGCAGATAACCAGCCCCGCCTGCTCAAGAGCTTGAATGTGTTTGGAGACGGTGGGATAGTTGAGGTTTAACGCACGAGCGATTTCGTTGACGTTCAGGTCTCTCTCCGTTAGCAGACGCAGGATACGCAGGCGCGTTTCAGAGGCGAGTGCCCTGAAAATCTCTTCACAAGCGAACAGACTGCGCTCCAGAATGGTTTGAGCCATTTCTTTCACCTAAGTGATATATATTTCCAATTCTGGAAATAATAATACCACGATGGAAATCAGTTGTCAAGGGGAAATGGGGGGAAGGAAAGAATTTTTTCTTAACGACTCGCTGAGGCTCTCCGCCTTGCTCAGAGTGACGCAGAAGGATAAACGGGTGACAAAACGCTCGCAGGGACTATCGTATCTTCGGTGCGGGCTTGGGTTCGGTGCTGGGTCCGTCAACGACAGGCTTGCCGTTTTTCCACAACACCCTGTCTAACCGCAGGGTGCGCCCCAGCGGGTTCGAACCGTACAGCGGCTCGTTCTGATTATCCCAGGCGTGATACAGCATCCACATCTCGCCAGAGGGCAGGCTAACAAGGCACTGATGTCCCGGGCTGTACACCTTGTCCGGCACGGTTTGCAGGATCCGTTCGGCTTTCACATAGGGTCCTCTGAGAGAGCGAGAGGTCGCATATGCCACCGCGTAGCATGCATCTCGTTTGTAGCTCTGGAACCACCCGCCCGAATAGAACAAGTAATAGGTGCCGTTGCGATACAGCATGGTCGGTGCTTCTACGATGCCTTTCTCCCAGTCGCGGTCGGGGCGCAACAGTACGCTCTTCTCCTCGCTTACCTGAAGGAGGTCAGCTGTCATCCTGCGCATGACGATGGCGCGAGGGTCTTCCTCGGAATAGATGAGATAGGGTGTGCCGTCGCGGTCAAAGAAGATGGTGGCGTCAATGACTCCGACCCGATTATCGTCGCCACGCACCAGGACAGCACGGTGCTGGAACGGTCCCAGCGGGTTGGTGCTGGTGGCGATGCCGATATCATGCTTGCCCGTTTGAGGATTGCGTGCCGAATAGGTCATATACAGCGTGCCACGATACGCGATGACCTCCGGCGCCCACAGGTGTTCGCGAGACCACGGAGGACGAAAGGCACTACCCCGGTGCGTCCAGTGCACCAGATCTGGCGATTCCATCACCTGAAAGTCGTAGCCGGACGAGTGTGTGGCGTAGGCATAGAACTTCCCCTTCCATGCGAGCACGTGAGGGTCGGGAAAATCGCGGGCATATACCGGGTTGGTGTAGGTAGCCATCGTTCGCCTCCTTGCCAAAAACGGGTGAGGGGAAGCCTCCCCCTCACCCACAGAGTTGGATTAGCGGTTCCGTCCTTCCTGATAGTTACAGCGGTCATTCCAGCCAGAGAAGTTCTGTCGCCACATGGTGGGTGTGACCGTTCGTCCGCCTTTCTGCACATCGTCGCCGATGCGGCGCCAGGTCTGTCCCCAGGTCATGTACTTGGCGTGACCATCCGCGAACACATAATTCGAACCGCCCTGGTTGCGCTGGGCGATGGTGCTCGCGCTGGTCTTGTTGTGGCGGTTGAAGGCGACGTTTCTTGTGAAGTCGACGCAGACATAGCCCTCGTCCGCCTCCCAGGTGGCGACCTGGTGCCACTGTGCGTCATTGACGCCCGGCACGCTCTCCACGATCTGGATGGCTTCAGCAGGCTTCTCCAGCGCCGCCAGCTTCAGCGCGTTCCAGGGTCCGTTCGGATAGTCACTGATGTTGAGGCGATATGAGCCCGGGATGTTGTCCGCATCAGGTTTGTCAGGCAGGTTGCTCCAGCTGTCGTTCCACAGCCCGCGGGGCCAGCTCTCCGCATCGGAGGGGCACTGATAAACCTGCTTGTTCTTCACGTAGGGCAGAAGCACATAGTCCCAGCCCCACATGGGGTCCTTATAGCCCCAGCACTGCGGGCACGAGGTGTCGGGCTCGTCGTTGAACCAGGCTTTGGGCAGATATTCGTCGTGGTCCTGAGCGAACATCTGCAGAGCCAGCCCGAGCTGCTTCATGTTGGACAGGCAGGACGTTGCCCGTGCCTTCTCGCGAGCCTGGGCGAACACTGGGAACAGTATCGCCGCCAGTATCGCGATGATGGCGATGACGACGAGCAACTCGATCAGCGTGAAAGCGTGACGTTTGGTCATTTCGGTAAACCTCCTTTGGTTTGTTGTAATGTTCAATGGCTTGAGCCTCGTTGCGACGGTCATTGTCGCTTTTGTGCCGGATAACCCCTATCTGCCGCCAGATGTCGCGCCCGACGGCTGAGATGGCTGGACATAGCCGGGCGGCTGGTACGCCTGTGGTGGGTAATCACCGGGTTTGCGCGCACTGCTGGCGGTAAAGTATCGGTAACCGGCTATCGCCAGCACCGCCACTATCACCACGATGACCACCACCGCTACCCAGCCGGGCAGCTCTCGTTTCAGACCGGATGAACTCACCTGTTCTCACCTCCTTCCTGCACAAGGGCAGTTTCGGGACGGCTGACGCGCTCTTTCCCCACGTAGTGCAGGCGAAGCACCAGGTCCTGTTCGTAGTTGCCAAAGCCGCGCCCGAACAGGTTGAACCCGCCGACGTGTTCCGCGTCCGGTTTGACCCCAATGCGCACCGTAATGGGGTGGTGAGGCGCCAGCATCAGGTCCGCAATAGTGGTTTCAGAGACAGGAGTGCCGTCCACGTAACTGCCTTCTGCATCTACCGACCAGATTTTTAACATGCCGTACTGCGTCATGTAGTCGTTCCACCAGGGTGGATTGAGCCGCCCCCGCCTGCCGCCAAAGTCACCGGGGGATGTCCATGTACCGATTTCCACCCCGTTAATCCAAACCGTGATGTCGGAGGGATAGTTGTTATCGTGGTTAGGAGCTTCCGAGCAGATTTCCATCAGCAGCTCCAGGCGGCGAATCTCTGTGCCTGCGCCAAGCGTGCAGGGAAATACATACTCCACAAACCCTTCCGCCATCCACAGCAGCTGGGCAGTAGCGCGTTCAGGCTCGAAGAACGACTGAGGGTCATCCAGAAAGCCGATGATGCGCTCCCGGTTAGCCAGCCCGCAGGTGGGGGTAGGATTGACCAGCGTATACAATCCAATCGGCATGGCAATCTCTTCAACGCGGTCTTCCACAGAGTGAGTTGGCTCAAAGGAGATAATAAAGCGGTCATAAGCCAGGCGACAGCGCTTCTGCATTCCCTGAACCCCGGGCTTGTACTCGGTTTTGATCAGCCCAATCTGTTCGAGGAGCTGTGCGTGTTTGGTCACTGCGGGCTGAGAGATACCCAGTGCCTGCCCCAGCTCGTTGATGTTCCGCTCGCCCTGCGCGAGAAGCTCCAGCATTCGCACCCTCGTTTCCGACGACAGCGCTTTGAACAGCTCGATGCTGTCTGCGCCGTGCACTTCTAAAATATGCGCCCGCATGGCACACCTCAAAAACATAACCTGATGGCTATTATTATAAACGATTGTCTATGATTATGCAAGGGATATGAATGATTTTTCGGGGGCTTTCGCTAAAAAACGGTGTTTTTACAGGGATAGAAGCACCCCCGAACGCAGTAAAGCATCTTATCCCTGTTGTCGTGCGGAACGAAATGAGGCATCCTCTGAGATTCTTCGCTTCACTCAGAATGACATAAATACAGAACAGAACGACATAATTGTGTCCTTATCATGCTGAGCGCCGACGCGAAGCATCTCGTCGTTACAGGGTTGAGACCCTTCACTGCGTTCAGGGAAGCGGGCGAAGCCTGTTAATTTACTGATGCCAGGATGGCAGAAACATGCCATCAATAGAACCAAAAGACCCACCAGTTTTTCATCGGTTTGCCGTTATCGTCTCTGGAACGGTTGTTCAAGCCGGGCATGTTCTGCCACCAGTACACCAGCCATCTGCCCATGCAATCGGGAGCCAGCGTTTCGTAGCGCTTCAGCACCTCGCAGGTCCAGGGCTTTGCTACATCCTTACCATCTGCTCCACTGCCGATGCGCCAGTCTTCAATAGTGGACATCACCGGTTCGGTGTTGTTCAGGTCGTAGTGGCGTCGGGCATTGGGTGGGAAGTGCACGTTCCCGCCAGCTGCGACGTATCCCTCAATCCGCCAGGTCTGCTTGCCGTCAGTCACCACAGCGGTATGGGGGTCGGGGTAGCTGATGCCCTTCCCCTCTCCCCAGAGCGGATAGAAGGAGTTAAAGGGCAGTCCATAGCGACGGTCCAGGTCGAAGCCGGCGTACTTGTGAAAGTATCGAGTGAAGTAGGGGATAGCGCCGCTGTGGGCAAGCCCCTCCATCGAGTGCCCCAGGTTCTCCATTGCGCAACCGATGCCCCGGTCGTGGTTGATGCAGTTGATTCGTACCGATCTGCCTGTCCACTTCTGGTCAGGGTCGCCGCCGTTGCCCGCCTGCACGTATTTGCCCGGGATGCGGCGGAACCGCTCGTCGTATACAGGCTTCAGCTCCACACATTCCAGACAGCGAAAATCGCCCGTTGCCGCGGCGGTAAACCACACCTCATGCACATATCCTCGGTCTACCAGCTCATCCAGACGAAGGAAACGCCGTTTATTGCGCGGGTCGCGCACGCCGATATATTCCGCAAACCGCTCCGAGAAGAATCCGCCATAGTCGCAGTTGATTTCGTCCTGCCGTGCGTGTGGCTTGATGGGCGACCGGGAGCTGTTCCCCTGCTTGCGGTCGGGGTCGCGCAGGTCGACGAATCGCCAGATGGAGTATTCCAGAAAGGGCGGACTGCTGGGGTCTTTATAGCCGTGATACCTGCTGGCTTCGCGCATGGCAAGGATGAGCTGCTGTGCCAGACGAAGCGGTTTCTCCGGCTCTACCTGATTGGAGAAGTTTATCAGCAGCACACGCGGGCGCATCTTCTGGATACGGTCGTGATTTCGCACCATCCACGCATCCGAGTTTGCTTTGCTCCAGCGGTTGGGCCAGACCGTGGGGTCGGCGGGGTCGTTCAGAGGTTTGGGTGTACCATCAGGATTGAAATGGCGTTGCCAGTCGATTGCATCCTGCTGATTTGTCCACAGACGTCGCATGAGACACTCCTTCTACGTTGGGATACAGGTGTTCTTTCCGTTGCCACGCAGCGAAATCCTGCTTCTAGCTTCAACAGCCTTTCAAACACTACCATGATATAAAGCGGTTGAGGTTACTATAATGTAATTTTACAGGTGCCGATATGAAATTTTTCGGAAAATTATTCGAAAGTACTTGACTTTTTCGGCAAGAGCATCTATACTTGAGGTAATACAGTTCTATAACGCCTGAAGGGATTCTCACTCCGTTCGCCCAGAAAAGAGGATGCGTTGTGAAAGTCAAGCACGTATGGGTGCGACAACAGGTACTGGAGGAGATTCGGCAGGGCAGATACGGTAATCGCCTGCCCACCAAACAGCAGCTCGCTGAGCGGTTTGGTGTGAGCGTTGGTACCATATCACGTGCGCTGGACGCTCTCTGCCAGGAAGGATGGCTGGAATGCAAGCGCGGTGTCGGCATCTATGCCTGTGTGCCCGCCCTTCCGCGTGTGAAACAGATTGCTTTCATCATCAGCGCACCTGTGGATGTTGTGGAACATACATATCACGGTCCGCTTTTCCGCGCCCTGCATGATGTCTGTGCGACCGCGAACGTCAACCTGATGGTGGCAGGTATTTCTCCTTCCGAGTGGCAGAACCTGCCGGAACGCTATCCTGGCGCTGCCTTCTATGTGGTCGCTCCACCGATAGACAGCGTGGATGTGTTGACCAGCCTCTGGGAGGAGGGCGTTTCACTGGTGGTGGTCGGAGCTTCGTGGCAGGAACCGGTAGCGTTCCCCACGATAGACAGCGACAACCGGGGCGGCGCACGGCGGGGAGTAGAATATCTCCTGCATCTCGGTCACCGACGCATCGCTTATGTGAACGGTACGGAAAACAGCTGCAACTGCCGCGACCGACTGGCAGGCTATCTGGACGCTTTGCAGGCGTGGGGCATTGAAGCTAGACCGCAGTGGATTATCCATGCCGGCGATGATACCCATCTATCGCCATCCGCACGCAACGCGCTGATGGACCTTCTGTTAACGCCCGAGCGACCCACGGCGGTCTTCTGTGCAGGATATTTCCTCGTGCTGGAAGTGATGGCACTTGCAGAGCAGTTGGGCATCACTATCCCGCAACAGCTCAGCATCCTGGGCACCGACGACCCTGTATCGGCGCGGTATTTGAATCCGCCTTTGACTACCCTGCGCCAGCCGCTGTACCAGATGGGCAGGCGGGCAGCGCAGGTACTGCTGGAAAGCCTTTCGCACCAGCAGATGCCACAGGCGGTACACGAAAAACTGCCGGTGGAGCTGATTACACGCGCTTCGTGTGCGCCACCGACAGAGCAAAACCGGTAGCAATCGTCTGCTCCGGCAGGCGTTCGCGATAAAAAAACAACAACTCGTTCGAGGAGGTCGTTTCAACAATGCGACGCAGTGGCTTTACGCTGATTGAGCTGCTGGTGGTTATCGCGATTATCGCGATACTGGCAGCCATTCTGTTCCCGGTCTTCTCGCAGGCACGCGAGCAGGCACGCAAAACCGCCTGTCTGTCCAACACCAAGCAGATTGGGCTGGCGGTCAGTATGTATGTGCAGGATTACGATGAAACCTTCTTCCCCCAGCCCTGGCCTGGTGGATGCCCGGATGTGGGATACTTCACCACAAACCCCGCCCATCCCAAACAGCACTGGGCAACCATGATTTACCCCTACGTGAAAAACGGTGGTCTGTTCGACTGCCCCAGCTACTCG
Organism: Chthonomonadia bacterium; assembly: GCA_013314755.1. Classification (GTDB taxonomy): domain Bacteria; phylum Armatimonadota; class HRBIN16; order HRBIN16; family HRBIN16; genus HRBIN16. The sequence goes on from JABUFA010000014.1 coordinate 59,752, forward strand.
GGCACGACGTATGTGGCTTCTTACGCGCTGTGGGTATGTGGTGACCCCGACCGGAAGCCTATCGTGCCGTTCGTGGAGTACGGCATCAACGAGGTCATTCTGGGCACCAGCACGGGCAAGGCGCTGGCATCCATCCAAACGCCTGCAAACATCGGCATTATCGCCGATAACAACTATATCTTCAGCTGGCGCAACTGTCTGGTCGGTCCACTGGACAGCCAGCCCCGTCTTTACTGGACCGAAGGGCGCGGCGGCTGGGAGTTCTATCAGGGTAACCCGCGCCACCAGGGCGGTATGAACTTCGTGTACGCCGATGGGCACTCGAAGTGGGCGCGTGCAACCGACAACCCCAACCCGAAGTCCGACCGCCCATACGAGTGGGGTTATTATCCTGTGCTGATGTCGGATGATATCTGCACACCACCATAAAGAGGACAGATGGACACGATGAACAAGAACGTTTCCACACCCGTAGCTATCGCCATTATCGTGGTGGTGCTGCTCGTGGTCGGCTTCTTCCTCTACCGGGGTATCACCGGCGGAGTACAGGGCAACGGTCGTGAGGGAGAGGTACAGGCTGCTCCGCCGGTGCCCGGTGGAGGCGCACCGCCCGACATGGCGATGCCGGGCACACGCTAAGCACCGCACAATGCAGGGGACCTGCCGGTCCCCTGCCCCCTATCCCCGCGTGATGAGGTAGAAAAGACCGAGCACCCATGCCAGCACTGCCAGAACCGCGAGAGACAGCAAAACCACCCCGATAACGCCCAGAATATAGCCCGCCTCTGCCATTCCACGCCCCGACTCGGGGGCTTGACCCCGCCGGATAGCCTCGCGTTCAGCTTTACCCAGTATCCACGCGGGAATGGCAAACAACCCCATGGATACCAGCCCCAGTATGCCGAATATCAGCGCCAGTATCGCGCGTGAGCTGGGATACTCTCCGGTGCGCATCGGTGCTGGGGGTTGTATGGACATCGCTCATCCACCTCCGCTAACTATGGACACAGCACCGGCGTTCAGGGTTGCAGAGGCATCAGTATCGGTGCATCGTTCCGTCCTCGCGGCGCACCAGTGGCATCCACGCCCGTTGATAGGGATATTTCGCGGCTAACTCTTCGTTGATATCCAGCCCAATGCCCGGACGCTCCGGCGGATAGGCATAGCCATCCCGAAACTCACATGCACCGGGCATAACCTCGTACGCCTCCTGGGGGAAGGTGACCCACTCCTGCACGCCGAAGTTCGGAATGACCATATCCAGATGCACCGCCGCCGCCTGCGCGATGGGTCCCAGGTCCGCCGCGCCGTGAAATGCCATCTGCACCCCATAGGTCTCGGCAACCGCGGCGACCTTGCGCATCTCGGTAATGCCTCCGATATGCATCGGCGCACAGCGCAGGTAGTCAATCCATCGGTTTTGCAATAGTGGCAGGGCATCGTATCGGTTATGCACGATCTCGCCCATCGCCAGCGGAGTGGTAGAAGCCTGCCGCACCAGCGCAAAGCTCCCTATCTGCTCCGGGGGAAGCGGGTCCTCCAGGAAGAACAGACGGTAAGGCTCCAGCTGCTTCGCCAGCCATGCCGCCTGAATGGGCGTTAACTGTTCGTGCACGTCATGGCACAGCTCCACCGTGTCTCCCAGCTGTTTGCGCAGGTACTCGAACAGCTTCACATGCTCCAGCATGTAGGGAGTGGGCTCAAAGTACTGGGTGGGGGGAATGCTTGCACGCGGCGGCGGTTGGGTGCGCACCATGCCCGAGCCGCCATATCCGCCAATCTGTGCGCGAATGACCCGGTAGCCCTTCGCCTGCAGGTGGCGAACGCTTTCCTCCACCTCTTCGGGAGTTCTTCCGCCCGCATGTCCGTAGCACAGCACCTTATCGCGCGCGGCGCCGCCCAGTAGCTGATAAACGGGCATGTTCGCCAGCTTGCCCTTGATGTCCCACAGCGCGATGTCTATCGCGCCAATCGCCGCCGCATACACTGGTCCCCCGCGCCAGTAGGTATGGTGGTACAGGAAGTACCAGATGTCCTCAATCCGCTGGGGGTCCATGCCAATCAGCAGGTGCGAACAGTGCTCAATCGCCTCAGCGACAGCAAGTTCACTGCCGTTCAGCGTGCCGTCACCGACGCCATATACCCCTTCATCGGTCATCACCTTCACCAGCACGTAGTTGCGTCCGGGACAGGTGAGTATCACACGCACTTCCGTAATCTTCATGAAGCACCTCCCGTTAGCTTGGGCAGCAGATGGTTTGCCCTCCAGCCCAGTTCACGCTCTATCTTTGCGGTGCTGTACAGCCCCTGATTGCCCTGAATACCCTGTGCCAGCGGGAGCCACTGTGGCAGAAAGCGTGCAATCAGCTCCTGCGTCGGTTCAGGGCGGTTGGTAAGGGGCGCTACCACATAGTAAACGGCAAAATCGGGGGCGTCCTCCTTTTCCAGCGACAGCCGAAACGCCTCCGCCGCGTCCACCGAGTGCACATAGTGCCAGGTGCTGACCAGATAGCCCTCGTGATGGGGGCGTTTCAACTGCTCCAGCGGGCGCGGATGATAATCCTTGAACCAGCTGGGGCGCCAGATAGCACACAGTCGCAGGCAGTGGGTGCGGATGCCGTACGCGCTGTGGAACGCCCGTGCGGTGATTTCGTTCACGTACTTGGACAGCGCGTAGTTGTCCTGCGGGTCGGCAGGTTGCTCTTCATCAATGGGAAGCCTCTGCAGGGGAAAGCCCTTTTCCGAAATGCGATAGGGTCCCAGTCCCAGCGCGTTGATACTGCTGGCAAACGCCACCCGTTTGACCCCGTGGTGCTGTGCTGCCTCGTACAGGTTCCACGTGCCCACCGTGTTCACGGCGAACGTCTCCGGTCCCGCTCCGGGTATCGCTCCGAGATGCGCGATGGCATCCACTCCTTCCGTGGCTCGCAGGCACGCTTCCTTGTCCGTCAGGTCGCCCAGCAGAAAGGGCAAATCGCGGCGCACATCTTCGCACTCTTCTGGCAGGGGCTTCTTGTCCATCAGCACCAGGCTGTGCCGGGCGCAAAGTGCCTGCGCTACATACTGCGCCAGTTTTCCCGCTCCTCCTGTTATCAGAATGCGCAACGCTCGTTACCTCCGCTTCACAGGAGATATCGCCTCCCGTGTGGAATTAGCACTGCGCAATGGGTTCTGCGAAACGAGACTGGCTTCCTGCCCGCTTTGCGCTGTTGCTGACCTGCGTGCCGCAAATGGGTGAAGCGCAGATTGCACGGGTATTACAGCACTGGGCGCGTTCAGGGGTGTCGGTGGACGAGTTCCTGCGCCTGCCGCCGGAGGTGCTTCAGCAGGAATGGGGCATTAGCCCACAGGCAGCGGAGGCTCTTGCTGGCGATAGGTGGCGCAAGCGCTTCGAGCAGATGGATACCCTTGTCCGTCGGCACGGCGTGCACGTGCTGACCGCTCAGCATCGGCTCTATCCGCTGGCGCTGGAGTCCTTCTGTGAACAGCCGCCGCCGGTCATGTTCGCGCACGGTCGAGTAGAACTTCTACAGGAGGGATGGCGGTTCGCGGTGGCGTGTTCGCGGGGCGCACCGCAGATGGCGCTGGAGGCGGTGGACGAAATCACGCAGGGGGCAATCCGCGAAGGAGGCGTTCCTGTGACCGGTCACAACACCCCACCCTATCAGCGCACTGCGCTGGCATCCATTCGGCAGGAACACCCGTCCATCACCGTGCTGGACAGAGGGCTTGTCTCCGCGCTGGGAGAGGGGCTGAACCGTCCGCTATTTGCAGCGGCGCGACTGTATGAGCTGGAGTTCCGTGCCGACCGCGACCTGGTGCTCTCGCCGTTTCCCCTGCAGGTGGGAAACCTGGGCTTGCATAACCAGCGGCGGGACGAGCTGATATTCGCGCTGGCGGATGTCATCTTTGCGGTATGGATACGGGCAGGCGGTGTGATGGAGAGACTGTGCCGGAGGGCGAAGGAGCTGGGCAAGCGCATTGAGGTCTGGAAAGCCCCCGATGGCACGGTTTCCGAAGGCGTCAGGCGTCTGGCAGAAAGCGAGGAGCACGGGGGAGTATAATAGAGGAGGTGATAGGACAGATGTCTAAAACCAATGTAAGCATATCGCATCTAATGCCTGAGCGAATAGAACAGATTGTAAAAGAAGGCATGCACAGGTTCTTTGAGAAACGCATTGCAAACCTGGCGTCGTTGACCATAGATGAGCTACTTAAAGGCAAGGATTTACACTTCTTCAAAGCACTCGGTGTTGAAAACGTCGGCGACTTGATTGCGGAGATGCTTCGGCAGCACCTTTCAGTATCCCACACGGACATTATTGGAGATGCTTTCTTTGAGGCGATAGCCTCTGCGCTTGACGAAATGGAAACGCTTCCTCCCCCTGATCAACGCCGATACAGACTGGTTGCCGGACAGGTTTTCTGGCAGGAGTTGACAGGTGATCCCGAGTTCTACCTGAAACTGATCCAGCTGATGAGAGATTATCCCCGTGAGCACCGACGTGCCTTCGAGGCGGAGTGGAACCGCGCGGTCAACCGCCTCGGCAGGTATGTGCTGACGGAGTTTGCAGACGCGGACGGCAACATCGACTGGGAAAAACTGGCAGAGTTCAACAGCAAAAGCCCTACCCCTTCGGAGGAGACGGACACATGACATCCATCCTGCAACAGCTAATCGAACTCTCCCACTGGCTGGGCGCGGAAGGGCGGGAACTGGCTATTCTGGGAGAGGGCAACACCTCTGCGCTGGCGGAGGACGGCAAAACCTTCTACGTGAAAGCCAGCGGCACCCGCCTGATGGATATCGACGAGAGCGGCTTCGTACAGGTCGACCTCGCCAAAACCCTGCACGCGCTGGACCACGCCGAGGAGACCGACGAAGCCACCCAGCGCGCCCTGCAGGAGAGCAGAGTTGACCCCGCAGAGCGCAAAATGCCCTCGGTGGAGACCTTCCTGCACGCCTATCTTCTGTCACTGCCCGGTATTCGCTTCGTGGGGCACACGCACCCGGTGGCGGTCAACGCCCTGCTCTGCTCGAAGCGTGCGGAAGAGCTGATTGCCGGTCGCCTGTTCCCCGACGAAATCGTGGTGTGCGGGATTGCTCCCCTGTGGGTTCCCTACACCGACCCGGGACTGCCCCTCGCCCGTGAGCTGCGTCGCCGGGTGGAGGCTTACGTGCAGGAGTACGGAGTCCTGCCAAAGGTCATCCTGATGCAGAACCACGGCTTAATTGCCCCTGCCGAAACGCCCCAGAAGGTTATCGCTGCCACCGCCATGTACGTTAAAACGGCGAAGATACTTTTGGGTACAATGGCAGCGGGAGGTCCGAACTTCCTTGCGCCACATCATGTGGAGCGGATTTACACCCGCCCCGACGAGGCGTATCGTCAGCAGATTATTGCGCAGATGCAATCGGCGCGGGAACAAAACTCGTAAACTCAGCAACGTGAGGTGACGCCATGCCTTCCGACAAATTGACCAGATACCGCAATGCACAGCATCCCATCCCCGAAAAGATGCTTCGCTGGCACCTGTATGGAGCCGGTCTGGAGAACCTCGGCAAGGACGGTCAGCCCGAAGAGGTTCCCGTACCCGAACCGGGCGACGACGAACTGCTGGTGCGCATCGACGCGCTGGGGTTGTGCTTCTCGGACACGAAGGTGGTCTCGCTGGGCGAGAAGCATCCCCGCCTGGTGGGGCGAGACCTGCGCAAAGAGCCGGTGGTGCTGGGACATGAGGTCTCGTGCACCGTGGTGAAGGTGGGCAAGAACCTGCAGGACCGATTCAAGGTAGGACAGCGGTTCATCGTGCAGGCAGATGTGTTCTATCAGGGCAAAAGCATCGCCTACGGTTACGTGCTCCCGGGCGCGATGACCCAGTACGGCATCATCGGCAAGGAGATTATCGAAGGGGACGAGGGATGTTATCTGCTGCCCATCCGGGATGAGGACGGCTACGTAGAGGCGGCGCTGGTGGAGCCATGGGCGTGCGTGGTGGCTTCCTATAACCAGAAGCGGCGTCAGCACATCCGGCACGATGGCGAGGCATTGCTCATCATGGGCGAGCGCATCCCGCACACCGAGTTCACGCTGGGCGAAGCCATTACTCCGTCACGGCGACCGCGCCGGGTGGTTGCACTGGGGGCAAGCGGGCAGATTCGGGCGGATCTGGTCAATCTGGCGTCTACGTCGGGTTTGCAGTGGGTAGAAGATACCGCCACGGTAGACTCGGCACGCCGGCATGCCCCGGAAGGCGGCTACGATGACATCCTGTGCATCGGCGAACTTCCCGCCGAAGTGGTGGAAGGCGTGGCAGACCTGCTGGCGAAAGGCGGTGTGCTGTGGGTACTGCGGCGCACCCCCTTCGACCGCTGTTTGAGCCTGGACATCGGGCGTATCCACTATGATAGCCTGTGGTGCGTGGGGGCGTTCGGTAATGACCTTTCGCAGGCGAACGCTGTTCCCCTGAGGGCGGAGCTGCTGGCGGGGGGAACCTGCTGGATTGTGGGCGGAGGCGGACCGATGGGGCAGATGCACGTCCAGCGTGCCGTGCAGCTTCCCGAACCACCTGCGCTCATCGTGGCGACGGATGTGGACGCGGTGCGGCTGGAAGCGGTGCGCGAACGCTACGCCGCCACTGCCGAGCGCCGGGGTATCCGCTTTGTGGCGATAAACCCGAAAGAGCTATCCCCCGAACAGTTCCACGCCAAACTGCTGGAACTGACCGACGGCAAAGGCTTTACCGACATTGTGAACATGGTGCCCGTTGCGGAGGTGGTGGCGGATTCGGCGCGGTTGCTGGCGGACGGCGGGGTATACAACATCTTTGCGGGGGTAGCGCGTGGCGTCAAAGCCTGCCTGGACTACAACGCCATCTGCGGGCGGAACGTGCGCTTCTTCGGCAGCAGCGGCTCGTCGCTGGCGGATATTCGCCTCACGCTGGAGCAGATGGAGAGCGGACAGCTGCAAACCCGCGCCTCACTGGCGGCTATCGGGGGCATGAAGGCGGCGCACGAGGGCATCCGTGCGCTGATGGAGGCACGCTTCCCCGGCAAGACGGTCATCTTCCCGCAGATACCCGACCTGCCGCTGATGTCGCTGGCGGAACTGAAGGAGAAGTTCCCCACCGTTTACGCCAAACTGGAAAACGGCAGGTTCTGGACGCGCGAGGCGGAAGAGGAACTGCTGAACCAGCTGCTGGAGGTTGACTGACCGGTGTTCACGCTCCTGCCATCGGAAGGGGAGCGCACAGAGCAACCCGAAGCCTCTCTCACCAGAGAGGACTACGACCGCGCCTTCGGCGTGGTGTACACTCCCCCTGCTCTCGTCGAGTTCATGGTGAGCCTTGCCGCTCCTGCCGTCTCGCCGTGCAGAGTGCTGGAGCCAGCCTGCGCCGATGCGCCCTTCCTGCGGGCGTTTGCCAGGCGATACGGAGAGACACATGCGCTGACGGGCGTGGAAATCAACCCCGATAGCCTGCGAGGCGCCGCGCGCCTGTTGCCCTCCGCCACGTTCCATGAAGCCGACTTCCTGCTGTGGGATACCGAAGAGCGTTTCGATATCGTCATCGGCAACCCGCCGTACGGCATCATCGGCGACGGCTCGCACTACCCGATACACCTGCTGAAGGAGCGCAAAGCGCAGTATCGTGCCCGCTCTCGCACCTGGCGCGGCAAGTACAACATCTACGGCGCGTTCATCGAGCGGGCGGTGAACCTGCTCAAGCCGGATGGCAAGCTGGTGTTCGTCGTGCCAGCCAGCTGGCTGGTGCTGGACGATTTCCAAACGCTTCGTGCCTTCCTTGCGCAGATGGGCAGGGTGAGGGTGTTCTACCTCGGCAGGGTGTTCCCGAAGCGCAACGTCAGCGCGGTGGTGCTGCTGTTAGAGCGGGGACAGCAGGGACTGGAGCTTTACGACGGCATGGAACATCTCGCGCTGAGAAGGGAGCGTTATACCGGCGAAATCATACGCTTTGAGGCGGAAGACCCTCTGCAGGTGGAGCGAGCGGGCGTCCCGCTGGGCGAGGTGTTCCATATCCACTTCGCTGCGCGCAGTCCCGAAATCCGCCGGCATCCCGCGGTGCGAAGCGAACCGGGCGAGGGACTGGTTCCCGTGCTGACAGGCAGGAACCTGCGGGCGGGCTGGATTGACTATGATACCTGCTATTCGGGCTGGTGGTTCCCGAAGGAGCGTGCGCCGGAGCTTCGTTCGTTCTATGCGTTTCCGCATCTGGTGGTGGCGCATACGAAGGGCACCAGCGTGGTCGCGGCGGTGGATGACCGGTGCTATCCCTGGCGCGAGGAGTTCCACCTCGTGCCCAAAGAGGATGGAATAGACCTGCACGCCGTCTGCGACTACCTGAACAGCGTGCGGGTGCAGGAATATGTGCGCTTCCTGTATCGGGATTTCGTGCCGCACCTGACCGCGACGATGCTGAGGCGGGTGTGCCTCCCCCTTAACCTAGTATGTCACAAGTCTTTACACAATCAACTCAGCCTTGACATTGAAGGAGGTAACTATGAGTAATCAGAATATCCCCAATCTTGAACTGCTACAGAGGTTTGAGGCATTCCTCAATGAAATACCTTTGAGTCGGTACCGGGAGGAGTTAATGCCAGTCAAGACTGTTGAGCAAGACCTCCCCAAAAGCCTAAACCCGTTGAAAGATCTTTACGACACCTATTGGATACCATCTACGAGCACGTTTGTAGACTTTGAGACCTTTTTTGACCAGTGGTGGCAGACACATCGTGAAGCAATTGAGGACTTTCGAAATCAGTATTTCTGGGGCTGTACCTGTGAGTTCGTTCAGCAAGGGTTCAAAGCGCGATTGTATCGCACGTTTGTCTCTGTGCTGACACAGTTTCATTTCGCCTACTCCTGGCTTGCTTACTGTACGATGCCCATAGAGTGTTCAGCAGACTTGGATATCAAAGGCATCGATGCACTGGTAAAGCATGGCGATTTTCAGATTGCGCTTCAAATTAAAAAGGAGACCTACCGTCGTGAAGCAGCGGAAGGCAGTCGTTTTGCACGAAGAGGCAGCCCTGTGCATGTGGTGATAGAAGTACCTTACACGATCAATAGCGAAGAGCACTGGAAAACTTGTGCCCTGAAGGCAAAGCGAGATGATACAAAAGAGCGCTACGACCTGTTTTGTTGGCTTGCCGCTCACCTGCAAAAGTGGCTTAGCAATGGTTTCGTTGTGTTTACCAGCACGTACCCGACCCTAATTGAAGGGTTCATTAAAGAAAAGTGCACCCAGAAGACTACCCAAGAGCCGAAGTATTTGGGCTGGGAGCAGGTGCTTCGCGAAATTTACGACGTCTATAAAAAGGAATGAATATTTTTAGACGTTATACGTTAATAAACACATAAGGAGTTGTGCTCTCTACATGAGAGACGGTACCAGAAAGGCAGGGTCATAGTAGGCGTGGCTTCAAATATAAGCCGCCCCCACAGACCGAAAAGCATCCACGGGGGCGACCTTTGCACTTTCAAACCGTAACCGTTGTGATTACCCGCTACCGCTGTTCTATCGGCACGTAGGACAGACCGTCGGGTCCGGTGTAGCGGGCTCGTGGACGTATCAGCCGGTTGTTTGCCCACTGTTCCAGAATATGCGCGGTCCAGCCTACCACCCGGCTGACGGCGAAGATGGGCGTAAACAGTTCCACGGGAATGCCCATCGCGTGGTAGCAGATGCCCGAATAGAGGTCCACGTTTGGATAGACCTTGCTGTTTTCGCGCATTGCCCGCTCCACTTCACGACAGGTCTGGTATAGCCACTCGTGTGGTGTACCCGCCGTGAGCTGCTCGGCGTAGCGGCGCAGGATGGCAGCGCGGGGGTCTTCCGTGCGGTACACGCGATGCCCGAAACCGGGTACTTTCACCTTATTTGCCAGAGCGTTCTTCACCCATGCTTCCGCCTTGCCCGGCTCGCCGATTTCCGCAAGCATCTTCATCACCTGCTCGTTGGCGCCGCCGTGCAGAGGTCCCTTCAGCGCACCGATGGCACTGGTCACCGCCGAGTACATGTCCGACATGGTGGCAGCTACCACCCGCGCGGCAAAGGTGGAGGCGTTCAGCTCGTGGTCGGCGTGCAGGATGAGCGCCACGTCGAAAGCGCGCACCCACTCCGGGCAGGGTTCTTCACCGTGCAGGGTGTATAGGAAGTTATAGGCGATGCTTTTGCCCGGCACGGGTGGAACGGGCTCCATGCCCTGCCGCAGTCGCTGGTGGGCGGTGACCAGCTGCGGAATGCGCTCGGTGAGACGGATGGCTTTGCGCAGGCAGGCGTCCAGGCGGGTGTTGCCGCTGTCCGGGTCCCAATGCCCCAATGATGAAACCGAGGTGCGCAGAACCTCCATCGGCGTTGCCGACCTGGGGAACATGCGCAGGATCATCACGGTCTCGATGGGCAGTTCCATACTGCCGGTGAAGCTGTCCAGGAACGCCTCGAACTCCACCGTGCCCGGAAGCCTGCCGTACCACAGCAGATAAGCGACCTCTTCGAAGGTGGACTTTTCGGCGAGCTCCACCACGTCATAGCCGCGGTACAGCAGTCTCCCCTTCTGTCCGTCGATAAAGCAGATACTGGACTCGGCAGCCACGATGTCCTGCAGTCCAACATGCACTTCTGTATTCTCGCTCATTGCATCCCTCCAATGGTTTCTAAAGACGAAAAGGCGGCAACGGTTGCGTTGCCGCCTTTGGCACAGACTGCGATGTCGTAACGAAATGCTGGTGTTACTTCTTCAACGCCTTCATGGCATATTCGCGTGCCGATTCGAGCTGCCCAGCCGAACCGAGCAGTTCGTTGCGGCTGGCGATGAACTTGGCGTACTCCGCCATGAAGATTTTGCCCGGCTCGCGCAGGTCGAACTTGTCGCAGTGGTCGCGGAAGAACTCGCGATGTACCCGGCACCACACCAGGCGTCCGTCAGTGTCGATGTTAATCTTGCACACGCCGAGCTTTGCAGCGGGCAGATACTGCGAGGGGTCCACGCCCTTGGTGCCCTTCAGGCAGCCGCCCGCGGCGTTGATACGCTCGACCTCGTCCTGCGGCACCGACGATGAGCCATGCATCACCAGCGGAAAGCCGGGCAGACGCTTCTGAATCGCCTCGACGCGGTCGAGGTGAATGCGCTGAGAGCCGCTGAACTTGTAGGCGCCGTGGCTGGTACCGATTGCAACAGCGAGGCTATCACAGCCCGTGCGCTTGACGAACTCCTCTGCCTCGGCGGGGTCGGTCAGGCGAGCGTCTTTCTCGTCCACCGAGATGTGCTCTTCCACACCGCCCAGCATACCGAGTTCCGCCTCCACGCTGATGCCCTTCGCGTGCGCCGCCTCCACCACTCGTTTCGTGACGGCGATGTTCTCTTCGAAGGGCAGGTGCGAACCGTCAATCATCACCGACGAGTAGAATCCGCTCTCGATGCAGTCGTAGCAGGTCTGCTCGTCGCCGTGGTCAAGGTGCACAGCGAACAGCGCATCGGGCCATATCTGCTCCGCTGTGCGGATAATCGCTTCCAGCATCCGTTTATCGGTGTAAGAGCGCGCGCCCTTGCTTATCTGGATGATGAACGGCGCCTGCGACTCCATGTTACCCCGGAACAGCCCCATTGCCTGCTCGAGGTTGTTGATGTTGTAGGCTCCGAGCGCATACTTGCCGTATGCGTGCTCGAACAGTATGCGGGTTGGGACAATCATCGTTCGATCTCCTTCTTCCTCCCAGGCAGGTTGTGGCTCCCTATCATTGGGATATTTCGCCAGTGTGTCTGCTGTTTCCTGTCACGCCCCTGCTGTGGGGATTTGTTATCAGCTGTATTATATCACTGTTTGCGTTCTGGAGCAGGACGATGAAGGATTAAAAGCGTGTTTTGTACTCCAGCACGCCCGCTAGCTCGTTGCGCGAGAGACCTGCCGGCACGCGGTGCTGGTAAGCGGTCAGGCGCAGGCTGACGTTCAGGAAGTGCTCCTCGTCGAACTGCCAGCCGTAACGCAGGTGGAAGGAGTGCGCCGTGCCCTTATTGCCCTGGAAGTTGACCGAGTCCAGACTGTAGCCGACCTCTCCGCTGGAGAGGGCAGAGAGCCTGCCTGCGATGCTCAGCAGGGCGCGTCGGATAATCTGTCGCTTGACAAAATCGGTCTCGATGCGGTACTCGCCGTTCAGCGTCTGGCGAGCGTTGAGCCTGCTGGAGAGCTTCCACACATCCAGACCTATCGGCTGAACGCGGTTGTTGCCCTGCTCCGGCAGGGTCAGGAACTGGTGGCTGAGCGAGGTGTTCGGGTTCATCTGCCAGTCCATCTGGTAGCGGCGCACGTGCCATGTTTCCATATTGGGCTGTTCGATCATGCGGTAGTACACTTCCGCCTTGAAGTTGCTCATCGGTGCGGCGGTGAGCTGGTAGGTGCGCATCACCAGACGGTCCGCCGCCTGCGGAATGAAGGCGGAGGTATACTCTGCCAGCAGGCTGTGCTTGCCTAGATTGGCGGTGATCCGCCCGGTGCGAGTTTCCTTCTGCCAGTTCGCCCTGTCTGCCAGCGCGGCGTAGGCGCCGGTGAACTGGATATTGCTCAAGCCCAGCGCGTTGAAGGGTTTGATGGAAGAAACGGAGACCTCGCTCTGCGCTTTGGTGCTGGCGCGGTCCACGCGCAGCTCATCGTATTTGCCGGTGACGTTCGCGAAGTTGAGCACAGGACCGGACAGGGCGAAACTCTTCAACAGGCTGCCTGTGTCGGTGCTGGTGGTGCGTCGCGACAGGCTCATGACGAAGGTCAGGTCTTTGCGCAGCAGCCACTGCGAAGAGACCGTGCGGATGAGTTCGGAGGGGCGGTCGCTGCGCCCAAACCGCTGTTCGGTAAACTGCATGATGGCGCTTCGCGAAACTGGTGTCTGCAGTTGCAGGGTGTCCGCGAGGTCGTAATAGCCATCGGTGCGGCGCAGGTGTTTCTGTTCTATGGCGAACCACATGGGCTGTTTCTTGTCGGATTCGATGCGCCAGAAATTGGTGAGCGTGGTGGTCGGCTGAAGGAGCACGCCCTCATCCTCTACCCGGTCGCGATAGGCGGAGAACTTCAGCCCCTTGTTCAGCATGTAGTCTATGGTGGTGGTTTCCCGCCACTGGCGATGCAGAACTTCGGTCGCGCCGTCTCGGTTCATTCGGTCGCTCAGGTGTGTGAACCGGGTCGTTGCCTGTGGCTGATACTGGAAATAGAGTCGCTGGCGCCGGTGCATTTGCTGAATCTGCGCGTTGCGCGAGTCGATCCAGAAGCCCTCGAACCACAGCGTTTTGCTCACCTGCCACTGCGCGGACAGGTCGAGATACCGGAAGCCGGGCAGACCGTTCAGGTCGTTACGGTCACTCTCGGTCAGGTCGCCGATGCGTGAGAAGGTAGGGTCTACCTGCTTCAGGTTGGCGAACAGCGACAGGCGCGGCGTGCGCAGGGCGTATGACTGCCTGACGATAGAACCCTGCGAGTCGCGGATGTTGCCGAACTGCGCCGCCAGCGAGACGTTCTTATCCAGCGCAAAGCGCGTGCTGATCAGACTCCGCGCGATGCCCGTTTCGTTTGCAAAGAGCTTGCGTTCGGGCTCGGTCAGGTCGCCCAGACGGTTGAAGCCTTCGTCGATGTTCTGCTTCTGGTAAGAAATCTCGAACTTCGGGCTGGAGTAGGCAACCTGCATGCGCTGGATGTCGCCGCTGGCATCCTCGACCGCTGTCTTGGCGACGGTGATACGGGTGTTCGCTGTGGTAGTCACGTTCACACGAAGGGTCTCGCGCTCCAGCCCCGCCTCACGCATAATCTGCTTGCGGTCGGCATCGGTCACCGCGTTTGCCCCCGGCTCCACCTGCTGACGCGCCATGAGCGCCATCTGGTTAATCTCATCAGGCGTCAGGTTCGCTATGGCGAAGCCCGGGTCGGTGCCGTGGCGGGTGTAATCAATCTGCACGGTCTGCGTGTTCAGCGACACCTGCCTGTAGTTCAGGTTGCCCGATTCGGTGCGGATGGTCTGCTGAGCGAACAGACTCGGCAGGTTTGTCCCTTTGAAGGGGGGCAGTTCCGCCCGCAGGAAGGAGCGCGTCCAGCCCCGCTCTTTCGCCCACTGCGCACGCTGTGCTTCCGCCAGGTCGTTGAAGCGGGTGAAGTCTTTGTCGATTTCCTGGGTGTTGTAGGTGAGCTTGAGACCGGCAGTTTGCAGGACATAGCTGCTCAGTTCAATACCGCCGCTGGTGTCCAAGATGCGGTTGCGCTCGTAGCCAATCTGGGAGTTACCGCTCAGGCGGAACAGCGCAGAGAGCGTATCGCGCGTCAGCCCGCGTTCCTTTGCCCACTGCCCGCGCTGGTCCTCGCGCAGGTCGTTGAACCGCTGGAACTGTGGGTCAATCTTCGTTTCGCTGTAGCGCAGCTCCATCTGCTTGCTCTGCACACCGTACTGCGCCTGGCGTATCTCTCCCTTGCCGTCGGTGACGCGGCTGATGTCTGTTTGCAGATTTAGCCCGCCAGCGGTGTAGCCCAACCCATAGCTTACCCGGCGCATTCCCCGCTCCTTTTCCAGCCAGCCCAGCAACTGGTCGGGAGCGGCTTTCTGCTCGCGCAGGGCGGAGAAGCCGGTGAAGCGCGCCCCGACGTCCTGGTACACGCCGCGCAGTTGCAGTCCGCCCAGATTCCAGTCCAGATTCTGCAGGATAAGGCGGTCTGAGCCGGCTGCTGCCTGGGTGTTCGGGCGTGATGGTGCGCCCGGCTGAAGGGTAGGGTCTGCCACTGCCTGCACCGCTCGTTGAGACGAGAAGAAGAACAAGCCCTGCAGTGCGCTGTTGCTGTTGAAGTTCAGACGGGTCTGCATACCGTAGGTATCTGTCTGCAGAGTGGTGCCGTCCTCGCGGCGCAGAAACGCGCTGGAGCTGTACATCATGTTCAGCTGGCTCTGCCCGAACTGCAGACTCATGGCAGGTGCCTGCAGGAGCCCGCGCTGTTCACTGGAGCCAGGCACATAGCGGTATTGCACCCGGATGGTTTGGGTGGTGCGCACCGGCTCGGTGAAGGTGATGGTTCCGCTAACGTAATCGATCACGTAGTCCTGATTGCGCCGAAGGGTGCGGGCGTCCACCGTTACCCGTTCGCTTTCGGGCACGATGTTGCCATAGCGCAGGAGGTAGCCTGCCCGCGTGCCGTTACCCCGCAGAAGGTCGGCGTTCAGCTGTCCGGTCTGTGCGCTCGAGGTTGCCGACTTAGGAGCGGTGATACGTCCCTCCGCCAGCGGGATAGGCGCAGGGGCAGAGTTTCCCTGTGCCCACGCGGCGACCGTCGTCGCGAAGGCGATACCTGCCAGCACTATGGCACGAAGAGTTAATCTCATCAGAACCGGACGGTAATAACGTCTAACTCGACCTGCTTACGCTGGATATTGCGCCTGATCTGCCCGTTCCATTGTTCCCGATTGCGTACTCGAATTTGCTCGCGCAGGGCGTCCAGTCCGCTGGTTGTCTGGCTGAGTACCTCAGCGGGAAGGGCGAAGCGCGTCGCGACGGTTGTGCTCTCCGCCTCCTCCTGCTGAGTGGCAACCTGCTCGCCTGCGGGTGGGCTGTTCACATCAATATGAGGGACATCCTCCTGGATGATGGGCTCACCCTGCAGGGCGTCCGCAGGGGCAGGTTCAGGAGTTACGGGCGCGCGTGTCTCAGCGGACCACCGAACCTTCGGCTTCGGAGAAGAAGACACGCGAACGGAAGAAGATGAAGACCTGACGGAACTTTTCGCCATCCGGACAGGTTGATTCGGTTCGGCTGTGGTGCGTGGAGTGCTGGGCAGCGCCAGTTCCTTCGCCTGCTGGGGTGGTCTGGATGCACTCTGCTGTTTCGTGCCGCCCGGCATAAACATTCCCATCGTCTGCGGTATTTGTCCCATTGTGGAAGGTATCTGACGTGGCACAAATCGCCAGGCGAACAGCACCAGCACCGCCGCTGCCCCCGCCAGCGAGAGTCGCCATACCCACCGACGCCACTCCATTGCCAGCCTCTCGCTCCAGGTGGGCTGGTCAACCGTTGCCGAAAGGATTCGGGCTTTCAGCATCGGTGGTGGTTCGTAGCGCGGCAAGAGAGCAACGCTCTGGCGCAATGCACGCAGTTCCAGCAGGGCGGTCCGGCAGGATGTACACCCTTCCAAATGCGCTTCCAGCTTCTCCCGCTCATCCGGCGGCAGGGAATCATCCACATAAGCCGATAACGCAGTCCACCACTCCACGCACACCTTCATCGTCGCCACCTTCCCAGTGTTCCTCTTCGGTTTCCATCTATTTTAGATGTATCCCCCCGCCGAATGTTTCAGCTTTGACAATCCCACGAAGAAATTTGTCGCTGGCAACGATATGCAAAAAGGCTGTGTCCCCGTAAGGCTCTTCGCTCTGCAGAGGGCTGCAGAGGTTTAGAACTTCACGCCCAGCTTCAGACTGGCTTCGTACTCGGTCTGGTTGGGCTGGAAGATGCGGTCGCGCTGATAGGTGGTCATCCTGCCCTCCAGGCTGATGTTCAGCACGTCGCTGAACGCATAGCGGTAACCCAGCCGGTAGGTATGCGCAGCGAGTTCGCTGGTTGTTTGCTGGCGGTTCAGGTGGTATCCTGTGAACAGCTGCGCCAGCGGCGAGAGGCGATACACCAGCGCGATGTCCGCCAGAGTGATACTGGTGTTGCTCAGCAGGTCGCGGCGCAAGCCCACACTGCCCTGCAGGGTCAGCGCGTTCATCTGCGCCTGCACCTTCAGGTCTGCCTGCTCCTGCTGTTTGATATTGCCTTTGTTATCTTCGGGGTTGCGCGTGTAGCTGCCCGTCAGGCTGATAGCGGATGACGGAGCCACGCTGAGCGCAACGTTCCAGGTCTCCGGCGGGGCGTTACCCTCCAGCAAGCGCAGGCGATGGGTGGCTTCCAATCGCCACGTGCGGTTGGGCGACAGCTGCGCCCTCAGCGTGCGCACATAGCCCTCCTGCTCACCCGCGTACTGCCCCTGCACGCCCGTTTCCAGACGAACACCCTGAAGCGGCTGAAGCGCGAGCAGCACATCCTGCTTCAACGACGTCTGTTCGCCAAGCGTCTCCAGCGACGCGCCCGTCTCAACCTGCAGCAGCCGATTGGGGCTGGTCACCACACGCACGTTGGAGGCGGTTGCGCGCTCGCCCAGCTCGCCCTCACGCTGGACGTAGTTGCCCAGCAAGCGGTAGGTGGACGATGGCTTCGCCTCCAGTCCCAGACTCAGCTCCGTCTGCTGTTTTTCACCCACCTCATCGTAGCGGATGCCGGTACGCAGTTGAACTGACTTCAAGGGCGACGTGGTGACGCCCAGCGAGGCGGTGGACTTCTCCAGCGTGCCCTGTGCGCCCGCGATTTGCTGTTGCTCCAAGAGCGCCTGCGCCTGCGTGTTCGGCGCCAGGTTCACCTGTGCGGTTACGCGGTCGGTGGTGACCTCAGAACGCCCCTGCAGGATACCCTGTTGCTCCTGAATGCGCCGCTCAATGCCCGCGATGATGGCGCCTTTCTGCACATTCAGCCCCGCTGAGGTAGTGGTTACGGTCGCCAGCGGGTTCTCCTGGTTCAGATAGGACACCACCGCCCGGACGCCTTCCGAGGGGCTGTACGCCAGCGATGCCGAGGTTGCCCCTGCCTGCGCCCCGCCCATTTCGCTCTGCTGGTAGCCCAGCGACACGTTCAATCGCTGCCCCAGCATCATCTTCAACGTGGAGCTGAAAGCGTCGGTATCGGGTTTGACCTTCCACGCCTGTGCGCCCGAGAAGGCACGCCCCGTATGCAGGTAATTCAGCGTCCACTCGGCGAGGTCGCTCTTAGAGGTCGCCTGCAGGCGTACCCCGCTCTTCTCCTCCAGCCGCGCGCGGGCGTTCACGTCGGTCAGGAAGGTGGCAGAAATCTGGGTGCTTCCCGCCGGCAGGAGCTCGCCCGTCAGCCCCAGCAGGGTGGTCTCCTTGCCCGCCTGCCCCAGCGGCGCGGTGTAGCTGCCCGTCAGCGCGAGTTTGCCGCGCGCCGCGTTCAGCAGTTCCATATCCAGCGGCAGGTGCAGGGTTTGCGGGTTGCGCTGGGCGGTTCTGGGGTCAACCTCGTAAGTGACCTGCGCCATACTGCCGTTGCGCAGGGGCTGGCTGAAAACCAGCGTGCCGGCGTTATAGTCCACGGTGTACTCCTCATCGCGGCGCAGTGTCCGCCCATCCACCACCACACGCTCGCTGCGCGGGCGTACTCCCTTCCACGAGAGCAGGTAGGGTCCGCGCGTATTGCGCCCCATGAACACGTCGGTGTAGGCGAGATGCGACGAATCCACCCCTGACAGCGCCGCAGGCGTCTGTGCTGGCGTCTGCGCCGCCGAAAACGGCACGAGCATCACTATACCGAGTATGAGCGCTGTCAGAAGGATTTTGGCTCGCATCCCTCTCCTCCTCTCACCATTATTATAGACGCTTTTTGCACCAGATGCATTACACCAAACCAGCCCTTTGCTTCGGTTCAGAGATGGGATACAATAAGCCAGAGCAGTTGCGTGTGAGGGGAGCGCATTGAATCCTGGCGAGCTGGGACAACTGGTGGTGGATGTGGTTGTAGACCTGTCCGCGAGCCTGCAGGAGGTGTTTACCTATCTCCTGCCGCGCACGCTGGAGGCACAGGTGCAGGTGGGCAGTTGTGTGCTGGTGCCGTTCAGCGGACAGGAGGTGCTGGGCTACGTGGTGCGGCGGTATCTGGCGGACGCTCGCGAGGCAAAGAGGCTGAAACCGGTCATTGATGTGGTGGAAGGTGTTCTGCCCGTTGACGAGAACCGCCTTGCGCTAGCGGAGTGGCTGGCGCGAGAGTATCAGTGCGGGCTGTCCGCGGCGGTAAGACTGCTTGCCCCCACCGAGATGGTGGCGCATGTGCAGCGGGTGCTTCGCCTGACGCCACTGGTGCATCAACAGGAGCTATGGGAGCTGTCCCCAAACGCCCCCGAGCGTCGCCTGCTGGAACTGCTTCAGGAGGCGGGCGGACAGATGCCCGAGTCCCTGGCGAAAGCGAGGCTGGGAGCGACCCTGTTCAATACCGCCCTGTATCGCCTGAAGCGTCGCGGGCTGGTGGAAGGGAAAAACGTGCTGGAGTCCGCCTCCGCCAGGGTTCGCACGCTGAAGCATGTTCGCCTGAACATCTCGCCCGAACAGGCACAATCGCTGGCGGACGCATGTGCCTCACGCGCCCCGGCACAGGCGGCACTGCTTCGTGCGCTGGCGGTGGCAGAAGAGGAGATGCTTCCAATGGCGGAGCTTTTGCGTCAGGTGGCTGTGTCTCCCAGCGCACTGAAGAGCCTGCAGGTTCGCGGAGTGGTGGATATTGTGGACGCGCCTGTGTACCGCTCGCCGTTCGGGCGGACGGGGAAGCCCGCTGTGGACGTTGACCTGCAGGTAACCTCCGACCAGGAACGCTGTCTGCACGCTATCGGAGAGGCGATAGAGGCGCACGAGCACCGCAGCTTCCTGCTGTTCGGCGTCACGGGAAGCGGCAAGACCGAGGTGTATCTGCGTGCGGTGGCGATGACGCTCTCTCGCGGGCGCAGCGCATTGATACTGGTGCCGGAAATCGCGCTCGCGGCGCAGGTGGTGGAAGCGGTCCGGTCGCGGTTCGGTAATCTGGTGGCGGTTCTGCACAGTGCCCTGTCCGCGGGCGAGCGGTTTGACGAGTGGCGCAGGGCGCGAGAACAGCGTGCCAGGGTGGTGGTGGGCGCACGCTCGGCGGTGTTTGCACCGTTAGACAACCTCGGTTTGATTGTGATAGACGAGGAGCACGAGGGCGCATACAAACAGCAGGAACACGCGCCACGCTACCATGCCCGCACCGTTGCCCTGCAGCGAGCCATGCGCGAAGGAGCAGTTGTACTGATGGGAAGCGCTACCCCGTCGGTGGAAACCTTCTACCAGGCGCAGCAGGGTCTGCACACGCTACTGCACCTGCCCACTCGTGTGGAGGGACGCCCCCTGCCGACGGTGCAGATTGTGGACATGCGTGAGACGCCGCGCGTGCGCGGCGGAATCTTCAGCCAGCAGATGGCGGAAGCGATAGCCGAACGCCTGAAACGGGGCGAGCAGGTCATCCTGTTCCTTAACCGTCGTGCCTACGCCTCGTTCGTGATGTGCCGAAAGTGCGGCTATGTGGTGAAATGCCTGCGGTGTGAGGTATCGCTATCCTACCACAAGGTGGATTCATCCCTGCGCTGTCACCACTGCGATTACCGCCAGAGCGTGCCGGTGCGATGTCCTTCCTGCGGGGCAACACATATCCTTCCCTTCGGGCTGGGCACACAGCGCGTGGAGGAGGAGATTCAACAGCTGTTCCCGCAGGCGCGCCTGCTTCGCATGGACCGTGACACCACCTCACGCAAAGGGGCGCACCACGTCCTGCTTGCCCGGTTCCGTGCGCACGAGGCAGACGTGCTCATCGGCACGCAGATGGTGGCGAAAGGGCTGGACTTCCCGAAGGTCACCCTCGTGGGGGTGGTCAGCGCGGATACCGCCCTGCACATTCCCGACTTTCGCGCAGCCGAGCGGGCGTTCCAGCTGTTAACGCAGGTGGCAGGCAGGGCAGGACGGGCACACCAGCCGGGCGAAGTGGTGGTGCAGACCTTTAACCCCGAACACGAGGCGATACAGACCGCTTCCACGCATGACTATCTGCAGTTCTACGAACGCGAAATCGCCCACCGGGAGGAGCTGCGCTATCCGCCCTTCTCCAGGCTGGCAAACGTGCTGGCAACCCACCCCGAGGAGCCAAAGGCAGAAGAGCTCTGTCGGCAGGCGGCGGAAAGGTTGCGCAGGGAGATAGAGTCTGCGGGCGTGGATGCAGAGATTCTGGGACCGGTGCAGGCTCCCATTGCGCGACTGCGCGGCTTGTGGCGGTGGCATTGTCTGGTGAAGTGTTACCAGCAGGAGGCACTGCCCGACCTGCTTCGCGGTGCGCTGAGCGGTTTTCACCCGCCGCAGGGGGGAACACTGCAGGTAGACGTGGACCCTTACAGCGTGTTGTGAGCGGTCCTGTCCGAACCGTTGCCGTTGGCGAGGCAGAAGTTCAGGAACGGCTCCACCTCTCGCGCCAGTTCGGGGTCAACGTGCACCAGCTGCCGCCATATCTGCTGGTTCCGGCGCGAGATATGGTCAATCTGGTCAGCCGGCACCTCTACCACAACAACCTGCCAGCTGCGAGGAAATAATAATGGTATCCATCTGCGACCACGCATGACCAGCACGTTCCTTACACTGTGTTTACTATGAATATTGTTGGCAGGAAGCATCCAATTGCACACAGCAAAATTACCTGTATCCCGACGGCGATATTGGATTCCAGCAGGCTCCACCGCGCAGCACACCCAAACGCGCTTCCAACATAAGCATCCACCCTCGCTCTGCGGTCACGTATCCTGCTTCTGCCGGATGATAGTAATGTGGCAGGTCATCCTCGCATAGAGTCAGCGAGAAAGTGCCTTTGCCCTCATGTTCCATCCTCCACCAGCGGAACGCCCCGGGCACCATGCGCACCCGAACCTGAGCACCTTCGGCGGGTCTGCCGTCAGCCTGCCAGACCGCTGCCTGTATCTGCAGGATATTGCCCTCGCGCCGGGCTTTGCCAGCAATCGCCAGGCTTGAAGTGATACTGCGAGCAAGGGCAAAAGCTTTGGCAGGTCGCTGCGCTGTGAGGTGCCGACGTGCGGAGTGCAGATGTCTTTCCATCACAGACGTGTCCACTCCCACCGCACGCCATCGGGCAAGGCACTGCTGTGCGCTCTCCATCTCCTTCTCACACTGTGTTGAGGTTACCACCCACTCTATCATCAGCAGGCGGGTTCCATGTGGGGGCAAATCCACTTGCCCAGGAAGCCTAGACGCAAGAACCCGTCCATTTACCACATCGCGCAGGCGGTAGTCGGTCTGTTCCCCCTCCAGCAGACGAGGCGCGAGCGCTACCTGCACCTTGCGAGGGGAGCCGCTGCGGTTCAGAAGCACCACCAGCAGGTTCGTGCCATCTGTCAGAGGCAGACATTCCACACCCTCCGCCCATCCTCCCCCTCCGACCTCGCTCACCTCAAGGGGGCGCAGCAGCGCCGCCTGTTTCAGGTGCTTTTCCATCCCCTCGACGGGGAGCGGGCGTACCTGCGCGGACCAGGTAAGCGCGCCTCGGTCGGTAGAGGTCTGATGAATCACCGTCATCGGCGAACCGGGCGCGTCATCTGACAGGCGGATTACTCCATCTGGCAGGTCGGGTAGTTCCTCGCCCGCCTCGTCATGAACTCCCAGCGCACCGACCGCCACTATCCTGCCTCCCGCCCGAAGGTACTCGCTCAGCCCCTGATGCGCCTGCCTGTCAACATGGGGATTGTCCACGCTGAGAAGCACCGGCACATCCTGCGCCAGCTCAGCATCGCAGCGGGCAGAGTGCACAAACAGGGTGTTCCAGCCTCGCGAGCAGGCAAGGTCATACAGCAGTGTCCAGCGGTCCTGCCACCAGCGTCGCCATGTGGCATCGGCGAGGTAGATACCCACCTGCGGATGCAATCGGGAACACCCCTCCAGCCAAGGCGCACATTGCTTCACCTCCGCAAAAAGGCGTCGGCATTCCGACTCGGCGGGAGTGTCCCTGATTCCCCACTCGCCATCGGGCAGGTCACCGCGCCACTGCACCAGCCCAATGTGCCACACGCCCATCCCTATCGCCTCATACACCGCCCGCCGCGCCGACTTGGGAGAGAAGCTCCTGCCGCCGCCACGTGCACGGAGGTCTAACTGCTTGTTCGCGAGCCGCGGCGCCACCACCGGCACCCCGAAACTGCTCTGCAGGTCCAGCGTCAGGCGGTGCAATCGCTCTGTGTCGTCGTCAATGGAGATGGGACCTGCTTCGAAGCCGTCTGCCACGCCCGCCAGGTCGGCTATCGGGAAGCCCATTTTGACGCGGAAGTCCAGCGCGAAGGGGTTGCCGTGCGTGGGGATAAAGATGGGGCGTGCGGCGTCCAACGCACGGAGGGTCGTCGTATACAAGGCGAACCGCTCTGCCATCGCCGATTCGCGAAACCGTCGCCAGCGGGCGGTCTCTTCGCGCTCACGCGGGGCGTTCCTATCCAGCCAGGCGCGGTAGTGGGCGAGAAACTCCGGGCGGAAGTCGCCTTCGGGCAAGCCGAAGTAGTCGGGATAGCCCTGCTCGCCGCCAAGCACCCAGTAGCGCACGCGCTTCTGCTTTCGGAGCAGAGGAACCGCCTCATGCATCTGCCGTATCGTAGCATCGGTAAGCACGGCATCATCCATAGCGGGCCAGGGATTATCCCCGGCGCGAATCGGGTTGCCACTGCGGTCGCGCATCGCGGATTGTGGGTGCATCTTCCAGAACCAGTCGGGATAGGTGACGAAAAAGGCGTTGTTATGCTCGCCGATGCCCGCGCCGGCGTCTACCTCCAGCCGTGCCAGCGTCACAAAGGGCGAGGTTCCCAGCGGTGCGGGGGTATCGTGGCGGCTGAGGCGCACAAACGGATGCTCGTTTCCCTTTGTGTCGCGCCATGTGCCATCCACTCCCCAGCCGCGAAGAGTGACGGAACTGAGCCTGAGCAGAGTGCCCTCCTGCGTCGCCGGAGCCAGCCAGACATGCGCGTGCGACCTCCGAACCCGAACATGCACCCGATACCTTCCCGCAGGCAGAGACTTTGCCGGTTTCAGCACGATGTGAGGCTGAGTACGTGGCTCCGTCTGCGCCTGAGCCAGGGGCGTGCGCTCGCGAACGGGCTTGACGGCGAATAGCTGCGCCTCTGCCTCCGCGTGCGAGTTGGAGGTGGTCACCAGCAGGGAGACCTGAGTCAATCCCGTCGGCGCATCAAACTCCATCTCCCCCGTGCGCGGGGTGGCTATCTGCAGAGGCGCAGGCAGAGGGCGCACGCCATACCGAGCGCGTTCGTCCTTCAGCAAGTGCAGAGGCAGGTGCAGGGAGGTGGCATTGGCTCTCGTGCGGCACACTGCTTCGCTCAGGTCTTCCGCTCCCGTCCAGTGCCAGAATCCTATCATCTCCGCTGGCTGATTCTGCCAGCGCCAGTAAGCAGGATGAAGCAAACGGGGAAACAAATCTGCCATAAGCGCATCCTCACACCGGAAACGGTTTGTAGAGCGGAATGCGGAAGAGCCAGCTTGCCAGCGCAAGCACCCCGCACACCGCGTAATCGCCCACGATTAACCCGACGAAAAACGGAACCGCTTTCTCGTACAGCCGCAATCCGCCTGCCCTCAACACGAGCGACTTCGCCGTGCCCGCAATCACGATGGGCAGCCACATCCACTCCAGCGCGCCGCTCTGCGCCATCACAAAACCGCCCGGATGCAGGGGAAACCACAAAAACTGCCTCCTCGCCATTTGCAACAGCACCACCAGCAACGCCCCCCATCCAGCCGCCAGCAGTTGCGACCCGCCCGGCTGTGGCGATAGACCATCCACCTGCGAGCGCAGAATGTCAAAAGCCAGCCTGCCCTGGTAGGTGCGCCACTGGTCGGTCACCGCCGATGCCGCGCCATAGCGGTAATAGACGTCCAGCGCAATCCACAGGCTGGCGATAATACTCAGCAAGGACGCGACACCCAGCGACACCAGAAAGGGCTTTCGGGGAATGCGCACCGTATCGGTAAGGTTCAGCATCTCCGAATAGGTGGGCAGAGCGTGTGCACGAAAGTCGCCGAACGAGAACCACCTCAGGTACGCCAGCCCAACGCCTTCCGACAGGGGCATCGGTGAGCGAACCAGCGCACGAGTCCACCACGCGACGTCGTTGCCCGGGTTCCAGATGGGCCCCAGCGCCGCGCGAAGCCAGCCGATGCTGACCATGCACAGGAAAAAGACCGCAAACAGCACCACCGCCACTGCTACGCGCAATCCCAGTGCAATCCCGAAGCCGACCAGCACGCCAAACGCACAGGCAAACACCAGCCACCACCCCCGCTCTTCCCGGTTGCGCCACGACTCGCCAATTCGCCCTCGCGCCGACCACGCCACCACCAGCGCAAACGCCACAATCGCCCCCTGCGCCTGCTCCCCAGTATACGGGAAGCCTGAGCCGCCTCCACCCGCTTCACCCAGCCCCCACCATCCGGCGACCAGGTTCTCACCCTTCACCAGCGCAAAGAAGAAGGCACAGGAGACCAGAATACCGGTCGGCACGAGCGCAAACAGTCCGATAACGCTGGGGTAAAAGGTCAGATACAGTGTGCCGATGCCGTTCCATGGCGGGGGAAGCCGGCTGCCAATCTCGGTGGGAAGCACGCGCAGTTCGGGCACGGAAGGCACCATGTAATGCAGGGCGTTCAGCGTCTGCACCCCTGCAGCTACGGCGATACCTGCCCACAGCAGAGGTTTCCCACCCGAACGGCGGGAGGTAAGCACCAGCGGCAGCTGAAGCATGGGGAAGGTTAGTTTCTCGCGCTGTGACCAGTGCACGTAAAAGACCCGAGCCAGGCAAAACTGCGCCACCAGCAGTGCGCCGATGAAACCCGTCCATACCAGAATCGGCACCAGCCATGCCTTCCACACCTGCGGATAGTAGAGGCTGGACTGTCCCACGAAGAAGCCCTTCACCACCTCCGGCGAGCGCGGCGCCGCCCATGCAGGAATATGCGCCCAGAACTCCTCCCAGCGGTTGCCTGCCGTGGCAAACCAGAAAGGGGCTACCAGCGTGGTCACCAGAAACTGCACCATGCCCATGGTGGAGATGCCCACCGTCGCAGCTACCACTGCGTACAGCCACAATACCTCCCGCCTGCCCAGGGCGGGCACGAAGCGACGCACCAGCAGTAGTAAGAGCAGGAACACCACCGCTGCCACCGGCAGGGAGCTGGAAGCCAGGTCCGCCGAACGGTACAGTATCTCACTGCGGAAGGTCCAGATGCAGACAATTGGGGCAATCAGCACGCTCAACAGCGCAACAACGATCCAGCGGGGGAGCCGCCCTTTGCCAGCATCGCGAGCGGACGCCTCCCCCGAAACACGCCAATCAGCCTCCCTGACGGTTGTGCTCTCCTTCGTATGCATGGCGCAAATGATGGATAAGGTCCTGCCATAACGCATCTGCGCGCACGGCTCGAATCCATTTCACCGTCGGTCGGGGGTGACCGTCACGTGGTGCGAACTCGAGGTCCAGATTATCGCGCAGGTGAGGGCGAGGCAGGGTCTCTGTTTCGGTTAACCCCAGCAGGTGGGCGGTCACGATTTCGTCCCAGATGGGCCAGGCATCGCGTCTGCCTGTCACCCCCTGGACAGTTTCCGGTCGCGCATTCAGCCACCAGCGCAGCAGGCCTACCAGATACTCGCCCGCTTCACCACAATCTGCAAGGAGTGACTGCGCCTGCTCAAGGCTCATGGTCAGGTCGCGAATGCACGTGACGGCAGGACCAATGGTCAGCGCTACAGGCGCGTCCAGAATCACCTGCCACGCTTTGGGGTCGTTCTGCACGTTGAACTCGCGTCCGCCACCCTCGACGCTATGGAAAGCCATAGAGACCACCCTCACCCGCTCCGTCAGCGAGGGGTCGTGTAACAGAGCGGAGGCGGCATCGGTCGCTGCACCGATAGTAAGCAGTATCAGCGGGCGGTGCGAGCTGTAGCGCCTCGCCGTCTCGATGATAAAATCTATCCCCTCGTTGCGGTGGGGCTGGTCCCGGCTTTCCAGGGGGGTGCTGGAACCGGGTATCACCGGCGGCTTTTGCGCGATGGGCAGGTGGCTCAGCACCTCCCGGGCAATCTCTGCCGAACGCTGTGCGGTGAGGTACGGAGTGTGCGTGGTCACGATGCCCAGCAGGTGGATGCGGGGCTGAAGCGTCAGGTGCGCAATCGCCCACTGGTCATCCATCTCCGCCCCCACATCGGTCGAGAGCAGGACGTCTATCTTATCCGTATGGCTGGTGGTCACAGTATCCTCGTCGTCAGCCTCCTTTCCTGATATTCTGCTACTGGCATATTCGGCGGTTACTTACCGCCTGCCTGCGCCTCCAGCCTCTGTAGTACCTCCGGTGTGACGCCGGGCAGCTGCCCCTTGCGAGCGCGTTCCAGCAGTTCCTGGCGCATTGCCTGTTCGTTCATCCCCTTGTCAGGCTTGGTTGCCCACCAGTACGCCACCCCAATGGCGAGGAGTACCACTGCGACCACCAGCAAAGCGATAGATGCCGGCACTTCCCTTCTCATATTACCTGTGTCCTCTCGTTAGCGGTAACACGGCGGTATCGCATCCAGCAATCCCTGCACGGTCCATGCGGGTTGGTCAGGATAGTTCGTGGGTTCGTTGTCCCACAGGAACTCTGGTGCCAGGGTTGCGGCTAAGCGCATCCACTTGACATGCCCATCTGCCATCGCCCAGTTACCGCTTTTGTTGTGCCAGAACGGCAGGCTTCCGCATGTGCCGTTGTAGTACTGCCAAGGGATTGTCCACGCCTCCAGGTCGGGCCACATGTCGTGAGTTTCCAGCACCATGATGGTGCTTGCGGGCTTTTGGAAGTAGGCGAGGGTGCGGACATACCACGAGATATGCCCGTTGGAAGCGTAGTTTGCCAAACCTTTGAAGCGCTGGGGGTTCGCGTTGAAGTCGTCCAGCGTCATGGTGACATCGCACACGCACCCCCTGCCACCGATAAACGGCGTGCCCACCCAGAGGGGCCAGTAGAACTCGTTGAGGTGACGCGGTGCGGATGGGCAAATCCATGCGCCCTCGTTCTTGATGTAGGGCTGAACGACACAACGCCACGTGACGTACGACAGATCGGGGTCAAACGAGAAGATTCGGTTGAGCGGCAGGGTCTCGTCGTAATCCTGAGCGTACATCAGCTTCGCCAGAGCTATCTGCTTCATATTGCTGATGCAGGATGCCTGTCGCGCTTTCTCGCGAGCCTGAGCGAACACCGGGAACAGGATTGCCGCCAGAATCGCGATAATCGCGATGACGACGAGAAGCTCAATCAGTGTAAAGCCACGGCGTGAGACTTGCATTGTTTGGAACCTCCTTCTGTTAGTTTTGTGTTTTCAGAGAGCTCCCGCACGATTCCCGGACAATGAGCCGGGTCGGAAGCACAATGCACTTGACTGGCATTTCCGTTTCCTGCAGGCGACGCAGGAGGCGTCGAGCAGCTATCTGTCCCATCAGACGCGGGTCCTGGTGCACCGTGGTCAACTGCAAATGACGCCCTACCTCTGTGTTCCCATAACCCACCACCGCCAGCTGCGCCGGAATGGCGATACCGAGCTCTCTTGCCACATGAGTGGCTTCTGCTGCGAGGTCATCGTTTGCTGCGAACAGAGCGGTGGGGGGTTCAGGCAGGTCCAGCAGTTCCTCCACGACCTGGCGAATGCGTTCAACAGGCATAAAGAACGAGTCGCCGCGGATCCATTCTTCGCGAGGTTCGATACCTGACGCCTGCAGGGCAAGCAAGTAACCTGTCCGACGGTCGCGTGCTGCGCTCATCTCCGTGCCTGCGCTCAGGTGCACGATTCGCCGGTGCCCCAGCTGAATGAGATGTTCTACCAGCAGCCGAGCACCCAGCACGTCGTCGGAGATGACACAGTCCGCTTCGCCCTCAAAAGTGTGTTCATCCACGATAACCAGAGGCACGCCTTCGCGCTTCAATAGGCGTACCCAGTCGCCCGAAGCTTCACCAGCTACTGCGATGGAGATAATACCGTCTACCCGGTGCTCCAGCAGCATCTCCACCTGCCTGGCTTCCAGATCAGCATTATGGCGGGAGTCGGCAAGCAACACGCGGTAATCCTGAGCGGTGCACACCTCCTGAATGCCATCCATAATCAGCGCGTGGAAACTGCTATCCATACGCGGCATCAGCACTCCGATGGTTTGGGTCTTGCCGCGCACCAGTCCTCGTGCGAGGCTGTTTGGACGATAACCCAGCTCCTGCGCTGCCTGCCAGATGCGTTTGCGGGTCGCTTCGGGGATAACCACATCTTTGCGCCCGCTCAGCACATAAGAGACGGTGGTCTGAGACACCCCCGCCCGTTTTGCCACATCGAGCATGCTTGGTTTACGTCGTGTTGTCATGCTTCCTCTGATTATTGAAAGGCATCACTGAAAGGTTTCACTGATACGCTTCAATAATACCACAGCGCACAGGAATTTGCAAGGGATAGGAAAGATTGTGTGCGTTCCTTTGATGGTTGGCGAATGCAACCAAAAAGAAAGCAACAGCCAAAACACACAACAACCACAAACCTCCACCCATCATCGCAAATCCCTACCACCACTGAACACCACACACCGCCAAA
>JABUFA010000068.1 GCA_013314755.1 Chthonomonadia bacterium
TTGAACAGCGCAGGTTCTTTCTTGATTCTTTGCCAGTCGAGCATGGTCGCATTCACCTCTTGCGCAGTGTTTTTGCAATGATAGCGTTTTGGGGCACAAAAAGCAAGGGCAAGTTGTTGACAAAATCGCGGCGTTGGATTAAACTAATAGTAATCGTAGCGCCAAGAAACTACGGCGCAAGAAGTTTGATGAAGAGACGATGGGCACTGATACTGCTTGTCCTGCTGATGGCGGTGGGTGCATGGGCGCAGGAACCGACGCGCACCCGCAAGCGCATTGCCGTACTCTCTTTCGACGCGCCGATGGAGTATCGCACCGCACAGCTGGGCAATGTCATCGGCGATATGCTCACCACCGCGCTGGTGAAGATGGGGCTGGAGGTCATCGAGCGGTCGCAGCTGGAAGCGGTCCTGCGCGAGCAGCAGCTGGCACGCTCAGGCATTATCGACCCCGCCACCGCGGTGGAGATGGGCAAAATCCTGGGGGTGGACTACATCCTCGGCGGGCGCATCACTGAGTTCGGCATCCGCGACGAAAGCCAGCTGGGTGGAGTGATTGCGCAGTTTTCTGTGGGCGTGCGCGTGAAGCGCAGCACGGCGCGGGTGAAGGCGGACGTTCGGCTGATAGATGTGCGCACCGGGCGCATCCTGATGGCGGAGACGGGCGAAGGGCGCGAGACGCGCAACGACCTCACGCTGGTGGGCGCGAAACTGTTTGACTGGCTGGCTGGCGTGGATTTCGGCAGTCGCGAGTGGGCGGAAAGCCAGATTGGACGAGCCACGCGCAAAGCGGTGGACGACATTGTGAAGAAGATAGCCATCTACTTCCCCTCGGAAGCAGAGGTCATCGCCGTGATGTCCGCGGATGAGTTCATTATTGACCGCGGGCGGTTTCAGGGCGTGCGCGTGGGCGATACCTACGAGGTGTTCCGCGTATCGGTGGTGCGCAACTCGAAGGGGCAGGTGGTCTGGACGGACACCCTCTCGCTGGGCACGGCAAAGGTCACCGATGTGCAGGATGAGCGTGCCAAACTGCGCTTTACCAAACGCCCTGCGGATGCGGAAGGAGTGAAAGAGGGCGATATCGTGCGGGCGGCGGCTCAGGCGCGCCGCTGAAGGGAGGTCTGGCGATGAACTTTCCCAAGAACCGGATGCGCATCCTTCACTCTCATGAGGGCAAGCAGTCCGAAAAGGGCTGGCTGGTGCTGGACATACGAGGGCTGGACCTGGACGGGGTGAACAGCATCGTCATCCCCATGGAGGATATTGAACGGCTGCAGGAGGAACCGCAACAGCAGGTGAATCCTTTAGAGCAGCTTCACAAGCTGCTGGAGAAGAAGGAGGGAGGGTCATGATACGCCCACCTGCCGTCGCTGGAATGTTCTACGCGGGCACTCCAGCCGAACTGCGCGAGGAGATACGCGAGTGCTTCCTGTCACCGCTGGGTCCGGGGCGACTGCCCGAAACGGCATCTGACGGTAAACATGCCCTGCGCGGGCTGATGTGTCCTCATGCCGGTTACCACTATTCGGGCGCTGCCGCCGCCCATGCTTACGCCCGCCTTGCCGAGGACGGCGCCCCCGAAACGGTCATCCTGATGGGACCGAACCATCGTGCAATTGGCGCGCCCATCGCCGTCGTCGCCTCTGGCGCGTTCAAGACCCCGCTGGGCGAGGTTGCTGTGGATACCGATGTTGCCAGAGCGCTGATGGCGCAGTCGCCTGTTGTGCGCGAGGATGAAAACGCCCACCTGCCAGAACACTCCCTGGAGGTGCAGTTGCCTTTCCTGCAGACCGTTGCCCCGCAGGCGAGCATCGTGCCCATCGTCTTCGGCAGGGTGTTCTACGACAGGGAGACCCTGCGCTATCTGCAGGATATGGCAGAGGCATTAGCTGGTCTGCTGAACGACCGCGACCATCGTCGCCTCCTGCTGGCGAGCACCGACCTGATGCACTACGTGCCCCGCGATGAGGCGTATCGCATGGACGAGATGGCGCTTCAGGCGGTGCGCGACGTGGACGGCGAGAGGTTGCTGGACGTGGTCTTCCGCTACGACATCAGCATGTGCGGCGTCATGCCCACGGCGACCATGCTGTTTGCCCTGCGCAGGCTGGGCATCACCCGGGGCGAGGTGCTCTGTCATTACACATCCGGGGATGTGCCGGGCGGCGATACGAGGCATGTGGTCGGTTACGCTTCCTGTGCATTCTACGCAACCGCGCAGGATGGCGACTGACGAAAGGGGAAAGGAGTTCCTGCAGGGCGGAAATCGCCTTGCAGGGGAGAAAGGATGTTATCTGCCGAAGCGTTGCTGATTGTCGTCCTGATTCTGCTAAACGCTTTCTTCGTGGTCGCCGAGTTCGCGCTGGTACGCGTGCGGGCAACACGCCTGGAAGAGCTGGTACAGCAACAGGACTGGCGCGCACGCATCGCCAAACACGCGCAGGAGCGCATTGACACCTATCTCAATACCGTGCAGGTGGGTATCACTCTTGCCAGTATCGGGCTGGGATGGGTGGCGGAGCCGTGGGCGGTCAAGCAACTGCATCCGCTGATGGTACTGCTTGGTATCACCTCGCCGCGCACTCAGCACTTTACCGCCTTCGTCATCGGTTATCTCACCATTACCTTCCTGCACGTGGTGCTGGGCGAGATGGTTCCCAAGAGCGTTGCCATCCGGTGCACAGAGCCGGCAGCGCTGTGGACAGCTCCGCCTCTGAACCTGTTCCACCGTTTGCTCTTCCCGCTCACCTGGCTGATGACGGGTTGCGCGGCGATAGTTCTGCGCCTCCTGCGCATTCCGCCCGCCTCTCCTGAAGAGACCTACTCGCAGGAGGAGCTGCGTCTTCTGCTCGCCTCTTCGCGACGCGCGGGCGTGTTGAAAGACACCGAAGCGGAGCTGATGGAACACGTCTTCTCCTTTGGCGACAAGCGGGCGAAAGACGTGATGGTTCCGCGCGTGGATATGGTCTACCTCTCCACCACCTGGAGCATGGAAGAGAACCTGCGCATCGCCGAGCAGTACGGCTTCACGCGCTTCCCCCTGTGCGAAGGCGACCCCGACAGGGTGTTAGGCATCATTCACGCCAAAGACCTGTATCGCGCCCAGCAGCGCGGAATCGATTCGCTGAAACACATCGCCCGCGACTGCCTGATTGTGCCCGAAAGCAAACCGCTGGATGAGCTCCTGCGCGAGTTCCAGAAGCAGAAGATGCACATGGCGATTGTGGTGGACGAGTACGGCGGCACCTCCGGGCTGGTGACCATTGAGGACGTCATTGAGGAGATTGTGGGCGAGATTTACGACGAGTTTGAGCCGGTGCGACCGCGCATCCAGAAAGTGGGAGATGACCGGTATCTGGTGGAAGCAAACGTGGAGCTGGACGAGCTGGCGAACCAGCTGGGCATCCAGATTGACGAGGAGGACAGCGCGTTCGAAACAGTCGCCGGCTACGTGATGGGCAAGCTCACCTCCATCCCGCGCGTGGGCGACCGCGTGCCGTTTGGTGAGTACGAGATGCAGGTGGTGGAGATGCGCGGGCGGCGGGTACACCGGGTATCCGTCCAGCCCAGGCAGGAGGGGATGGAGGCGGATTCTCGCACGGTTTAGCACCGCCCGCCCTGTAGAAGCAGAATCTCATTCTTCGCCAATCGCCCCGAAGTGACGCACCAGCACGCCGAAGTCAAAAAGCGTCACCTCTTCGTCCCCGTCCAGGTCGGCATTTGGGTTCCATCCGGTATCACCCGGCATACTGCCAAAGGCGGCGACCAGCTGCCCGAAGTCGAACAGGGTGACTTCGTTATCACCGTCAATGTCGCCGTTTTTGAGGGTAACGTCCACTCCGTTCACATCGGCATTGACCACCTGCACATCTCTGACAACCGCCCTTAACCAGTGGCTGGCTTTAAAGGCGATGTCGTAGCTGCCCGGCTCCACATCGGTCAGGGTGTAGTTGCCCACATCGTCCAGGGACAAAACCGTGGTGTGGATGGGAACGGTGCTACCCGCGGGGCGCAATTGTGCCTCCACAGGAACGCCTGCAGGTGAGCCGCCGAAGTCACTCAGCGTTATCCTGCCGCTCACGCGAAAACGCTGTATCCGCTCGGTGAGCACGGCATTGTCGAAGGCGTAGATATTCCACTCGGCAGGCGAGTCGGCGTGCCCCTGCAGAAAAACGGTGATGTTATCTGCCTGCGCCGTTGCCCGTACCCACAGAGGATGCCAGCGGTCATAGTGCACACTCCACGGCGACCATACCACCGTAGAGGCGCTGGGGTCCGTCCCACCGAACGGGTCAATGCCGATACGCACCGACAGGTTATACATGGGGATGCTCAGGCACCACGTCCATGCCCATGCGCTGAAGCTGTACTCCCTGCCTCGCGTAGCGTGCACCCGCTGCCACACGCCACCGTTGCGTGTGCCGCCGTTCGTTGCCCAGCCGATGAAGTATCGCCCCTCGTACGCCTGCAGGCTCTTGAACCATGGACCCTCGTACACGCCGTCCGAGGCTCCGAAAGATGTCCATCCCGCGGGAGTGCCCGTCTCGAACCCGCCGTTCACCAGCAGATTCGGCGTCTCAGGCAGGGTCAGCAGGGTATTGTCACCGCTGATACCCTCAAAGTATCCATCTGCACGCGAGCGCACCCGGAAGTGATACAGAGTATGAGGCTCCAGACCATCAACGGTCACCTCGTGAATAGTCTGGAGAGCGGGGTCTGCGACATGATGCGTATAAGGCGTCGTGATGCCGAATTCCACGCGCGAGTCCGCCGGTGCGCTGGTGCGCCAGTACAGTGATGCACTGCGTGAGGTGATGTTAGTGGTCAGGATGCTGTGCACCTGCAGTTGCGGCAAAACAGCTCCCGGGTACTCTTCAGCGGTCATCACACAGATGCCCAGGTCCAGCCCGGGTTGTGCGATGCCGTTCAGATACACCTGTCCGTTCGGGTAGGCGCTGTTGGCAAGGTAGATATAGAACCCCTCGCCGGTGGTGCGGCGGATGCGCAGGTAGTAGGTTTGCCCCGGGGCCAGGGGTACCTCCCCAGGCGACCAGCATACCATCATCGGGGTATCTGACCAGCCACGCACGTACCGCGGTGCGCCAACGGTTTGCCCGCCGGACGGCGCTGTGTGCACGCTGACCACGAACCAGACGTTGCTGACGCCGCCTGTGGTAAAGCTCACTGAAGTCAGACTGCTTCCATTCGCCACGAAGCTTTGCACCGCCTCACCGACCCATTGCCCCCCGTTGTTGTGGCGTACATGGTAGAACGTAGCATGTCCATCGTTATCGCAGCTGATGGTAATACCAAGGTCCAGGTCGGGTATCACCATGCCATCCACCGTCGCACAGCCGTCGGGATAGGCATCTGCCCCAAAATAGAGTGGGCGGCTCATGTAGGTGGACCACAAAGCATTGTCCGGTCGTCGTAAAACCACGGTATACTGCCTGCCCGGAACGAGGGGCACTTCTCCGGCGTGCCAGGCGACGGTGCCTCGTCCGCTACTGCCGGCATACAGCGTGCGCACTGGTCCAATCTGTGCCCCGTCAGGTCCGCCTTCGTGGATAGAGACGTTGATGTTCGTGGGGTCAGAAGCCACTCGCGCGGTCACCTTTACGAGCGAGGAGCCGTCGGCAATGAAACTCTGAGCGTACACCCGATGCCAGTTCACGAACCAGATGGGGTCGTCTGTCCACACGGTATTGTACAGGGTAAAGTTCAGGGGCGTCGTCCTGCCGTCGCGCACAACCACCCCATGCTTGATCTGTGTGCGAAAGTGGAACGGGTCACGAAGCCCCACGGTATACGTGCCCGCAGGCAGAGCGATGGTATACGAGCCGTCGGTGGCGGTGCTGGCGGAGTAAGTGTAGCCGCTATCCGAGGAGCTCGCCCACACGGCGATTTCGTATACCCCGCGCCCCAGCATATCCGCAACCGTGCCGCTAATCCAGCCATCTGCGCGGGTAGCTCCGCAGGTTAACAAAAGCAGAAAACAGAGTAGCACAGTGCAACGGCGTTGCATGATATTCCTATCTCCCGCGGCAGTCTGCTACTGGCACGGCTGGAAAGAACCCCATTGCGAGTTCACCAGGCGCACGTGCCCTTCAGCAAGCAGATTATTGTCGAGATTCGCTATTGTATCCTGATTCAGCCGCTGGGCGTGACCGTCTGCAAAGGCGTAGTTCTTGCGGGCGATGCCTGTGCTGGGGTCTTTCTGGTGCCAGAACCATATCTCACCGATAGCCAGCCACTGCGCGGGTATGGTCACTTTCGCATCGGTAAGTCCCGTGTACGGACCGAAGTATCCTCGCTCAGGTCTGTCCGCAGTAGCCAGCAAGCCCAGCGAGCAGGTCAGCGACCATGCGCTGTACTGGTAGCTGCTGAGCGGTCCGCCACGCGGTCCCAGAACCTCAGGGTCCCATAGCGGACGCTCTGTCCACGGAGGCACAAAGAGCCAGAAACCGCCGTAAGATAGCCCGGTGTCGCTGGGACAGCGGTGCACCTGGATGTTCTTCACATACGGTTCCAGCGCGTCCACCATGCGCTGTCTGCAGGTGATACGTCGGCTTGCCGGGTCGTAATCTCGCTCGCACACGGGCGGGTCGGTAATAGCGGCAATCCACGAGCCTGCTCTGGGGAAGGTTTCATCGTAGTCCTGAGTGTACATGCGCAGTGCCGTTCCCAGCTCACGCACATGCGTGAGACAAAGCGCCATCCGCGCGCTCTCCCGTGCCCGGGCAAACACCGGGAAGAGTATTGCCGCAAGAATGGCGATAATGGCTATCACCACAAGCAGTTCAATGAGCGTAAAAGCCTTTCTGCGGTTCATCTTCTTGCCTCCTCCTGCGGGAGTGGGGCGCGGTATCCCGCGCCCCACCTCTACTTTTTTACGTCCTACGCCGCCGCCACAACCACGCCAGTCCAACACCCAGCACCGCCAGCCCAGAAGGCTCCGGCACCGGGACAAGGCTGACGTTGTCGATGTCCATGAAGGTGGTGGCAACGGGCCAGACGATGCCCACCCGCGTCCAGATAGTTACACTGGTGCCGGTGGGCACGATGGTGGTCTCGACATGCTGCCAGGGCTTGTCGCCGGTGGCATCCTCCAGCACAACCCAGACGATGCTCGCGCTGTTCGGGTTGGTGCCGCCGCTCAGGTCGTAGCCGATTCGACGCTCCTGCCCAGCATTAGGGTCGGTGGTACCTGATACCGAGTAGTCGAAAGACAGGGTGTGTGGTAGTCCCGGGATCGTGCCGCTGACCACCTGGTAGATGCCTCCTCGGAACGACTGTCCGGCGATTTGCCCTCCGATGATGCGTTGTGCACTGCCTGGTACACCACCAACCTGCCAAAAGTGGGTGCTTCCGGGAAAGATGGGGTTCACCGTGCCCGCGTCCCACCATGACCAGCCATTGGCGATGGTCTCCCCGCCAATGCTGGAGAAGCCACCCTCAAAGTCGCCGTTCACCACCAGGTTCTGGGCGAGGGTGGGCAGAGCGATGGCGCCCAGTAACAGCACCAGCAAACCGAGCCGTTTCACCGTACGTGTCCTCCTTTCTTGATGTGTATTGCAACCGAACGATGTCGGTTACTGCCCAGATAGAGCTACTCATCGCCGATTGCGCCGAAATTACGCACCAGCACGCCGAAATCGAACAGGGTAACCTCTTCATCCCCGTCCAAGTCAGCGTTGGGGTTCCAGTTGCTGTCGCCCGGCATACTGCCAAAAGCGGCAACCAGCTGCCCGAAGTCGAACAGGGTGACTTCGTTATCACCATCAACGTCGCCGTTGATGAGAGTCGCGCTGGCGGTTCCACCAGGTAGCGTGACGTTCGGTACAACGGCAGTTAACCAGTGCGACCCTTTCAGGGCGATGTCGTACGTGCCTGCCGCTACATTCAGGTCGGTTATCTCGTACGCTCCGTTAGCCGCCAGTAGTGTGGTGACTTCTGCTTTGACATCGCTGTGGTCAGCAGGATTGAGCACGCGGATAGTGACACTCTGGGTGGTGTAGTCGCCTCCATAGTCCCCGAGGGTAACAACGCCACTGAGCACCGCCCCCGCGCGTTCCAGCAGGAGGTTGTCCACATTGGCAAACACTCCGAGCGGAGTAATGGAACCGACCTTGAATCCCACCCGGTATTCGCCTGCCTCGGCGATGTCGAATGTCACTTCGAAGTGCGTCCAGTCCAGGCGTTTGCCTTGCGGGATTGGCGACTTGCTCCAGCCAGGCGCACCGGGCTGACTGTCACTCAGTCCATTTTCTTTTCTCAACACGCCCCATTCCACCCATGTTGCGCCTCCTGGGTCACCATCCCGCGGGTTCAGCGACCCCATCCGAAGCCAGAAAGATAGCCTGTATCTGCCCGGGTTGAGGAAAATCGTCGGGGAAGCCGCCTTGTGCGAATCATAAATCGCCCACGAGTGGAAAGAACGACCCTGATAGGCGTACGGCTGAAGGCTGATAATATCCCACCCGGATGTCAAGCCCCAGCCATCGTTACCGTAAATCCAGTCCGCGGGTAATGTCGCCTGGAACGGAATGTTGAGGTCAAGCCAGCTCTCGCCTGTGTTCAGGTCCCAGTCTACCGTTTGGGTTGCTCCTTCAAAGTCCTCCGTATAGATAGGAGCGCTGTACCCTGAAACGACCGGAACCAGTAGAAGCGCGACCAAGAGCCATGAGCGAAACCGAAACATTGTTGCACCCTCCTTCTCGCAAACAGGTTTTTTCAGATGTTGCACATGGGCAACGGAGACTGCCCGAATAGCAAAACACACAGCAACAAAATAATGAGAAACGTCCCGTCTCTTGTCATGCATTAAATTATCGCGCAACCGATTACGCCTCGATTATAGCACGTCTGTGCCGCACTGTCAACGGTTTGGGGAGAAGATTTTTTGTTTCTGGAGATTTTTCACCTGCTCGTTCAGCAGGAGTTCGACGTTGCCAGAGGGAAAGGGAAAGTACCAATTCCTGTGCATGTGAGGGGGATACGATGGCAAAGCGGATTCCGATTGCGGTACAGCTGTACTCCGTGCGCGACGACTGCGCGAAGGACCTGCCCGGCACTCTTGCCGCCATCGCCCGGATGGGCTATGAAGGGGTGGAGTTTGCCGGCTACTACGGCTACAGCGCCAAAGACCTGCGCAAGATGCTGGATGATAACGGTTTGAAGTGCTGTGGCACCCACATCGGTATCAATACCCTGCTGGGTGACGAGCTTCAGCGCACCATCGAGTTCAACCAGATTCTGGGCAACAAGTTCCTGATTGTGCCCGGTCTGCCCGGTGAGTACACCAGCTCGCGCAAGGCATGGCTGGAGACCGCCAAGCTGTTCAACGAAATCGCCGCGAAAGTAAAACCCTACAAGATGCGCGTGGGCTATCACAACCACACGATTGAGTTCAAACCGTTAGATGGGGAGCTTCCGTGGGATACCTTCTTCGGCAACACGGTGAAGGACGTGGTGATGCAGTTTGACACGGGCAACGCCATGCATGCGGGAGCAAAGGCGGCGGATTTCCTGCGCAAGTACCCCGGTCGCGCGGCAACGGTTCATCTGAAAGAGTTCTCCGCCAAGAACCCCAACGCCGTGCTCGGCGAGGGAGACATCAACTGGAAGGAGATTTTCGAGCTGTGTGAGACCATCGGCAAGACCGAGTGGTACATCGTGGAGCAGGAGACGTATGCCCACCCGCCGCTCAAGACGATTGAGCTGTGTCTGCAGAACCTGAAGAGGATGGGCAAGTAGCGGAAGCGTATTGGCAGGGGTGCGAAAGCGCCCCTGCCAGCGGTGTTAAAATGGCATTTTTACCTGAGGTCAGGACTTAAGTTAAGACAAAGGGCGGACAATCGGGTAGAGGCATCCAAGCAACAGGAAGTTGCAGGTTACCCAAGACAAAGCCTCCCGCGGAGCCTAACCCATTCCCGCAGGTTTGATT
>JABUFA010000069.1 GCA_013314755.1 Chthonomonadia bacterium
GTCCAAACGAACGCCCGGAGGGCAGTTGCGCCACCACCTGATTGTCTTTGCCAACTACCAGCGCATGATGCATTCGCAGGCGGTATTCCTCCAGCCGTTTCTGCGCCTCTTGCACCGAGGGCATAATTTCCACCTGCACCATCACCGTGCCGACCGGAGCCTCACGCCCTTCCTCGAAGGTGCCGTTCGACAGGGAGGAAAACGTTCGCCCCGCCTCACAGGACTTGCCGGGGGGATAGACGCGCACTCCTGTATGGATGCCGTTGAAATCGTTGGGTATCAGCGCGTAGCCGGGCATCTCGTTGGCACGATACAGGAGGGAAAGTAGCGTCTCTCCGTCCACGTCGGGGTTGGGTGGTTCGGTGCATTCCCACCAGCTGATGCCCTGATAGCCGCCGTTTCCTACCCTAGTTTCGAGGGAGACGTAATCGCGGTGCACCACACGTTGCAGAGCCGAAAGCGGTGGGCGAGTATCCTGAGCAAAGACGGATGCTGTCAGCACCACTAGAAACAGGCTCACGCTTTTCATGGTAATTCTTCCTCCCAGCGTTTATTCTGCGACAGTAATGGGTGTGAATCCGCCTGATGGAGCAGGATTCCAGGGCGACCCCTCCGCATCTGCGGAGATTATTCGGACAGGTTGGGCGTTGTTCGGCTCGTAGTAGAGAAATCGATAAACCAAAGCCGATTTATAGTACTCGTCTCTATCCCAACCAATACAATAGGTTGGTAGTCCTAAGCTGTTAATGAAAGCATACACAGGGTCCCAAACCATATTTCCAACACAGGCGAACTGATGGTAAGACACGTGCATTCGCGACGCACCCATCGGACCAGCTGGGTCTACCACGTTCGTCCACAGTCTCCAGCCTCCTTGTGCCGATCCCGGGTCCACGCAGGCTATGCTCGGGCTATATGTGCGCTGGCATTTCATCTCGTATGCGCCTATGCTGTTTACCAGACACACTAAGAAATCTGCGAAGTCGTTACATTGTACTGAGGTTCCCCAGCGTTCGATAAAGGCTTTCAACCGGAAGGTCTCGCCGGCATCGGAAATGTTATACACGAATGTTCCTATGCCGTCATAAACCCTGTTCAAGTAAAATTCCTTTGTGAGTCGTTCGGCTGCAACAGGAGCGGTACGCGTCTGCCGTGCCCACACACAGCTCTTCCTGAGCACACTCACCCATGCCGGGTTCATCGGCGCCTTCGGCTCATCCAGCACCACGAATACCTCCGAAGGAGAACCGCGCGTGCTGTAAGGCATTACCCCCACCGGCTGAAACGGAATCCCCGTCCACACCATCAACCAACCCTCGCTCCATAAAGTCGCATACTCCACATAGTCCGGCAACGCCGGAAGAGAACCCCATCCGCAGGGAGCCAGTTACTCCCCGAATAGATATGCTCCCAAATCGTCTCTCCCGTCGTGGCGCTACTGAGCACCACGCGCACGGGAACCCACTGGATGATACGGTTCGGTTGCGTTTTCCATCGGATGCTCAACTGCAAGGTGCTTCCCTTGCGCGCGCAAACAGGCTGACCCAGCACGGGTGGGAACGGCACCAAATCGGCACTGCCTTCCTGTTGTCCCCATCGCAGGGGATACAGCTGGTTACCCGACAGGGGGAACTCGTATGGCTGTTGTGCTGTGCACACATAGGACGCCAGAAGCATCAGCAAGGTTACTGTCAGCACCCTCTGCATTTGACCAAGCCTCCTTACTGATATTTGGTGTGTAACCTCACCTGCTTTTCTGGTTCCATCATATCACATCGAAAAAAAAGCAAGACCTGAAACTGCTGAGGTTGAGACCTGAGTTAGGACAGGTGGCAAAAACGTTGAAGGGTAATCAGAACTGCAGGGGGAATAGACAGAGGATGTAGAGGCTGTTGGTGCTGGAGGACGGACCATGCAGGAAGTGAAGGTGCCCGGGGTGGTCATCAATCACTCTCCGGCAAGTAGCCGGCAGTATATTGGTTCACCCAGTCTTGCCGTGCTACCCGGAGGGGAGTATGTTGCCTCGCATGACCTGTTCGGACCGGGCACCGAGGAAAACCGCACGCTGGTTTTCGCCTCTGCGGACAGGGGCAGAACGTGGCGGCTGTGCGTGGAAATAGAAGGACAGTTCTGGTCAACACTGTTCGTGCACTGTGGGCATCTGTACCTGATGGGCACGAGCCGACAGGAAGGCTTTGCGGTGATTCGTCGTTCTGTGGATGGAGGCAGGACATGGACAACACCCCGCGATGGGCGCAGTGGTCTGCTTCTGGACGATGCCCGCTATCATTGTGCGCCAGTGCCTGTGGTGGTACATCGCGGGCGTGTGTGGCGGGCGATGGAAGATACAATGGGCGGGGGCGGTTGGGCGAAGCATTTCCGAACGTTTATGATGTCCGCTCCAGAGTACGCCGACCTGTTGAACCGGGAGAACTGGACATGCAGTAATCGGCTGGCGCGAAATGCGGATTGGCTTGGGGGCAGATTCGGAGGTTGGCTGGAGGGCAACGCCGTTGTTGCGCCCGATGGCAGGATAGTCAATATCCTGCGCGTGGACTACCGCGACCATCCCGAAAGGGCGGCGATAGTCACTATCAGCGACGACGGGAGGCAGGCGCTTTTTGATGCCCGAACAGGTTTCATCTGCTTCCCGGGTGGATGCAAAAAGTTCACCATCCGCTACGACCATATCTCGCGCCTTTACTGGTCGCTGGTAAACTTTGTGCCAGAGAGGCATCGCAGTTATCCCGTGGAGCGAGCGCGAAACACGCTTGCCCTCACCTGCTCACGCGACCTGCGCCAGTGGGAGGTGCGCTCTATCTTGCTATACCATCCCGACCCTGATAAACACGCTTTCCAGTACGTGGACTGGCAATTTGAGGGGGATGACCTGATTGCCGTGTCGCGTACGGCATATGATGATGGACTGGGCGGCGCGCACAACCAGCATGATGCGAACTACCTGACCTTTCATCGGTTTTCGGGCTTTCGCCAGCGCAACACAGGGAGCGACCTGCCCGCCTCAACCTGAGAGTTGCAGTCTGACAAACCGCGGCACGTATAATCGGGCATCGTTCAGCACCTCGCTCCACTCAAACGAGTTGGTCGCGTAGGTAACCAGCAGTTCGCCCGGGGCGGAGAGTTCTGGATGTGCTTTCGCCGCGTAGCAGAACACATGCCGTCCCGGTTGCACGTCGGGGCACCGGTACACCGTTTGCGGTTCGCTCCACGCTCCCACCGGCGACTCTGCCCAGCGGATGCGGATTTCAGGAGCGAGGGTAGCAGGAGAATAGACCATCACCCACCGGCGTAGACCGGGCACAAAGCTGACGCTGAACTCCGAGCCGATGTCTTCGCCGACCGCGGAACTTCTGCGCCATTCGTGGCTCCACCCGCCCTCTACCCAGAACTGCCACCGGGTAAAGTGGTTCAGCTTGCCTGCAGGCACCCGGGCGACCAGCAGTCCGCGTTTCAGTGGAGTATGCGAGCGGTCGTCGCGCGTGCCGTAGATGTAGTGCCATGTTCCATCGCTCCACACCGCGCTACCGAAGCTGATAAGCATCTTTTCGGAGCGGTAATAAAACGGCACCTGATACAGGTTCACGCGCCATCGGGAGGGGTGCAGGGAACAGTCGGGTATCTCTGCCAGCCACGAACCTGCACTGCGAAAGCCGAACACGCCCGGCTCGCCGGTGGGCACGATGTGCGTGAGGAACAGCCAGAGGCGTTTGCCTTCTGCCATGCCGTGTCCAAACCAGAACCAGCCCCTGGGCGTGCGCGGCGCGAGGAAGGCGGTCGGTTTGCCGTCCCGTGCTTTGCCAAAGAGAAACTCTATGCGAGCGTTCTGAGCATCCCTGCCCTGCTGGATGGCGATGGAGTTGCCCATGACCAGCGTAGCGTTCACGCGCCTGCCATCGCGCACCTCGCCCCAGTAGGTATCACCAAAAAGCCACAGGATACGTCCCTCACCCAGCGGCACCGTATAAGCGCAGTCGGAGCCAATCCAGCCCCGCTGGTTGTGGAACAGCCTCTCCCATTCTGGTGCGAGCAGGGCGTGTAGGTTAATCATTGCTTTCCCCCAAGGTTGGGCGGGCGGTGTCATATAGAGGTTACCATAAACTTCCCGCAACCGTTAATGCTTTTTTCACGTCAATAAAGTTACGAGAGAAACATGGGACGAAAGGGACAAAACGGATAATGCTCAGACGAGGAGTGTGGTTGTGCCTGGTCATGCTGGCGGCAACCGTGTGGGCGCAGGATTCGGTGCAGGTTCCCCAGCCTCTGACCCTGAAAGATGCGATACGGATAGCCTTACAGAAACACCCTTCGGTGGCGATAGCGAAAAACCAGCTGGAACAGGCAAAGGCGCGACGACAGCAGGCTGAGGCACGTTACTTCCCGACCATCAGCCCGTCGGCGACCTATGTCAACCAGCAGACCCGTACGGCGCTGCCCGGTTTCGGCACCCGTGTGGGCAGTATTGATGAGACCCGCACGGACGTCTCGCTGCGCCAGACGATTTTCGATTCCGGTCAGCGCGAAATCTCCGCCGCGCAGGCGCGCCGCTCGGTGGAATCGGCGGAGCAGGCGTATCGCGAGGCGGTTCAGCAAAAGGTACTGAGTGTTACCACCGCCTACTACGAGCTCCTGCGGCGGATGGCACTGCAGAAAGTAGCTGAGGCGAACGTTCAGCGTGCTCAGCAAACGGTGGACGTGGTTAAAGCGCAGGTAGAGGTAGGCGTGGCAGCGCAGAAGGATGTCCTGCAGGCGGAGGCGGAGCTGGCAAACGCGCAGGTGTCGCTGATTCAGGCACGCAATCAGGTGCGCCTGGCAGAGGCAAGCCTGCGTAACGAACTGGGCATCGGTCAGGAGGTCGCTCTGCAAGTGGCAGAGGTGGGCGATAAGGAAGCCGAGCAGTTGCCTGCGCTTGGCTCGCTGGAAGGTTATCTGCAGGAGGCGTTCGCCCAGAGACCCGATTATCAGCGCCAGCGCATCAGCAGTGAAATCCAGCGACTGAGTCTGCGCCTGGCACAGATCCAGTCAGGGATTCAAATACAGAGCGATTTCACCTACGGTCGGCGTATTGACCCCGACCCGGGCGATACGCGCAGCTTCACCATCAGCGCGTCGTATCCGCTGTTTGACGGGGGAGCGGCACGTGCTGCCGTGCGTGAGTCTCGTGCAGGATATGACAGCGCACTCCAGCAGATGGAACAGTTGAAGCTGACGGTGCGTTTGGACGTGGAACAGGCGTATTTATCAAGGGCGGAGGCACAGGAACGCCTCAACGCCGCGCGTAAAGCGCTGGAAGCCGCACAGGTGAACTATCAGGCTGCGCTGGAGAGCCGAAAAGAGGGCGTCAGCAGCCTGATCGAGGTCATTAACGCACAGGTCGCGCTGGTCAACGCCGAGACCAACTATGTGCAGGCGATATACGACCTGCTGGTGGCGGATGCGAGGTTACAACGTGCCGTTGGTAAAGACTATGCATTCTCCGAGGGAGGGGGACAGGGATGAAACGAACGATAATCATCGTCGGCATCTTGATAGCCATCGTAGCCGGTGGCTCTATCGCGTGGAGCCGACTGCGCAATAACAATCAACCCAAGCCAGAGTACCGTACCGCAAAGGTGGAACGCGGCACGGTGACCAAGTCGGTGACCGCCGAGGGAACGCTGCAACCGTTAACGGTGGTGG
Source organism: Chthonomonadia bacterium (assembly GCA_013314755.1). Taxonomy (GTDB): domain Bacteria; phylum Armatimonadota; class HRBIN16; order HRBIN16; family HRBIN16; genus HRBIN16. The sequence goes on from JABUFA010000069.1 coordinate 5,698, forward strand.
ACGTCAAGTCCAAAGCAGGCGGCATGGTCACCAAGCTGGCGGTAGACGTGGGCAGTGAGGTGAAAGCGGGGCAGCTTATCGCCCGCATCGACCCCACGGACACCATGACGATGTATGAGCAGGCGCGGGCAGATTTGGAGGCAGCGCAGGCACGTGAAGAGCAGTCGCGCCTGAACCTGCAGCTGCAAGCGGTGCAAAGCGAGGTTGCCGTCGCTCAAGCTCGGGCGAACCTGGAGTCGGCAAAAGCCCGTCTGGAGCAGGCACGCAGACAACTGGCAATGCAGCCCAAACTCAGCCAGTCCGCTATTCAGCAGGCACAGGCAAACTACGAGACTGCTCAGGAAAACCTGCGCCAGCTTCAGGAAGTGACCATTCCCCAGACTCGCACCGACGTGCAGGCACAGTATGAGCAGGCGAAAGCGAACTACGAAAACGCGGAAAGGAACCTGGCACGACAGGAAGAGCTTCTTCGCAAAGGGTTTGTCTCTCAGCAGGCGGTGGATACGGCGCGTACCCAGCGTGATGTCGCTAAGGCGCAGTTTGACACCGCTCAGAAACGCCTGTCTACCCTAGAGCGTGACCTGCAGGCGATGCTGCGCAACGCCCAGAAGCGACTGGAAGAGGCGGAGGCAGCGCTGGAGAGCGCACGTACCAATGCCGAGCAGGTGAAACTGCGTGAGGCAGACGTCATGCAGGCGGAGGCAGCGGTGAAACAGGCAGAGGCAGCGCTGAAGCAGGCGGAAGCCAATGCCCTGCAAAACCGCATTCGGGAAGCGGATATCCGTTCTGCACAGGCACAGAAGGTGCGCAGTAAGGCAAGCCTGCAGAACGCTCAGGAGCAGCTGCGCAGTACCACCATCGTTGCCCCGCGTGATGGCATCGTGATTCAAAAGTACGTGGAAGAGGGAACCATCATTCCCCCGGGCACCAACGTCTTCTCGCAGGGCACCAGCATCGTACAGATAGCCGATGTCAGCCGCATGTTCGTGGACGTGCAGGTGGACGAGACCGACATCGCCTTCATCGAGACCGGTCAGAAGGTGGACGTGACGCTGGATGCCTACCCGAGCGAAATCTTCGAGGGCACGGTCACCCGCATTGATCCCCGCGCGGTGGTGGAGCAGAACGTGACGGTGGTGTACGTGCGGGTGGAAATCGAAAACCCCGACGCCCGCCTGAAGCCCGGCATGAACGCCACCTGTGAGTTCGTGGTGGACCGCAAAGAAGGGGTGCTGATGGTGCCTTCGGAGGCGGTCAAGGAAGACAACGGCAAGTACTACGTACAGGTGATGGAAAACGGCGTGCCGAAGCGGCGCGATGTGGAAATCGGTCTGGAGGGCAATGAAACCACCGAAATCGTCAGCGGGCTGAAAGAGGGCGAAGAGGTGGTGACGCAGGTCATCCAGCCGCAGATGCAGCAGAGCAGCAATCCGCCGCGCGGTATGCCGATGTTTGGCGGTCCGCCAATGCGCATGCGTTAGCGGGAGGGAGACAGGGATGAATATCGCAGAAAACTTCCAGATAGCTCTGCGCAGTCTGCTGGCAAACAAGATGCGCTCTGCGCTGACCATGCTGGGCATTATCATCGGTGTGGGGGCGGTGATTGCGATGATTTCGGTGGCGCAGGGCGCCCGCGAGCAGACCATGCAGCGCATCCAGCAGCTGGGCACGAACGTGCTGGTGGTGTTCCCCGGACAGCAGCGCACGGGGGCAGCGTTTGGCGGCTTTGGCTCCATGCAGATACTCAAGCCCGAGGATGTGGATGCCATCCGTCGCAGCTGTCCGTCCGTGCGGGCGGCGTCGCCAGAGGTGAGGCGCAACGCGCAGGTGAAGTACAAAAACAGGAACACCAATACCAACATCACTGGCGTCTCGCCCGAATACTCTGAAATCCGTAACTATCCGGTCCAGCAAGGGCGGTTTATCACCCAGCGCGAGGTGGATAGCATGGCGCGAGTGTGCGTCATTGGGCAGACGGTGTACGAGAACCTGTTCAACGGCTCCTCCGCGCTGGGCAAGACCATCCGTATCAGGGGGATCGGCTTCAAGGTGGTGGGAGTTCTGGCGCCCAAAGGGGCGCAGGGCTTCGGCAACCCCGATGACATCATCTTTGTGCCGTATACCACCGCCATGCGCCGCCTGTTCGGGATGGATTTTATCAACAGCATCAGCGTGCAGGCAGTGAGCGAGGAGCGGATGAACGCGGCGTATCAGGAGATAGAAAACCTGATGCGTCGCCGTCAGCGACTTAATCCGGGACAGGAAAACAACTTCCGCATCATGAACCAGGCGGAGTTCGTGCAGACGGCGGAGGACGTGTCGCGCACGTTCACCATGTTGCTGGCGGGGATTGCCAGCGTCTCCCTGCTGGTGGGCGGCATCGGCATCATGAACATCATGCTGGTGTCGGTGACCGAGCGCACGCGCGAGATTGGCATCCGCAAAGCGGTTGGGGCGAAACGGCGCGACATCCTCCTGCAGTTTCTGATTGAAGCCATGACGCTGAGCCTGGTTGGTGGTTTCATTGGCATTGGCGCTGGCCTGGCCGCATCCTACATTCTGGCGGACACTTCAGGGTGGCAGGTGCATGTTACCGCCCAGCCCATCCTGCTGGCGTTTGGCTTCTCGGCGGCAGTAGGTATCTTCTTCGGCATCTACCCGGCGCAGAAGGCGTCAGCGCTGAATCCTATAGAGGCATTGCGATACGAATAACCCAGACGGGTAAGGGAGGAAACAAGAGAGATGATGAAACGAGTGACACTGTGCATCGGTGTGTTCGTGGTGATGGCGGCGATGGCTGCCGTTGCCCAGCCGCCTCCGGGCGCAGGGGGCTTCCAGATGACCCCTGAAATGCAGAGGCGGATGGAAGAGTTCCGCAAGTGGCGAGAGGCGCACAAATATACCTTCCAGCTGACCAGCACCCTGCGCGGGCTGGAGATGCTGGACAGGGACGCCAAGACCAAGCTGACTCCTGCCCAGGCGAAGAAGATTCTGGCGGTCTTACAACCCCTGCGTAACAAGCCAAAGATGACCCAGGACGACGCCAAGAATGCGCTCAAGCAGATTAAGGCGGCGCTGACGGTGAACCAGCTGAACGCACTGGCACGCTTCGAAGCCGAGCGGCGCAATCGGCGGGGCGGACCGGGAGGCGGTCCCGGTGGTGGTCCGGGCGGCGGTATGGGAATGCGCCCGGGTGGCATGGGTGGCCCACCAGGAGGTGCGCCGGGTGCACGACCGGGAGCTCCGGGTGCGCGACCAGGTGCTCCGGGCGGTCCAGGTGGCGCACGCATGCAGATGCCTGACCCGGCGCAGATGAAGGATTTCAACCCCTTCAAGCCCAACCCGCAGATGGGACCGTTCGGTCAGCGCGCTGCGGAATACTGGAACAACTTCTTCAAAGGGCTACAGCAACGGGCATCGGGGAAATAGCTACCTTATCCCTGAGCATTCGCGAATCGAAAGTCGAGGAGCTGCCTCCGCAGAGGCAGCTCCTCAGCGTAATTACCACCAGCGACCTTGCCTGCGACCCTGTCGGATCTGGTGGATGAGGTCGTCCAGCACGTCGTGGCACTGGTCGAGCAGTTCCCTGAACTCCTTCTCACTGCAGGATTGCACCTGCAGGTTGTCCAGCCTGTTGAACAGAGCCTCCATCTTCTTCACGAGGTTGCTTGCTCGGCGGTTCCCTCGCAGGATGTTCAGCCAATAACGCAGAATCTGTTGCATCTCGGCGACCAGCCACCCCACCAGATGCTGCAGGTCTCGCCATCGCCTCCACGACTTGAGCCGTTCTATGCTTTGCTTCAGCGTCTGCAGTGTCTGTTCCTCTGGTGTTGGCTGGCTTGTCCGTGCGAAACCTGCGCGTAGCGTGCGCCCGAGGAGGTGTTGCTCGAAAGATCGCAGGTCATCCACCGGCTCGATAAGAGACTCGACGCCGTAACGTGGTATCTCGTAGTCACACTCTCCGCTTATATCGTAGTCACGTCCTATGTCATATTCAGGTGCTGCGTAAATGAGTGACGTATCCGAGTCCAACCCAATGCGTTCAAACATCTCCCAGCCCTCAGGCGCGTCCACCGGCTGGACAATGCGCAGCGCCTCGCCGTGTCTGTTACAGCAAGGGTTGGTTTGAAGGGTAGAAGGCTCGCCAACACGAAAAATATCTCCAGAACCACTCGGCATCCCACAGGAGGTAAGCCATGCCACAACTGCTCCTGCGTCTACCAGAAGT
>JABUFA010000070.1 GCA_013314755.1 Chthonomonadia bacterium
TACACGTTAATAAGCGCAATGAACACATCGTGTTTTACAAGGACACGGTTATCAAGGCATGGAGTGGCGTTTACGAGGTGAGCCTGCCCGAGCCGCTGTTTCGCATGGCAATGGACGCTGGTCTGGGTAGCAAGAACTCGCAGGGTTTCGGCTGTATGGGGATATATGAGAGGCGAATGAGGGAGGTTGTGGAGGGATGAGGCATTTTACGGGCAATCCGTTCGTGGATGCGGGGATGGCTGGCATGTGCGCAGCGGCGGACGTGGAGGGTCCGGAACAACTCGACCTTGCAGCAATCCACAAAGCGGTCGAGACGCTGTTTGCGGTGCTTCTGAGCGAGAGCGCGTTCATAGAGAAGCCGCCATACAAGGCGTTCGCGACCAGTCGGATGGCGATGATATTCCCGAACTCACCGCTACCACAAGCGAGCTTTAGCACACCAGAGCAAAAGCGTGAGAAATATCGGGAACGTATCCAATCGTTGTTAGATAAGATTGACAAGCCGGGCGATGCCACAGATGCTCTCTGCTTCGTGTGTGGACAACCCGCAAATGTAAAGGTAGGCATCGACTGGTTTCCGCTGGTAGGTTCGGTGGGACTGCTCAATTTCCATCCGATGCTGGAGCCAGGCCACGCTGTGTGTGCCTTTTGTGCGCTGTGTGTGCAGTTTTTGCCGTTTTCGCTCATGCAGACCAAAGCAGAGGGAGGTCGTCTCTGGTTTGTGCATTCGTCAGAGGCTGCGTTAGCGGTGAGGATTGCCAAAGATTACGGTCTGTCGCACCTGCAAACGCTGGTAGCTGCGGGCGAGCCTCTGCGGTTTTGGGGCAACTGGGCAGGTACCGGTGAGAGAGCTGCCGTGGTATCGCTGCTGTATGAACTCGGAAGACGCCATGCTCGCCTGCTCGAGCAAAGCACGTATCCAGTGACCGCGTTTCTGTTTTCTAACGATAACAGAGAACAGTTTCTCGACTACATCCACGTGTCGCACCGGCTCATGGTGTTCTTCAACAGCCTTCAGGTATATCCTGAAGCCCGGGAACGTTTCGAGCAAGAGTTACTGCGCAGTAATTTCGCCAACGCACTCGCTCTGAACATGCTTGAGGAGCGCCCGCTGATGGCTCAATGCTTGACGAACGAGGGGCGATTGCTAGGAGGCTGGACGTTTCATCGTCTTTACGCACAGGAGGTGTTACAGGTGAACGAAATCTACCTGCGAACGGTGGAGGAGGTGGCACAAAGGCTGGTTGCCAGCGAGGACAGCAAGAAGCGTGTCGACGCCCTGCGGCTGGCGGATCGTCGAAGCGTGTTCGGCACATTACTTGACCTCGTGCGCGACGGTCTGATGACGCGCCAGGAGCTGTACTGGCTGGTACCACCGGGTGGAGGCGACGAGGCAAGCAAAGCCCGTGATTATCTTCTGGCCGCATCGTTTGCTCTACAAAACGGAGAGGTTCTGGACGAAACGGAACCAGCACAACCTCCATCCTGCGAGCATCCGCTCGTTGAACGTATTGAACGGCTGGGCGAAACAGTGGCGTCAGACATGGATGTCGCTAAATCGCTGATGGTCGACCTGCAAACAGCCCAGCAACCAAGACAGATACGGCGGGCTTTCATGCGGTTGATCGCCCGGAATCGGCTTGGCTGGCGGGATTTTATCTTTTTCTGCCCGCCCGATTCCGACCAGATGCACTATCAGAGCCGCGACTACTGGCTGGCATTCCTGTATGATCAGAGCCCGAAACAGACCGATGCATTGCAAGCAGAGGACGAGATAGCGACCAACGAAAACGCTTGAAGAGGGAGGTATAGAAAATGGCTTACCCTGTAGTAACGGGCGCTGTGCTTATCGAAGCGACGGGCGCCGCGCTGAACAACGCCGGGCAGGACGAAGGGCGTCACGTAGACAACGCCATCGTGGTCAAGCAGATTCGCGTGGGGCGCAACCGCTACCCGTATGTCTCTGGTCAGGCGTGGCGACGCTGGTGGCGGGAGGTTCTGTATGACGATTTCGGCTGGAAGCCAAGCCCGATCACCCGCGAGGCGAAATCGGCGTACACCGCTGGTGACCCTCTGCTGTATGAAGAGGACGACGTGTTCGGCTACATGGCGGCACGCAAAGTAAAGGGGGAAGGTCCAGGCACATTGAGACGGGTCTCGCCGTTGAAGAACAGTCTGCTGATTTCGGTATTGCCCAACGTGATTACCAGTGATTTCGAGAGCTTCTCACGCGGATTGCCTGTTGACCAGCCCGACCCGGTGCCTTTCGAACACGAGCACTACACCACCCTCCTGCAGGGCACATTCACCCTGTCGCTTCAGGACGTTGGGCGTTTTGAGATGGGTCCCATGCGCGATTTGCCCAAAGGCGCCATGCTACCTGAAGGGACTACTCGTTTGCCGGCCGAGCAGGAGAACGGGGCAGAGGTCGCTGTACTGCCGCTGGAGGTGCGCAAGAAGCGAGTGAAAGAGGCTATCGAGGCTCTGGCTCGCCTGCGCGGTGGAGCGAATCTCACGCGCAATAACACCGACGTGATGCCGGTAGTGGTGTTAATCGGCTTCCTGCAAGGAGGCAACGCTCCCCTTCAAAACCTTTTCACGCCAAACGAGACAGGCGATGCGGTGCTGCTGAATGTGGAGCGGCTTCGCTCGGTGGTGCGCGACTACAAAGAGCGCGTGCTGGAGGGGCAGTATGCTTTCGTGTTCGGCTATCGCCCCGGTGTACTGGCGAACGAACAAGAAGTACTGGACGCTCTGCAGGGCGGGCGGCTGGAAGGTGTCCCCTTCTTCTGCGGTAGTCCGGGCGAAGCCATTCAGATCGCCGCAGAGCAGGCTTCCAATTTGGTGCCGAAGGGGGCATGAAACGTGGACGCCCTTTGCGTGACGATACGGGCATACACGGCATCGTTCCGCCCACCGGGCATGTCGGCAGGCTACCATCCGACACTGCCGCTGCCGCCGCTGTCCACGGTGTACGGATTGATTGCGGCTGCTGTTGGCAGAGATGTAGACCCCAGCCGCGTCTGGTTGGGCTACCGATTCTGTAGCGAAGCCAAAGCCAGGGACATGGAGAAGATTATCCTGTTCTCAGAGAAGGGCGCTACCTGGGACGCGAAAACGGGGCAAATCAGCTCCATGCCTATTCAACGCGAGTTTCTGGTCAACCCCGTACTCCGGGTGTATGTGCCTCCGCTGGAAGAGCTCTGGCAGGCTTTTCGATGCCCGCGGTTTCCGCTGGTGCTGGGCAGGTCCCAGGACGTGGCGTACGTGGATCGGATAGAGCGGGTGGAGCTGGAACCGACGACAGAGGGCGAGGCGGAAGGGATTTTGCTGCCCTTCCCTTGCCCAGGCGTTGGCTCCCTCGTGTACAACCTGCCCACGTTTTTGCCAACGCATCCACCCAGGCGCCCGCTGGCGGTAAAACCATTCCAGATGGTGGTACGGCGACAGCCGGTGCGCTATGAAGGAGGACTGTTATACCGCGTGCACGATATGGTCGTACCGATTTACACGATAGAGAGACTGCGATGACGCGCGACGAGCCGTTAGCCAAGACAGAACCCCGTCAGACGATAACCGAACACACCGTGCAGGTCTGGGAGGCCGCGTATACGATGCTGGACGCGCTAGGTGCATGGCTGCCTCCCGAACTTCAGAACCATGTTCATGACGCCGTCTGGCTCCACGATGTGGGTAAAGTCGCGGAGGGCTTCCAGCGAATGCTGGTCACGGGCGACAAATGGAAGCACCGGCACGAACTGCTCTCTGCATCGGTTGCGCTCGCAGTGGGACGGCCGCCAGAGGTGGTACTGGCAATTGTCACGCACCATTGTAGCCTTAACGACAGCCAGATCAGGGGCGAGAGCGGACTGGCGATCCTGCAAGAGGTCTGGGAAAAGCACGGCAAGGCGCAGTGGCGCAAACTGTGCCGTGAGATGACCAAGAACTGGGAATGGCTCAGTGAATGGCTGAGAAATCAGGGCTACGAAGGATTGCCCGCCACACCTGAACAACTGCCCGACCTGCGTGCCTTTCTAAGCAGATATGAGAAGGCAAGCCTGCAATCCATGCCGGATTCAGAACAGCATCGTCTGATGTTGTTACGCGGGTTGCTGATGGCAGCAGATCATCTGGCGAGCGGCCATCGCCTCTCTCTGCAGAAGCTTCCCCACCCCAACTGGAAGTTTGATTGGAAGCGGTTTCAGAGCCGTATGGCGGACACATCAGGAGATGTGATGCTTGAAGCCCCTACCGGCTCTGGCAAAACAGAAGCCGCTATCTTGTGGGCGTTGAAAAATCGGCGTGCCAACGAACGCATCCTATACCTGCTCCCAACCCAAGCCAGCATTAACGCTATGGTGCAACGTCTGCGCAACTGCTTCGGCGATGCTAATGTGGCTCCGGTTCATGCCCGCGTGCTTTATCAGGAGTTTCAGAAGCATTTCGACGGCGATTATAAAACCGCTGCCGATGCGGCAAAGAAACAGTCTGATCTCTACCGTCAGTTTTACGCGCCTATCAAGGTGCTGACCCCCTTTCAGATTGTGAAACATCTGTTTGGAGGACGCTACTTCGAGATTGGCTTGTCGGAGATGATGGGATCCTGTGTGATAGTGGACGAAATCCATGCCTACGATGCCCAACTACAAGCCATCCTGGAAAAATGTTTACAGTACATCCGGGAGACATTGCAGGTGCGCATCTGCCTGATGAGCGCCACGTTTCCCAGTTTTCTCAAGAAGCGTCTGGAACAGATCGCAACCTTTACGAAGATTAACGGCTTTGACCAAGATTCTCTTCGCCAGCCCAGGCACCGGCTTCGCCTGCTCGCCTGTCGGTTGGAAGACACCATCAACGACATCGTACAACAGGCGGGTGCAGGTAAGCGCGTGCTGGTGGTGTGTAATCACGTAAAGCAGGCGCAGGAGGTGTATCAGAATCTGCAGGACATCATGAAAGAGGATGTTCGGTTACTGCATGCCCGCTTCACGTACGGTGACCGCAATCGCATCGAGGACGCTCTGCGCAAGAACCTGCCTGCTGTGCTGGTGGCAACCCAGGTGGTAGAGGTTTCGCTGGATTTAGATTTCGACACGCTGTACACTGAGGCGGCACCCGTCGATGACCTGTTGCAGCGGTTTGGACGGGTCAATCGGAAAGGCAGGCTGGAAGAACCGGCGGAGGTGCACGTGTGTGCTGAATATGACCCTGAAGCGTTGCGGTGGATATACGACATCGAGCGGGTGCAATCCAGCATTAACATTGAGGATGGTACCGTGCTTGACGACGAAACAAACTTTGGCTGGCTCGAAAAGGTGTATGCTGGCGGTTTCAACGAACGAGAGCAGAAGGTGTACGAAGAAACGCTTCAGGCGATGGATAGCGTGCTAAATGGGCTAACACCTCTTTATGAAGCCGAGCACGGGATCGATTTCGATAGTCTTTTTGACAGCGTAGACGTCGTGCCGGCTGCGTTGCAGCAGGAGTATCTGAGTCGCATAGCGCAAAAGCAGTGGCTTCATGCCCACAGTCTGACGCTACCCCTGCGATGGCGTACGATTCAGGGGTTGAACAGGAACGGACTGGTGGATAAAGCAGGAGATATGCTGGTGGTACGCCTGCAGTACGATGCCGACAGAGGGTTATTGCCCTCTCCTGAAGAGCAGAGCGCATGGATTAGCTGAAAGCAGCGAGGACTACCATGACAGCAGACTACCCCACCCCATCACCCACCCAACTCACCGGAACGCTGGTGCAGTACTACCTGGTCTGTCCGCGCAAGTGCTGGCTCTCACTGCACGGTATGGAACAGGAGGCAGAGTCGGACTGGGTGGCGCTGGGCAGGCTGACGCACGAGCGTACCTTCGCCCGACAGTCGCTGCGCGAGGTGGACGTGGACGGCTTCATGAAGATTGATTTCACCAGCGAGGGCGTCGTGCACGAAATCAAACACGGACAGCAGATGGAACACGCGCATCGCCTGCAGGTTGCCTTCTATCTTTACCACCTGCGCCTGCGTGGGGTATATACGCATGGCATCCTGCACTACCCAAACCAGCGACGGCGGGAAGTGGTGGAATTGACTCCTGAGCTGGAACAGGAACTGCACGAGGTCATGCGCCAGATAGAACAACTGCACCAGCAGGAGCGACCACCAGTAGTTACCGAGCCGATGTCTATCTGCAAACACTGCGCCTACCAGGAGTTTTGCTGGTGTGAGGATGAGGAGGAGCCAGAGTGAAAAAGAGCCTGTACCTGACCAGCAGCGGCACGCTGGGACGCAAAGACAACACCCTCTTTCTTGAAATCGAATCGGGTGAGAAGCGCTACTTTCCTATTGAGCAGGTCGAGGAAATCCACTGCTTTGGGGAAATGAACATCAACAAGCGACTGCTGGAGTATCTGACGCAACAGGGTGTGCCCATCCACTTCTATAACTACTACGAGTATTATGTGGGCAGTTACTATCCGCGCGAGCACAATCACTCGGGATTTTTGACGTTAAAGCAGGCGGAGCATTACCTGGACGAGACGAAAAGGTTGGACCTGGCAAGGCGGTTTGTACAGGGCGGGCTGACGAACATGCAGAGGGTGCTCCGATACTACACGCGAAGGGGCAACGACCTGGCCGATATCGGCGAGCACATAGAAGCACAGGCACAACAGTTAGCCCAGTGCGATAGCACGGAGTCGCTGATGCAGGTGGAGGGTCAGGCAAGAGAGGCATACTACCAGGCGTTTGACCGGGTAATCGGTGACCCTGATTTTGCCTTTGAGAGCCGCAGCCGCCGTCCGCCTGCCAACCGGCTGAACGCGCTGATTTCGTTTGGCAACAGCCTGATGTACACAGTGGCACTATCCGAGATATATCGTACTCATTTGGACCCGCGTATCGGCTTCCTTCATGCCACCAATTACCGCCGCTTCTCGCTGAATCTGGACGTCGCCGAGGTGTTCAAGCCGGTGCTGGTGGACCGCACCATCCTGTCACTGCTGGGGCGCAGGCAGATCCGGGCAGAGCATTTCGGCGAGGAGCTGGGCGGCGTATATCTGAACGAGGAGGGACGCAAGGCGTTCCTGCAGGAGTGGGACGCGCATCTACAAAGCACCTTCCGGCATCGGCGGCTGAACCGAAATGTTTCCTATCGGTCAGCGGTGCGCTTTGACCTGTACAAGCTGGAAAAGCACCTGATTGGCGAGAAGCCATATGAGCCGTTCGTCGCATACTGGTGAGGAGGCGGGGCGATGTATGTCGTCATGGTTTACGACGTCGCGGTGGAGCGTGTGGCGCGTGTGTTGAAGACCGGCAGGCGGTATCTGACTTGGGTACAGAACTCGGTGCTGGAAGGCGAGTTGACCCCCGCGCAGTTTGCCCGTCTGAAGCGTGACATCGAAAAGGTCATCAACGCCGACGAGGACAGTGTGCTGTTCTACACCTTGCGCTCGGCACAGGATGTGCGCCGCGAGCAGATGGGAGTGAAGAAAGGCGAGCCCGAATGGCTGGTATAGCCCGTGCGTTTTTTTGTCACGGCTGAGCTGTCTACCTCCGATTCGGTATGGCCAAGCACGAGGTAGACAGCTTTTTTTGCAGCTAAGGGCGAAAAATGGCTTGCATTTTTTGCAGGAATGGTGTATAATAGGGGCGAAAAGAGGGTTGGAGAGGGGTTCCAGCCTCACCGGCACATTGAAAATTAGCGTAAACTGACAAAAATCTTTGGTAACAAGCCTACCTATAAGGGATTGAAACGTTAGTCAAAAGCATTCGTGGGGCACGAGGTGCTGAGTAACAAGCCTACCTATAAGGGATTGAAACTCAAGATGATTCTGATGTTCGTTGGTGCATATCTGCTCGTAACAAGCCTACCTATAAGGGATTGAAACGCATCGGCGGCGGCGTGCGCAGTGACGTGGAGCAGGGTAACAAGCCTACCTATAAGGGATTGAAACGTCAACGAGCGAACGGTATTGGGGCATGGCGAAGTGGTAACAAGCCTACCTATAAGGGATTGAAACCGTGAAGGTGAAGAACACTGGCGCTGCTGCGGGGACCGTAACAAGCCTACCTATAAGGGATTGAAACCAGGCGTGGTGGAGCCTGAGTCTGCCGATAAGGAGAGTAACAAGCCTACCTATAAGGGATTGAAACCGGTCAGCTGGTGGCGTTAGCATTAGCGAAGCTCCGGTAACAAGCCTACCTATAAGGGATTGAAACCGCAGCTGTTCGCCGAGCGATTCGCACGCTGTGCGCGGTAACAAGCCTACCTATAAGGGATTGAAACCGCTTAACGTGTGGTATCTGATAGGAAGATACTCAGTAACAAGCCTACCTATAAGGGATTGAAACGGCTGTGGTGGCAGGTGTCGGCTGCTGCTGTCCAGAGCGTAACAAGCCTACCTATAAGGGATTGAAACGAGTGAAAACACCCGCACACTGGAACGTGCGGTTCAGTAACAAGCCTACCTATAAGGGATTGAAACTTGCACTCTTCGGGATAACGTCTATCGTGCTCGCATGTAACAAGCCTACCTATAAGGGATTGAAACTTGTTCGAGATAGGTGGTAGCGCCGGTGGGGGGCTGATGCGTAACAAGCCTACCTATAAGGGATTGAAACTAAAGGATGACCAGACATGGACTACGTAGTGCAAAGTAACAAGCCTACCTATAAGGGATTGAAACGTTGCCTATCCAGCGCCCTATCCAGCTCATGAGCCAGTAACAAGCCTACCTATAAGGGATTGAAACCCTGCTCTGCGAACGTCACCTGGTAGCCCACCGCAAGTAACAAGCCTACCTATAAGGGATTGAAACCGTCTACCTGGTCAGTCAGGTCAACTTCCACGCCGGAGTAACAAGCCTACCTATAAGGGATTGAAACCCGACCATGCCAATCGCGCGCGCGATTTCGGGGTTGGTAACAAGCCTACCTATAAGGGATTGAAACTCGAGGAGAGCGAAAAGCGCGCGCTGGAGCGTGTAGGTAACAAGCCTACCTATAAGGGATTGAAACTTGACCCCGAAGCAGATTCGCCGTTCCGCGTTCGTGGTAACAAGCCTACCTATAAGGGATTGAAACGCTGGATACTCTGCCTCTCCAGCAGGCTCTCGCCTTCGTAACAAGCCTACCTATAAGGGATTGAAACACGCTACACTGCTTCTCTCGGATGAGGTGAGCGTCGTAACAAGCCTACCTATAAGGGATTGAAACGAACAAGCATCACGTGGGAGATGCTGGAGATACAACAGTAACAAGCCTACCTATAAGGGATTGAAACAAGTGGATGCCACAAACGCACCGGGGCTGTATCGCGGTAACAAGCCTACCTATAAGGGATTGAAACCCTCAGCAGGAACCTCCAGGCGTGATACCCAATCCCGGTAACAAGCCTACCTATAAGGGATTGAAACCCGAAGCCGCCACGTCCAACAGCCCTGCGCGGGTACGTAACAAGCCTACCTATAAGGGATTGAAACCGTCCCATCCGTCAGGTAGGCGCCATCCTCGGCGACCTGTAACAAGCCTACCTATAAGGGATTGAAACGAGGAGTTCCTGCGTGCACTCACCGAACTGGCAAAAGTAACAAGCCTACCTATAAGGGATTGAAACCTTGCAACACATCAGCATATAGCTCAGCCAAGTCCGTAACAAGCCTACCTATAAGGGATTGAAACCGAAGTACTGCGACGGGCCGACCATCAGGTGCGTCGGTAACAAGCCTACCTATAAGGGATTGAAACGACGGACAGGCTGTGGCGCAGGCTCTGGTTCAGGCTCGTAACAAGCCTACCTATAAGGGATTGAAACAAGCTGTTCGAAGGCCAGCTTGCACCAGTA
>JABUFA010000071.1 GCA_013314755.1 Chthonomonadia bacterium
CCTCAGAAAAAACACTTGACAATTTTGCACCCATGCTCTATAATGAGGATAGTGCAAACGTTTGCATAAAGAGTTATGTGATGCGCGTGACCATCAGACAGATAGCGGAAGAGGCGGGAGTTTCTCCCTCAACAGTATCGCGGGTGCTGAGCGGGCGAGGTGCACACCTTATCTCACCCGCCACCCGTGAGCGCGTGCTGCAGGTTGCCCAACGGCTGGAGTATCAGCCCAATCTTGCCGCGCGTTCGCTGGTGACAGGGCGCACGCACACCGTGGCACTGTGGACGCACGAACTGTACACCAGCTTCCACGCCCAAGCGGTTCAGCTCGTGCAGGACACTCTGTGGTGCCGCGGTTATGATACACTCATTCGATGTGTTGGGCGTCTGCAGGCATCGTCCCCCTTGCATACGGGACATGTGGACGGCATCCTTGCCTATGAGTGTGTTCCCTATCTGGATGGCGTGTGGAAGTCTCTTCAGCGCAGAGCACTGCCTGTGGTCAGCATGGGCGCTTACTACCGAACGTACACCGACTACGTGGGGGTAGACCTGTATGCGGGCGGCTTGCAGGCGGTACGCCATCTGCTTCAGGTGGGATGCCGACGTATAGCGTATCTGGTCAACGCCGAGTCGTGTTACGTGGGTGAGGCACGGCGCGACGCCTACGATACTGTGATGCGCGAGGCAGGCTTACCCACTGAGTATATCCTTGCAATCGACCAGTTACGCGCTTCGTCTAGTATAGCGATAAGAGAGTATGTACAGGCTTACGGGTTGCCAGATGGTATCTTCTGCCATAACGACGAGATGGCGATAGGGGCATATCACGGTCTGCGTCGGCTTGGCGTTCACGTGCCCGATGACGTTGCGCTCGTCGGATGCGATGGCATAGAGGACACCGAGTATCTGGAGGTACCGCTGAGCACCATCCGCCAGCCGCTGGAGCAGATGTGTGCGCTGGCGTGTGAGCTGCTCTTCGAGCGGATGGCACAACCGCACCGCGAACGGCGGGGTATTGTGCTCCAGCCCGAGATGGTGGTCAGGGAATCTTCATCCAGGTAAAAGGGGGTGATAACAGGGGCGTTTAGAAGGTTGCAGGTTGTTTCCCGTGTTCCGAACGATACAAACACCAAAAACTAACGAGAAGGAGGTCTTCCGATGAAACAAAAAGGCTTTACGCTCATCGAATTGCTGGTGGTTATCGCGATAATCGCGATACTGGCAGCAATTCTGTTCCCGGTGTTCTCACAAGCACGTACCAAAGCACGGCAGGCATCCGACATCAGCAACATGAAACAGCAGGGGCTTGCGCTGATGATGTACTCGCAGGACTACGACGAGAAACTGCTCGGCTTTGGGCTGCCGTATGAGGGCGACCCACGCTGTTCTCCCGGTCCGTGGGTGTACTGGCCCGCTCTGCTCCAGCCCTATGTGAAGAACACGCGCGTGTTCCTCTCGCCGCAGCTGGAAGCAGAGTATGATGCCAATGCGTCGTGGGTCTGCAAGGCGTTGAATATCAACCTCAGCCCCGACGGAAACACTCTTTATTTCTCCTACATGCTCAACGGTGTGGGCACGTGGAACTTCACCCCGTGGAAGGACAACAACCCGGGCGCGCATTACGGCATCGTCTGGGACCGCTTCCTCAGCCAGTCCGCGCTTGAGGAACCGGCAGGCACCATCTACGTGGTGAACGGGCACTGCCCCGACTCCTGGCAGGATGGTCATATAGACTATCCCCTGCGTCTGGGCTGGAATACCTGGACCTGCACCGGCACCGACTGGAGCTCCCGTGACCCGAATATCCAGGGCTTCTTCAACAGCATGCAGAACATCATCTGGACCGACGGGCACGTATCCACCCGCAAGTGGGGGTATACTTACCCGCACGAGTGGACGGTGCAGGCAGACCGTGACGCAGACCCCGTGCTGAACCCGTAGTGACACACATCAAGCCCTCCAGCTCTCTGCTGGAGGGCGTTTCTGGAGGTGGCTGATGAAACGTGAGATACCGCCGGCGGTAGCAGTGCTGGTGATTGTGATTGTGCTGGCTATCGCAGGCTTCTTCTACGCACGCCAGTGGTTTGCTGGACCGAAGCGGATTTCGGGCACTCCGCCGCCCGGCGTCAATCTGGCTCCGCCGGGACCTGGTCAGACTCAGGCGCCGATGGCTCCACCGCCCTCGCCCGGATACGGTCGGTAAAGGGTAAACATGGCGGTTTTCGGAAAGGGGCAACCTCAAGGGGGGTTGCCTCTTTCGCTTAGAATGGAATGAGAATAATTGTTATGATGAATGCTATTCTTGTCATACTGAACGAAGTGAAGCATCTCGTGTTTGAGACCCTTCGCCAAGGCCGGCAGCAACGAGACCCTCTGCTGATGCTCTTGGCGACAGGCAGGAGGCATGGCTGGCGCGACAGAGCCCGACTGCGAGAAAACTCATTTAGCAAATCTCTATATTCTGCGGGCAAAGGGACTTCCGAAACCTGTACCGTTCGGGTATAATCAGTATGCGCCCGATGGCTACCAACCTGCATCGGGTGGCGGGGAGGATACAGATGAAACGTGACCGTTATGAAGAAGGCAAATATGAAGAGTTCCAGCCGCCGGAGACCTCCCTGCGTGCGCTGACGCTGCTTGACGAAATCCTCCGCGCTCGTCCACCGCAGGATGCTCGGCTCCTGAACTACCTGCTGTTACTGCGCCATCAGCTGGAGGTGGACGAGAAGCAGTTTCAGGAGGCACAGAAGGCGCTGCAGGAGTACGAGCAGGTCTATGAAAAGCTCACCTCTCCGGCGAACCGAATCGGCGTCTATCTGGGCTCGCCTGCCGAGGGCGTCGCCATGATTGCCGTCGGGGACACCGAGTACTATGCGAACATCGACCCCAAGCTGGACGCCAGCACCCTGAAGGTGGGCACGCGCGTGCGCATCAACGAAGCGTTCGCAGTGGTGGGCGACCTGGGGTATCACCCGCAGGGCCCCATCGTCAAGGTGCAGGAGGTTCTGGAGGACGGACGCTTGCGAGTGGCATCCGACCCGCAGGGCATGTCGGGACGGCTGGTCCTGCGCGGGCACGAGCTGGCTGATGTGACCATCAAACCCGGCGATGAAGTGCGTATGGAACCCAACCTGAAGGTGGCGTTGGAGCACTTCGCCCAGCGGGAGGCGCGCGATTACTACTTCGAAGAGGTTCCCGAAATCCCCTGGAGTGCCATCGGCGGTCAGGAAGAGGCAATCCGCGTCATCCGCGATACCATCGAACTGCCCCTCCTGCATCCCGAGCTGTTCCGCAAGTTCGAGAAACAGCCCATCAAGGGCATCCTGCTCTACGGTCCTCCCGGCTGTGGCAAAACGCTCATCGGCAAAGCTACCGCCTACAATCTGACCCAGGAGTATCGCAAACAGCTCAATCGCGACGTACGCGAATACTTCATGTATATCAGCGGTCCGAAGATATTGAACATGTGGCTGGGCGAGAGCGAGCGCATGGTGCGTGAAATCTTCGCCGCCGCCCGCGAGAAGGCACGCGAAGGGCATCTGGTGTTCATCTTCATTGATGAAGCCGAGTCCATCCTGCGCGTGCGCAACTCCGGCAGGTTCACCCATATCTCCAACACGGTGGTGCCGCAGTTCTGCGCGGAGATGGACGGACTGGTATCCTTAGAAAACGTGGTGGTGATGCTCACCTCCAACCGCCCCGACTATATCGACCCGGCGGTTCTGCGCCCGGGACGCATCGACCGCAAGGTGAAGGTCGCCCGCCCCGACAAACGAGCGTCGCGGGATATTCTGGCGATTTACCTGCATCCGAACATCCCGCTGGACCCGGCGACGGTGCGCGAATACGGTTCTGAAGAAGCCGCGCGCGAAGCCCTGCTGGACGGCGCGGTCGAATACCTGTGGCGCAAACATCCAGAAACCGAGTTCGTGCAGGTGTACCTGCGCAACGGCTCCGTGGAAACGCTCTACTGGCGCGACCTGGTCAGCGGCGCCCTGCTGAAGTCGGTGGTCGACCGCGCCAAGGACTATGCCATCAAACGCGCCATCGAGTGCGGCGAGGACAGCGGCATCTCCCTGCCCGACCTGCAGCTCGCCATCCGCACCGAGTACAAGGAGAGCGAAATCTTCCCGAAGTCCGACTCACAGGAAGACTGGCTGAAACTGCTGGACTACGAGCCGGACAACGTGGCGGACGTGCGACCCATTCGCCCACAAGACCGCGAACGGCAGTCCGCCAGCCGACGCAACATCGTATAGGCGGTGACCCATGCAACGTCTTGTGGGGCTGGAAACGGAATACGGACTGTATATCGAGGGCAAGAACCCCTCGGAGCTGGTGTTCGAAGCGGCGGAGGTGGTGCGCTGTTACGCCGCCTCCCCCTTCGTCACCGGCTGGGACTATCGGCGGGAAGACCCGCGCAAGGACGCCCGCGGCTTCCATGTGGAATACCTGCAGACCGACCCGGTGGACGCACAGTACGACGCCGAAGGAACCTCCACCGCGAATCTATCGTGCGAGACGCGCAGTGACCGCCTCCTGCCCAACGGCGCACGCCTGTACAACGACCACGGTCACCCCGAGTATTCCACTCCCGAATGTGTCAGCCTGCGTGAGCTGGTGGCACACGACCGGGCAGGCGAGCGCATCGTGTGGCACTGCGCCCAGGAGTACATGAAGCGTACCGGGCTGAAGGTGCACATCTACAAAAACAACACCGACTTTCACGGCGCCAGCTACGGCTGTCACGAGGGCTACCTGATGCGCCGCAGTATCCCCTTCGAACAGATTATCCGCGCCATGATGCCCTTCTTCGTCACGCGCATCCTGTATGCCGGCGCGGGCAAGGTGGGCGTGGAGACGCCGGGCGTCTTCGGTGACGTGCCCTACCAGATTTCTCAGCGGGCGGATTTCTTTTCGGTAGAGGCAAGCGTGGATACCCTCTACCAGCGACCCATCATCAACACGCGCGATGAACCGCACGCTACGCCTTCCCGCTATCGGAGACTGCACGTCATCTGCGGCGACGCCAACATGAGCGAGTACGCCACCGCGCTGAAGGTGGGCACAACCCGCCTCGTGGCGGAGATGGTGGAGGGCGGCTGGCAACCCGGAATCGCCATCCGCAACCCGGTGGAAACCATTCGCCGCCTGTCGCGCGACCCGGAATGGAAATGGCAGGTGGAGCTGGAGGACGGGCGCACCCTGTCTGCCATCGAGGTTCAGCGCCTGTACCTGCAGGAGGCTCAGCGCCGGTTCGCCCATGCCGACACCGAAACGCAATGGCTGTTGATGGCGTGGGAGAGCACCCTGAACGCCCTCGAGCGCGACCCCCAGGAGCTGGCGGACAGCCTGGACTGGGTGGCTAAGCGGCTTCTGCTGGAACAGTTCATCGAGAGCGAAGGCGTGAGCTGGAAAGAACCTCTTGTGCAAAGTCTGGATTTGGCGTATCATAGTATAGACCCACAGGATGGGCTGTTCGCGGGGCTGGAACAAATGGGGGCGGTGAGGCGCGTAGTAACAGATAAGGATATTGAGCGCGCGATGGTTCATCCGCCTGCGACCACCCGGGCATGGGTGCGAGGCACTCTGGTCGAACGCTACGCCCAGGCGATTAGCGGTATCACATGGAGCCGGGTGGTGCTCACCTTCAGTGAGCAGGTGGTGACTCTGGACCTGCGCGACTGGGTGACGCAGAGGGTGCCGCAGAAGATACAGAAGCTGGCGAAGGCGCACAACCTGACCGAGTTTGTCAGTACGTTTCGCGAACTGCACACCTCGCGCAAGCACGAAACAGAAGGAGGAGACCAGCCATGCAGTGGCAAGCAGATGACCGATTAACCCGAACCATCCCTTCCGACCCGATTACCCGCAAGGGCGGTGAGGAAGGCGGTCCCACCACGCCGAAGGTGAGCCGACCGAATGTGAACGACCTGCTGAAGCGGATGAAGCGCGTGGACCCCGACCAGGCGCGACGATACCGCCAGCGTAGCGGAGAGTAACACGTGGGCGAACGACTGAACGCAAACACCAGCGGCGACTTCATGATGCTATTGCGCTCGCGCGGGCTGTGGCGAGAGGGGGAGACCATCCCTGCCGAGCCGGTGCAAGCATCCCTGCGCGAGGCTCACGGTACCACGGTCATCGCGCTGAAGTATCGCGAGGGGGTGCTGAACGTCGGTGACCGGCGGGCGACCTCCGCCAACGCCATCATGTACGACCGCGCCGAGAAGATTCTGCCGCTGGACGACTATACCTTAATTGCTATCGCGGGCTCCTACGCGCGAGCGATGGAGATTGTGCGCTATCTCCAGCATTCGTTCAAGTACTACGCGCGTACCCAGCTGCAGGAGATGAGCCTGGAGGGCAAACTGGCGGAGGTATCGCGTGCACTGGCAAGCAACCTCAGCATGGCACTGCAGGGCATCGGCATGTTCATCCCAGTGGTCTCCGCCTACGACCTCGATCGCGGCGAAGGGCGTATCTTCTTCTACGACGGGCTGGGCGCGCGCTTCGAAAGCGTGGAGTTTGGCGCCGCAGGTTCCGGTTCTGAACGCATCCGCGGCGTGTTTGACTATATCATCAAGACGAGGGGACCCTTCCACGAGATGACTCTGGAGGAGGCTTTGCGCGAGTCGCTGCTGTTGCTGGATATCGCCGCCGACCTCGACTCGGCAACGGCAGGTATCGAAAAGGTACTCCCTATTGCGCGCGCTGTCACCGCCGAGGGTATCCAGGAAATCACCGAGGAGCAGTTAGCCGAGATTAAAAAGAGCCTGAAGCTGTAAACCACCAGACTCGACTTTGACAACGGCATCGCGCTGAACGAGACCTTCCCCGTTTTCCCTGCCGCAGGGGCATCCCTTTTTAGCAGGAGATAACGGCACGGAAGGCAAGGAGGAAGAACCGAAGAATGGTCTATACCCCATACGATTTCAACGAGAGCGTGCGCCATCGCACGGAATATATTGAGGAACGGCTGAGGGACGGAAGCCCGGTCGCCGGCATCAGCTACGACGGCGGCGTGCTGCTTCTGACCCTGCGCCGCACCCAGCGCAAGATATTCGAGATTTACGACCGACTGATGTTTGCAGGGCTGGGCAACCAGAGTGACCTGGAAATTATCCGCGTGGGCGCCATCGATTTTGCTCACCAGGAAGGCTATGCCCGCAGCCCCGACGATGTGACCATCCAGCGGGTGGTGGGCTTCGCCATCAGTCCGGGCGTGAAGCGAGCGTTTGGCGACGTGCTCAATGCGCCGTTCGTGGTGCGTGCACTGTTCGCCGAGATGGGCAGAAAACCGGAAGACGACCTGTTCTACACGCTGAACTATGACGGCGAATTCGTATCGCTGAACTGGGCGGCGGCGGTGGCTGGCACGCCCGAAGCCGAAGAGCAGATGGTACGCCAGCTGGTTCCCGAGGACGCCAGCGGTGTGCCTGACCTGCACACGGCGATTCGGCGTGCCCTGCGGGCATGGGCGGTGGGAAGGCTGTGGGCAATCGACGCGCATCTGGAAGAAGAGGGCGCGGAAAGCCTGAGCGAGGAGCGAATCGAAACCTTCCTGCGAGAGCAAATGGAGGAGCTGCAGGTGGAGGCGGCTATCCTGGACCGCTTTACCAAACGCGAGCGCAAGTTCCGCCTCTTGAAAGACGAGGAAATCCAGCTGGCATTATCGGCGTCGGCAGGGGCTTGAGGGAAGCGGAAGCAATACACGACGGAGGTGCAGGTCGATGGAAAACCGTATTTTCGGCATCGAGACAGAGTTCGGATGCTTCGTGCGCGATGAAAGCGTGGGCAGACCCGAGCGGGTGGTGGAGAAGGTCAAGGATTGCGTCTTCTATCGCCTGCGTCGGGGGTTGATTGACCTGCACAGCCGCGACTTCGCCTTCGAGCCGGCGCGTGGCGGCGGTTTTCTGGTCAACGGTGGACGGCTCTACATCGACGCCGTGGGCGACCACGAGGAGTATGCTACCCCCGAATGCTCCCGCCTTGCCGATATTGTGGCACACGAAAAAGCCGGTCAGCGCATCCTGCAGGAGGCTCTGCAGGCTCTGGGCTGGCAGGACCGGGTGTCGTTCTACAACAACGCGGTAGACCACTTCGGCGGACATACCTTCGGCTGTCACGAGAACTATCTGGTCAGCATCGAAGACCGCTACTTTCTGGACTCGCTGTACAACCTCCTGCCGTTTCTGGTCACGCGACAGATTTTCGCGGGCGCGGGGCGCGTGGGCGGACATCGCCTGAACTACAACGACTTCTCGAACAACATCATGGACCTCGGCGAGCACGAGATGGACTACGTGTGGGTCAGCCGATTCTATGCCGTAGAGATCGACCCCACGGTGGACTTCCAGCTGTCTCAGCGTGCTGACCACATCGTGAAGACCATCTCCTCGCGGGTGCGCTTCAACCGCGCCATCATCAACCCGAAGTGGGACAGCTACTACTCCTATAACAGCATGCACCGCCTGCATATCCTGTTCGGCGAGGGCAACATGAGTGAATACGCCACTGCGCTTAAGATTGGAACCACCAGTCTAGTGCTGGACCTGCTGGAGCGCAACCTCATCAAGCCCGATGTGCGCCTTGCCGACCCGCTGGAGGCTCTGCGGTCGGTCAGCAGAGACCCGAAGTGGAAGTGGGTGGTACGTCGGCATGATGGCTCTACCATTCGGGCGGTAGACCTGCAGCGCATCTACCTGCAGGCAGCCAAAGAGCACCTCGCCGGGCGCGATGCCGACACCGACTGGACCCTGCGCGAGTGGGAGTATGTGCTGGACGCGCTGGAACTCGACCCCATGAGCCTGGATGACCGTCTGGACTGGGTGGCGAAGCGCAAACTGCTGGATGCTTTCCGCCAGCAAGAGGGGATCACCTGGCAAGATGACATCATGTTCAGCCTGGACATGGAGTATCACAATACCGACCCCTCGCGCGGACTGTATTACGGGCTGGTGGAGGCTGGGCTGATGCATCGTATCGTCACCGACGAGGACATCCAGAACGCCACCCTCAACGCACCCGACAACACCCGCGCCTATGGGCGCAGTCGGGCGATACAGCACCTGCTGGCGTCTCGCAACCGGGCATATATCGTGGACTGGGATATGGTCTACGTGGACAAAGGGCGACAGCTGGAACTGCGTAACCCCTTCCGCACCTACGAAAAAGAGGCGGAGCGATTCATCCGCAGTCTGTAGGCGCGTTCGTCGCAAGAAGACACACCTTTGAACGCCCAAACCCTTGACAAAGGTTGGGGGATTGATGTATATTACATGGTGCAAACTCCGCCTGCTATGTGCGTGGGGGGATGCCCGAGCGGCCAAAGGGAGCAGACTGTAAATCTGCCGGCGGAATGCCTTCGGGGGTTCGAATCCTCCTCCCCCCACCATTCCCAACCCTATTGCTGACGTCATAGCAGGAGGCGGTATGCAGTAACTTGAGCCCCCGTAGCTCAGAGGGAGAGCGCGTCTTTGGTAAAGACGAGGTCACGGGTCCGAGTCCCGTCGGGGGCTCCATGCAAAAAACGTCGGCTGGTCCGGTGCCGCACCCGAGCACGCGCGGACAGCCCATGTTCAAAACGATTGGGAGGTCACATTCTGAGATGGGCAAACAGCGATTCGAGCGCACGAAGCCACATGTGAACATTGGCACGATTGGTCACGTGGACCACGGCAAGACCACGTTGACCGCCGCCATCACACGCGTTCTTG
>JABUFA010000015.1 GCA_013314755.1 Chthonomonadia bacterium
GTTGTCGCTTTTACCCCCCCCGCACAGCCAATTGGGGAGCGGAGAGGACTGGTGCAGCGATTTGCACCGTGAGGCTCAGGATGCATACCGTTGCGAGTGTACGCACAAACGGAAAGCGTCTCAGCATTTGAAAGCACCCTCCTTTGTGTTTTATTGAGAAAGTGTCTTGGCTCTCCCAAACCCACTGCGGGAGCTGTGCTGTTGCAGGTTTGATTTAAAGATAACACAGGTTCTTTGGAGTTGTCAAGGGGTTTTACGGGGTTGTCAGGCAATTTTTCGGAAAAATCTTTCCGCTCAGGGGAGTTGACGGCTCACCGGGAGGCTCGCCCTCCAGTATGAGGATCGCCGCCTCTCCCCGCGTCGGGGAGAGGTTGGGAGAGGGGTTCACAACGAGGTTCCTGCCGAGCCGTTCGCGGTGTCAGCCCCCCTGCAGTCCCCCCGCAAGCAGGGGGACAATCCCTCCCCGCCCGCGGTGAGGTCAGGAGGGGCTATTCCGCGTCGGGCTGGGCAACCACGAGGGTTGCCCCTACAGGGGGTTCGTCCAAATCGCGCCCTTGCCCCAACGTCTGGAGGGCGAGGCTCCCGCCGAGCCATATTGCCCTCTCCTTGTGGGAGAGGGTCAGGGTGAGGGCTTTATCCAGAAAGGGGCAACCACAGGGGGTTGCCCCTACAAACGGAACGCCAGAAGGCTTGCCTTGCCGTCTGGCGAAGAGAATAAAGAAGGCGCTCGCATCCCATATCATGAGGTGAACCGAATGGATAACACGGTCACTGTCGCTTTTGTTGGCGCGGGGTTGCACGCGAACTACGCGCACTATCCTTCCCTCGCGGAGATGGAAGACGTGCAAATCGTGGCGTTGTGCGACCTGTCGCCCGAACGCGCCTCCGCTACCGCCCAGCGATGGAACGTCCCACGCACCTACACCGACTACCGGCAGATGCTGGACGAAACTCAGCCGCAGGCGGTGTATATTATCCTGCCGCCGCATCAGATGTTCGACATCGTGGTGGACTGCCTCAACCGCCGTCTGCACGTGTTCATCGAGAAGCCGCCCGGCATCACCGCCGAACAGACACGCAACCTTGCCCGACTGGCGGAGCGGAACGGCTGTTTGACCATGGTGGGCTTTCAGAGGCGGTTTGTGCCGGTGGTGGTGCAGGCGCGGAAAAAGGTGGAGGAGCGCGGCGCCATCACTCAATGCCTTGCGCGGTTCGTAAAGAGCGGGGGAACGGAGGCGTACTACGGCGGCGCGGTGGACATCCTGACCTGCGATGCCATCCATGCGGTGGACAACCTGCGCTGGATGGGCGGCGAGGTCAAACGATTGGTCAGTAAGGTAGACCGCTGGCACGCGCCGGTATACAACGCCTTCAACGCGCTGATGGAGTTCGAAAGCGGCGCAACGGGTATCCTGCTGACCAACTGGGTGACCGGCAGGCGCATCTACTCGGTGGAGATGCACGCCTACAATATTTCCGCCTACGCCGAGCCTGACGACCGCGCCCTGATTTACCGGGACGGTTCGCTGGAGCCGGAGGTCATCCTGAACACCGAAGCAGCGGGCAGTTCGTCGCCCCACCGGGTGCTGGGTTTCTACGACGAGAACCGCTATTTTATCGACTGCGTGAAGAGCGGCCAGCAGCCGCAAACCTGTTTCGCCGACGCCGTGAAGACAATGGAACTGGTGGAGAGGATTTACCATGAGCGTCTTTGAGATACTGCAGCGAGGGGTGGTGATTCCCGCCAGTCCCCTTGCGCTGAACGCCCAGCGTCGCTGGGACGAGCGCAGGCAGCGCGCCCTGTGGCGATACTATTCGGCGGCGGGGGCAGGGGGCATCGCGGTGGGCGTGCATACCACGCAATTCGCCATTCGCGACCCGCAGGTCGGGCTGTTCCGCCCCCTGTTAGAGCTGGCGCAGGAGGAGTTCGGTCGGCTGGACTCGACACGCGCGGAGCCGCTGGTGCGTATTGCGGGCATCTGTGGCGATACCGCGCAGGCGGTCGCCGAGGCGGAGCTGGCGGCGGGGCTGGGCTTTCATGCCGGGCTGTTGAGCCTGTCCGCGCTGAAGGATGCAAACGAAGACGATCTGATTGCACACTGCCGGCGCGTGGCGGAGGTCATCCCTCTGGTCGGTTTCTACCTGCAGCCGGCGGTGGGAGGGCGCGTGTTGAACTACCGCTTCTGGCGGCGCTTCGCGGAGATAGAGAACGTAGTAGCGGTCAAAATCGCCCCATTCAACCGCTACCAGACGCTGGACGTGGTGCGGGCGGTCGCCGAAGCGGGGCGCGAGGATATCGCCCTGTACACCGGCAACGACGATAACATCGTGCTGGACCTGCTGACGCCTTATCGGTTTTCGGTGGAGGGCAGGGTGGTGGAGCGGCGCATCGTAGGCGGGTTGCTGGGGCACTGGGCGGTGTGGACGAAGCGGGCGGTGGAATTGCTGGAACGGTGTCATGCGGTGTCGCGCACCGAAAGCGTTCCTGCCGACCTCCTTCGCCTTGCGGTGGAGGTAACCGACTGCAACGCTGCCTTCTTTGACGCCGCCAACGCCTTCAAGGGGTGTATCGCCGGCATCCACGAGGTTCTGCGCCGGCAGGGACTGCTGGAGGGCATCTGGTGCTTGGACCCGCATGAGACGCTCAGCCCGGGGCAGGCAGAGGAGATTGACCGCGTTTACCGAAGCTATCCTCATCTGAACGACGACGCCTTCGTGGCGGAGCATCTGCACGAATGGCTGTCATAAGGGGGAGACAGTATGGCACGCTGGGCAAGGGTATGCAGTATCAGTTTCAACGGGCAGAGCAACCGCGAGGCGAACCTGCAAACCGCCATGAAGCTAATTGAGCAGGCTTTGTGGGACAAGCCCGACCTGGTGCTGTTGCCCGAAACCTTCACCGGTCTGGGTATGGGCGAACGCGACTGGTTCAACACTGCCGAGCCGCTGGATGGCGAAACGGTGTCACGCCTCAGCGACATTGCCCGTCGGAACCGCGCGCACATCGCCTGTCCCATATTGCTGAAGCATCGCAGTCAGGTTCAGAATACAGTTGTCCTGCTGGACCGCAAGGGTGAGGTGGCAGGCATCTACGCCAAAATGTTCCCCACGCTGGGCGAGCTGTCGCTGGGGGTGACGCCGGGCGCGGAGGCGACGGTGATAGAGACCGATTTCGGCAAGGTGGGCTTCGCCATCTGCTTTGACCTGAACTTCCGCGAGGTGGCGGATGACCTACACGCGAAAGGGGCGGAACTGGTGTGCTTCAGCTCCATGTATCCGGGCGGGATGCAGATTCAGCACTGGGCGCTGGAGTACCACTGGTGGTTCCTCAGCGCTATCGGTTCGCCGCAGGGAATGCTGGTTGACCCGTTAGGACGGATACGCCGACGAGCACAGCCCGGGTATCAGCCCATTGTCAGCGCGGAGGTGAATCTGGACTGTCTGGTGGCGCATCTGGACTACAACCACGACAAGCTCCTGAAGATAAAACAGGAGTATGGTCGCGAGGTAGACGCAGACATTCTGCAGGAAGAGGCACGCTTCCTGTTGACCTGTCATCGTACCGATACCACTGCCCTTGAGATTGCCAGGCGGTATGATTTGCTCCTGTGGGACGACTACTTCCGCCGCGCCCGCCACGAACGCGCTACCCGCTTGATGCGGTAGCGTGTCACATCCTCGATCTGTCGCGCCCCACGTGAAAAGGCGGTACAATAAGGGTGTTACGGTATTGGAGAGAAGGCGATGCTGGTCAAACGGATTATCCCCTGTCTGGACGTCAAGGACGGCAGGGTGGTCAAGGGCGTGAACTTCGTGAACCTGCGCGATGCGGGCGACCCGGTGGAGCTGGGTGCGCTGTACGACGCGCAGGGCGCGGACGAGCTGGTCTTTCTGGACATCACCGCCAGCCACGAACAGCGCGACATCGTGGCGGAGATGGCGGCGCGTGTGGCGGAACAGGTGTTTATCCCCTTCACGGTGGGCGGCGGCATCCGAAGCGTGGAGGACTTTCGGCGCATCCTGAAGGCGGGGGCGGATAAAATCAGCATCAACACCGCCGCCGTACAAAACCCCGACCTCATCCGCGAGGCATCTGAACGCTTCGGCAGTCAGTGCGTGGTGGTAGCCATAGACCCGCGCCGCGTGGGAACGAAGCCCGACGGTACGCCGTACTGGGAGGTATACACGCACGGTGGGCGCAAGCCGACGGGACTGGACGCCATCGAGTGGGCACAGCGTGTGGAGGAGCTGGGGGCGGGCGAAATCCTGCTGACCAGCATGGACCGCGATGGCACGCAGATTGGTTACGATATCGAACTGACGCGGGCGGTAGCTCAGGCGGTCAGCATCCCCGTTATCGCCTCTGGCGGGGCGGGCAAGCCCGAACACCTCTACGATGCGCTGACCGAAGGCATGGCGGACGCGGCGCTGATAGCCAGCATCGTGCATGACGGACACTACACCATCGCCGGACTGAAACGCTACCTGCATGAGCGGGGCGTGCCGGTGCGATTGACGTAGCCTATGGAAGCGCAGACACTTTCGCCCGGACTGTTGCACGGTATCGAGTATTCCGCCCCGCCGCTGGCGGAGCGCGTGTGGGTGGGGGTGAAGCGACACGCCATCTCGCTGATGCTGGACGAGCGCGAGGTGTATACCTTCGACCCCAGCGGCAGGCTGTGGATGGCGTTCATCGATGGTGTGAACTACAAGCGCGGGCTGGACGGGCGCATGGTGTGCAAATGGATTACCCCTGATGGGGCGCGCCGCCTGCGCGGGCTGACCACAGAGGAAGCAGATATCGTCCTGCGCTGGGCGCATCAGATGGCGCTGCAGGCAACTGGGGCTTATCCCGACGGGGCAGACCCCATCTGCCGGCAGTATCTGGAGAGGGCTTGCGAGTGGGATGTGCAGGCGCATCACCGTGATGCCCGGCGGTTCCTGCAAATCTACAAGCCTGTCAGCATCCTTCCCCCCGACCAGTATCTTGCGGTGGTGCTTCAGGTCACCGAGGGATGCCACTGGAACCGGTGCACCTTCTGCGATTTCTACCGCGACCGGCGTTTTGCCATCAAGACGCCCGACGAGCTGCGGGAGCACATTGCCAGGGTGCAGGACTACTTTGGAGACACCCTGCGCCTGCGCAACCGCATCTTCCTTGCCGATGCCAACGCGCTGGTTGCGCCGCAGAGGATACTGGTGCCGTTGCTGCAGATAGTGCGCGACACCTTCCCCATCGAGCCAACCGACCTGACGGGCGAGGAGCTGAATCGCTGGCGCGAACGCCATCCGGTGCGCTTTCAGGGGATGTACTCCTTCATCGACGCCTTCACGGGCTACCGCAAGAGCGTGCAGGAGCTGCGCGAGCTCCAGCAGCTGGGCGTGAGACGGGTGTATATCGGAGTGGAAACGGGCTGTGAGCCTCTGCTACGCTTCCTGCGCAAGCCCCAGAGCAACGAGGAGGTGCTGCAACTGGTGGACGCGCTGAAGGAGGCAGGCATCAGCGTGGGCATCATTGTGCTGTTGGGTGCGGGAGGCGACCGCTATGCTGAAGCGCATGTGCGCGAGACGGTTGCTCTGTTGAACCGACTTCCCTGGAGCAAAGGAGACATCCTGTACTTCTCTGAACTGATAGAACCGTACGCGGGAGAATACACCCAGCTGGCGCAGGAGGCAGGTATTCGCCCCCTCACTCCCGAACAGATGGGGAGACAGAGGCAGGAGATGGAAGGGTCACTGCACCTGCCGCCCGGGGTGCAACGTGCAACCTATGATATTCGCGAGTTCGTATACTGAACAAAAGGGAGAAAGGAATCGAGTGAGATGTTTCGTGCTTTGCCCTCTTTGCGCTTTGTGATACCGGTTGTCCTGCTGATTGCGTTGTGGTTTCTCGGCAGCCATCTGTTCACGCAGTGGCAGTTACAACGCATCGAGCAGGCGCCGTTAAAGCGTTCGCGGGTGATGTTCATCGCCCTGCCTGCGGACATGACAGCGATTGTGGCGAATAAGACCGTGTATGTGTATCGCAAGCAGGACGTACAGGCTCGGTCGTTTGCTGCCGGTGAAGAACCCGCCATCCGTCCGGGCGCGCGTGCTATTCTGGTTGACCAGCTGCTGGAGCGCGCGCCGATTGTGCTGACCGAAGCGCAGTTTGAACCCAACGCCGAGCTGCGCACCGCGCCCGCCCCACCGCCGATGACCGGGGACTATGGCATCGTGAAGGTGCGCCTGACCGACGAGGGGCGACGCAGGCTGTGGAAGTTTTCCGCCAGCAACGTGGGGCGCACGCTGGTCATCGCTGTGGGAGACCGCTATGTGGCGCGGGTGCAGATTGAGACCCCGCTGAACGTGACTGAGTTCGAGATACAGCCCATCTGGCACGTGGAAAGCGCACGTCTGCTTCAACAGTCGCTGAATGAGGCGAGGGCGCAGTCATGATATGGCTGGCTCTTCTGGCGGCGGTCTTCTGGGGAACCTCTCCCATTCTGGAAAAGCGCGCGCTGGGTTCGGTGGCGCCGGTGGCTGCGGTATTGCTGCGAAGCATCACCGTCGCAGGGATAGCGGTAATCTACCTGCTATGGAACCACGGCTCCCAGACGGCGCGTCAGATGGGGCGCTGGCAGGATGCCCTGCTGGTGATGCTGGCAGGGTTGATTTCGGCGGGAGTGGGGCAGGTGCTGTACTTCGCGGCACTGCGTGGTGGCAAAACTTCCATTGTGGTGCCCCTCGCCGCCTGTTATCCGCTGGTGACGGTGCTGCTGTCGGTATTCGTGCTGGGCGAGCGGGTGCGCTGGTGGCACATGGTGGGTGTGCTATTGATACTGCTGGGTATCGTGCTTATCAGCAGACATGAGTAATGGCACGCTGTACCGCGCAGGGGTTATTGGATTGCTCCTCGCTGTGGGTTGGCTGGTGGGGTGCGGCAGGGAGCGTCACGCGGTAAAGCCGCCCCCTTCCGAGCGACTACTCTTCTCCTTCGAGCGCAGAACCATGCTTCCGCTGTACGAAGGCACTGCCTCCCGCGCGATTGTGTCTGAGCACGCCACACACGGAAAACATGCCCTGCGTTTGAAACTCTCTCCTAAACGCGAGACCATTATCCTGCCAATGGGCGGGTTTCCGTCCGACTGGCGCGGCTGGCGCACCCTGAAGGTGGACGTCTATCGCGACGGGGGACCTCTCACGGTGAATCTGCGCATTTCGGACGCACACGGCAAACGACACTGGATATGGAGCACCCGCATCTCGCCCGGAGCAAACACGCTGGCATACGATATCCCATCCCTGCAGGGCAGGGTAGACCTTTCAGCGGTTGCCGAGCTGATGTGGTATGCCGAACAGCCGGAAGGGGTGATTTATCTGGACAACGTTCGCCTGAGCCGGTAAATGCTGTTTTGCCTGCTGCTATGTTTGCATTGACTTTTGCCTTCCGTTCTGCTACAACATAGCACAGGCTATGCGGTTGAGGCATGTTCGCAATTTGTCATGCTGAGCGTCAGCAAAGCATTTCATGGTTAAAAGAGGTCTTGAGATTCTTCTCTTCGCTCAGAATGACAAAAATTGATGGCATTGTGATAAACGATTTCGCTCGGTTGGATTTACCGCTATAAAAATGAGCAAAACGGTCAAAATACAAATACTGTTCGCCTGCTCGCCGGGCTGGAGGATTCACGACCAGTTTCTCGGGCGGTGTCGGCAGGACGATCTGGTACGCGAGCGGGTAGAATGGACGATACTGCCCCCCGAAGAGGTCAATCCCGAGGTACTGTCGCGGGCGGAGGTGGTGGTGTGCGGGCATTTTCCGCGAGAGTGGCTTCCGCACTGCACACGCCTGCGCTGGATACAGTTTCTGGGCGCGGGGATAGAAGGCTCGCTCTCGCCTGAACTGCTGGCAAGCGACATCATCCTCACCAACGCCAGCGGTGTCCATGCGGTGCCGATTGCTGAGCATGTGTTCGGTATGATGCTGATGTTCGCGCGAGGGCTTCATCGCTGTGTGCGCCAGCAGATGCACGCCGAGTGGAACCGCGACGGCTTTCGTGAGCAGGTGCGTGAGCTATACGGTGCGACACTGGGGGTAGTTGGATTGGGAGCAATCGGCGCGGCGGTGGCGGAGCGAGGTAAAGCCTTCGGGATGCGGGTGGTTGCTGTTCGACGCAACCCCCAGCAGTACAGTCCGTCGGTTGACCTGCTCTTGCCTCCGGCGCAGCTGCCTGACCTCCTGCGCGAGAGCGAATACGTGGTGTTGTGCGTGCCGCTCACGCCCGAGACGCAGGGGCTGATTGGCGAACGGGAACTGCGCCAGATGCGTAGGGACGCCATCCTGATTAACATCGCGCGTGGGCGGGTGGTTGACCAGTCGGCGCTGATACGCGCCTTACAGGAAGGCTGGATTGCGGGCGCGGGCTTGGATGTTACCGACCCCGAACCGCTGCCGCCAGATAATCCGCTCTGGCAGATGCCCAACGTCATCCTCAGTCCGCACGTATCAGGAGTGACGCCTCACTATGGCATTCGCGCCGGAGAGATATTCCTGCGCAACCTGCACGCTTACCTCGCGGGCGATTTGAGCGCGATGATAAACGTGGTGGACAAGCGGGCGGGTTACTGAGCAGCGCTTTCGCCGAACACCTGGCGGATTGTCTCCAGTTTCATGTATCCCTCGCCGCGCGTGGGAGCCACGATACCGCCTTCGCCGTACTCGTTCCATGCGTAGATGAGCACCGCCTTTTGCCTTCCGCCTACCTTCGGGTAGCCCAGCTTCTCATGCTTCTGCAGAGCGGTTTTGACCTTCAGCAAAGCCTCTTGCCACTCTTCGCGCGTGGGGAAGGCGAAGCTGGGACGTGGGTCCGCCCACGGCCGCGGGTCCCAGCCAGCGGGCAGGTAGGGCACATACGGCTTCTCGCTATCGGTCGCATACCTTTCCCACGCCTCTTCCGCCATTGCCAGAAGCTGGGCATAGGGGTAAGGTTCCCCGCGCTGCGGCAGGTTCGGCACATCCATGTAGGTGGTGAGATAATCAAACGGCGCAACAAGGTCGCCCTTTGGCACGCCAGTCGCCATCACACCAGCCCCGACCAGCGGGTTAGGTACACCTGCGCTTTGCACCAGCTTTCTCAGGCGTTCCACGCGCTGGGCAACTTTGCGTGTATCTCCACCATTCTGCTGGAGGAAGTGGTGCAGTCCATGTATCTTGAACACGGGTCTGCCGCCCACCCGCAGATAACTGCGATGGCGCATGATACCCGTCCACTCCACGCAAGCGGAATCCCAGTCCTCATCGCTGGTCAGGCTGAAGGGGTCGTGGTTCACGTACTCTATCGTGAAGCTCATCTTGCCCGCGTTGCGTGCCCTGGTGAAGAAGCGAACGCCGTCGTTCAGGTGAGAGAGGTGGGGGTGTACGTCGGGCTTGTTCTGGGGATACCACAGTATCTGGAAGAAATCCACATCATGACTGGCAGCAGCTTCGATTTCGCGCTCGACCGTCGCCCCCTCCACGTATTCACCCAGCAGGGGCACGCGGTCGGGGTACCGGGTGCGCCAGTCGTGTCCGTCCGTTGTCCATTTATTGGGCTGTTCGCGCCACCAGCCAGCGAAATAGTACACCCCCACCAGAACATCTTTCACCACTTTATGCCCTCACCTGCCGTATTTGCCCATCAGCTGTCCCTCTGCCAACACATGCCCCTCCATCGCTTTCAGCAGTTGCGCCTTGCTGCTGCCTGCGGGCAGGTCAAGCATGGTGTCCAGCGCATACAGTTTGAAGAAATAGCGATGCGCCTTGCCCGGCGGGGGGCAGGGACCGCCGTAGCCAATCTTGCGAAAGTCGTTTGTGCCCTGACGTGCGCCGCTGGGAAGCTCCTTATCAGGTGGCACCGCTTCGGGCAGGCTGCGCGTGTCAGCGGGCAGATTGAACAGCACCCAGTGCACCCATGTGCCCATCGGCGCGTCGGGGTCATCGCAGATGAGGGCAAAGCTTTTGGCACCCTCCGGCACGTTGTCCCATTCTAACGGGGGCGATACATCGGCACCGTCGCAGGTATGCTTTCTGGGTATGGTGCCTCCCTCGGTGAAAGCGCTACTGGTCAGGCGGATGTCCATCTTGCCACCTCCTCCTTGCAGAGATGGTCCCTTGCCCTGGCACGAAACCAGCAGCAGGGCGAGAAGGGTTAGACTGGCAATTGCACGCATGGCAGAACACCTCAATGGTCAGCTTCGTCTTGAGGGGAACAGTCTCCTGCTCGACGCTGAGGTTTACCTGACCTAACCCCCAGCCCCTTCCCTGCGAGGGAAGGGGAGTTTCTCCTCTCCCCGCGTCGGGGAGAGGAGTCTCATCCCTGAAAGGGGCAACCACAGAGGGTTGCCCCTACGAACGGTTTATCTCGAGACGGAAGAGCGAAAGGTCTACCTTCCCGAAAGGCTGAACTGCGTGGTAAACGACAGCCCGAAAGTGCTCTCCTTGCTCGGATGGAACCACCACAGACCCATCTGCCACTCGCCCACGCGCTGGATGAGGGCAAGGTTGTACAGCGTCGGCTCGCCGGGCATACTGCCGGTGTGGCTGTAGAACATCAGCCCTGTGCTCTGGGATAGCAGATATGACCCTGCCAGCACCCCGATGTTGCGCCCGTTGCGCAGACGTTCAAAGCCTGTAACCAGCGACAGCTTGCCAAAGCCTTTGACGGCAAAGGCGTAGAAGCCGTCCTGCTCGCGCACATTGGATGAGGTGAAGCCATAGCCCATCAACACGTCAAACGGCACGCCTTTCCTACTGCTCAGCGGATGCCAGGTGAACAGCAGTGTCCAGCGATTGCCCATCCGCGTGTAGCCTCCACCAACGTCCAGGCGAGGCGTGATGCCGGTGCGAAGCCACAACTTCGCCCGGTTCTCCTCCGAGTTACCCGATACCATACCAAACAGGGAAACCTGCCCCGGAGGTACGGTAAACTCCTGTATTCCGACGTCCAGCGACCCGCGCTGGTGCGATTGAATCACCGTTCAAGCAGGACAGCCGCTTTCCTGCGCCTGTACAGCGATGGCAACCAGCAGGAAGCCGAGCCACAGCGGTCTTCGCATGGAAGCCTCCATTTTTTACAGTTTGTAGAAATATACCCTGGCGAGGCTAACCATGTCAACGGGGGCAGTAGCATGAGGTCAGGACACGAGTTAGGACACCCCCAAGGGAGAGAGTGTCCTGGCGACTGGAAGTCGCAGGCAACACGGGACAAAACCTGCTGAAGCAGGTTAGCCTCCGCAAGGAGGCTTTGTCATGAGTAGCCCGCAACTTCCAGTTGCGGGGAGTCTCACCCTCAGCGGTAGCACCTTGCGAACAAGACCCCTTTCGTGATATAAATACGAAGGGCATCGTTGAACTTTGGGGGATTGGGCATGACCAAGTATATCTTCGTGACCGGCGGCGTGGTGTCGTCCATCGGCAAAGGCATCACCGTCGCCAGCCTCGGTCGGTTGCTTCGCAGTCGCGGCTTCAAGGTGGCGCCACTCAAGTTTGACCCCTACATCAACGTGGACGCTGGCACCATGAACCCCTACCAGCACGGCGAGGTGTTCGTGACCGATGACGGCGCGGAAACCGACCTGGACCTGGGGCATTATGAACGGTTTATAGACGTTGACCTCACCCGCCACTCCAACGTCACCACCGGCAACATCTACAACGCGGTCATCTCGAAGGAGCGGCGCGGCGACTATCTGGGCGCGACAGTGCAGGTGATTCCTCATATCACCAACGAGATTCAGGACCGCATCGTGCTGGTTGGCAAGGAGCACAACGCCGACGTGGTGATTGCCGAAATCGGCGGCACGGTAGGCGACATCGAGGGGCTGCCTTTCCTCGAAGCCATTCGGCAGTTCAAGAAGCGGGCGGGCGCCGAGAACGTGATGTACATCCACGTCACGCTGATACCCTTCGTGGGGCCCTGGGGCGAGGTCAAGACCAAACCCACCCAGCACAGCGTCATCAAGCTGCGCGAAATCGGCATTCAGCCCGATGCGCTGATCTGTCGCACCAAAGTACCGCTGTCCGATGAGATGAAGGAGAAAATCTCCCTTTTCTGTGACGTGGAGAAGGAAGCGGTTATTGAGGCGATGGACACCGAAACCATCTACGAGATACCGCTTCGTCTGGAGGAACTGGGGCTGGCGGAACTGGTGGTGCGTCGGCTTGGTCTGCCAAACAATCCGCCCGACCTGGAAGACTGGCGCAAGATGGTGGAGGTAATGAAGCGCCCCCGCTACAACCTGTATGTGGCGGTGGTGGGCAAATACACGGGCAACGGCGACGCCTACATCTCCATCGCCGAGGCGCTAAAGCACGCCGGCATCGCCAACAACGCCCGCGTCAACATCCGCTGGATCGATTCGGAAGGGCTGGAGAAGGTGGTGGATGTCGGCACGCATCTGAAGGGCTTTGACGCCATCATTGTGGCTGGCGGATTCGGCGTGCGCGGGCTGGAGGGCAAAATCGCCGCCATCCGTTACGCTCGCGAGCATCGCATTCCTTTCTTAGGGCTTTGCCTGGGACTGCAGATGGCGGTGGTGGAGTTCGCCCGACACGCCTGCGGATTGCACGGGGCGCACTCGGAAGAGGCCGACCCCAACACGCCTTATCCGGTGATACACCTCCTTCCCGAGCAGAAGGAGGTCTCGGACAAAGGGGCGACGATGCGTCTGGGCGCGTATCCCTGCCGAATCATGCAGCGTACCCGCGCCGCAAAACTGTATCGCGACGCCGTGGTGTACGAGCGTCATCGCCACCGCTATGAGGTGAACAACGAATATCGCGAGCGGCTGGCGGAGCACGGTATGGTCTTCTCGGGCGTGTCGCCGGACTACCGGCTGGTGGAGATTATTGAACTCGAGGGGCATCCCTTCTTCATGGCGACGCAGTTCCATCCTGAGTTCCGTTCCCGCCCGAACCGACCGCATCCGCTGTTCCTGGGGCTGATCAAGGCGGCGCTGGACAAAAGCGGTCACCGTCGCTGGGAGGGGGACGAAAGCGCAGCGGCGGCGATGCCGGTTCAGGTAGAGCCAGAGCCCTGCCACGATGGCAAACAGACAGAGGAAAGCCTGCTGGAGCTGGAGGAAGCGTAGCTCTTGAATGTTTTTCAGGTGGTGCTGTCGCTGTTTCTGGTGCTGTTTACGGGCTATCTGCTCAAGCGGCGCGGCATCCTGCGGGACACCGATACCGGCGTCATTAATCGCCTGATTCTGGATGTGACCCTGCCCGCTTTTGTGTTCCATGCCCTCTACCGCCAGCACGTCACGTCCGACATGGTTCATGCTGCGTGGCTGTTTGGCATCCTGCAGGTGCTGGTGATGGCGCTGTTGTGGATACCGGCGCGTCTGCTGAAGCTTCCCCGTCCCGTTATTGGAACCTTCCTGCTGACCGCCGTCTACGGCAACACGGGCTTTCTGGGCTATCCGGTGGTGCAGGCGATTTTCGGCAAGACGGAGGGCGCCATGGCGGCGGCGGTCGTGTATGACCAGTTCAGCATGGCTCTGCCCGTGTATACGGTCGGTGTGGCGGTCGCCATGCACTACGGAAGCAAGCACCAGACCAGCTGGCGCGAGATGCTCTCCTTCTTCACCACACCCACCTTCCTCGTGCTGATTGGCACGCTGGTCATCAACGCCCTGCGAATACCCGTGCCTGCCTTCATCACTAACTCCGCGCAGATAGTGGCTGGCGCCACCGTGCCCCTGGTATTGCTTTCGTTAGGGCTGATGCTGGAGCCAGCGCACCTGCGTGCAAACCACTACTACCTGCCGATGGCGCTCATCCTCGTGACGAAGATGGCGCTGTTCCCTTATCTTATGTGGCTGGCAACAGGCTGGATGGGCGTGCAGGGGGTGGCACGATGGGTGGCTGTGACCCAATCTGCTATGCCCAGCGCGATGGTGAACGCGGTGATTACCGAACGCTACGGCTGTGACCACCAGCTGGCAACCTTGGTGATTGTGGTGGGAACACTGCTGACCATACTCGTCCTGCCCGTCACGGCGACACTGCTTGGGGCAGGCTGACCACCTTCAGTATCACCACCAGTCGGTTCTGGAAGACCACCTCCGTGCCCGGCAGAGGCTGACGCACGAAGTCGCGCAGGGGCACACCGAACAATCCCTGCATTTCGGGCGTGAAGGCAGCGATATACGCCACTCGGGCGCGGCCAATCAGGTCATAGCGTTCGGCGTCGCTCCTGCGGGCATCCAGAAAGCGCAGGGTCTCGCGCAAGCGTTCGGCAAACTGCGGCGTCTCTCCCCAGTGTCCCGCATACACGCGATTGCCCGCAAAGGGCGGAATGAACACGCCGAACGAGGGGAAGGTCAACACCGCCTCTTCGGGGCGAGTGTTCTGCGCCAGCCACTGGATGGCTTCCCACTCTTCAGGCTCCATATAGGCGCGATGCATGCCCGTGTTCGCCATGTTGCGGATGAGGTTGTGCCCGTCGCGAATCAGCCAGCGGACGTTGCTCGGCGTGGTGAGGGCGATGACCAGCGCGGTAACCAGTACGGCTCGGCGTGCGGGCAGGTGGCGCACCAGCAACCACAGTCCCCATCCAGCCAGCGCGCACAGCGGCAGGTGCGCTCCCATCACCATCTTGCGCTCGAAGTTCATGGGAAGGTGAATACCAATCGCCCCAAAGATTCGCGGCAGATACTGCAAGCCGATACCCACCATCGCCCAGCACAGCAGGAACAGAAACGGCTCCTCGCGATGACGTCTTTCGCGCCACAGAATGAACACCGCCACCATCGCCAGCAACAGCAGGGGGGCATACCCCGCCAGCACATGCCACAGCGGAGGGGCAGAGGTCGGCACATCGGCGCGATGGCGGAAGATGGGGTCTATCCGATAGAGCCAGTACTGGTAGACCACCGTCGGCAAGCCAATCAGCCCTGCTGTCAGCGTCATCAGCCAGCGGCGGCGGTCAAAGCGTCGCTCCATGATAGCGGTCACCAGCAGAAACACCAGCCACGCGCCCGCCACCTGCACCACGTCGTACGAGTGGATATTGCCTAACAGCAACGCCCAGATGCCTGCCCGCACCGCGTATCGCCACTCTCCATCCTGTACCGCTCGCCACAGGTCGTACAGGCAAGCGGTCATCAACAGCGTGCCCACCACAAACAGCGGATTGAGATACAGCGACAGGAAGGTAAACGCCTCCACCTGCCACACGTCGATGGGCGCGTTAATGCCAGCATTGCGCCAGAACAACCAGCCCAGCCCCGCCGATACACACGCTAACCACAGCGCGGGCAGGCGCGCCCCTTCTGGCAGAAGCCTCTTGTAGAACAGCCACAACATCCACAGCCACACCACGCCCAGCGCCATCCGCGCCAGATGGAACAGCAACAGCACGGGCAGATGGGTATACCGCGCTATCGTGCCGATTGCCCAGAAGAAGAGGTTGGTGGAGAGGCGCGGCTGAGGGTCGGTTGTAAAGCGGTTTTCAAAGAAGAAATGCCCTTCCTGAGCCTGTTTGATCCACGCAAGGTAGACGCAGTTGTCATCAATATTGTGGTTAATCCAGAAGTATTTGCGTCCGAGTGCAAGCCACGCCCCAAAAAGATAGGGAAGTAGCGTGAACAGCACAACGGTCAGTATCAGCGTCCACGCTTTGCGGTCGGCGATTCGCTCTGTCGTTAACTGCACAGTCACAATGCGTCTGGAATCTCCTCCGTGCACTGCCTCAATTAGCCGACGAATCCGCGTTCTCCTGCGTTTCCAGAGGACATGCCATTCTGCTGGCGAAACCATGCAGGGGGTGAGAGTAATGGATTACGATTTCTCCCGTGCCGTTATCGTCAGCGCAGGGTCCGACGCGCACCGCGCCGAGCGCAAAGCGGCGCAGTTTCTGCGCGATGAGGTCAGAAGACGCACCGGTCTGAACTGGCAAGTGGACAGTGCACCGCGCGAGGGTGTGCCTGCTATCGTGATTGCGCATCCCCAGCGTGTGCCTGCGGGCTTGCGTCTGCCCCGTCAGGCGGAGCCGCCTGCAGAGACCGCCGAGGGATACACGCTTTTTCTGGAAGTGCCTTCTCCGCGTGCGCCGCGCCTGTGGTTAGTGGGAAACTGTGGGCGGGCGGCGTTATTTGCAGTCGGGCAGCTTCTGCGCTGGCTGTATACCGAACGAGGACGCGCCCTGCTTCAGAACCGTTCGCCCGGCAGGTTGATTTCCACCGCCGCTCGCTTCGCCATCCGCGGGCATCAGCTGGGCTACCGCAGCCTGCCCAACACCTACGACGCCTGGAACGTGGCGCAGTTCGAGCAGTACATCCGCGACCTCCTGGTGTTCGGCGCGAACAGCATTGAACTTATCCCCGCGCTGAAGCCGGATACGCCGCGCACCGCCATCATGCCGCTGGCGCCCTGGGAGATGAACGTTCGGCTGTCGCGCCTGCTGGACGATTACGACCTGGACGTGTGGATATGGCTCCCCAACACCGATGCACCATCGGGACAGCCCGCCGATATTCCCAGAATGGTAGCGGACAGAAGGCGGCTGTTCGAGTCCATGCCGCGTCTGGACCACGTTTTTGTGCCCGGCGGCGACCCGGGCGACATGCCCCCCGAAGAGCTGTTTCCTCTGCTGGAGCGGATGGCGGAAGAGCTGCGACGGGTGCATCCTCGCGCCGGACTGTGGCTCTCTCCGCAGGGGTTCAGTCGCGAACGGATGGACACCTTCTATCGCTTCCTGCGCGAGCAGCAGCCCGACTGGCTGACCGGCGTCGTGTACGGACCCTGGATCCGCGACCGCATGGAGCGCGTGCGCGAGATGGTTCCCGCCCGCTATAAGTTGCGTCGTTATCCAGACATTACACATTGTGTGCGCTGTCAGTATCCTGTGCCGGAGTGGGATATGGCTTTCGCGCTGACTCTAAACCGCGAGCCGATTAATCCCCGTCCGATGGCGCAGGCGCATATCCACAACCTGTTCATGCATCTTGCCGATGGGTGCATCACCTATTCGGAAGGCGTGAACGATGACGTGAACAAGGCTATCTGGTCGGCAAGGTTATGGGACCCGCGCTGTGCGGTGCGCAACGTGCTGATAGAGTACGGCAGGGCGTACATCTCCTCCGAACACGCCGAGGACATCGCGGAGGGACTGCTTGCGCTGGAGCGGAACTGGCAGGGGGCACTGCTGGGCAATCCGCGTCCACGCCTCACGCTGAGCCTGTGGAAACATATCTGGCAGGCACTGGGCAAAGAGGGGCAGGGTAACTGGCGGTTGCAGATGGCTTATTTCCGTGCACTGTACGATGTGTTTGTGCAGGCGCGTTTGGACGTTGAGAGCAAGCAGGAGCAGGACGCGCTGAAAATACTGGAACAGTCAGAACGTCTGGGGGCGCAGAACGCCGCCGAGCAGGTCCGAAGCCTGCTGAACAGAACCGTGACCGCTCCTGAAATCGAGGCGATGCGTCGGGAGATTCTGACGCTGGGTGAGATGCTGTGGAAGAGCATCGGTATGCAGATGAGCGTGTCGCGTTATCATGCGGACGGCGTGGAGCGCGGCGCCGTGCTGGACACGATGGACGAACCGCTGAACAACCGCCTTTGGATACTGGGCGAAATTGACAAAGCCCTGCAGTTGCCCGCCGAGGAGCAGGCGCGTGCGCTGGTGCAAATCGCCCGATGGACCGACCCCGGACCCGGCGGCTTCTACGATGACCTGGGCAATCCGCTGGCGGAACCGCATCTGGTACGTGGCGAACGCTGGGCAAACGACCCCGGCTTTCTGCGTTCCGCGCAGGACGAGTTTGGGGCGATGGCGCAGGGATACCGCCTTTCGTGGGGCAATCAGGCGTCCACGCTGTACGGCACGCCGCTGGAGATGCTGTACACCGGGCTGGATCCGAACGCACGCTATCGCCTGCGGGTGGTGTATAACGGACGGTTTCGCGCCGCCATGCGCCTGATAGCCAACGATTCCATACAAATTCATGACGCCCTGCGCGGCACTCAACCGCCCTCGGTGATGGAGTTCGAGATACCACCGGAAGCCACGCGAGAGGGTGTGCTTCGCCTGAAGTGGGAGCTGGTGGATGGGCGGGGCTGTCAGGTGGCGGAGGTGTGGCTGGTAAAGGAGCCTGTTTAAGGTTTCTCCTCGCGCGGGGAGACATGCAAGGTTTTCTCGTGCGTGTAGGTGACGAAGCCGGGCTGTGCTCCCCGCGGGCGGCGCACGTACTTGCGCAGGGTGTAATCCACTGCTACCAGAGAGGAATGTCTGGCGGGGCTGTGCGCCGCCGCGAGCTGCGCGGCATACTCCAGCACCTGGCGGGGCACTGCCTGCGGGTTGTTGTTCGTGCGGATGACCACATGCGCCCCCGTGCCCGCCCGCACGTGAAGCCACCAGTCGTTAGGCTGAGCCACGCGGGTGACCAGGTAGTCGTTCGCCTCGGCGTTCTCGCCGACCAGCACCTGCCAGCCTCCCGGCGCCGTGTACGCCCGGATACGCTTGCCGCCAAAATCCTCAGCCGGTTTCGCCTGCGCCTCACCGGAGATGCCTGAGGTGGGAGTTAACCAGCCGCGCGCTGCGATAGCCGTGCGCAGAGCCTCCAGCTGAGCAAGGTCTTCTACCGCCTCCAGCTTGTGCAGGGTTTCCTGAACCTCCAGCTCATCGCGAGCGAGGCGAGCACGCATCGCCTCCAGACGTTCGGCGTTTTGCTCCACGTGTCGCGCCCGCTGGAAGTATCGCTCGGCGTTCTGCTGGGGCGACAGGGCGGGGTCTAAAGGGATGGTGATGGTGGAGCCATCGCCGTTGTAAAGGTCGGGCAGGGTGACGGACTCTGCGCCGGATGGCACCTGGTGAAGAAAGGCTAGAATTGTCTCGCCCCAGCGGCGATAGGTTTCCGCCTTCGCCCGCTCCTGCACGCCCTGTTCCACCTGCTGTAAGGCGTTGCGCCGTGCCGAAAGCACTCGCTGGAGGATGCCCTGCAGACTGCGCTTCTGCCCTTCCATCTCCGCGCGGGGGATGGCGAGCGCATAATAGTTCTCCAGCGCGACGTGGATGTTACTGCGCGCGTGCTGTTGCGTTTCGGGAAAGGAGGCGAGCGGAATCGGGTATGCGCCGATGGGGCGATGTGCCTCGTCGCGCACCAAAACCGGTTCCCATTCGCCTCGCTTTGCCGGCTCGAACACCGAACGGAACGCCTTCCACAGCCCATGCGGACTCAACTCCTCGCCGAGAAGAGAAGCACGGTTCACTATCTCCTGTGCCAGAAATCCGCCGATGCCCTCGAAGCGCGTGCGGAGCCATTCCGCCAGATCCGGCGGTTGCTCCTCGCTCAGCCACTGCAGGAACTCCTGTTCGCTGACCGTGCGCGGGTCGGGGCGGTCTTCCGAAGGCGGCGGGGTATAG
The DNA here is from genome assembly GCA_013314755.1 of Chthonomonadia bacterium. GTDB lineage: Bacteria > Armatimonadota > HRBIN16 > HRBIN16 > HRBIN16 > HRBIN16. The sequence goes on from JABUFA010000015.1 coordinate 19,386, forward strand.
GGCTTGTTCGGCAGGACCTCGCGCACCCTGCTGATGCGCGACGAGACCATCTTCGCCGCGTGCAGGATACGCTCATCGGGAGCCACCAGAATGATATTGCTGTGTCTGCCCATCAGCTCCGCGCTGAGCAGGTAGGTGTGTCCTTCGTGTCCGCGTATCTCCACGTCTAACACCCGGTCAAACCGCCGCTGGGCGATGGTCAGGATGGTTCCGCCCTGCAGGTATTTGCGCAGAGCCATGCAGAAGGCAGGCGGTTGCGGAGGCGAGGGCAGGCGATGCGACAGCAGGTAAGTACGCGCCCATTGGGGCGAGCAGCTGATGAGCCAGCGCACCTCGCCTGCGCCGCGCGCGTACACGGTCAGCAGGATGTCGTGCTCACCGGGCTGTGCGATGTGCTGGATGCGCCCACCCGTCAGCATCTGCAGTCCGTCCACCACCGCGGCGAGCGTCAGGCTATCGTATGGAATGGCTCTGAGCATCCGTCTCACCTGCTCCCATTATACACCACTCAAGCGTTCATGCTCTCGCGCTGTTTGCCGCTGGTCAGCCACCCTTTGCCGGCAATGCATGGGGAGAACCGCTCTGAAGCGTGATATGCCAGCGCCAGTGCGATGACCAGGTCGTCGTGCTCACTGCCCCGTGCCTGCAGACGGACGTGACCGCTTGCGGTGTGGCTGGCACTGAAGGCGTGCAGTTCGCGCAAGAGGTCGGGATGAGGTGGAATAGCCAGCCTTCCGCGTTCCATCGCCAGCGCAAGCGACTCGATCAGCGCGCGTTTGGAGGAAGCGGTGAAGTGCACCGGCTCTACCTGCATCCTCAACCGGTGTTCGCTCAGATGTGTCTGCAGGCTTTCGCCGAGCGGGTCGCCGATGCCGGTGGCGTCAAAACACACCGCACGCACCCACCACTCGCTAAATCGCTGAAGCAATCGCTCTATCTGCATCTGCCAGGACGCAGTGGGCAACCTTTCCACATATACCGCCTGCATCTTTCCTTGTGCCTCGCGCAGTATCACCAGCGCAGTATAGTCCTGATAGCGTCCCCAGTCCAGTCCGGCAACGGTGGGCACAGGCATCGGTCTGGACTCCGACAGAGCGGCGTCCACGCAGGCTTCAATCAGCTGTTGTGGGAACACCGCGCCCGCATCGTCCACGAACTGCGCTTCGTATTCAATCGCGAATTGCCGTTCGGTCAGCAGTTGTTTTTGCATCTGCAGGAACTGGGGGGAGATGCGCGGGTTGCTGGCGGTAGGGAAACGGAAGCTGCGGCACGCCCCGCCCGATTGCCCTCGTACGAACCACTCCCAGAAGTGATTTCTGCCGAAGGGCGTGGAAAGCAGAACCAGCTGCCCTTCGGTGTCCGCCAGCATGGGCATCAGTACCTGTGGGATGACCTCCGCGTCCAAATAGGCAGCTTCGTCCGCGACGATGCGATGTGCACTTCTGCCGCGCAGGGAGCGTGCCTGCCGGTAGCCGCTTCGAGCGACGATTTCGCTTTCGCGGATGCGCAGTCGAGGGTAGGGGGCGGTACGCATGCAGACCCTGTCGCCCGATTTCTCTGAGAACGCCTGCAGAAGCTCTGCGGTGCGCCCGAACAGGATGGACGCCTGGTCCAGCGTCGGCGCGACAATCACCTGCTTACAGCCCGGATACAGCAGTGCCAGCGCGGCGGTCTCCACCGCCAGCGATTCAGTCTTGCCCCATCTTCTGCCGCAGGCTGCCACCTTCACGGGGTGCGTGTCCAGCATCCACTCGCGCTGTGCGGGGTGCGGCCTCCATCCCCACCACTCCTCTGCAGACCTCAACACCTCCTGAGGACAATAACGCCACATGGGAATCACCTCAATCTGTAACCGCCTGCGGGTTATGCGGTCAACGTCGGGTGTTCACTCCATATTTTGCGGAGGCTAATCTACAGGAAACATCCCTTGCATCTGGAGGTTGCGGGCTACTTTGGACTGCTGAAGCTTGCTTCAGCGAATCCACGCCTGTGGCATTGTGCTGCTGAAGCATGGCTTCAGCACTCCATATCTTGCGGAGGCTCAGCTGCGTGTTGCCTGCAACTTTCGGTCGCGAGGGCACACTGAAGGAGGCAGGGCATCCGTGTCGCGTCGTGCCTTGACAGGGGTCTGCATAGCAACGTACAATTTGCAAGACGATGCCGGACACAGATTAGAAAGCAGGCACAGAGGTTTGCCGCTGAGGAGAAAACAGTGAATTACCGTTGCGTATGGTGTGGTTCGGACCAGCCGGGACGCACGTTTGTGGCGTGGGAACGGCTGTTTGGAATGGAGGGGGCGTTCGAGTACGCTGAGTGTGCCCAGTGTGGCTCTCTGCAGATTCTTCAGCCTCCTGAAGACCTGAAACGCTACTATCCGCCCGAATACGATGCCTACAACGCCCTGCCCGATACCTATTACAGCGGCTGGCTGGGCACGGTGCGCCGGTGGCGTGACCGTACGGTGGCGACGGGCAGGGGGGGGCTGGGCAGGCTGGTTCTGCTCGTTCACCCCCAGCAGGACCCGCGCGTGCGCAGTATCCGCCTCTTGAACCTCACGCCGCAGTCGCGCGTGCTGGATGTAGGGTGTGGCAGTGGGCTGTTATTGCTCATCATGTATGAAGTCGGCTTTCGTCATGTGGAGGGCATTGACCCCTATTATCCCTCCGACCGCCCGATTGGCGGTAAGGTGCCGGTGCATCGGTGCACGCTTGCCGAATATCTGGCACAGCATCCCGAACCGTACGACGTGCTGATGTATCATCATGTGCTGGAGCACGTGCCCAATCCCGAAGAGGAGCTCTCGCTGGCGAAGGGGTTGCTGAAGCCGGGTGGACGGGTGCTGGTGCGCGTGCCGCTGGCGGGTTCTTACCACTGGAAGCACTACGGCGTGGACTGGTTCCAGCTGGATGCCCCGCGCCATCTGAGCATTCCGACTGTGCAGGGGATGCGCACGCTGGCGGAGCGGTGCGGATATGTGGTGGAACACGTCGGCTTCGATGCCCTACCTCTGCATCTGCACGCCAGCGAGCTGTACCGAAAGGGCATTCCCGGCTCACAGCATCGCCCGGAGATGCACAGCCCCGCGCAATGGAAGCAGTTCGCCCGGCTGACCGACAGGCTGAACCGTTCGGGCGAGGCGGATTCAGGGGTGTTTATCCTGCGCGGAGGGTCAGTTCGCGGGTAGCCCCTGGCGTACGGGTACAGGCTGGCTCAGGTCCACATGCTCGCCGATGGTGTCTATCTTTTTACCTTCCACCAGAATCCTCGCCTTCTCCACATCGGCAAACTGGGCGAGCGTCCGGCACAGGCTCTCCACAATCAACGCTTCGGTGGTAGAACCTCCGGGAAAGTTGTCCACTAACTCTCGGCTGAAGTCTACCTCCGCGATGCCATCCTCCACCTTGACACGCAGGAGGCGCGTGCCCTGGGGAAAGGGGCTATCGCGCGTGATCAGCAGATGTTCCAGCGCTATGCGCAGAGGGTCCTCGTCCGCGTTCACGGGAACAGGCTTCGCTTCCCAGCGGTAGGTATTGCCCTCGCTTATCGGCACATAGACCACCACGGAGGGCTTGGTCTGCACGGGACCAGGCTGAGGGGCTAAGCGCGGTCGCCTGCTGGCATACCAGTAGCCGCCTCCGAAAGCCAGCACCGCCAGCAGAATCACCGTCAGTATCCAGCGTATTCTCATCTTCTACAGAGGCTCCGGTATCTGTATCTGCTCGTCTTCGCTCTGATTGGCGGCAGGGCGGATTTCTACCTCTTCCTGCGCCATTCTCTGCTCCTTTTCCCCTTCAATATACGCTTTCAGCCCCGCCACAATCGCCTCGGCGACCTTCTTCTGGAACTTCGGGTCCTTCAGTTTGGCGCGGTCGGTGTCGTTGTTGATGTATGCCACCTCAATCAACACGGCGGGCATCTCGCTTCGGCGCAGGACGGCAAAGCCCGACTGGTAGATAGCGGTGTCGGTCTGCGCGCCGCGGTTGGGCAGTCCCGTCACGGCGGAAACATGTTTCTGTATCGCCTGCGCCAGCGCACGCCCGTCGGGGTCGGAGGCGTGAAAGTAGGTGGTGGTGCCGCTGGCGGAGTTCGGCTTTGGCGTGGAGTCGCAATGGATGCTGATGAAGAAATCCGCGCCCTTTTCGTTCGCCAGTTTGGGGCGGTCGTACAGGTCTACGGTGCTATCGTCCTCGCGCGTCATGGTGACGGTGGCTTTCTCCTTCACCAGCAGGTCGCGCACCATCAGCGCAATGGCGAGGGTAATGTCCTTCTCGTACACGATTCCATCCGCGCCTCTGCCCACCGCGCCCTTTGAGGTCCCGCCGTGTCCGGGGTCTATCACGATATGCTTTTCGGAAAGCTTGCCGTGTGCGTTTCGCGGTCGGTTCACGGCGAGCGTGATAATGGGCTTTTCCTTGTCGTATTCCACGCGGAGGCTGGCGGCGCGGGTGGTTCGGATGACCAGTGCGGAGCGTGCGCCCTTGGTGTCCCCGCTGAACTGCACCTGCTCAATCAGGGGGTGCTTCACGCTCCAGTCGGCAGGCAGTCCGTCGCCCGGTTTGACCTGCGGCATCTCCAGGATGGTGGTGTAACCTTCCTTCAGCGGGCGCAAGCGCACAGGCACTCTGCGGCTGAGCTGCATCTGCAAGCGCGCCTCTTCCCCATCCGCCAGCCATTGCGCCTGAAGCAGGTCGGCAGGCGGTGGTGGAGGGGGAGGATTGTTTTTGGCAGGAGTGCTGGCTGTGCGCGGTTTGTCGCTGGCTGGTGAAGGCGCAGTGCCGAGCGCGAGTGTGGCGAGGTTTCCCTCGGAAGCGGTAGAAAAGGCGAACGGCGTCTCCTCGCGCAGGTCTAACACCACGCGCACCACGCCCTCCTTGAACTGCGCCCAGCGTATCCTTTCCACGGCGGTTGGGGTATCGCCCTCTGGCTGGATGGTCTCTGGCGGCAGGGTGCAGGGCGAGATGTCTATCACCGCGCGCAGCGGCTCACGCAGGGTAAAGGTCTGGAAGTTGACCTTGCCAGAGGTTACTACGTGCAGGACGCTCTCTTCCCAGCGCAGTGCCTGCAGGGTGGGCAGGGGGGCGACAGATTCCGTCTGCTGAGCGTGCATTTGCCCAGCCATGCGCCAGACCAGAAACACCACCATCAGCACGCGCCACGCCGCCGGCACCACGCCACCTCCTTATCTGTCCGCACTATTCTCGCTTTGAGGGCAAATCTCCTCTTTCAACCAGCTGGCAAATTCATTATTGATTTTCGGCACATCTATCTGCGCGATGAAGTTGGTGTAGGAGATATGGCGGCGCACCTCGTCGGCGACGGCTTCGTACAGCTCGGGCTCGGTTTTGACGATAAGCACCGTTTCCGGCTCTTCGGTGATTTCGCCTTTCCAGCGATAGGCGCAGGTGATGGGGAACCAGTTGGTGCACACCGCCAGCCGTTTCTCCAGCAAAGCCCGCGAAATCGTCCGCGCTTCCTCATCGGTGTTCAGGGTAATGTACAGGATGACCATGATTATCCCTCCGCCTTGCTGAACTGCATAACAGTATACCGTATCTGGAAGGTTCGCTCTCCAAATTGGCGAGTTGTCTTATCTCTGAGAGGGCGAGGTTCCTGCCGAATCGGTTGAGGTATCAGCCCCCCTGTTGTCCCCCCGCAAGCAGGGGGACACTTCCTCCCCGTCTGCGTGAGGTCGGGTGGGGCTATCCTGCCTCGGCGAGGGATTTCCGCTGTGGAGGACAAGGCTCCTGCCGGGGCGTCTTGGTGCTAAAGCGGGTTTTTCACATTCGCCCCAGCAGTATAATCACCGCTATCGCCAGGAAGAAGGAAACAGCAATGCCCTGCAGAAAACCCGACCACCAAATATTCCGTCTCTCGTCGTTGCTGATATCCGTGCGCGAGAACAAAACTAGGGCAGCTGTTGCAGCCACTCCGAGTGACAAAACGCCAATAAGGTCAGACTGCTCTTCTTTCAACGGCAGGTATCGGAGCGCGAGTGCTGACATCAGAACGAAAATGTTCATAGCCCCCGCCACGACATGACGAAGCCATCGACGATCCCCCTGTCCTTTGGGCATTCCTCCAGCCAAGCCCAATCGCGAGGGCGGTCACCACTATTCCAATGCCCAGGACAGGCGGTATTGTGTGTTCCGTCATTGTTTGCGCCTCCGACCTTGCATCGCTCACAGGATAGACATACACTGAAACGGCAAAAGAAACCCGACGAGCCTACCCGATGCTTTCCGCTGCTCCAATCAGTGTAGCGACACAGTTGACCGTTCCCATATCAAGAAGCCTTCCAGGTCGTAAGCCTCTGCAATAAGGAACTGAGCGTGCCTGACAAGATACTCCAGCTCCTCTACCGTTCCCGGACGCCTCTTTACCGACCAGGATAGGACCGCTTGGTCGGGAATCCGAGACAGTATCCCCACGGTGGATGGGTAAGCCATCTCTACCATGGAGATACTGCGGTCGATAATTTCCGGGTCGGTGTCCGTTTCAAGCAAATACGTATACACCTCTTTGTCGCCGACGATTACAAACCGTATCTCCTCCTCTGGGGGCAACCAATCGTGAAGCCAGTTCCCGAACAGAGCGATAGATTGTGGCACGTTGCTCAGGTACTGGCGCACGAACTCGGTGAGGTGCTCCTGCGTGGAGTATATCGGCACTATTATCCCTTTGTCCGTCCTGACTATAGGCGCGTCATCGGGAACTGGTACTACCCCACCCCACTTAAAGTTATTTACCTGCTCGGCGCTCAGCCCGGGCGGCAGGTAAGTATAGACCTGTCCCCGTCTAAGGTCAAGATGGTTCAGCAGCAATTCCGCCAGCGTCTTATGGAGTTCCTCCCCTTCCTCCAGAAAAGAACGGATATAATCTACTGCCTCCTCACCGAGGTCGTATCGAACAACGTCCATTGTCATCCTCCTTCGGAACAACCTCACTTGTCCTGACGCCTTTCGCCTCGTTGCCTGAGTAATCGCCATCTGAGGTAGACATCAGATGTAACAGTGAATGCGCTTTGCTGTTTGTGTGTTATCCTTCGGTTCTCCTCCCGTCGTTCTACATCCTTAGCACTCTGTGTCCGTGATGGTTTCATATTCGATAGATTGACCAAGCCGGTCTAGTACTCGCCGAAATGACTCGCGCGCGGCAACTGTTTTCTCGGTCTGTAAAGCCTGTTCCACCGCATGATAGATTACCCCTGTATCTGCGATGTTTTCCTGAAGAATTTCCAGCAAGGTGTTTGCGACGGCGCAACGAATACGGTAAGAACGATGCGACAGTAATGAAAGGATGTAGTCAAGGTAACCTCTGTCTCCGAAGCGATACAGGGCATAGCCCATGTTCAGTTTAGGAAAAGGGTGAGTCTCCAGCCTGAATGCTTCCTCCACGATTCGCTGAATATGAAGAGTTCTGTAGCGGATGACGTTCATGTCGCCAATGGCAGCCGCTGCCCAGCCGCGCACTAACCACGACCGGTCGGCTAAGGCTGCCACGAGAAACGGCAGGACCGAAGGTTTTTCCCAATAGCCAAGCTGCTCTGCTGCAGAACAGCGCACCACATCCTCTGGGTCAAACAACAGGCTACTTTTCAGGGCTCTCAGCACGCGCGGATGACGATACTGCGCCAATTCCTCTATCGCATCGCATCTCTCGGTGGAATCAGGAGAGGACAGACGATTTAACAGGTAGACCATGTTCTTACGCTTTTCAGGCATAACCCCATCTTCCCCCCCTCTGAAGTTACGCCACCATATCAAGCGTACGCAACTCATCTTCGATTCTACGCTGGCAGTATCTTCCGTCATCTATAAAGAGAACCTCTGCTCTTTTCTTTTTGTTACGCTGCTGCCTAGCTTTCTCCTCTCGCCTGTACCTGTCTCGTTCGTGCGGTGGCAACGACCTATCACGCGCCCGTTGGCGAACGACGTCATCAGGAAGATCTTGTAGTCCCGTATCGCGCAATCTCTCCTTGCCCTTTTTACCTCTTGCCTCCAGAATGACAAGTCCGATAACAATTGCAGCACCGATAACATCTCCTATTGGGAGAGGGCCGTCAATCGCCGCTGCTCCTGCAGCAGCCCCCAACGCCCCTGCTACAGGCGTAGTTCCACCCGGATCGACCGAATTGACAGGCTCATGCTCGCAATACAGATACGGGTGTTCACTCAACACCGCATCCCGGCTAATGAACCTCCCAACCTGCGGGTCATAGTACCGAGCGCCCACATGCAGTAAACCCGCATCGCCATCGTCCCGATAGCCCCACGCACCCGCACAACGATACGGGTTAGCACTGCTACCCCACTGCGCCACCGGATTGCCAAAACCATCGCTTGTGAAGGTGCTCGTCACCGTTAGGAGTGGTGCCTTTTGCAGCGCGGGAAACACGGAGGCGGTCGTCTACATGACAACCGTGATCTGGTTTACCCGAGCCTCCACCCCATCGAAAACTACGGATTCCCCCAGCAAAGCCTGTCCTTCACGCTTGACTTGCTCCGCCTGCTCCACATTGCCGGTAGCAGACGCCAGCTTTTCGGTCAGACTAAAAAGATTTCTCAACCTATCCTTAACCACCGCTTCGGAAGGGTAATAGCACCAGTCAGGCGATGGCAGTGTTCCCCATGCCTTAGCAACGAAACGACAAGCTAGCCGAAGTCGCCGATGGGCATAATGTAGCCGAGCCACCTCGATCAATGCCTCGATATACTTTTGAGACCGGCGCAGCAGGCGATGAAACGTTCGCAATGCCTCTTTGTAGTTACGTCTGAACATCAGTTCGCCCCACCTGAACAGGGGTAACTCTTCCGATGGCGCTAGTGCGTGCCATTGGGCGATGTAGTGCATCTCTGCTTCGACATCTTGTGCTTTAGCAGCACTCTCCGCAGCATAAGCTAGCATCCGACGTTCTTGCCACGTTTTCCAGCCATCCAGCAAGATGTCAACATCCGCTGGAAGATCGCTCAACAGGGTAAACGCTTGTTCGTAGTTGCCGTTGTGCAACTGATGCGTAATGACTGCACATTGCTGAGCCAGTTCCAACAAACGCTTTACTGGAGTGTGGTCTACTACCGAAAGTAGCGAAGTGGTCTCAAGATGATACTGACCCGTAGGCGAAAACGAATCGCGGAGCCAGCGCAGGTAACCATCACTATCACCCAGTATAGCAATCCCCGCTTCTATCACCTGACGAGCCTGGTTTACGCTGCCCGTCAGGGCTAAAGCAGCAAAGGTCACCTCGTATAGTTCTTCGAGCGTCACACGAATGATAGTTTCGCTGGGGTAATATATCCATTCTGGCTTCCGTAAAACCTGCCAGCTTCGTTGAGCAAACCTCATCATGTCTCTTACCGCTGCTCTTTGGTCGGCAGACCGCTTCTGTCCGAGCGAGTTCACTCGATGCACGGCACACCGTGCCATCCACGTCCAGCCCTCAATGGAACGAGGGCATCGCCTCAGCAATTCCCATAGTTCCTGCTCCGCAGAGCGATAATTACCAGCCATAATCATGTCCTCGGCCAGGAGCAAACGGGGCAACAAAGCAGAAGGCTCATGGATGACCTGCTCCTTTCGCCACCTCAGGGCATTTTCCCAATCGTCCACCTCCTCATATCGCATTGCCAGTTCATCCAGCGCGTCAGTAATAATTTCGCTTGCATAAGGCGCAAAGCCCTCTCCACCGTTCGCCAAAACGGAGTGCGCTGTCGACAAAGCAAGTTCCCCTTCTCCTCGGCTAAGGTGTTTTGATGCCCTTTCCAGAAGACAGGCGTTCTCTAGGCATCTCCGAGCATCTTCAAAGGATACTGCTTTTAGCCATTCAGCCTCGCCCATGGTATTTCTTTTCAATCATCCTCTCCACAGCTTATGGGCATCGAGGGTTATATGGGAAACCTCCTCCTTCCCAGAACTGCGACTTATCGTCTGGGATGTTATATGGTTGTGGATATTTGGGTCTAGGACGCTTCCCCTTCCTTCCTCCTTCTTCCCATTCCTCTTGTTCTTGCTTCGCTTTCTCCCGAGCTCGGCGCTTCTCCCTTCCGTGTATCTTCTCACGCGGCCTGTCCGACCAGTCGTCGATATGGTCGGCGACGTATTTCACCGCGATACTGACGCCGACCACGATGCCAGCGCCGATAATTAATTCTCGCACGCCAGGAATTAGTAGCCCTGGCAGCGCGATCGCTGCGGGATTGTCTCCACTCGGATCCACCCGCATGATCGGCTCATGCTCGCAATACAGATACGGGTGTTCGCTCAATACCGCATCCCGGCTAATGAACCTGCCTACCTGCGGGTCATAGTACCGAGCGCCCACATGCAGTAAACCCGCATCGCCATCGTCCCGATAGCCCCACGCACCTGCATAACGATACGGGTTAGCACTGCTACCCCACTGCGCCACCGGATTGCCAAAACCATCGCTTGTGAAGGTGCTCGTCACCGCCTGAACGGGGTCTACCGTCGCCCGCGTCGTGCCCTGACCGTCACTCAGCACCACCTCACCGTTGCGGGCTATCAAACTGTTGCCGTAACGGTAGATCAGGGTGACCGCTTCGCACTGTTGTCGCGATTATAATCCAATCTCGCGAGAAATGCAAGGGCTTTGGTGATAAAAATAAGCCAATCCGCGTCGCCGCGTGGAGGGCGAGGCGGGCGCCGAGCCGTTGTCGACCTAACCCCCAACCGCTTCCCTGCGAGGGAAGGGGAGATTCTCCTCTCCCCGCGTCGGGGAGAGGCTGGGAGAGGGGTTTTTGTGTCCTGGCTGTAGTATTTCCGATATCTCCACGCGCCGAATGGCTAATCGTTTGGCGAGAGTGGGGTCAGATACCACCCGTCCTTTGGCATCAAAAGTAAATGAAGCACGCCGTCCATCGTTGTAGGAGATGGTACATTTTATTCCCGTTTTGGGAATGCTTTCCGGCAGAAACGCCGCTGCAAATCCAGACCTGCGGTAGGACACATCGTTGCGGAACGAATAGGCTACTGGTGAAGGAGTGAGCGTGTAACCCTTGACCTCCGCATCAGCAGACCAATCCTGTCTCATGCCGAACCAGACCAGTCGTTCCATGCTGACAGCCTGCTCTACTCTTTTGCCTTGTGGCTGGAACTGGGGACCATGCTTATTCCAGTGGTTGCTATACGTTAGCGGAGGATACCCCAGAGCAGGGTCGAGCCGGTCGGCAACAGCGAGAACTTGTTCCGAGTGGGTGCCATCTGTTAAGTTGACAAGCAGTTTGTTTTCGCGAGTTGTCTCTGTCGCCTTCACACCGACAATCATCCGGAAAGCTTCATCGGGTATCTGTGGGTCTTCGATTGGTATCCAATGGTAGTATACGAAGACAACCCTGTGTGGTGTGAGGTCGGGAAGCGGCATCGTGGACGAGAGGGAGCGATTCAAGTATATCCAAGCGTAGAACCCTCTGGAATCGTTATCCGAATGCTTATGGGGTGGAACTACCGTACGGAGCACTGCATTGCTCAAGGGGCGCAACCGGGTCGCCCCCAATTTGACGCTGATGGAGGGAGAATCGTCTGCTCGCTGCACTCGCAGCAAACGAAACACGTTCGCGAGGCGCGTCGTGAAGAAACCCGTGATGACAACACCCAGTAACACGATAGCGACCAACAGCACGCGCTTGACCATTGCTGCCTCCTGTTGGACACCGGTTCAGCGACAGGGGTTGATACAGGTTGCCAAGGTACTTGTCTGCCGTTATCCACCGACCCACCGCCGGCTCGTAATACCGCGCGCCTACATGCATTATACCCGCATCGCCGTCGTCGCGGTAGCCCCAGTCTCCGGCAAAGGTGTGAGCAGCCAGAGCGTGTACGCTACCTGCCACACAGACAGTGTACCCCTGCCGAGCCAGTTACTTCCGTCGCAATTCTTTGCCGCAGATTAGGACTGATCCGAACCAATCTCAACAGTTATCGCGAAACCTTTCACCCGGATTGAGAAGCGTAAGGGAATATCTGTCAGCACCGTGATGACCTGCGAAGACGGGTCAAAAACGAGTATGTTAAAAGGATACAGACCAACGTGTTCGGTATCAACGAGGGAGTAGTCAGACACATTCTCAATACGCAGTATGGCAGGGACGAGCCGGACTTGCGTTCGCCGTGCTGGTCGTAAAAAGCGGAACCAGCGTGCGACAGTTGCGCGAAGCCCCCGGTGACCTGCATGCAAATCTTCCGCTGGTACTAACACTGTCTGTTCGTAGCTGAACGGTATGAGCAACACACCAGCTTCGGCATCGAAAGAGATGCGCTCGACATCAAAAAAGCAATCATGGATGAGGTTGTGGATTGCATCAAGGAACTCCGGCGAGTCCACTTTGAGTACCAGACCCATCACCTTCACCTCGCTTCCCCGATGACCTCGCAGCGGGCTGAAAGCACTGCCTCGTTCAAAGATCTGTTATCAATGATGTGTAATGGACTATTTATTATACCATCGCCACCACTCAGGAAGCGGTATTCTCCATATTTTGTGGCTCTTTTTTATGCCCATCTTATACACGACAACCTGAAGGTGCGGCAGGAGTTTATCGCCAAAGCTATGGTGAGGAGGATGGAACCTCGCTTTGATTGCTATCATACCGATAGTCGCCGTACCTCGAAATATCGCAACAGCACCACCCGCTAAACCGCCAATAAGACCTCCACCGACGTAATACCACCATGGGTCGTTAATCCGTCCGTCATCGAAATAGTCTTTCGCCCCCTCGAGCAACAAACCACCTGCGGCACCGATGGCAACGGCTAAGAGTAATGGAAACCTGCCACTCGGATCCACCCCGTTCACGGGGTCGTCTTCGCAATACAGATAACCGGTTCAACGACAGGATCTGGTACAGGTTGCCACAGTAATTATCCGCAGTGATCCCACGACCTAACGCCAGCTCGTCATGGTGCACCCCTATATGCAGTATACCCACATCGCCTGTAACCGGCTCATGTCTATGTTCCTAAGGTGTAGCCCACCAGATACTGCGTATCTGCGTACACGATCTCCAGAAGCGCGGCAAGTAAAGCCTCCATGACAAAAGGTAACACCGCCCATCCAAGGCGGCGATATGCCTGCCACAACCAAACCGACACAACCAGGGGAGCCACACTTGTTGCCCACAAATACAGGGACGAATTGAATGCAAACGACTGCCAGAGATAGATTGTGTAAAGAAAAGTGAGTGACAGCATGGGAAGCGCGGGCAACGATTCGACAAGAAGAACACGCCCGGAAGCTAAAAGCATTCGTTCAATCAACGAGCAACAGGTGATAACGAAAAAGTAAGCTCTCGCGAAGGCGCCGAGCGTCAGCGACAGGAATACCTGTGCCATGAACAGATAGCTTGCCTGCTGCACTGAGACTGTGATCTCTTCTATGCCGGCTTGTCTGGATGCCTGCCGGACCGCGTCGTACACAAGGGCTATCAGCAACAGCACGCCCAGAAAAGCGAGCGGACGGATAGCGGGTAAAGCATCACCTGTATTGAACGAAATACGTTTGCACAGCCACCGGGACAAGCATAGCAGAACCACCCATCCGGCTGCCTGAAGTACAAGTCCGTATATCCCTTTCACCTCTGTAACAACAGGCGATGGTACTCCTGCTACGGTCCACTGCAGGATGATGGATAGCAACAGATTCATGAAAGTTGCCACAGTCACTGCACCCAGTATTGCCACCGCTGAGAAGATCTGAGGAGCCTGCCGGACTGCAATGGACGCGCCGATGAGAAGTACCAGAATGAGCAACAAGCCTGCGCAAACGTGCTGGGGAACTCCTGACCCCCACGCTGCGCGTAAAGCCTCGGCATATCGTTTCTGATGCCATAAAACTGCGGACAGTCTCCACCCGTATGTTTTCTTCTCCAGCTTTGTGGTGGCGTTCTGCTGACGAACCTAGTAATCCTTCTCTGCGATCTGCCAGAGTCCCAGCTCCTTAGCCAGCCATGCCCTCCAGGTTACCAGTTCGGGATTTTTATCGCCCCGCGCAATGGCTCTGTCTATCTCGCGATAGCGTTCCTGCATCACAGCCTTGTTGGGGTTTCCCCACCGGTCGAAAGCCTGCGTCCACCATGATGGGTTGCCCAATGCGCTGTGCGGGTAGCAAAGGGCACATGTCATAGCCATCGCGGTTGCCAGCAGAACGCGCCGCATCGTTGCCCACATTGGCATGTGCACCTCCCCCGTTGCATTCGGCTGCAGGAGCCTCCATCTGGATCCGCTATCTGCCCGCAGGTGAGCCTCTCCCCGCGTCGGGGAGAGGGGTCTTCCTACCCCCTGCGGGGAGGACGGGCGGGGCTTCCGCGTGCAAAGTTTGCTATACCCAGTATGCATACTCCAGCAGGGATCTCACCGCCTGAAGAAGACTGTACCACCAGAAGGGAACGGCGGCAACCCACCAGCGCGGCTTCAATACGTAAAGCAGAACAGCAGGTGCGACGCTGAGTGCCCAGAAATGTGCCGTTGTCCACAGCAAATCAGGAAGCGGCTTCCACGCGAAGGACGAAATAGCGGGAAGAGCCAGAACACATATCGCTCCCACGATACCGAAAGACCGCCTCGCTACCCCGTAATACAACATGACAAAATATACGGCTAACGCGACGTCTTTCAGAACCAGTTCTGCAAGGATCTTCAAAAAAGCGGGCTGGTTGATAGACACAGCAAGAGATGAGAGCGAGTAGGCGTCTGAGCGAAGAGACAGCAGAGGAAGCGCCTGCAGCAGCCCCTGCAAGATTAACCCTGCCGCCGCGAAACCAAGCAGTCTCGACCTGTCAGACACCGCTTCGCTATGGGTTGCGGTGAACAACAGGCGTCGCATCAACCACAGGCTACCCACCAAAAGGGTTCCGTAAAGAAGCACGGAATAAACTACCTCAGCCAATCGCTCCGCCCGAAGCGAGATGGGGAAGGGCGCTCCGCTGACCAGAATGCCAGCAATCATCTCATAAGGAGCTATCAGCAGGTTGAAAATGAACGCAACAGCCGTCGCCCAGAAGATACCCCTGTTACCGACCCGCCTGGAAAGCCACCAAGCGAAAGCGAGTAGAACCAGAGGCAAGAGCATACGACGGAGACTGGTGAGCAGATAGCGACTGAGCTCCGGCGACCGCAGAAACGCCGAATACCTGCCCTGACGCCAGTAAGTGTGCAAGAGCCAGCGACTGCACCATTCCTGCTTTTGCTGACCGCACGCGAGCAGTGACTGCTGGATATGGCTCCATTCCCCACGCTCAGCAAGGAGGCGCACCTGCACGTATGTAAGCCACTGGTCCTGAGGGTACTTCGCTTGCAGGCTATGCAGCAGGGGAATGAGGCTCTCGGCGGCGTCGGGTTTGAGACGCAGTTGCTGGTCATACACCTCTCTCCACGTCTGCACCAGCCTGTGGTAATCGGCATCGCGAGGCGCAGGCTGACCGGCGACAGACGCTGCCATGACCATCAAAGCGACAGGGATTAGTGCGTTTCGGTACATGTTGTTCACCTGATAGGCAAAACTCTGCCTGTGCCCCTAAATGTGTCTCCGTCAGTATGGACACAACAGCCCTGTTATAAGTTGCTATCTGGAGCCGTATTTCCGACCCCCTCACTCAATCCACGGCAAAGACCTCCACAATACAGGAACCGTCATCTTAAAAGACGGTCGCGGAGGATATGGTGATGGATGTGGGAAACCCGGATCCCACGGACCGTCCTTGCCTGGTTGATAGGGGTCGGGTGGCGGTGACGGCTCGTAGTCTTGGCATCCCCCAAGCAGTAACGCCACCGCAACAATACCCAAAATAGGTAGCACTGGTATCCTGCCACTCGGATCCACCCCGTTCACGGGGTCATCTTCGCAATAGAGATACCGGTTCAGCGACAGGGGCTGATACAGGTTGCCAAGGTACTTGTCTGCCGTTATCCACCGACCCACCGCCGGCTCGTAATACCGCGCGCCTACATGCATTATATCCGCATCGCCGTCGTCGCGGTAGCCCCAGTCTCCGGCAAAGGTGTAAGGGGTACGGAAACCGACGTCCAGACGCTCCCCAAAGGCAGTGAATATCGCTAGATAGGTGACACTGCCACCCCACTCGTCGGTGTGCACTCGCGCGGATCCCAACCGGTCACTGCCAGACCACCACTGGTCGCCCCACGCGATGTTTACCGCGTTCACCATCCCACCTGCCCACGTATACTTCCAATTCATCATCAGGTGGTTGGTGGAACTCGGATTGTTCCACTGCTCACGAATCAGCGAACTACCTGCGAAGCGGAAGTTGGCTGACCGGAAAGTGCCAGAGTCGTTAACTGTGCGCAACACACGGCGCCCTAAGCCGTCGTAAGCATACAGGTGAGTGATTATCCCGATATTACCACCAGGACGTCGGATAGTAGTCAGCCGGTCCTCATAGTCGTAAGTGAACCAGCGAGTAACGCCATCCTGTGTGCGCTCAATCATGTTGCCGTTAGCGTCCCACCGATAGGTGACACTACCTGCCGTTAACAGCCGGTTGTCATCATCATAGGTGTAGTTCGTGACCACCCCGTCCTGCACTTGCTGGATGCGGTTACCTACCGCGTCGTAACTCCACTGCAAATCCACCGGTGCATACCCCGTGCGCTGCTCCCGAACCAGCCGATTGAGAAAGTCATAACGATACCGTATCGTGCTCTGAGTGTTCCACAGCTGCTCATGGACCTGCTTGCATCGCCCGTTTTCCTGGTAACTGTAAGTGAACGAGGCTAATACCCCACCTGTGGAGTCTTTGTGCGTTATCTGATGCAGACGACCCTGCAAGTAGGTATACTCCCGGCGTGCCCCATTACCCAAATCCACTGCCACCACGCGACCGTCGGCGTCATATGTCCATGTGGTGGTCTTGCCCAGCTCGCTCAACGTGTGTAACAGGTTGCGCGACGTGTAGGTAAACTGGATGGTACGGACCACCTCACCCGACAGGCTTTCACTCATTGCCGACAGCAGACCGTTGGGATAGTATTCATACTCTACCCGCCAGCCAGTGCCCTTCTGTTCACTCTGTAGCCAACCCTGTGCTGTGTGTTGCCACACCGTTTCGCCTGTTTCATCTACCATTCGCACGAGCCGGCTCTGCGCATCGTAGTGATATTGCACGGTGGTGTTGTTGGGATACCTCCTGGTGCGCAGGCGTCCCCACTCGTCGTAGGTGTATTCCACGCGCTGGTTTTTGGCATCAATGCGCGCGTTGGGTTCGGTAAACCCGAAAGTGCTCTGCGCATCGGCATACTCCCACTGGGTCTGGTAGCCCAGTGGCGTGGTCAGGCTAATAAGGTTGCCGTAGGCATCGTAACTGTAATCGGTGATGGTGGTCAGCTGTCCGTAGGCGTCGTATCCATACTGCGTCCGTAGGAAATCAGACTCACTGGTGTACTGCTTAACTTCAACAAGGTTGCCGTTGCTATCGTAACTGTATTCAGTCTTGTGCCGAGCAGACTCGGAGATGCCCCATGCGTCAGTGACCGGCGGCTCGAGTACTTCCGTGAGGCGGTTGGCGTTGTCATAACTGAAGTCAAAGCGGTTGTTTGCTGGGTCTGTGACGCCCACGATATTGCCGTTCGCATCGTAGTCTATCTGCCACTGCGTGCCTGTTGGCGTGGTAATGCTACTGGGCGCCCAGGCGTAATCGGCATCGTTGTAGGCTAAATAAGTAACGTGGTTCTCGCCGTCCTTCACCTGCACCAGCCTGCCCCAAACGTCGGTGGCGTTGGAGTAGAAGGTTGTAGATACCCCACGCGCATCGGTGACGCGCAGACCGCGCAGTCCACCCTCTTGCACCAGAGTATACTGGAATCGCTGAGAGATGCCAGGCAACTGCTCCCACTCCAAAGAATCGGGGTCGCCGTTTGTTTCTGGGTCACCGTAGCCATACTCCCATGTCTGCCCGGCGCGATCGGTGTAGCTCACAATATTGTTGTATGGAGAGTAACCGAACTGCACAAAGTAGTTTTGAACTCCTTCGCCGGTTGTAACAAGCGGATAGTACACTTTTTCCAGACGTCCCACTGTGTCGTATTCCAGCGTCCAGGTACGGCTCCAATCACCCACCACAAAGCGTACCTCGCGCAGTTTTCCACCAGAATACTGCAGTTGCAGTTGACGTCCTGACGGGTCACTTATCTGCGAGAGCACACCGTTTGCGTCGTAGGTGAGGGTGATGGCGTTGCCGTTAGTATCAACAATGCGACTCAAGCGGTATCGTCCCTGCGTGCTCGTCGGTTCAAACTCCAGCCGTATCTGCGATTTGAGCGTGAGCACATAGCCACTGCCATTGGCATGGAGCCGGTCGCGATAGCCATCGCGTGGTATCCACTGCCCGTTCTGCAGATCAAACTTCTGGATGGTATGGTTACCCCAGATGACCGCTGCCTGACTACCGCCCACTACCTGCTGATAGACATCCAGGTGAGTATCGTAGGTGTGCGTCCACTTGGCGGCAATGAGGGGGTTGGAGTAGACCCCTTTGCTGTTGTGGTGCAGGCTAAAGCTCACCGGCATCCCACCCCGTGCCTGCCAGCCCACAAGGGGCACATTGGTCTGTTTTGCTTAGGAGAGCACGTTGATACCTGCGACCTGTGCCTGCCAGGGATGTCCAGAGCCTGAACCCGCTGCCGTACCATCCTCGATGGGGCTGATAGAGCCTGGCGGCTGATAGGCGAATCCGCCAGCCAGAAGGGTATTCACGGAGAGGTGCCATTGAGAGGCGTATGCAGATGCGGTATTGGCAAGGAAGAGAGTGGCAGAGGCAAGCGCAGCGGTAAATACGCTAAGGGATGTCACCCCCCGCGTTAGTAAGCAAGAATACAACAGAAAGCATCACAGCGAGCGGTTTGGTCACAAAGCGTTTGCGAACACGGTTCATGATGTAAACCTCCTTTGTGATGTTATTCCCAGCATTGATGCTGGTATTGTATTCCATTGCGTATATATAGCAAGATTCGTGCCACAGAAACGTTTTAGCGATGGATTGCAGGAAAAAAATTCTGGGTCATCTGCATAACAGATATCGCCGTCGCGTTATAGTCCCTCGCCTAAGGCGCTCAGGGCAGGTCAGGATCAGTTCATCAGGAGGTTCGCCCTCCAATTGGGCGGAAGCGCTATACCTGGAGGACGAGGCTCCCGCCAAGCTGTGTTTCCCTCTCCTTGTGGGAGAAGGGCAGGGTGAGGGCTTCTTTCGGCATCCACCTCTCCCCGCGTCGGGGAGAGGTGGGGAGAGGGGTTTTCCGGCACGCGGGTATCTCACCCAGCTTCCACGTCCTCCAGAAGGCGCGGCGGTATCTCCGCGGTGTAGACCTGTGTTATCCCCGTGGCATCCGAGTTGTAAATCACGTAGCGGTTGCCCGGCGTGATGTACGGATGGGTGTGGGTGTGCTGAGGAGTACCGCAGCTGGCACCGGAGGAGCACAGCGGGAAACAACGTCCCGTCGCCACACTGCCCACATACAGCACGCCGTTGCGGAAATCATCCACCACAAAAAACCGCCCATCAGGCGAGGCAGAAAGGTGGTTAAAGCCAGCCTTTCGGGTCACCAGACGTGCCTGCGAGTCGCCGGGCGTGCACAGGTAAACGCCGCCGTCTTCGGTGGTCAGCATCACCTGGCCCGTTGCCCCAGCCCAGCACTCATGTCCCGTCACCGGCGCGGTGAACGGCTTGCCCACAGGCAGCTGCTGGAAGCCATTGCCATCGCGACCGACCACGTACAGCGTCGCCCCCTCCTCGCCCACTGCACGCACGATGTTATCGTGTTCGTCCAGCAAGCCGCCGCGGTTCCACTGCACGAGGATATACTCGCCCTTGGACGGCTCAAACTGCACATGCGTGTTGAAGATGTCCTCGTTCTCGTGGAAAACCTCCCAAGTGCCCTGCGTCAGGTCAATCCGCAACAAGCCGTATCGCCTCTCGCCCAGGCGCAGGCAGATGACGAAATACCGTTCGTCAGGAGAGATGGCGGCTGCAGATGTCCACAGAGGGCACCTGTCGAAGACGAAAACCGTCTGGAGATCCAGCGTCTTCAGGTGCAGACGCATCAGATGCGACTTGCCGTCAACCTGGCGGATAA
Source organism: Chthonomonadia bacterium (assembly GCA_013314755.1). Classification (GTDB taxonomy): domain Bacteria; phylum Armatimonadota; class HRBIN16; order HRBIN16; family HRBIN16; genus HRBIN16. The sequence continues at coordinate 39,480 of JABUFA010000015.1, forward strand.
AATACAGCGCATCCAGAAACGGCGTGGTGGTTAGCCAGCCCTGCGCCTCGCTAATCTTTACCTCCTGTCGCGTTGGCAGGTCGTAAACCCACACATCCAGCTGATTCTCGCCGTACGCCATGTCGCGCACGAAGGCGATGCGCTCGCCATCGGTGGAAGAGAACACCCATTCCCCATAAATGTTGTGGGTGGTCACGGAGGTGCTGGTCAGCTGCCAGATCTGCGCCCCCGATAGTGGGTCTGTTCCCCGATAGATGCCATCCGCCAGCCAGCGCAATCGGCTCAACAGAATCGCCCCCTTTCGCGGTTCGTGTTCTTTCCCATTCGCTAACGATTCTGGTAAACTCCTGCCCATTCGTCGGCGCACCAGCGGGTATAATAGCGTTCGGTGAAACTGTGGCAAGGAGGTTGTGATGAGCAAGATACCCACCCGTCCCTTCGGCAAAACGGGTGTTGCGATGCCCATCCTGGCGCTGGGCGGCGCCAAGGCGCTGGAATACAAACGCAATCAGACAGAAGCCACGCGCATTATCGACGAGGCACTGCAGGCAGGCGTCCGCTATATTGATACCGCCGCCACCTACGGCGAAAGCGAAGACGTTATCGGCGAAGCCCTGCGCGGACGCCGACAGGAGGTGTTCTTGGGCACTAAAAGCGACCGCAGGGACTATGATGGCGCATGGCGCGACCTTGAGCGAAGCCTCAAACGCCTGCGCACCGACTACCTGGACCAGTGGATTGTGCACCATGTGAGCACGGCAGAGGATGTGCGTCGGTTAACCGCACCTGACGGTGCGCTCAAGGCGTTCTGGCAGGCGAAGGAGCAGGGCATTGTGAAATACGTGGGCATCTCGGGGCACCATGACCCCGCCATCCTTCAGCAGATGCTGGAGCGGTATCCGTTTGACATGGTGCTGATGCCTCTCAATCCCGCCGAGTGGCACCATCCGCGTTCGTTCAGCAAGGGGTTACTGCCCATCGCGGCAAAGATGGGCATCGGCATCGCGGTGATGAAAGTGCCCGCACTTGGCAAGCTGATGCAACCGGGCAGGTTGACCCCAGTAGAGGTGTTCCGCTACGCCCTCAGCCATCCGATACACACCGCTGTGATTGCCCCCGACAACCTGAAACAGTGGCGCGACTGGCTGAACGCGGCACAGCAGTTCACCCCGCTCAGCGAGGCGGAAATCTCCGCCATGCACACCCGCGTCGCCCCCTACTGGGACGACTCCACGCGCACGTACCATTCGTGGCTGTAGAAGATATGGCTCGGCAGCGCCTCGGCAGCTGCTGAGCCTAATGTCATATATTGAGCATCGCAGCACATTGACCTGAACAACTTGAAAGAGTTATACTTCTACGTGGACAAATGCATAATATCTAGCAGGGCGTTCAAAATCCGAGGATACCTCATGAAGGCGCAAATTAACATTCCGAAAGAAGAAATCGCAGCGCTTTGCCAGCGCTACCGTATTCGCAGGCTTGCCTTGTTCGGTTCCGTCCTGCGTGAGGACTTCCGACCAGATAGCGATGTGGATATGCTGGTCGAGTTCGAGGCCGGAGAACGAGTGGGGCTGCGTCTGTTCGAGATAGAGCAGGAACTGTCTAAGCTGATTGGACGCAAGGTCGACCTGAATACCTATGGGTTCCTGAGCAAATACTTCCGCGACCGGGTTTCCGCTGAAGCAGAGGATATTTATGTCGCACAAGGATGACTTAATACGCTTGCGCCACATGCTCGACGCTGGCAGTGAGGCACTCGCCCTTGTACAGGGCAAACAGCTCGCCGATATAGAAACCGACCACGTCCTAGAACTCGCCCCGACGCGCCTGCTGGAGATAGTTGGTGAAGCAGCGAATAGAGTGTCTGTGGAAACTCAGAGTCGCTACCCTGAAATCCCCTGGCGACAAATTGTTGGTTTGAGGAATCGCCTCATCCACGGCTACGATGCTGTGGATTTGAACATACTCTGGGACATTCTGCAATACGACCTGCCTCACCTTGTTGCCACACTTCGGGAAATCATTCAAGAAACCACCTGAATTTCCCCTCTCGCCCCCCATTCGACACCGCCACGCTTCTCTGCTATAATAGCCCTGAACCACCTGCAGGCTGAGTGAAAGTATGTCTATCCTGTCGGACATCTTTAAAGGGTACCATCGCTCGCTGGTATACTCGCGCCAGTTCTACGAACAGCTGTACCAGCAGAGACTGGAAAGCGGCTGTGAGTTCTACCATCGCTTCTTTGACCGGCTGATTATTCCTTTTGCCCAGCGGTTCCACTCCGAAGGATACCGACGACACCTGCGCGACCTCGCCGAACGCATCCTGGATACCGACCGAATCGACTTCGTTGCCATTGACGGAACTTGCACCAAAGACGCTTTTCAGGATTTCGTGGTCTTCTTCGGTGGGGCGTACGGCGCGAAAGGCTCGATACGCCTCAAAAGCGACCCGCCTGTGGTGCAGTACGAACGATGGGACATGAACCGCGATGTGTCGCTGGTCGCCTATGTGCCGGTGCCGTTCGCCAGCATTGAAGACGTGACGGACGCCGACGTCCAGGAAACCTTCGTGGTCTCCGATAACGACCGCATTAACCTGACCAACATCCACACCAGCCTGATGCAGTTAGCGGAGATATACCTCGCCTACTCGGTCGCCAGCGCGACCACGCACGACTACCCGCGCCTCATCCTGATGGACCAGTCGCTCAGCGGGCTGATGGCGGCGGTGTCGCACGGCTCGAACACTGGCTTGAGCGGATACCCCTACGACCGGCGCCAACTGGACGACTTCGACATTCAGGTCGCCTTCGCCCATCCCATCAACGACCTCTTGCAGGTTCCGTCCACCAAGCGGTTCGGGCGATACCTTGCCGTGCTCGCCGAGTTCCATCGGCGCGACACGCAGAGCCTGCACCTGTCACAGATTCAGTCCGCACTGGGCATCAGCGAGGGCGAGCTGATGGAAACCGTGCGCTACCTGCTGGAACCCGCCGTGCCCGATGGGCGCCGCCGTCGCCAGCCGCCCTGCGTGCTGAATCCCGACGGCACATTGAGCACCGTCCACTCCTGCAGGCAGTCGTGGGAGTACACCGTCAGCCTGTTTGAGAACATCTGCTATCGCCTGTTTCAGCAAAAAGACACTTCCGCGCTGGTGTACCAGGTGCCCGACCCCGACGACCCCGCCGCCATCCGCACCCGCTGGATGTCGCCAGATGATGTGCATTTCCTCACCACGGTGGGACTGCGTGCGCTTATCGAGAAGTGCTGGGAGCGAAACATCCTGCTGGTGGGCGTGGTGAAAGATTCCGAATCGCGCTACCTGACCCGCAACTATCTGGGCGTGACCAAGCATATCGGCGTCTACCCGCAACTGCGGGACCTGCAGGTGGCGCCGCTACCCTGGACCGACCGCATCTTTCTGGAGTCCATCCCGCTGTACTGCGACCCCACTCTTGAGGCGCCCTGGAGCACAATTGAGTTCGACGCCGTCTTCAAGACGCTCCGATTGGGCATGGATGAGCGCACGCAACAGCCCGAAGTCATCGGCACGCCCAGTCGTGTTGGTGAGATTGTGTCGCCGGAGCGGCTGTTCCTGCGTTCGCTGGCACAGTTCTTCCTGTCGCGCGATAAGCGCACCCCGCTGAGCGGACACGTTATCTTTCTGGACCGGCTGGCGGTTCCCAAGTGGGACAGGAAGGCGTTCGAGCACGATTTCGTCGTCTGCAACGAGCGCGTGGGCACGGTGAAGCCCCTGCTCTATCCCGACCGTGATGCCGAAAACCCCGTCCAGCAGCTGGTGATGTACCTGCTGGATGTGCTGACCCGCAATCACTTTCCCGAGGTCATCGGCTATCCCGACCCCCTGCACAAAGCCGACTGGGGCGCGAAGACGGTGGGCAAACGTGCCCGCGAGCTGGTGCAGAGCAGTGAAATCCCCTTCCACGCCCAGCCCATCGCCAGAACCCTGCGCCACCTGCGCGAACAAGGAGAACGGCGAAAGGAGACCCGACGATGATCAGTTTCGTGAAAGCACTGGAAGGCACGCTCATTCGGATGGAGGAAGACCCCGAAGCGCGCTATCAGTTCGAAATCTGGTTCGACTACACGCGCCAGGCGATGAACCTGATCCGCGAGGGCGCCCTGCTGGCTGTGCCCAACTTCGCCTCTCAGCCACACGCCACCCATCGCTCCATTCTGGAGGTGGTCTCCATCTTGCCTCTGCACTACGCGCTGGGCGACAACCCGCAGGGCTACCCCGGCTTCGTGGTGGAGGCGGCGCGCAGTGCCGTGCGTGACTGGGAAGAACAGGAACACGAACCCACCGAAGATGTGACCAAAATCCGCTGTATCGCCATCCCCACCAACCTGGAACTGGTGGAGGAGAACGGAGAGAGCCACCTGCAGGAAGAGAGCAACCTGCCCATGATTGGCGCGCGCGCCCTCCTGCTGGACACCCCAAGCACCGAACATGTGCTCAACAGCGGACTGCCACAGGGTGTGCCGACCTTCACCGTGGGCAACCTGACCCGCGACCCGCAAGTGGGCGTGAAGGTCTCTGCCGAGGACCTCCTGCGCACGCATTTCGCCGTCTTCGGCTTCACCGGCGCAGGCAAATCCAACCTGGTCAGCACGCTGGTAGACCGAATCCTGCATGCCTTCAGCACCGAAGACCCAACCCAGCCAGTGCCCCAGGAGCGCGTGAAGGTGGTGCTGTTTGACCTGATGGGCGAATACAGCGTTCTGCTGGCGGACTGGCTCGTGAAAGCGCCTGACGCCTGCCTGCTGGTGCTGACCGAAGAGACTCTGCCCGAAGACGTCCTGCAGTTCATGGAACAGCCCACCAACCGCGAGAGCTTCAGCAAGGCGCTGACTGCCCTCACGCAGACCACCCTGTATCCCAAAGCGCTGAGCGGGCGGCGCACCGACTTCTGGTTCGCCTGGCGACGCCTGCTGAACCCCAAAACAGCGCGAATCCACCTCTACCGCGAAAAGCCGCCCACGCTCGGCAGGTTCGTGGAGAGGCACTGGAACCCCAAAGGCACACTCGGCAAAAACGACGCCCGCATCCGACAGGCGGTGCGCAACTGGATAGCCACCGAAGACGCCACCCCCTTCAACGAAGAGAACGCTGGGCGACTGCTGGAGTGGATTGATAAGATGTTCGTCAGCGGTTTGCTCAGCACGAACGACGCCCGCGAGGCGTTCCAGAACCTGCGCGACGCTGTGGACGACGCCTTCCGCCGCTACATCAGCCCGCGCCACGTGTACGACGCCTACCAGATGACGCTCGGCGAGCTGATGAGCCGGCTCAACGACCCCCACAGCTGCGGGCTGTACGTCGTGCAGTCGCACGACCCCGACCACCTGCGCGACTTCGCCGCTACGCTGGGCGAGCTGATGTTCGAAAACCGGCGTAAAACGGGCAAAATCAGCCCGATGGTGGTGTTCGTGTTCGACGAGGCGGATGAGTTCATCCCCCAGCGGCGCGAAGCCGCCGACGACAGCTACAACCGCTCCCGAAGCATGGTGATGACGCTCGCCCGACGGGGGCGCAAGTTCGGGCTGGGCGTGGGAATCGCCACCCAGCGCGTGCGCTACCTGGATACCAGCATCATGGCTCAGCCGCACACCTACTTCGTTAGCAAAATGCCCCGCCAGTCCGACCGTCAGGCTATCGCCGAGGCGTTTGGCATCTCGGAAGAGATGTTTGGGCAGACCTTCAAGTTCAAAAAGGGCGACTGGCTGTTGATGAGCCACGATGCCGTCGGGCTGGAAGCGGTGCCGATACCCATCCACTGCGAGGATGCCAACCGCCGGGTGGAGGCGTTTCTGGAACAGCTGAAAGCCGAGTGGCAGAAGACGCGCGAGATGGCGCGCGCTCAGCCGTAGGCTTAACGCAGCTGGTCAAAACGCTCTAACGCCTCGCGAAAGCCCTGCATCAGCACGCTCATCTCGTTCACGATGTTGAAAAAGCGCGCGCCCATCGCCATCTGTTCGGCATACGAGGGCACGTCGCCCGCCACCGCCCAGTACTTGCCGTGCCTCGCGCACGCCTCCGCCACCCGCGCGATTGCCTCCTGCATCACCGGGTGCGTGAAGTCCATCCGAACGCCGTAACTCTGCGACAGGTCCGCCGGACCCACCAGCAACAGGTCCAGTCCCTCCACGCCCGCGATGGCGTCTATCTCTTCCACCGCCTCTCTGCGCTCGATCATCACGCCCAGAAAAATCTCGCGGTTCGCCCAGTCGAAATACTCCCCAATGGGCACGGTTCCGTAGCGCATGTCCACACTGCCCCCGATGCCGCGCCAGCCGAGCGGCGCAAAACGCGCCATGCGCACGAACTCCCGGGCATCGTCTGCGCCGGTGCAATGGGGAAGCAGTAGACCCGTCGCGCCCGCCTCCAGGGGGCGGATGACGTTGTTGTAGCTGCCGCGCGGGATGCGCACCATCGCCTCCATGCCCGTTGCCCGCGCCGCCAGAATCATCTGAGACATCTGCTCCCACGTGGTGTCGGCGTGCTCCATCTCAATCCACACGCAATCGTAGCCTGCGATGCCCAGCATCTCCACTATCTTCCAGTGTGGAACCGTCCACACCGCGCCCACGCGCACCGGCTTCCCCTCGCGCAGTTTCTGCAGTACCCTGTTGACGTGCATGGTTGACCTCCCTCTTTTTCTCCTACCACGCCCAACCCGTTTCCTGTCGTGCCGCCCGCCTCCCCTGTCGTGCTGAGCGAGGCGTAGACCTTCCCAGCCCTGCTGGTGGTATTATGCTCCCCTTTTAGGTTATCAAGTTTCAGTCGCATGTGTCTACATCTATAACTAATAGAACGAAGTAAAGCATCTCTTTGAGATTTCCGAACAGGAGGGGAAGGTTGTTAAACCTGCAGTCAGTTGTCCAACTGCGCAGCCTCTGCCATGCTGAGCGGGGCGAAAACAGGTTCTAACCTCAGATATGATATGGAGTGCTGAAGCCATGCTTCAGCGGTGCAACGTTGTGGGTGCGGATTTGCTGAAGCAAGCTTCAGCACTCCAAAAGGTTAGCCTCCGCAGGAGGCTTCGTCAAGGGTAGCCCGCAACTTCAGTTGCAGGGTTGTTTTTTTACGACAACCTTGCGATTGGAAATCGCAGGCTACACTTGGCGAAACCTGCTGAAGCAGGTTATAGCCTCCGCGGATATGATTTGCTGAAGCAAGCTTCAGCACTCCAAAATAGTCTCCCGTCCCACTCGCAGTCGAGCGAAAACGGGGTAGCCCACCGGGCTACCCCCGCTCGTGTTCACCAGCTTTAGCACGTCCCGGCTACGTACGCCTGCGCAGACGGCTCAAAAGGGGTGCAGCCAGCCCGGTCGCGAACAGCAGTATCGTGCCCGGCTCGGGAATGACCGACCCCGTTAGCTTGCCAGAACCTTCCGACCCGTTCGTGCCTAGCGGTATACCCTGCACGTGAATCATGGTTTGGAACAGCCCCTGGTCAGACGTCGTTGCAAGGAAGTGGTTCTCGGTCAGCCCGGTACCCTGCAGTATCCACGACACCCACTCTGTGCCCGTGAGTCTCCCCGCTCCTGAGTTGGGCAGGTTGACCTCCAGGTCGAACTTCTCACCACTGGGGGCATTGTGCCCGTTAGACGAGGCATTCACGCTGTTAACGTTGCTACCTCCGGATGTGTTTACCGAGCCAGGAACCAGCGACACGGACACAAATGGGTCGATGTTGAGCCACAGGGTACGGATGAACTCACCTGGGGCTTGCAGGTTCGCCTGCAAAGTGAACTTCACCTGATTGGAGGCATGGTTTTCGATGGTCAGGGTTGCCCACGGCGACGAACCTGTAGGTGTGTCTCCGGTGAACACGGTGCTGTAGGCATAGATTACCGCCGCCTCAGACTCTGCCGCGAACACGAGCATCGTAAGAGATACTGCGGCAAAGAACAGCGCAAATGTCTTTTTCATCAGAATCTCCTTTCTCTTCGTCACGAAAGGTTTGCTTGCTTACGGTGTAAAATTAGCTAATATAAGTATATCACGAAAGCCAGCATCTGGTCAATAGATAACAGGGCGTATAGAAATATTTTTTCGCAAAATACTGGTATCAGGCTGAGCGGGGTGACAAGCAGTTACTACAGCAGAATTGCTCCTCTCGTCCCCGCTCAGCGAGTGTGGTTAATCCATGCGGAAGGGCGGTCCAGCTTCGGGTATCTGCAGTTCTTCGGGAGAGATGGTGTAGCGCTCCACCAGCCCAATCACCGCCTGCGCCAGCACCGCGCTCACCGTATCGGGGTCCACCGGTTTGGACAGGTCGCGCAATAGCGGGGACTCCTCCGAGACGTAGCCGCGCTCTATCAGAAACTTCAGGTCGGAAAACGCCCAGTGCTGTGGCTTCAATGGCACGGCGATGGACACTTTGGGGGTGCGTGCCTTCAGGTCTTTCAGGCTCTCTTCCACGTGTCGCATGAATCGCGCCAGCGTTACCGCCAGCTCGTAGCGGGTCACCGGCTGGTCGCCGCGGAAAGTACCGTCAGGAAAGCCTTTCATGATGCCCATTGCCACCACTTCCTTCACCGCCGGCGCTGCCCAGTGGTCCGGAGGCACGTCCTTGAACTCCACGTCCTGGGCGAAGGTGGGCATGGTAGCGATGGCAAGGGCTATCGCGCCTATCAGATAAGCCGTGCGGAACATGTTGAGAATACCTCCTCCTGTTTAGAACTCTGCCGACACCACATTGCTTTCGCGGATGGCGGCGAACTCCTCCAGCGCTCGTCCCGTGCCGATAGCCACGCAGCTGAGCGGGTCTTCCGCCACCTGCACGCGAATGTTGGTCACTGACTCCAGCAGCCTGTCTATCCCACGAAGCAGTGCCCCTCCGCCCGTCAGGGTGATGCCGCGTTCGATAATGTCCGCCGCCAGTTCGGGCGGAGTCTCTTCCAGCACCGAACGCACCCGTTCTACGATGGCGTTAATCGGCTCCTGCAACGCCTCCCGAATCTCCTCGGAGGTCACCGTGATGGTTTTGGGCAGTCCTGCAATCAGGTCTCGCCCGCGCACCTCCATCTGCAGTTCCTGCTCCAGCGGGAAGGCAGAGCCAACCTTTATCTTTATTTCTTCGGCAGTTCGCTCGCCAATCATCAGGTTGTACTGGCCGCGGATGTAACGGCTGATGACCTCGTCCATCTTGTTACCGCCCACCCGCACCGAGCGGCTGATGACGATGCCCTCCAGCGAGATGACCGCCACATCGGTCGTGCCTCCGCCGATGTCCACTACCATATTGCCGCCCGGCATACTGATGGGCAGTCCCGCGCCGATTGCCGCTGCCATCGGCTCCTCGATGGTATATGCCTCGCCTGCGCCCGCCTCACGCGCCGCCTGAATGACCGCCCGGCGCTCCACGCTGGTCACCCCCGAAGGCACGCACACCAGCACGCGCGGTTTGAAGAAGCGCCGTCTGCCGCACACCTTGGCAATCAGATACTCCAGCATCTTCTCGGTGGTGGTGTAGTCGGCGATAACGCCGTCCGACAGCGGTCGGATGGCAACAATGTGCCCCGGCGTGCGCCCCAGCATCAGGCGGGCTTCCTCGCCAACAGCCAGCACCTTCTTGTTTTTGGTAGAGATGGCAACGACCGACGGCTCGCGCAGAACGATGCCCTTGCCCCGAAGATACACCACGATATTTGCTGTGCCCAGGTCAATGCCCAGTTCGGGCGTCAGACGGAACACACCGGCACCCCTTGTGCAGAGACTAAAACGGGTTCATCGCTCGTGCGCAGGATCTGCGCACCCAGAGACTGCATCTTCGCGACAAGGTTTTCATATCCGCGGTCGATGTGGTAGATGTTCTCGATGGTGGTATCGCCTTCTGCGCCCAGCCCGGCGATGACCAGCGCCGCGCCCGCCCGCAGGTCGGTCGCCTCAACAGTTGCGCCGTACAGCTTCTCCACCCCCCGCACTACTGCCGTGCGGTTTTCCTGGGTGATGTCCGCTCCCATCTTTTGCAGTTCCTCGACGTAACGGAAGCGTCGCTCGTACACCGTCTCGGTGACGATGGATACCCCTTCCGCCACACACAGCAGGGCGGTCATCGGCTGTTGGATGTCGGTGGGGAAACCCGGATGAGGCATGGTTTTGATATTCACCGCCCTGGGTCGCCCCTGCAGGCGCACATGCACTCCGGTTTGATTGCTTTCCACCTGCACGCCCGCCTCCTGCAGTTTGAAGAGCACGGGCATCATGTGTTCGGGGTTGGCGTTGGCGATGTACACGTCACCGCGCGTCAACGCGGCGGCAATGGCGTAGGTTGCTGCCTCCAGGCGGTCGGGAATGATGGTGTACTCGCCACCACGCAGGCGCGGCACGCCTTCAATCGTGATATACGAGGTGCCGTGCCCCCGGATACGCGCTCCCAGCGCAATGAGAAAATTCGCCAGGTCCACCACTTCGGGCTCTTCCGCCGCGTTTTTAATCACGGTAGTGCCCTCCGCCAGCACGGCTGCCGTCATCAGGTGCTGAGTGGCTCCTGCGCTGGGATAGTCGAGGTAGATGACGTTGCCTTTCAGTCGTCCCGCCTGCGCGGTGACAGAATCGCCGTCCATGCTGACGTCCGCCCCAAGCAGGCGCAAGCCTTTGATATGAAAATCCACCGGACGGGCGCCGATGTCACAACCGCCCGGCAGGGGTACTCTGGCAAAACCGAAACGCGCCACCAGCGGACCGGTCACACTAAACGAGGCTCTCATGCGTGTGACCAGATTGTGGGGGGCTTCCAGATTGCTGATACGGCTGGCATCAATCAGCAAGGAATGAGGATGGATAAACTCCACAACCGTACCCAGTCGGCGAAGCATCGCCATCATGGTGTAGATGTCGGTAATATGCGGGATGTTGTGTAAAACAACCGGCTCAGACGCTAAAACTGCCCCTGCCATGATGGCAAGCGCAGCGTTCTTGCTTCCGCTGACACGCACCTCGCCCTGTAAAGGTACGCCCCCGGTGATGGTAATTCGTTCCAAGTAAGGAGTCCCTCCTGATAATCAACGGTAGGATAGATACAATTCCCGAGTTTCACCGTGAATAGTATACAGAGGACGTACCTGCGGTGTCAAGCAGTTGAACGATTTTTGCCAGCATAAAGTGCGCCCGCCTTTTTACCGAAAATAACTATCAGAACTCTCGCAATGGTTGGGAGGGCATTTTATGCGTTCGGCAATTCTTCTCTGCGTGATGCTATGCATTGCAACCTCAGTAGCCCGCAGTGACCCGTCTCAGGGCGTCCAAGACCTGACCCAGCTCAGTATCGAGGAGCTGATGCAGGTAGAAGTTGTTACCGCTTCCAAGAAGGCACAGGCGATTCGCGATGTGCCCGCCTCGGTGTACGTGATTACTGCCGAAGACATTCACCGCATGGGCGCAAACACCATCCCCGAGGTGCTGCGCCTGGTGCCCGGTGTGCACGTGGGCGCTATCGACGCAAACAAGTGGGCGGTAGCGGTGCGTGGGTTCAACGGACGCTATTCCAACAAACTGCTGGTGCTCATCGACGGGCGAAGCGTGTACACGCCCTTCTTCTCCGGCGTTTACTGGGACGCCCAGCCCCTTCTGTTTATGGAGGATATCGAGCGCATCGAAGTGATTCGCGGTCCCGGTGCGTCACTCTGGGGCGCAAACGCGGTCAACGGTGTCATCAATATCATTACCAAACCCGCAAAGGAGACCCAGGGCACCGTGTGGATATCGGGCGGCGGAGGCGAGGAAAAAGCTTTTGGAGGACTGCGCGTCGGAGGAAAAATCGGAGAGAACGGCTACTACCGGGCGTACACCCTGTACTACGAGCGTGATAACCTCGAAGAGGACAAGGTATACGTCCCCAACAACGACGGCTGGCTTGTTCGGCGCAGCGGCTTTCGTGCAGACTGGAACCGCTCTCCAAACGAAAACTTCACCCTGCACGGAGAGGTGTACACTGGACGCGCCAGTCAACGCTTGAGACTGCCCGACCCCACTATCCCGGGCACCCGCATGGTGGACGACCGCTATACCCTGGCAGGATACTACCTGATGGGGACGTGGAACCGCCAGCGCGAGACAGCGGAGGATACCCTGCACATCTACTACACCCACGAAGCCCGGTCGCCCATCGAGGTGAGCGAGGTCCGCGATACCTTTGACCTCAGCTGGCAACAGAGGATTCAGTCACGCGCAGGGCACGACCTGCTGTGGGGGATAGAGTACAAACGCACGCAGGATAGAACCGTCGGAAGATACATGAGACTGAACCCATCCAGCCGAACTGACCATGTGTTCGGCGCGTTTGTGCAGGACGACATCACCCTGAACGATCGCACGCGACTGACCTTCGGCTCGAAGTTCGAGAACAACAGCTACACCGCCTGGGAGATACAGCCCAACTTGCGCCTTTTCTGGAAACCCAGCGAACACAACGCCTGGTGGTGGGCGGTATCTCATGCGGTACGGATGCCCACCCGCGCCGAGCGGGCTGTTGCCATCGACGCCTATTACGAGGGCATGGTGAACGGCCTGCCCATGTTCTCGCGCATCTACGGCAGTCCTGATTTTCGCTCTGAACAGGTGACCGCTTACGAGCTGGGCTATCGCTGTCAGCCTCACCCCAGGCTCTGGCTGGACATCTCGGCGTTTTACAACGTGTACCGGAACCTGCGCAGTTTCGAGCCAGCGGACCCGTTCCTCGAAAACGACCCAGCGCCTCACCTGGTCCTGCCTGTGTACATGAGCAATAAACTGCACGGCAGGACATACGGCTTCGAGGTTTCCACCAGCTGGAACGTCACCGACTTCTGGACGCTGAAGCTGGGTTACGCCAACATCACCTACCGGCTCCAGCATGACCCGGACAGCAAAGACCCGTTCAACTTCCACAGCGATAGCACCAGCAACACTCCACGCCATCAGGTAAACATCAGTTCGCACCTGAACCTGCCTGGAAGGTGGCACCTTGATGCTTACCTGTTCGTGGTGGACAGATTGTATGGCATGGATTTTATCCCGGGTTACTACCGACTGGACGTTTCGCTCGGGTGGCATGTGACGAAGGATGCGCGGTTCAGCCTGACATTGCAGAACCTGCTGAAACGTAAGAAACGCGAGTTCGAACACCCGCTCTGGGAACGGGATAGCATTCCCGAACGGGCGATATACGGGAGACTGGTGTGGCAGTTGTAGAGCGAAAGCCATTCGCAATACCGGTCAAAAGGGTCACAGCGACACTGGTTGCTGTGATGCTATCTGCCACGCTTCTTGCCCAGAGTTACAACGAGGCGGAAGTCAAAGCCGCCTTCCTCTTCCACTTCGCGCACTACGTGGAGTATCCGTCGGGCGCATTTGAAAACGATAAATCACCGTTTGTTATCGGCGTGCTGGGCAAAAGCCCGGTAACCGATGCCCTGCAGAAGGTGGTTCGAGGAAAAAATGTGAACGGAAGAGGTATTGTGGTGCGCCAGGCGGGCATGGATAAGGAACTGCGCAGGTGTCATATTCTGTTCATCCCGAAGGACGAAGCCGATAAACTGCCTGCCATTCTGGAAATACTTGCCGATGCACCTGTTCTGACTGTTGGCGAGAGTGCTAATTTTGCCAGCAAAGGAGGTATCATTGGCTTCTTCACCGAGCAGAACCGCATTCGGTTCGAAATCAACCCGGATTCCGCTCGTCGGGCGCATCTGATCATCAGCTCGAAACTGCTCAGTCTGGCACGAATCGTTGGGGAGGGACGGAGGATCTAACGGGCGATGTTACAGCGGTGCAACCTGTCTATCGTGTGGAAAATCGTGCTTGTCAGCTTTGCCAGCACGGTGCTGGCTCTGCTGACGGCATCGGTGATATTAATGTTTATCAATCTCGCGGTGTACCGCCAAAGTGCACACCAGCACGCTTTTTCTGTGGCGAAGATAACCGCTTCCAACGTTGCCGCGGCGGTGACCTTTGGCGACCAAAAAGCCTGTGTGGATGTGCTGTCCGCTTTGCGAACCAGCGACGGCGTGCTTGCCGCTGCAGTATACACTCCCGATGGCAGGCTCTTTGCATCCTACGCGCGTCCCGGCGTTTCGCTGGACCCTCCAACGGGGCGCGAAAAGGGGCAGACCCAGCGTTCCAGCGCGCACTCTCTGGAGCTGTTTCTGCCCATTACCAACGACGGCGGGGAGAACGTGGGCACGCTGTACCTGCGTTACGACCTGATTGGATGGCGAACACATCTGCGCAATTATATCCAACCCCTTGGTATCCTGCTGGTCATTTCAACACTGATGTCCTTTTTGCTAGCACGCCGGTTCCAGCGTTGGATTACCGCCCCCCTGCTGAAGCTGGCAGATGCCATGCGTCACGTCTCGGAAACGCGGGACTATTCGGTGTACATTGAGACGCCCTCCCGCGACGAAATCGGTGCGCTCACGCAAGGCTTTAACCAGATGCTGGCGGAGATTAAAACGCGCGAAGCCGCTCTGCAAAACGTCAATGCCGAGCTGGAGATGCGCGTGGAGGCACGCACCCAGCAGCTGCAGCAGGAAATCGCCGAACGCAAGAAGGCTGAAGAGGAGCTCATTCGGGCGCGAGAGACAGCGCTGGAGGCATCTCGGCTCAAATCGCAGTTCCTCGCCAACATGAGTCACGAAATCCGCACCCCGATGAACGGCATCATCGGCATGACGGAGCTGTTACTCCAGACAGACCTGAACAGGGAACAGCGCGAATATACGGAGACCATCAAAGCCAGCGCGGAGTCCCTGCTGTCCATCATCAATGACATTCTAGACTTCTCGAAGATTGAAGCGGGCAAGATGACTATTGAGCAGGTAGACTTTGACCTGCGTGCTTTGGTAGAAGAGGTTGGCGCCGCTTTCGCACGCCCTGCTCACCAGAAGGGTATCGAACTGCTCACGGAAGTTCCCCCCGATATTCCCACCGCCCTGCGAGGCGACCCGGTGCGCATCAAGCAGATTCTGTCCAACCTTACCTCCAACGCGGTAAAGTTTACGGACCGGGGCGAAGTGGTCATCAGCGCGGAAGTGATGCACGAGACAGACGAAGTGGTACGCGTGCGCCTCTCGGTAAGGGATACCGGCATCGGCATCGCGCCCGAACAGCAGGGGAAGATTTTTGAAAGCTTCACACAGGCGGATGGCTCGGTAACCCGCAGATACGGCGGCACCGGGCTGGGGTTGACCATCAGCCGACAGCTCACCGAACTGATGGGCGGCAAAATCGGGGTGAAAAGCGAGCCGGGCAAAGGGAGCACTTTCTGGATAGAACTGCCTCTGCCGAAGGCACAGCGAACTGTGCACCACGAAGCCTACCAGCAAATTGCCAGTCTGCGCGTGCTGGTGGCGGATGATAACCCCACCAATCGGCGCATCCTGCGCGAGCACCTGCAGTCGTGGGGCTGTTCGGTGCAGGAGGCGGAAGATGGACGGCAAGTATTGCAGATGCTTTCCGAGGCATCGTCCTGCCCCTTTGACGTGGTGGTGCTGGATTATCAGATGCCCGAACTGCACGGGGTGGAAATCGCAAAGCAGATTCGCTCCAGTGAGCACACCGCAAAATGCAAGATTATCCTTCTGTCCTCCGTCAACTCCGCAGGGGTTCAGGAAGCAGAGACGGCAAGTGTGGACGTGTGGCTCACCAAGCCCGTGCGCCGTTCACAGCTGTATAACGCCCTCTGCCAGGTAGCCGGAATCGCCAGCAATGAGGGGCATTTCGGAGGCGTTCCTCAAACGGAGCGGCGCGCGGTCGGTGTGCGAGTGTTGCTGGTAGAGGATAACGAGGTCAACCGCAAACTTGCCCTGCACATGCTGAAGCGTCTGGGTTGTTCGGTGGAGGTTGCCGCCAACGGACGCGAAGCGGTGGAGATGACCGCCTCGCGAGCCTACGATATCGTGTTCATGGACGTGCAGATGCCCGAAATGGATGGCATTGAAGCCACCCGCCTGATCCGCGAACGGGAGTTGAGCACGCACAAACACCTGCCCATTATCGCCATGACCGCGCACGCGATGGAAGGCGACCGCGAACGCTGTCTGTCGGCGGGCATGGACGACTACCTGAGCAAGCCGGTGAAGATCGAGCAGCTGGCGCGGATGGTAGAGAAGTGGAGCCCTGTGCGCCGCCGCGTCCATGCGCCGCTTGCGGAACAGGTTGCCGACCACTTTGCCAGCGAGGCACGCTGGATGGTCGCAGAAATCAGCCGGGCACTGCAGGAGGGAGACGCGAACTACGCCCGCCACCTGCTGGCGGGGTTGAAACGCTTGAGTATCGCCGCTGGGGCGAAGGACATAGAGAACCTGTGTGGTGAGATGGAACAAACTCTTCCCACACAGCCCATCGCCGAAAGTCTGCACAAAGCCGAGAGGCTATTGGAAGAGGTCGAGCTCTTTGAACAGCGTCGGCAGGACGACCGGGAGGTTGCTGCATGAGGGTGTTGATTGCCGAAGATGACGGCGTGTCGCGCCTGGTGCTTCGCAAGGCGCTGGAGGACCTGGGGTACACCGTGCACGCCGTGAAAGATGGCACAGGTGCATGGGAAGCCTTCCAGAAGGAGAGCTTTCCGCTGGTCATCTCCGACTGGATGATGCCGGGCATGGATGGCATTGAACTCTGTCGACGCATTCGCTCGCGTTCTGGCAGGGGGTATGTCTACTTTATCCTGTTGACCGCCCGGGACACCAGAGAGGACCGCCTCCATGCCATCGAATCCGGCGCGGATGATTTCCTGTCCAAACCGTTAGACCGTGCGGAGCTGGCTTCACGCCTCAGCGTCGCCCGGCGCATTCTGGATATGGAGCAACGTCTGCGCCAAGCGAACGAAGAACTTGCCCGCCAGAAGGAAGAGCTGGAGCTCAAGACCCAGGCGCTGGAAATGTCGCAGGAGATGATTCAACAGGCGAACCTGCGCTTCCGTGAGCTGTTCGATAACGTGCCCGTGGCGTGCTTTACCTTTGACGCGGAAGGCATCATTTACGAATGGAACCGCGCGGCGACCAATCTCTACGGCTGGCAGGAGTACGAGGTGCTTTCTCAGTCTATGTTCCATACCATCATCACCCCGGAAAACGAAGAGGCGATGCGCAATATTATCAGTCAGGTGATGGATGGCGAGAAGAACATTACTGTGGAGCACGTGGACCGCTGTCGAGACGGCAGCAGGCGACACGTTCTGCGTGCCCTGTTCCCCCTGCATGGAGCCAGCGGCGAAGTGGTGGGCGGAATCTGCGCCAGCGTGGACATCACCCAGCGCGTGCAGTATGAACGGGAGCTGCGTGCGCTGAACGAGCGACTGGAAAGCCTGGCGTTCACCGATGCCCTCACCGGGCTGTACAACCACCGCGCCCTGCAGGACAGACTCGCCGAGAGCTTTAATCTGGCACGCGACGGAAAAGGCTCATTCTCCTTTATCCTGCTGGATATCGACCATTTCAAGCGCTTCAACGATACTTACGGACATCAGGCAGGCGACGAGGTGCTGAGACTGGTAGCCCAGGTACTTCGCGAACACTCTCCGCCAGACAGTGTAACTGCGCGCTATGGCGGGGAAGAGCTTGCCGTGCTGTTGCCAGGCTTTTCTCTGGATGAGGCGATTGCCGTTGCCGAGGGGTTGCGCTGTGCCATCGCAGAAGCAAAGAACCCCTATCGCCAGATTACTGCCAGCTTCGGCGTCGCGGAGTACAAGCCCTATATGCACGCCCCCTCTGAGGTGGTGGAGGTAGCCGATGCGGCACTGTATGAAGCCAAACGCGCTGGGCGCAACTGCGTGCGTCCCCTACCGTCAGAGAAACAGCAGGAAGCCGCTTAGCATATAGGCTCAGCGGTGTACCTGCTGAGCCTGTTCTACCTGCTCCAACCGGCTTTCCAGTGCTGAGAGCTTGTATTCCAGGTGCTGGAGATGACTATCCAGGTTCAGCACGTGGTCCGTGTGCATCTGCCGTATCTCCGCCACCTGCCGAGCCAGTTCCTCTAGCCTGCGCCGCACCTCATCATCATGCTGGCTTCTTGCCTGTGCTTTGATCACCGCAATCTTCTGCAAATGCTCCAGGAAAATCGCCAGTGCGCCCACGCCAAACGCCATGCCAAAGAAAAGCAAAACAACATGCCAGAAGCTCACCTTTTGCTCACCTCCCGCGTCTATTCTATCATATCCTCCTCTACCGTTGTGACGTAAGCCCCTGTGCAGGGAGAAGCCACCCTCTGGGCGAATATGGCACACGAAGGCGCATCACCAGAGGAGGTTTCGGGACATGGATAAGGTACGCTTGGGCATTATTGGCGTGGGGGGCATGGGTTCTGCTCACGCCAAAATGATGGCAGAAGTAGAGGAAGTGCAGCTCAGCGCGGTTGCGGACATTGACCCCGACGTAGCAAAACAGGTGGGCGAGCAGTATGGGGTCCCCTTCTTCGCCGATTATCGGCAGTGCATTGACAGCGGGCTGGTGGATGCAGTGATTGTCGCTACTCCGCATCCGGCGCACCCCGAGGTGGCGGAATATGCTTTCAGCAAGGGACTGCATGTGCTGACCGAAAAGCCGATGGCGATTAACCCCGTCGAGGCTGACCGGATGATTGAGGCAGCGAAGCGTGCGGGCAAGGTCTTCGCCGTCATGTTTCAGATGCGCACCGAGCGCCCCTACCGAATCGCCCGCAAGGCAATTCAGGATGGCATCATCGGCGAGCTGATGCGGACCGAAATGGTGGCGGCGTACTACCGCAATCAGGCGTACTACGACTCGGCAGAGTGGCGAGCAACATGGGTTGGCGAGGGTGGCGGCGTGCTGGTGAACCAGGCGCCCCATGCGCTGGATATGTTCTGCTGGCTGGCAGGCTTGCCCTCGAAGGTCACCGCTTCCACGCGCACCCGCCTGCACGAAATCGAAGTGGAAGACGAAGCATTCGCCGTGCTGGAGTATGCCAACGGCGCACACGGCTACCTGTACACCACCACGAACGAGGCGCCGGGTACCACGCGCTTTGAAATCGCCGGTGATAAGGGCAAGGTGGTGATAGACAATGGGCAGGTAACGATCCGGCGCGTGGTCCCTCCCATTCGCGAGTTCACCTTCAGTGCGACGGATATGTGGGCGGGACCCAAAACGGAGCCGGTAGAGGTGGACGTGGAGGAGATGCCTGCCGGACACGCCCAGATTACTCGCAATTTCGCCCGGGCGATTCTGTATGGCGAGCCTCTGCTGTCGCCGGGCGAGGAGGGCATCTGGTGCGTGGAACTTGCCAGCGGGATTATTCTCTCCAGCAAGCGAGCGAAGACGGTCTCCCTGCCAGTGGACCGGGTGGAGTACGATACTCTGCTGAAGGAGCTTCGCGCCAGCTCCCAGCCAAAGCGCAGGGTCTTGGGTCAGCGCGTATCCGACCCCAATATTGTTCGGTGAGATGGTTATGCAGGGGGTGCGTTTTGGGGTTATCGGTGTGGGTGGTATGGGCGTTGCCCATGCCCATCTGGTCCAGCGTGTCGAGCAGGCGCAGCTGGTGGCGGTCTGTTCGGCATCCGAGGAGCGCACCCGGCAGGTCGCCCAGCAGTTCGGAGTGCCCGGCTTTACCGACTATCGCGAACTGCTTCGCAGTGGTTTGGTGGACGCCGTGCTCATCGCCACGCCGCACCCTCTGCACGCACAAATCGCCGAAACCGCTTTTCAGCACGGTGTGCACGTGCTGTGCGAGAAGCCGCTCGCGATTAGCATTTCAGAGGGGCGACGGATGGTCGAAGCCGCCCGCCAGCATGGATGCCTGCTGGGCGCGATGCTTCAGATGCGCACCGAGAAACACTTCCGCACTGCCCGCAAGGCGGTGGAAGACGGCGTGGTTGGCAACCTCGTGCGGGCGCAGACCATAGCCACCTGGTGCCGCAGTGAGGCGTACTACCGGTCGGCATCGTGGCGAGGCACGTGGGCGGGCGAAGGCGGTGGCGTGCTGATGAACCAGGCTCCGCACCACCTGGACATCTTCTGCTGGCTGACAGGTCTGCCCCGCCGGGTAACGGCGCAGGCGCGCACACGCTACCACCAGATAGAGGTGGAGGACGAGGCTTTCGCCGTGCTGGAATACCCGAACGGCGCACATGGCTATCTCTATGTGAACGTGCACGAAATGCCCCCCACCCGACACTTTGAAGTAGCCGGCGAACGGGGCAAGGTAATCATAGACGGCGAGCAGGTAACGGTTACCCGCACCGTTCCCCCCATTCCCGAATACCTCCAGCAGGCGCAGGATATGTGGGAGGTTCCCGCTACCGAGGTATACACCCCCGACGTGGCTGATGGAGAGGTTGGGCATGAGGCGGTTATCCGCAACTTTGTACGCGTGATACTGGGACAGGAAACGGCGTTAATCGCGCCCGGCGAGGAGGCACTGTGGAGCCTGGAGCTGGCAAATGCCATCATACTCTCCGCCCTGCGAGGCAAAACAGTGGAACTACCGGTGGATGGGGAGGAATACGACGCCCTTTTGCGGGAACTGCAGGCATCCTCTCAGCCCAGACAGGTGGCGCAGGAGGTGCGCCGTACCGACCCTCACATTGCCAGAACCATCCGCATGGAGCAAGGCACGCAGGATGAAGGATAACGCTCAGGTGGTGGTGCGCACAGAGGCGGTCTGCAAGCGGTTCGGCGCGGTGCAGGCAAACCGGGACATCAGCATCGCCGTCCGGCAGGGAACCATCCACGCGGTGGTGGGAGAAAACGGCGCGGGCAAGACCACCCTTATGAACATCCTGTACGGCGTGTTTCCCCCCGACAGCGGCACGGTGTATCTGTATGGACAGCCGGTGCGGTTCCGCTCGCCGGCGGAGGCGTTGCAGGCGGGTGTGGGGATGGTCAGCCAGCACTATGCGCTGATACCGCGCCTGAGCGTTTCCGAAAACCTTCTGCTGGGCGGTACCGGCAGGTTGCTCGCTCCCCTGCCCCGTGCGCAGGTGCTGGAACGCGCCCGACAGCTGGCAGAGGTGATTGGACTGCAGGTGGACTGGGACGCGCCTGCGGGGTCGCTCTCGGTGTCGCAACAGCAGAAGGTGGAAATCCTGAAACTGCTCCTGCGCGACGCGCGGGTACTGATTTTCGACGAACCGACAGCCGTCCTGCCTCCCGCCGATGCGGAGTCCTTCTTCGCGCTTCTGCATCGCTTCACCGAGGAGGGGCGCACCGTCCTGCTGGTCACCCACAAGCTGCAGGAGGTGCTGGAACACGCCGACGAAGTAACGGTCCTGCGGGCTGGGGAAGTGGTCGCCTCCATGCCGGTGCGCGAGAAGCCCGGCGCCGAGCCGCAGGTGGATGCCCCAGCGCTGGCAAGGCTTATCGTGGGCGAAGGCGGCGTGCTGCCAGAGGATGAGTTACTGCTGGGCAGAAGGCTGAGCGAGACGCCACGCCTGCGGGTGGAAGGTTTAACGGTGGCTCCGGTGCGCAGTCGCGTGGGGCTGAGAGGGGTCTCCTTTGAGATTTATCCGGGCGAGGTGTTTGGCATTGCGGGCGTGGACGGCAGTGGACAGGCGGAACTGATTGACGCGCTGATGGGGCTGGTCACCCCCCTGCAGGGAAGGATATGGCTGAACGACAGGGAGATAACTCACCTGCCTGCCGGGGCACGCCTGCAGATGGGAATACGCTATATCGCGGAGGACCGACACCTGCGCGGGGCGATTCTGGAGTGGTCGGTCGCCGAGAACTCCGCGCTTGGCTTGCATCGGCAGGGCGGTTTCGGCTCGGCGTTTTCTCTGTCGTTTGCACGCATGAAGGAGTTCGCGGCGAAAATCATCTCGCGCTTTGCCGTGCGCGCTCCTGCCCCGGATGCGCCTTTTTCGGCTCTATCGGGAGGCAACCAGCAGAAGGTGGTGGTAGGGCGCGCACTGATGGAAACACCCGCTCTGCTCCTCGCCGGACAGCCCACGCGCGGGCTGGACGCCGCCAGCACGCGAGCGGTTCACCACGCCATTCGCCAGGCGTGCGAACAGGGAGCCGCGGCGCTGGTGGTGTCGTTTGACCTTGATGAACTGCTGACGCTGTGTGACCGGATAGGCGTGCTGTTTAACGGGCAGATGGTGGATATTATGGAGGGCGAACGGCGGCGCCGCGACGAGATTGGCGCAGCGATGGTGGGCGCGGCGACGGGAGGTGGCGCATGAGAAGCATGGTTCGTGCGCTCCTGTTGCCCGTTGCGGTGCTGGCGATGGCGCTGGTGGTGGCGGCGCTGGTGATCACCCTGGCGGGCAGTCCTCCCCTGCCTGCTCTGATAGCGTGGTGGGAAGGAGCGGTGCTGGCGCGGGGCGCGCTGTCCGAAAGCCTGCTGAACGCCACTCCCCTGCTGTTCACCGGACTGGCGGTGGCAGTGGGTTTGCTGGCAGGGCAGTTCAATATCGGGGTGGAAGGGCAGCTGCTGGTGGGTGCGCTGGCGTCTGCCTGGGTGGGGTTTGCGGTGTCGGGCTTGCCTGCACCGTTGCACGTTCTGCTGGCTCTGCTGGCGGGGATGGTTGCAGGCGGAATCTGGGGCTGGATACCGGGCGTGCTGAAGGCGTGGCGAGGCGCACACGAAGTCATCACCACCATCATGATGAACTATATCGCCATCTACCTCACGCAGTATCTGGTGACGAGGGTGTGGAAGGACCCGAACTCCATGTCGCCTCAAACGCCCGAAGCGCTCCCCACCGCATGGTTACCAATTATGGTGCAGGGAACGAGGCTGAGCGTGGGTCTGTTGATTGCGCTGGCGACCGCGCTCCTGTTGTGGTATCTGCTGAAGCGCACGGTATGGGGCTATGAGCTGCGGGCGGTGGGGGCGAATCCCGAGGCGGCGAGAGCGGCTGGAGTGAACGTGTCGCGGGTGATTTGGGGCAGTATGCTTTTCAGCGGAGCGATAGGCGGGCTGGCGGGCGCGGTGGAGGTGCTGGGCGTGCACCATCGTTACTACGACCAGTTTTCTCCTGGTTACGGTTTCGACGGCATTGCGGTCGCCCTGCTGGGCAACAACCATCCCATAGGCGCGGTGGTGGCGGCGCTGGTGCTCGGCGCGATGAAGAACGGGGCGGTGTACATGCAGTCCGTCACGGTGCCGGCTGTTCCGCGCGAGATTACCACGGTGGTGCAGGCGGTGATTATCTTCTTCCTGGCGGCGATGCGTTTCCGGCGGAGGGCAGGATAGATGGGCGAGATATTCGATATAGAACTGTTCCGCAGTGCTCTGCGTCTGGCGACGCCGTTAGCCCTGGCGGCGATGGGCGGCATCCTGTCCGAGCGTAGCGGCGTGGTGAACATCGGGCTGGAGGGACAGATGCTGATGGGGGCGTTCGTGGGCTGGGCGGCGGCGGTTGAACTGGGCAACGGCTGGCTGGGGGTGCTGTGTGGGATGGGCGCCGGCGCTCTGCTGGGGTTGATTCACGCCCTGCTGACTCAACGGTTCCGCGCCGACCACGTGGTCAGCGGGATGGCGGTGAACCTGTTCTCGGCGGGGGCGACGGTATTTCTCCTGCGTCGCTTTTATGAAATGCCCCCCAACGCTCGCGGAGTGCCGGAGTGGAGCCTGCACTGGCTTGAGCCCATCCCTCTGCTGGGTGACCTGCTGGCTGGGCAGAGCCCGTTCGTCATCCTGATGCTGGTGCTTCCCTTCGCTCTGCACGGGCTGTTCTACCATACCATGTGGGGGCTTCAGGTGCGCGCCTCCGGCGAGAGCGCACGCAAAAGCCGTCTGGCGGGTATTAACGTGGTTGCCACTCGCTACCTGTGCGTGACGCTGAGCGGTGCGCTGGCTGGGCTGGCGGGCACGTATCTCTCGCTGAGCCAGCTGCGGGTGTTTACGGAGGGCATGAGCGCGGGCAAGGGCTTTATCGCGCTGGCAGCGGTTATCTTCGGGCGATGGACGCCACTGGGAGCTACCGCCGCCGCGCTGGGCTTCGGCTTTCTGGACGCACTGCAACAGCGCCTGCAGGGCGAAACGCTCTTCGGGGTGCGAGTGCCTTCGGAGGCGTTGCTCTCCCTGCCCTACCTGCTGACGATTGTCGCGCTGGCTGGGCTGGTAGGTCGCTCCGTGCCGCCCGAGGATTTGGGCAAGCAGGAGGCAGAAGAGTAGCCTCCCGCCCGGCTACACAATCTGCACATCGTGCCCGCCGCGTTGAACTTCACCGATTAGCGTCGCCGTCTCGCCCTGCATCTGCAGGAACTCTATCAGCGGCAGGCTCTGCTCGCGCGGCACAATCACCACCATGCCGATGCCCATATTGAAGGTGCGGAACATCTCGGGGTCGGGCACGTTGCCCTTTTCCTGAATCAGCCGGAAGATGAACGGAACCTCCCACGAGCGGCGGTCGATAATCACCCGGCAATCGCTGGGCAGGACGCGCGGGATGTTGTCATAGAAGCCGCCGCCCGTGATGTGCGCCATCGCGTGAATATCAAACTGCCCCATCGCCTGCATCAGGGGGCGCAGGTAACAGCGATGCGGGCGCAACAGCTCCTCGCCAATAGAAGTGCCCAGCTCGGGCACGTAGCTATCCACGCGCATTCCAGCCCGTTCAAACAATACATATCGCGCTAAGGAATAGCCGTTGGTATGCAGTCCGCTGGAAGCAAGCCCGACTACTGCGTCGCCCGGCTCCACGCGGCTGCCGTCGATAATCGCATCTCGCTCCACCACACCCACGATGGTTCCCGCAAGGTCGTACTCGCCCTCGGCATACATGCCGGGCATCTCGGCAGTTTCACCGCCCAGCAGGGCACAACCCACCTCCTGACACGCCTCAGATAACCCTCGCACCACATCCACCAGCACGTCGGGCTGGAGCTTACCGGTGGCGAAGTAGTCCATGAAGAAAAGTGGACGCGCCCCCTGCACCAGAATGTCGTTCACGCAGTGGTTCACCAGGTCATGTCCAACTGTGTCGTGGCGACCCATCGCGAATGCCACCTTCAGTTTCGTGCCCACGCCGTCCACGCTGGCTACCAGCACGGGCTGGCGATACCCGCTCAGGTCAGGCTGAAACATTCCCCCGAACGCGCCCACGTCCGCCAGCACCTCGGGCGTTTGCGTGGCGCGGATCAGCTCCTTCATGCGCAGCAGCGCAGATTGCGCCGCGTCGATATCCACTCCTGCCTGTCGGTAGGTAATTGGCTCCTCTGGCATCTCCCATCCCTCCCTGCGAGTCGCTACGGGCACATTATAACCCGACCGGGACGGCGCGTCAAACAGCCTCGCATATTGACTTTTCGCCCCCTTCTCGGATACAATGGCAGTGGTGCAGGAGGCATCCATGCAACACGCGCCACAGGACCATATCCGAAACTTCTGTATCATCGCGCATATCGACCACGGAAAGTCCACCCTTGCCGACCGCATTCTGGAGTTTACGGGCGCGATTGACCCCCGCCAGATGCAGGAGCAGGTGCTGGACCAGATGGACCTGGAGCGCGAGCGGGGCATCACCATCAAGATGACCGCCGTGCGCCTCACCTACCGGGCGCGCGATGGACAGGAGTACGAGCTGAACCTGATCGACACGCCGGGGCATGTGGACTTCACCTACGAGGTCTCACGCAGTCTGGCGGCGTGCGAGGGCGCTCTGCTGGTGGTGGACGCCTCGCAGGGCGTGGAGGCACAGACCATCGCCAACGTGAACCTGGCGATGAACAACAATCTGGAGATTATCCCCGTCATCAATAAGATTGACCTGCCCGCCGCCGACCCCGAGCGTGTGAAGGAGGAGATAGAACACATCCTCGCGCTGGACCCCTCCGAAGCCATCCTCGCCAGCGCGAAAGAGGGTATCGGCACGGAAGAGATTCTGGAAGCGGTGGTGCACAAAATACCGCCGCCGCAGGGCAATCCAGACGCTCCACTACGTGCCCTGATTTTCGACTCGCACTTTGACCCCTACCTGGGCGTGGTGGTGTATATCCGGGTGGTGGATGGCGTGGTGCGCCCCGGAATGCGCATTCGCTTCATGTCCACCGGACGCGAGTTCGAAGTGACCAGCGTGGGCTTCTTCACGCCGCGCCTGCAGGAGGGCGACGAACTGCGCACCGGCGAGGTGGGCTATCTGACCGCCGGCATTAAGACCGTGGGCGATACGCGCGTTGGCGATACCATCACCGACGCCGAACGCCCCGCCTCCGAACCTCTGCCCGGATACAAGCCGGTCAAACCGATGGTGTACTGCGGGCTGTACCCGGTGGACGGCGAGGAGTTCACCGACCTGCGCGACGCGCTGATGAAACTGCAGCTCAACGACGCCGCGCTGGTGTTTGAGCCCGAAACCTCCGCCGCGCTGGGATTCGGCTTTCGGTGTGGATTCCTGGGCTTACTGCACATGGACATTGTGCAGGAGCGATTGGAGCGCGAGTTCGGGCTGTCGCTGATTGCCACCGCGCCCAGCGTGGTCTACCGCATCACCACTACGAAGGGCGAGGTTATCATGCTGGACAACCCCGCGCACTGGCCGGCGCAGACCACCATCGCCAGCGTGGAGGAGCCGTATATTCGCGCCACCATTTTCGTGCCGGCGGAGTACGTGGGCGCGATGATGGAGCTGGCGATGGAGCGGCGCGGCGAGTTCGTGAAGATGGAATACCCCTCGCCCAACCGCGTGCTGCTGACCTATGACCTGCCCCTGGCGGAAATCCTGCTGGACTTCTATGACCAGCTGAAGAGCCGTTCCAAAGGCTACGCTTCGTTTGACTACGAACCCATCGGCTACCGACAGTCGGACCTGGTGAAGCTGGATATTCTGATTAACGGCGACCCGGTGGACGCGCTGAGCTTCATCACGCACCGTGAGCGTGCCTACAGCCGTGCCCGCGCTCTGGTGGAACGCCTGCGCGAGGTGGTGCCGCGCCAGCAGTTTGAGGTGCGCATTCAGGCAGCTATCGGGAGCAAAATCATTGCCTCCGAGCGGATACCGCCTTTCCGCAAGAACGTGCTGGCGAAGTGCTACGGCGGCGACGTCACCCGCAAGCGCAAACTGCTGGAGAAGCAAAAAGAGGGCAAGAAGCGCATGAAGCAGCTGGGCAACGTGGAGATACCGCAGGAAGCGTTCCTCAGCGTGCTCAAGGTGGCGGAATAACACCCAACCCCCAGCCCCTTCCCTGCGAGGGAAGGGGATCGACAGGGCTTCCCTTATGTTATAATGATGGCGACAGGAGAAATGTTTATTGCAACTTGTAGGTTCTTCTGGACAACAAGATGAAGGCCACACGCTATTTTACAGAACAGGTACTCCGCAAGCGCCCGTATATACAACCAGAGTGGTGCGAACAAATTATTCGGCAACCGCTGAAGAAAGAGATGCAGCCTGACGGCAGGGTTAGATATTGGGGGTACGTTCCAGATCTGGGACGTTATCTGCGTGTGGTCACGTTGGAAGATGGGGAAACGGTACATAATGCCTTTCCCGACCGTAACTTCACACAGGAGGAAGAATAGATGCGTTTACACTACTATCCAGAGACAGACAGCCTGTACATAGAACTCCGCGAGAAGGCAAGCGTGGACTCGATAGAGGTCGCGCCGGGTGTGGTGGTGGACTTCGACGAGCAGGGTAGCGTGGTTGGCATTGACCTG
This sequence comes from Chthonomonadia bacterium, assembly GCA_013314755.1. Lineage (GTDB taxonomy): Bacteria > Armatimonadota > HRBIN16 > HRBIN16 > HRBIN16 > HRBIN16. Next base: position 67,057 of record JABUFA010000015.1, read on the forward strand.
GACCATGCGGGGGAGCGGTTTTCGCTGGAGCGGTTAGAGATAAACGATCTGCCCCTGCGGCTGGTAGTTGCGCAATCAGCATAGAACCGGGAGCAGGCAGATAAAGAGAACTCTCCAGTCCGCCTGCTCGTTATACCCCTACTCAATCCCCTGCGCTGCCAGCCAGCGCTCGGCGTCAATGGCTGCCATACAGCCTGAACCGGCGGCGGTGACCGCCTGTCGGTACACCCGGTCTGCTACGTCGCCCGCGGCGAACACGCCCTCCACGCTGGTGTACGTGCCGTTACGCACCAGGATATAGCCCTGTTCGTCCATCTCCACCTGCCCGACGAAGATGTCGGTGTTCGGCTTGTGACCGATAGCCATGAATACCCCATCAATCGGCTTGTCCCACGTTTCGCCTGTCTTCACGTTGCGCAGGCGCACGCCCGTTACCCTGCCCACGTTCACGTCGTAGATGTCGTCTACCACCGTATTCCAGATGAACTCGATTTTGGGGTTTTCAAAGGCACGCTTTTGCATAATCTTGCTGGCGCGCAGCTGGTCGCGTCGGTGCACCACGTACACCTTTGTGGCGAACTTGGTGAGGAACAGAGCCTCTTCCATCGCCGTGTCGCCGCCGCCGACCACGATCACCTCTTTACCCCGGAAGAAGAACCCATCGCAGGTGGCACAAGCAGACACCCCTCTGCCCTGCAGGGCTTTCTCTGCCTCCAGTCCCAGCCATTTCGCGCTGGCGCCTGTAGCGATGATAACCGCATGTGCCTCATAAAGGTTCTCTGCGCTGTCCCACAGGCGGAAGGGTCGCTGCGAGAAGTCCACTCTGGTGATGGCATCGGTGATGATTTGCGTGCCGAACCGCTCCGCCTGCTGACGGAACAACTGCATCAGTTCGGGACCCATAATGCCCTCGGGGAAGCCGGGGTAATTTTCCACCTCCGAGGTGATGGTCAGCTGTCCGCCCGGTTGCAGACCTTCGAACAACAGGGGTTGCAGGTTCGCCCGCGCGGTGTAAATCGCTGCGGTGTATCCCGCCGGTCCCGACCCAATGATGATGACCTTGTGTGTCAACTCTTATCCCCTCCATGCGAAAAAATAGAGTAGGAGGCTTGGCCCCTACTCACATTTTACACGATATTACCGGCAGTTTTTACGTGACCTTGCGCTTAGAAGTCTGGAGGGCTTGGAGGTGGCACCAAGACCTCGCCAGACCGCCCCTCTTTGCCCGCGCTATCTCTTGCCCGCACCTGCACTCGCAGGGTGTCGTAAGGTAAATCCGCGCGGTACTGGTTTGCGTATTCCCGGCGCATCACTCTGGTGATAGTTTGCAGGCTTCCGTTTGTTGCTACCACCTCCACAGTAGACACCTCTACATCGTCATAGACCAGTGCCTGCACTATCACCTCATTGGTCTGCTGGGCACGGGTCGCCCGAACCATGTCCACGGTCGGGGGAGATTGGTCCTGGAGGGCGGCAGTGCCGCCTCCCCCGCAACCGCTAAGCATAGCGATCCCTCCCATGGCGCCCAGCGCCAGTAGCCGTCTGATACCTCGATGCATTGCCGTCCCTCCGTTATCGTGTCAGAACTAAGGGCACAGTGCTTCGGACAACCTGCCCGTCGCTGCCCGTAGCCTTGATTTCTGCAAGGTAAACACCAGCCGGCAAAGCGATGCCATTGCCATCTCGTCCATCCCAGCTGACCTGCTGGATGCCAGCGGAGCGCGTAATGTCGCTTGCTACTCTGCGGGCGATTTTACCTGCCGACGTCAGGATGTTTACCTCAACCTGCGCCACTGTGTTCACCGCATACGAGATGGTGTATCGTCCACCGGTGCCTCGCCCACCGGAGACACGCACCGACGAGATGCGCAGGATACCACCATCTGGTACCGTCTCGATGCGGAACCGATACTCACCACCCTGCCTACTGACAGCGAAGGTGTGGGAGCTGCTGGTGCGCAGGAACTTCCGCTCGCCAGTCTGCAGGTCAACCAGTACCAGATTCACGTCGCGAGGTACCGTGTAAGCGCCCTGCCAGTAAAGCGTCGCTCTCTCGTGCTGCCCGGCGGGAACGTTCACGCTGATTTCCCATGGCTGGACGGAACGATTGTGCACGCGAAGGTCTACTGCCAGCGGTACGCCATCGCGAAGGATAACCATCGTCGGCGCTGGCACGGTGACAGGAGGCGATGGTGGCAGGGCAATAGCCGTACCAGTGCCTTCTCGTTGCGCACCGATTATCGCCCATGCGTTATGCTCGCCGTTAGAGAGCCTCAGCTGGATACCCCACGTGCTGGAGCTGGTATTCCCGCTGCGCCCTGATACCACAACCTGCCTGGATGATAGGTTCAGAATGAGCTCACAGTCTACGTGAGCATACACCCAGTATCCTTGCCAGGGCGCGAGGCTATTCTGGATGCCTGGTAACCCGGCGGTGGTATACACGGGGAAGTACTCTCCACCTGCAGGATGCTGGGGATTGGGTTGCCAGCCCCATGCATAACCGAATATCCAACCAGACTGGGTTGCTTGCATCAGGTCTCTGACTTCACCACCGCGGCGTACCTGCACCGATTCAGCATTCCACGGCACCGCTCGCAGGAAGGGGTTGCTGATATAGTTCCACCCCGCTTTGAGAGGAATACTGAACGGGGAAGCAACCGGTGCTCCGGCGATAGCCAGCCGCATTTGTGTGCCGGGGCGGATCCAGTAACCCTGCCCAACCAAGATGGGGTCATCAGCGGACACTTCAATATACTGCTTGGAGGTTGCATCCCATTTATACATCTTCACATCCGCCAGGCCAACATCCCTCTTGGTGGCATTGCCCAGGTTCAAGCCAGTGCCCCAGCCGTTAAGCGTTGCGGGCAGGCCAACAGGAACCTCTGACGCAACTGTGAAGGTGCGGGTGTTGCTCCAGTCGCCTGCCGAACCTCTGGCGTCAATCGCCCGAACCTTCCACGTCCACTCGCCAGAAGCCAACTCTTCGGGCAGAGTGTAGGTCAATGTGCGCCCACTGTCCGTCAGGGCGGTCTCATACCGCTTCACCTCCTCGCCCTGAACCAACTCCAGTGCGAACTTCACCTGGTCACCCTCCGCATCGCTGGCTCGCAACTGGAACGTGGGAGCAGGAGACACCACCGAACCATCCGAAGGAGCCAGTATCTCCACACTCTGAGCCACACGGTTCACCGTGAAGGTGCGAACAGTGCTCCACTCCCCTTCCGAACCTTTGGCATCAATGGCGCGAACCTGATACTGCCACACCCCAGATGCCAGTTCGGTGGGCAAGGTGAACAGCAGGGAACGTCCGCTGTCGGTCAACCCGGTCTCCACGCTCTGCTCGCTCTCGCCCTGCACCAGCCGAATGCGGAAGCGCACCTGGTCGCCCTCTGCATCGCTGGCACGCAGGCGAAGGGTCGGTGTGGGTGAAACGATGCTGTTGTCTTCTGGCTCCAGCACCTCCGCTACCGCTGGAGCACGGTTGACCGTGAAGGTGCGGGTGTTGCTCCAGTCGCCTGCCGAACCTCTGGCGTCAATCGCCCGAACCTTCCACGTCCACTCGCCAGAAGCCAACTCTTCGGGCAGAGTGTAGGTCAATGTGCGCCCACTGTCCGTCAGGGCGGTCTCATACCGCTTCACCTCCTCGCCCTGAACCAACTCCAGTGCAAACTTCACCTGGTCATTGTTCGCATCGCTGGCGCGAAGCTGGAATATGGGCTGTGGTGGGACTATGGCTCCACTCTCTGGAGAGATGACTGTGGGTATGCTGGGTGCAGCGTTAAACTGCGCCTCTCGCACACGCCATAGCGTTACCCCGTCCTCGCCGCCTGCCACCATAAAGATGCCGTCAGGAGTAAATGACACCGAACGTGAAGCGCTGGGCATCAAGGTGCCTCCCAAGGTCTTTAAGAACGTCAGTTCCCCATCTTGGATGGACCAACACTTCAACGTGTTGTCCGCTCCTGCCGACACCACTAACCCGCCATCTGGGGAGAATACGACCGAGAAAACCTCTCCGTCGTGCGCATGTATCTCGCGAGTTGTATCTCTCACACGATCCTTAAGCAGAACGTAACCATCGCTGAACCCAGCAACCAGGTAGCGGTTGTACGGACCGAATGCGAGAGTATTGGCTTTGCCGTGACCCGTCGTTATAGTCCCGCGACCAGTTCCAGTGTTTGCGTCCCAGATGCGGATGCTTCCATCTGCGCCAGCTGTCGCAATCAGCGTTTCGTACATCAGGTCAGGACCAAAAGCCACCTGGTATATCGGACTTCCGACGTTCAACGTGAGTCGCTGGCTCCTCGCCGCAACATCCCAGATGACTACTTGTCCATCTCTTCCTGCCGAAGCGAGTAGACGATTGTCTGAGGAGAAAGCAACGGAATGCACCCAATTGCCATGAAGGCTTGGTAAAGCGTTGCCCGGCCAAAGGTATACTGAGGCATTCCGAGTGCTCGCTGACGTCCGCTGACCATCTGGAGAGATAGCGATGCTGAGTATCCAATCATCTGCTGATAGTTCAGAACCCGTCTGAGCACCCGACGGCTGCTCCCAGAAATGGACTACACCGTCTTTTCCGCCAGAAGCGACCAATGCCCCATCTGGAGAGGTTGCAACACTCAATACCTCGTCCATGCTGAAACGTTGAGCCAAGGCACCGCTGCTCGCGTTCCACACTCGTACCGATTGGTCTGCCGATGCTGAGGCAAGATACTGTCCATCTGGCGAGAACGCCACCGACTGCACGGCGAGTGTATGACCGCTCAGCGTGCGCACGAGGCTGCCATCGTTGACGCGCCAGACGTGAACAGTGTTATCTGCACTTCCCGAAGCGACATACTGTCCATCTGGCGAGAACGCCACCGACTGCACAGCGAGTGTATGACCGCTCAGCGTGTGCAACGAGTCGCCACTGTCTACTTGCCAGACCCGAACGGTCCTGTCTGCGCTACCTGATGCGAGATACTGTCCATCTGGCGAGAACGCCACCGACTGCACGGCGAGTGTATGACCGCTCAGCGTGCGCACGAGGCTGCCATCGTTGAGGCGCCAGATTTTGACCAGGGTAGTGCCTTCACTACCGGTAGCGAGCAGCTGTCCATCAGGTGAAAACGCTACAGAGGTAACTGGGTTCCCGTCTGCAATGCTTCTGACTGTTTCACCCGATGCGACATTCCAGACACGGACCGTCCCATCTCGGCTTGCCGAAGCCAGGTACTGCCCGTTCTGTGAGAATGCCACCGCGTTTACCCAGCTGGAATGCCCCTGCAGGGTATGAACGGGAGTAACGCTGAGCCCCCGGTCCTGTACCCTCCAGATCTTGACAGTCGTATCATCGCTACCCGTCGCCAGCAGGCTTCCATCCGCTGAGAAGGCGACAGTATTCACCCGGTCAGAATGAGCGGCGATGACTTTCACGCGTACACCATCACCGCGCCGATACAGGCTGACCGTACCATAGCGCGATGGTACTGCTATCAGCTCCTCGCCGCTGGCATCGCGGGTGTAAGCAACAGAGCGCGCGTCCAGAACGGGCTGGTACCAGATGAGGTCTGGGGGGAAGCTCTGTGGCATACACATTGCTGCGGCAAAGAGTGTGATGAGCAACATCATCGCCGGTACTCTGGCTATCTGCTTGCTCCATTTGAAGATAGCTGCCTTTGTGGATTGCATCCTCCCGCTCTCCTCCTGAACAACTGGTGTTGACGGCTGGCGCTCCGGGCACGCGGACCATAATGCGCCAGCTGGTTTCTCACTCCTGAATTATGGTCATTGCGCGCAAAAAGTTTAGGGTGAGCGACAGCAGTAGCATTCAGGGATTTTACGGGAGGGAAGAGGATTAGTAACCTCTCCCCTGACCATCTGCGGTTTCATACACGGCGCACGGGATTAAATTGAACTCGAGAGAGCGTCTTGTCCCTATAACTCTGTTACGGATATATCCCCCTTGTCAGGATAGCATCTGCTACCCTACCCACGCCGATGATGTAGGCGGCGGTGCGCATGTCCACTTTGCGCGTCTTTGCGGTGTGCACCACGTCCTCGAACGCGCTGATGAGCACCCGCTCCAGCTTCTGGTTCACCTCGTCCTCGCTCCAGAAGAAGCTCTGCAGGTCCTGCACCCACTCGAAGTAAGAAACAATCACCCCGCCCGCGTTCGCCAGAATATCGGGCACGAGGAACACTCCCGCCTCGTTCAGGATGCGGTCTGCCTCCGGCGTGGTGGGACCGTTGGCACCCTCGATAATCACCCGCGCCTTGATGCGTTCCGCGTTCTGGCTGGTAATCTGATTGCCCAGCGCGGCGGGCACCAGAAAATCGCACGGCAGTTCCAGCATCTCCGCGTTGGTCAATACATCCCCTTCAGCATACTGGGGCAGTGTGCCCTCCCGGCGTACGCAGTGCTTCAGCAGAACGGGTATGTCCAGCCCTTTGGGGTTATACACGGCGTTCAGCGCGTCGCTGACCGCAATCACCTTTGCCCCCGCCTCGTGGAAGAACTTCGCCGCGGTGCTTCCCACGTTGCCGAAGCCCTGAATCACCACCCGTGCGCCCTGCAGGGGAATGTTGAGCATCTGAGAACACCGATTGGCAATCATCACCAGCCCGCGCCCTGTCGCCTCGATGCGCCCCTCCGAGCCGCCAATGGGTATTGGCTTGCCGGTGACCACCGCGGGAACGGTGTAGCCTCTGTGCATGCTGTAGGTGTCCATAATCCACGCCATCACCTGCGGGTCGGTTCCCACATCGGGCGCGGGGATGTCGCTTTCGGGACCGATAATAACGCTGATTTCGGTGGCATAGCGCCGGGTAAGCCGTTCCAGTTCTTTCAGCGAGAGCCTTTTCGGGTCGCAAATCACCCCACCCTTCGCTCCGCCGTAGGGGATGTTCACCACCGCGCATTTCCACGTCATCCACATCGCCAGCGCGCGCACCTCGTCCAGGTCCGCCTGGGGATGGTAGCGGATACCGCCTTTGCAGGGACCCCGTGCGCGGTTGTGCTGAACCCGGTAGCCGGTGAAGATGCGCACCGAGCCGTCGTCCATCTGCACGGGAAAGTGCACCGTCAGCTCGCGTTCGGGGTATTTCAGGAACTCGTGGATGTTGCGGTCAAGGTTCAGCAGGTCTGCCACAATCGCCAGCTGCTCCAGCGCCATCTGGTAGGGGTTCGCGCCATTGCGTCCCTCGGTGTGCGTTGTGGTCATGATGTTGCCTCCCTCTGTTGATGTGTTACGATGCGTATACCAGTTCGGGACCCGGTGGGATCATGCGCCGCACCCACGCTGCGACAGGCAGGACAAATAACAGGTTATACACGCTTTCGCCTGTTGCCTGCACCACCCACCGCCCCGCGTCCTGCTGTGGCGAGAACAGGAAGAACACCGCCTCGCACAGCATACTGCCCGCCAGCGCGGATAGAATCAGCACAATAGGATTATGGCGAAACACGCGCAGTTCCAGCAGTCCCAGCGACGCGCCCAGCACCATCCGGCTGACCAGGTAACTGCCAACGGACATGCCCACCACCGTGCCCATCAGCCAGCCCGCCAGAAAGCCGCAGGCGGTTGCGGAGTGTGCGGAGGTGTTGACCGCGATGGCAATCAGCACTACCTTGTTCAGGTCGGGCTGTACCCCGCCGATGCGCAGATGGGGCGCCAGACTCGCCTGCAGGGCGGTGGCAAACAGCATCAATAGCACCAGTTTGAGCCAGACGGGCAATCTCATTGCGGCACCACCTGCGGGGGATAGAGCAGTATCTCCTCCAGGCGCGTGACGTCTACAAAGGGCTTTACCCGCGCCTCGCGCATCCCCGCCTGCCTCTGCTCCATCACCTCTTCGACGACGCCGATGGGGATGCCTGCCGGGTATACCCCTCCCAGCCCGGAGGTAATCACCACGTCGCCCGGGCGCACGTCGGCGTCCTTCGCCAGAAAGGTCAGCACCAGGTAGTCCTCGCCGCGCCCCCGGCAGACACCGACCGCTCGCGACTCGGCACGCTGGATACGCGCTCCCACGCTGGCGTTCGGGTCGGTGATTAACAGCACGTGTGCGGTATGGCGGGTGACGTCGTACACGACGCCCACCAGTCCGGTATCGGTGGCCGCCACCATCCGCGGGCGCACCCCGTCTGCCTTGCCCCGCGCCACAATTAGGGTATGGAAGGAGGCAGAGGGCTGGATGGCGAGCACTTTTGCCACCAGGGGTCGGGCTTTGGCGGACTGCGTGGCTCCCAGCAGGCGGCGCAGGCGTTCGTTCTCCTGGCGCAGTTCTTCCCAGCCCACCTGTGCCGAGCGCAGGGCTTCAATCTGTTCGCGCAGGCGGCGGTTCTCCTCGCGCAGGTGTCGCCCGTGGAGCACGCCATAGCCGAAGTCGGAGAGGAATCGCCCTGTGGCGCGCAAAGCGGACTGCACCGGTGCGAACACTGCCATTACCGCCTCGGCGAACGGGTTGGCGGCGCCGCGTTGCACCGCACGGTTATGCTGGATGCCAATCAGCAGGGAGAGCAGGGCAAGCCCCACAATCACCCAGAACCGCTTGTCGCGCCACAGGTTGCGCATCACACACTCTACACCCGGGGAAGGTCTCCCCCTTCGATTCACCAGAGGCGCGGCGGTTTCCTTGCCCTGCCCTCTCTGCGGCTATGGCTGACTCTCTTCCTTCCACTCGTGCGGGATGCCGTAGTCGTTTAAGAGTTTGGAAACCTGATTATGCCACGCAGAAAGCACCTCCTGAGAGCCCTGTACCTTCAGCTCCATTGCCACCTGCCCCTGTTTGTTCTGCAGGCTTTCCAGCAGCTGTTTCAGCGGGTAGAGGAGACTACTGCTACTTTCCACCCGAAGGATGCGCTGAATAACCACCTGCTCAGGAGGCGTTGGCTCGGTCTTGCTTTCATCCACCGGCACCAGCACCGCCTGTTTGTCGTTGAGAACTTCCTCGGGCACGTCGTCAATGAAGATTTGATCCTCAACCTGTACGGCAAATTGCCCTTTCCTTACGCCTTCCCGGATGGTCTGCTTGAGGGCTTCCTGCGGGTTGGCAACGATGGGCTGGTCGGGCGACCCGGTCAGCGCGGTTTGCACCGCCACAACCGCCACCGGTCCCTCCTTCACGTTGACAACGTCCACAATGTAATCCGGGCTCAGCGTCTCCACCAGCAGACCCTGCTCCACGAGAGCGGCGTACACCGCTTCGCTCAGCGTCTGGGCGTCGCGCCGGAACATCACCCGCAGTTCGTTGACGCCCTCCGCCGATGGTCGGAAAAGGCGGGTGTATGCTCCCTGTAACAGCCCGCGAATCTCCGAGTCCTTCGCCCGAATCTGCTCCTGAACCTCCTTGCGGTCTTCCTCTTCCAGTTCTCGGAACAGGCTGGTGTGCGTGATTGCCTGCAGTGCCAGCAGACGTCTGACCGCGACGCGCACCGCCTCCTCCCTGCCCGGGTCGGGCGCGAGGAATATCAGCAGGTTGCGTCTGGTCACCCGACCGACCACCTGTTTCATCCATTCGGTCGCCCGCTGGATGTCGCTGAGGCTCAGAGGCAAGATGACCAGCGTCGCCTGCGACGGCTCATTCACCAGTTGCGGGTCGGGCGGAGCCTGCAGAACCTGCAGTGAGGTGCGCCCCCGTCCGCTTATCTCGCCCAGAACCCGCCCAATCTGCTCATCGATCTGGTCGCTGGTGACATCCTGTTCGTGGTCCAGTATCACCTTGTTCAGGTTGGGGCGAGAGGTGAACAGATACCGTCTGTCGCGATAGCGCAGATACCACAGCTGCGCCTGCAGGCGTTTCAGCACCTCGCTCACCTGAGCGGGGTTGATTTTGGGGCGAAGCATTGCCACGCGCAGCTCGTCTTCGGTACAGCCCTGAATCTCCGCGCTCGCCGAGACGGTGTACAGCAGGGCGCAGGTCGCGCATCCCTGCGCCAGCTCCTCGCGCTGGTAGTCGCCGCCCAGCTCGCGCTCCACCTCGCGCGCCCGTCCGTTCACGTCGCCCGTGATGATGGCATCATAACTGCTCTCCAGCAGGCGCACCACCTCCGACCGCACGTAGCGGTCGGCAAGGTCAATATGGTGGGGCTGAATCAGGTAGGCGGAACCCGGTCGCTGGTTCCACAGCCGGCGCATCACCAGCGCCAGCAGACGCAAGGCGCCGCGCGTGCGCTGAAACTTGGGATGGGGTCCCCATCGCTGATACAGCAGGTCCACCAGCACCGGATGGAACGGGTACGCCTTCAACATGCGCTCGCGATACTGCGGACTGCGCACGGTGTCGGGGAAGAAGCGGGCGAACTCGGCGTAATAGTCCTGAAAGGCGTTCATCGCCTGTCGGGCGGACTGTTCCGTGCCCACGCTTTTGAACAGCCGGCGCTGGAGCACGCCGAACACCTCGTCCTCCGCGACGGGCGTCTCGATCAGCGCGGCGCGCTCGAGCACCAGATGCATGTGCTGGAACATCCGCTCCGCCTGCTGGGGGTCGTCCACCGGAACCTCTAAGGAGGAGGCGGGCAGAGAGACCACCATGACCGCCCGATCGAGCGCGCCTACCGCCGAAGTGAGCGCACGGATGAACGACGCCGTTTGCGCCATCAGCGTACTCTCGCCGACCCTCACGCCGCTGGCGCGAGCCAGATAGTCCATCACCTCGTCCATCAGGAGGATCAGGGGCTGACAGCCGCGCAGTATCGTCTCCAGCTGGCTCTGACCGGGCGCCACCCGCGCCTCATCCGCTTCCCGCATCACCTCGTACAGCGCCCTGCCGCCCAGACGATACGCCAGCTCGCCCCACAGGGTGTGCAGGTGCACGCCGTCCACCTGCCTGCCGCGTGGGTCCAACGCCACGCCGTCCAGCACCACCACCCGCACATCCCGCGGCAGGGTATCGGTCTGCAACAGAGCGCGCAGCTCCTCGCCCACCGGCTGCTGTTCCACCACGGGCGCATACTTCGCCAGATGGTACAGCGCCACCATGGTGTGCGTCTTGCCGCCGCCGAACGGGGTTTCCAAACGCAACAGGGGCGCACCGCGCCCGGGCAAGCCCAGCAGACGCGCCGCAACCCCCTCCATCAGGTGGCGCAGGCTCTGCGTCATGTAGGTCTTCTTGAAGAACCGTTCCGCCTCCACGTAGTCGGGGTCGGCAGTGCCACCCTCCACCTGGTGCAGGCTCGCCGCGAACAGCGATGGGTCAATATCCCGACTGAACACGTCGGGATGAGGTTCGCACACCTCCCAAACGCGCTTTGCCATCTCAAACTCCTCCTCTTTCTGCCATGTCCAACCCGCCTTCCCGGCGCGAGAGTAGTTCAAACCCCTCTCCCAGCCTCTCCCCGACGCGGAGAGAGGTGCTCCCCTTCCCTCGCAGGGAAGGGGACGGGGGTTAGGTCAAACCCCTCTTACTCTTCCTCCTCGTCGAACAGGCGCAGCTGGCTCTGCTGGGCGGAGCGCACCTCCGCCTCCTGAATCAGCGTGCGCTGAGAGGGCAGCATCTGCCCCAGCGCCAGGCTCTCCTCCGACAGGCTCTTCTCCTCGCGCTCCACCTCGTACAGCGCCTGCGCCACCTGCCAGAAGCGATGATTCTCGTCCTCGAAGCCGCACAGCGCCAGCAGATGCGCCACCTTGTCGCGCTCGCCCCGCCGCCAGTACCACAGCGCCAAGTGCAGGGCATCTATCAGCGACAGTCGGCTCCACTCGCCCGACTCTAAGATGCGCTGGATCGGGCGCGACAGCACCTTGTGAGCCAACCGGGCGCGAAAATCGGGCAGGGCGACCGTCTGTCCCCGCCCAAGCACCAGCCCATGCGTGCGCTCCAGCTCGTCTAGCTCCGCGCCCAGCGACTTGCTGAGCTTGTTCGCCTCGTCGAACTCCAGCTCCTCGCCGCCGTACGCCCAGCGCCACAGCACATACACCCGGGTGGGCGTGTCCACCAGCCCCAGCTCGCGACCCAGACGCTCTAGGGCGAAGTCCGAAGCCAGCGTGCGCACCTCGTCCAACAGGTCGCCCACGCTCACCACGCTCCCATCCGGGCGCTTCACCTGCTCGTAGCGACCGAAAACGCCCACCGCTGGACCAATGGCGGAGATGAAAAAGTCCGCCCCGCGCAAGCCCATCTCCCAGAAGTAGTCCAGCCGCTCGCGCACCGTGTGGCGAAGCTCCCCGCGAATCTGATGATACCAGCCCACGCCCGCCCCCGCGGGTCGCTTGCGGCAAGCCATCAGGATGGTGCTTCGCACCGCCCCTTTGCCCCGCTGGTGGGTGCTGGCTTCCATCTCGGTGTGCACCGCCCACGAGGCGGTGGGATACAGCCCCGCGGAGAGCAGACTGCCGATGAGCGATTCCCACGCTGTGGTGGAGCGATGGGTGAACATGACCACCGCCACCCCGTCGGGTTTCAGCACGCGGTGCATCTCGCGGAAGCTTTCGCCCATCAGCCGCTCGTAGTGCCGGCGGGCAACCTCTTCGCCCTTCTTGCCCCCGCCGAAGCGGGCGGGGTTCACCACCGCCTCCTCCCCTTTGGGCGTGAGTTCGGTGCGGAAGGCTTCGGGATACAGGTCGCCCACCGTGCGCTTGAGCCAGACGTAGAAAAAGTCCGACAGGTCGGCATAAGGCACGTTGTCGTAATAGGGCGGGTCGGTGATGACGGCGTCTACGCTGGAGCCTTCAAAATGTAAGGAACTGGCAGAGCGAAGGGAACTCCTTCCTTCAGCATAAGTGCCAGATTCCCTAACGAGAATTTCCTGCAACCACATTATCGCGTTGTGCCAGCTTCCGATGGAAGTGCTTAGAGGATTAGATTCTGCATAGTCCCACGCCATCTTAAGTGCGTGCGTAGCAAAGGTCTGATAAAATACCTCCTTTTGGGCGTCCCAGAAGCACAGTATAGAGCCGCGATTCGCCACAAAATCCACCGCGAACGCCAGGTACGTCCCCACGGCTTTGGCGTATTCGGGGTCGGTCTCGGCGGCGATGCGGCGGGTGGCCTCCCGCACCCACTTGCCGAAGGTCACCAGCGCCAGGAGCTGGCGGGGGTTGAAGAACTTGCCCCAGTCAAGGAAGCCGTAACTTGCATCAATGCTCTGTTGTTGTCCTGCCCCTACCAGGCGCGCCGGCTCCTCAGGTACCCAGGGGAGTCCGTTCGGCCAGGGGCTGGGGGTCTGCTTCAGCGCGTCCAGGCGTTGGGCGGCCTCGGCAAAGGCGGTTTCATCTTCGGGTCGGGCGAGGTGGTAGTTGCGCCCCTGTCCCTTGCCGCGGGTGGTGACCAGCGCCACCAGGCGGTGACCCAGCCTGCCCGCCCGCGCCTCGGCGCGGATGTAGGTGTCCTGTGCGCCCCCTCCACACACCAGACATCGCGCGTTCGCCCGGCTCACCGTGCCCTGCGCGGGGTCAAAGCCCCCTTTGATCGCTGTCTCCAGATCCCTGCCCGACAGCACCCGGAAGTCCACCCGTCCCTGCTCGCGGTTGGGCACGGGGAACAGCGCCGCCCCTTTGCCCGATTTGCGCGCGAGCCAGAACTGGCGGAAGAGGGGTATCTCCGCGCCGCAGTTGGGGTTGGGACAGCGCACCGTTCGGCTCCAGATGTACGCCACTACCGTCTCACCGTTCGGGCCGGGCGGGTAGAACTCCCGCAGCTCCTCGCGCGCCTGCTCCAGCACCCATTCGCCCCACCGGCGCACGTCCTCCGCCAGTTTACTACCGTAACGCTGGGGATACTCTATCGTCGCTCTCAGGATGAGATATGCCACGGGGTTGTACTCCACCGCGTGCGCCTCACAGCCCAGGCGCAGCGCCTCTAAGGGGATGGAGCCGCCGCCCGCGAAGGGGTCCAGCACCTTTGGCGCGCCGTCGGGGAAGCGTTGGCGAATCAGCGCCCGCGCCTGCTCCAGCAGGTGTCGCCCTACCGGGTTGCCGTCGTGCACCTCCCACTGGCACAGGTGCGCCAGGAACTTCTGGAAGCCGATATCGTCCATGGCGTCGGCGTCCACCAGCGCGGCGAAGGTTGCCGCACGCGCCGTCACCAGCGGTCGCCGCGCCCACCACACGTGCAGGGTGGAGATGTGTCCATGTCGGATAGCCTTTTCCCGCTGAGCCTCGGCGGACAGCTCCCGCACGGGCAGGGCGTGTTCGATGAGCCGTTTTTTCATCCTTCGCTCCCTTCATCAGACCAGTTTCGTATCACGTAGCCCACCACGTCCACCACCTGTTCGGCGGGGAGGCGGTCGGCAGGGTTCTGGATGGGGTGCAGATGGGGTTGGGTGGCGGCGTTTTCCACCACGTATAGCCAGTATTCGTCCTTCAGCCGTTGCGCCATCTGCCACTCGTGCGAGGTCAGGTACACGTCGCCGGTGGTGGCGAAGGCTTTCACTTCGATACAGCGCACCTCGCCCCCGCCTTCCGAGCGGATGTCGTAGCCCACATACTCGCGCGAGACGTCCACCGGCTGGCGTCCCTGCTCCCGCTCATAGCGCATCGCCACCTCCATGCCGATGGCTTCGATTCGGCGCACCGATTCGGGGTCGCCGGCGTCGCCCCGCTCCTCGTCCGAAGGCTCTGCGCACACCAGCACGATGGCTTCCAGCTGCGGCTCCAGCACCGTCAGGGTCTGTTCCTTCTGCAGGGCGTCCAGTCGCTCCTCGCGCTCGCGCACCAGCCGCTTCAGGTTCTCCCTCTCCTGTTCAATTGCCAGGCGCATATCCTGCCCCGCTTCCGCCCGGCTGTCGTAGTCCAGGAGCTTGCGGTCAGACTCGCGAATGAGGTACTCATACGAACGCTCCAGCCACTGCCGTTTGATGTTCGCCTCGCGCTCTCGGCGTTGAGCGGCTTCCTCGCGGAGCCGGTCCAGATAGGCGATCAGCCAGCGGCGGGTCTCCTGCTCGCTATGGTGCAGCGTCTCCAGCAGTTGCGGGGGCGGGGTTGTCTGGAGCGGAGCGGGCTTCATATCCCACAACATGCGTGGGTCCACCTCGCGCACCTCGCCGGTGGACGCATCCCAGAAGAGGGCAATCAGCCGCTGGAGTACAGGTCTTTGCAGACCGTCCTGCACGCCCGCCCGGAACAGCCACAGCACGCCCTGTTCGCCATGTGGGGCAACCATGACCGTCTTGACCGGGCGCGACTTTTGCAGGAAGTGGTCGCACAGCGCTTCGAATACGGGATGTCCGGGCGCAAAGAACTCGGCGCCTGCCTCGCGTGCAGTGTTCCTGGAGAAGGCGATGGATACGCCGTGCACGTAGGCTTCGGCTTCCAGCCGGTGCTGGCGCAGGAAGGTTCGGGGCAGTCGCAGGCGGAACACTCCCTCTTTGCGGGCGTCGGGCTGGCACTCCCCGCCCAGAAGCGGCGCCACCGTTCGCGTGAACCGCTCCACGTCCCAGGGCACCAGTCGCCGCTGGCGCGAGTCGCGCGAATCGGCAAGCACGGCGGAAAGGTCAATGTGGTGTCCTGCCAGGGCGCTTTCCCGGAGGGCGCGCTCGTACTCCTTCAGGCGTTGCTCCATGTCCTGCTCGAGGCGCAGTTCCACCGAGGCGGTGTCCCCGCTCACGATTGCCTGCATGATGAGCTCTTCCAGTCGCACATCTTCCAGCAGGAAGCCGACCACGTCGTACACGCTGTCGCCCAGCCGTTCGCGCATTCGTTCCAGCTTCTCCATCAGGCGTTGTAGCACCTCGCCCTCGCGCGTTTCGGGATGGAGCATGTTGAACACATAGCAATCGCGCTTTTGCCCGTAGCGATGGATGCGCCCCATGCGCTGTTCCAGACGGTTGGGGTTCCAGGGCAGGTCGAAGTTGACCATCAGGCGGGCGAACTGCAGGTTCAGTCCCTCGCCGGCGGCGTCGGTTGCCACCAGCACCTGCGTGTGCGTGCGGAAGAGCCGTTCCTGCTCGATACGCTCCTTGATGCCCATCTCGCCATGGATGACCGTAACGGGGAAGCCCCATTCGGTCTCCAGCTTGCGTTGCAGGGCGAACAGCGTGTCCTTGAACTCGGTAAAGACGATGAGCTTTTCGTCGGGGTAGTGGCGCAGGCGTTCCTCCACCACGCGCCGCAGCTCGTTCACCTTCGCCTCTTCGCCTGCCTGCTCTGCCTCCTGCGCCAGCCGGATGAGGTCTTCGAGTTCGGCGATTTCGCGGCGCAGGTCGTCTGGTGTCTGCGCGGCGGTCAGCCCTTCCAGTTTCTGCTGGAACGCTTCCCATTCGCTTGAGGTTTCGTCTTCCAGGTCCAGCAGGTCGTCTTCGTCCAGCGTGCGCAGGTCTGTGTCCTCGTCCATGCGGCGTTCCCATTCCTGCAGGAGGTTTTGCAGTTTGGCGCGGCGGCGTCGCAGAGACTCGCGCACGGCGAACAGGCTGGACGACAGGCGACGCTGTAGCACGGTCAGCGCCAGCGCCACGTTGCGACTGCGGCGGTCGGTGCGCCCCGACACCAGCCCATACCAGCGTTGCACATAGGCGGTCACGGCGTCATACAGTCGCTTTTCCGCTTCGGTCAGCCGTACCGAAAGGGTGTTGACCTCTCGCTTGCGGAACAGCGGTTTGCCTTCCATATCGGTGACCTGCTCTTTGGAGCGTCGGAGCACAAAGGGCAGTTGCCCTGCTCGGGCCGCCGCTTTGGCGTCCTCCGCCCGCGCGAAGAGACGGGGCTGAAGCAGGTCAAGCAGGAGGAAGTAGGACTCATCGTCCCCGCGGTGGGGCGTGGCAGTGAGCAGTAGCAGATGCGAGGCGTTTCGCGACAGCGCCTCGCCCAGCTGGTATCGTTTGGTTTTGACCACTTTGCGCCCGTATCGGGAGGCGGAGAACTTGTGCGCCTCGTCTACGATGACAAGGTCCCAGTGGTGCTGTGCCAGCAGGTCGCGCACCGGTTCCTGCCGGGCAAAGTCCATCGAGGTGAGCAGTTGCGGATTGCGCTGGAAAAAGTCCTGCGCGAACAGGTTCTGCATGACCTCTCGGTGCAGGGGGGTGAAGTCCTCGCGGAACCATTCCCACATCTCCCGCTGCCACTGGTCGCGCAGGTGCGCGGGAACGATAATCAGCACGGTCTGCACCAGCCCCCGCGCCTTCAGCTCCTTCAGCACCAGCCCTGCCATGATGGTCTTGCCCAGACCGGGGTCGTCCGCCAGCAGGAAGCGCACCTGCGGCTGGGGCAGGATATGGCGATACACCGCATCCACCTGGTGCGGCAGGAGGTCCACCTGCGTGACGCTGACCGCATAATGGGGGTCATAGGCGTGCGCTAAGCGCATCCGCAGCGCCTCTACGAAGGGCACACATTGCTCGCCCGGAAGCACCTCGGCCCCCTGCAGGAAGCTCTCCCGCAGGGAGGGAAGCACCTGAAGGCGGGTTTTCAGTTCCTCCTCGCCCAGCACGAACTGAACCGCCTGCTGGGTCGATTCCAGAATCAATCCGACCGCATATCTTGTTCCCAGCGGTTCGAAGCGGTACACTTCGGCAATCTGGTCCTCTGGTACAAGGCGCACGCGCGTGCCGGGCTGGAGCATGTCCTTTGCCTTTCCTCCTGCAGGGATAGTGGCACTTTATTCGCCGGAAGTCATCAGGTCTCCCGCGTCAATACGAACGGTTCGTGCCAATCAGCACCTTGCGCAGGCTGGGGTTGGTCTCAATCTCCTCCAGCACACGCCCCGTGCCAATCACCACGCAGCTGAGCGGGTCGGGCGCCACGTGCACGGGCATGCCCGTCTCTTTGGAGATGAGGCAGTCCAGTCCGCGCAGTAGAGCGCCGCCGCCCGCCAGCATGATTCCCCGGTTGATAATATCGGCGGCGAGCTCGGGCGGGGTCATCTCCAGCGTGATTTTCACCGCCTCCACGATGGCGTTGACCGGCTCCTGAATGGCATGGC